>CAKSBP010000003.1 GCA_934438135.1 uncultured Clostridium sp. | reverse complement strand
ATAATATTTACTTACCAAAGTACGTATGCCAGCTACGCTGGCAGTAATCACTCAAGATTCCGAGAGATCATTATAATTGCTTCTTAAAATCTGAACTATATAGTATCAAATACGTACAGGAAATTCAATGTCACTCTTTCTATTCATTTTTTGTTATAATTTATTATGCGGTTTTGGACGTGTTTAATATTACTGACATAATCCTACTACAACAAAAAAATTCTGGCTAACGAAAAGGAAAACGTAATTTCATTGCAAATAAAAGGAATATTCGATATAATGAATAAGTATGTATAATTTATTCACAGATAATAAAGGGGACATTATATGAAAATGAAACGTATTTTTAGTCTGCTGCTTGTAATCTTTTTACTTAGTCTCTACCTTGTTACTTTTATCTTTTCCTTTTTTACGACAAAAGAAACAAGCGGCCTGTTTTTTTCCTGTATTTTCAGTACGATTGTAATTCCAATTATACTGTATGGCTACCAGGTGCTTTTAAAATCCATCAGCAGACGCCAGGATGTTCCAACAGAGGACATTCTGAATAAGAAAAAAGATTCATCAAAAAAGAAATAATGAGTGATTTTGATTGGAGGATCGATCATGGATTTATTTGAATATATGCGTAACCAGAACATGGAGAAAGAATCCCCCCTTGCTTCGAGGCTTCGTCCCATGACGCTGGAAGAGGTAGTCGGACAACAGCATATCATCGGAAAGGACAAGCTTTTATATCGAGCCATTAAGGCGGATAAATTAAGTTCTATTATCTTTTATGGACCTCCTGGGACGGGAAAAACCACCCTTGCTAAAGTTATCGCCCATACTACAAGTGCGGTATTTACCCAGTTAAATGCCACAACAAGCGGCAAAAAAGATATGGAACAGGTTGTTACAGACGCGAAAAATACAAGCGGTATGTATGGCAAAAAAACGATTTTGTTTGTAGACGAAATTCATCGTTTCAACAAAAGCCAGCAGGATTATCTTCTTCCTTTTGTGGAAGATGGTACCCTTATTTTAATCGGTGCCACGACAGAAAATCCTTATTTTGAAGTAAATCAGGCTTTGATTTCCCGTTCGGTTATTTTTCAGCTGAAACCGCTTTCCAAAGATGATATCAAAACGCTGATTATCCGTGCCATTACAGATAAAGAAAAAGGTCTCGGCTCTTATCATGCCGAAATTGATGAAGATGCACTGGACTTCTTATCTGATATCGCAAACGGCGATGCCCGTTCTGCCCTAAATGCCGTTGAACTTGGCGTACTTACCACAGCAAGAAGTGAAGACGGTATCATTCATATTAATTTGGATGTTGCACAGGAATGTATCCAGAAGCGGTCTATCCGTTATGATAAAACTGGCGACAATCACTACGATACGATTTCTGCCTTTATTAAAAGCATGCGTGGTTCCGATCCGGATGCGGCTATTTATTATCTGGCAAGAATGCTTTACGCCGGAGAAGATGTGACCTTTATCGCCAGACGAATTATGATTTGTGCTGCCGAAGATGTTTCTAACGCAGATCCAAATGCCCTGGTCGTTGCCACATCCGCTGCACAGGCAGTAGAACGCCTTGGAATGCCCGAGGCTCGTATTGTTCTTGCACAAGCAGCCTCTTACGTAGCATGTGCACCAAAGAGCAATTCTGCGATTACTGCTATCGACAAAGCACTTGATATAGTTAAAAATGAAAAAACTGCATCCATTCCAGCTTATCTGATGGATGCTCACTACTCTGGAGCTGGAAAACTCGGGCACGGAATCGGTTATAAATACGCCCATGATTATGAAAATCATTACGTAGATCAGCAGTACCTGCCGGATGAATTAAAAAATGTAACATTTTATGAACTATCTGATAATGGTTATGAAAAAAATATTCAGGAATATTTTAATAGAATTGGCTCACGCAAAGCCAGAAAGAAAGGAGAATAATACATTATGCCAATGCCAAAAGATCCCGTAATGCTGTTAAGCTATGTGAACACACAGCTTCGTGATAACTACAGTTCCCTGGATGATTTCTGCAAAAGCATAGATACCGACAAAAACAAACTGATAGCTTCTCTTGCCTCCATCGATTATGAATATGATGAAGCCCAGAATCAATTCGTATAGAAAGCAGATATTTCCTAAATTAAGACAAAAGAAAAGGAGTATTCCATCACTGAAATACTCCTTTTCTTTTCTTCTTCCTAAAAAATGATAATTTCTTCTTTGTTTGTTCCGTAATAGACTTCTTTTTCAACCATAATTTTCACTTTTCCAGAAGTAGCTTCTGTCACTTTCTTCTCAAATGCTTGAACCTGCTCCAATGGAACCAGAATCTCAGAAATAACTCTATCTGTATATTCTGTATGAATCGTGTGAAGTTCCATAGATGCCGAAATATATTGAAGTTTTCCAACGCCGTTATAATCCGTCTCAACGGACAGAATGTTTCCACGACATTTTTCTATAATCACACTGTTTTCCAAACCAACCTGCGTACTTTTTGAATAAGCTCTTACCAGTCCTCCGGTACCGAGCAGGGTACCACCAAAATATCTGGTTACTACAACAGCCACATTACGCAGTCCGGCTCCTAATAATACATCAAGTATAGGTTTTCCTGCTGTCCCGGATGGCTCCCCATCGTCGCTGCATCTTTGAATCTGCTGCCTGTCTCCGATTACATATGCGAAACAATTGTGTCTGGCGTCCCAATACTGCTTCTTCTTCTTCTCAAGAAAAGCAAGTGCTTCTTCTTCTGTCTCTACAGGACTTACTGTCGCAATAAATCTGGACTTCTTCTCAACAATCTCTCCCGTTCCGCCTTCATATACAATACGAATTTCTTCCATGTTACCGACTCCTTTAATTACTAACAGCCATTATAACATGAGAACAGACTTTTAGCTACATAATATTTCTGTCATGCAGTCATCCACGACCTCTACCAGAGACATCGGCGTCACAATGCCACGAAACATCCGATCCAGTAACCCCTCTACTAAATCTTTTTCATAAGATATTCCACGGACAATTTCTTTTTCAGACTGTGCACCTTCCGTCTTACGGATTTCTATGCCATAGAAAGGCTCCTCTTTCCCTTCCCGGCATTCCCTCACAATAAAATACTCTAGTACCATTTCCCTCTCTGGTACTATTTTTTCGATTCGCTTTCCCTTAAATTCATACTCTATCATCCGTTCTGTAGCACCTTTCTTTATGTAGTTATTATTTTGAATCCTTTCTACTCCCCTCTTAAGGGTACTTACATATCATACCAGCTTTCTCACAGTTTCGGCAAGTAAAAAAGAACGCATTTTATTCCACATTGTGACAAATTCGAACATTTATACTCTAAATAGCTATTTTTTTCTTAATAATCTTATAATATTTTACATCATTATTAGTATATTTCCGGAATGTTTGGCTATTTATAATAATTGGTAATAAGTACCGTTTTGTCTACTGCGTCTTTTTTCGATTTACAACTTTATTTAACATATAAAATTTGCTATAATGATAAGTATTGCCAGATACCTTAGTTCCAAGGATTCCATTGTTTACCGGATCCTGATTTGGATATACTATAGGTATATTATAGGAGGCTTTTATGAATTTTAGCAGAAATGGAACAAAAAACAAATACAGACAGGCAGTTCAGACGAAAAAGAAAAACAAAACAAAAGCATTTGTTCTCTCTTTCCGGATGTTAATTCTTTGTATTGTCTTTGCTATTTGTATTGGTGGGTTTGCTGCCGCTGGAATTATCAAAGGCATTCTGGATAATGCCCCAGACATCAGCAGTATCACTGTTGCTCCTACAGAATTTGCAACAACCATTTATGACTCGGATGGAAACGAAATCCAGAAGCTGATTGGTTCCGATGCCAACCGAATTTATGTAAACATTGATACCATTCCAGAAGATGTGATAAATGCCTTTGTAGCAATTGAAGACGAGCGGTTCTGGGAGCATAACGGAGTAGATGTAAAGGGAATACTCCGTGCTGTCTTTTCCGGCCTCGCCGGTGGATTTGATCAGGGTGCAAGTACAATAACCCAGCAGCTTTTAAAGAATACCGTATTTAATGGTGGTATGGAAACAAATTTTTCCGATAAAATGGAACGTAAAATTCAGGAGCAGTACTTAGCAGTTCAATTAGAACACCGGATTAGCAAAAAAGAAATTCTGGAATATTATCTGAATACTATAAACCTTGGCCAGAATACACTTGGTGTGGAAGCCGCATCTCAGCGTTATTTTAATAAAAACATCAGCGACCTTACCTTATCGGAAGCAGCGGTCATTGCCGGCATTACCAAAAATCCAAGTGCCTATAATCCGATTAGCAACCCAGAGAAAAATGCACAAAGACGTAATACGATTCTTAGTAAAATGAAACAGCAGGGATACATCAGTGAAGAAGAATATACCGATGCCATGGCCGATGATGTGTATGCAGAAATCCAGCTGGTAAATGAAGAACAGTATTCTTCCGGTTCCAATGTAAATTCCTACTTTGTGGATGCACTGGTCGAACAGGTTGCCAATGATTTAAGCGAAGAATTAGGCTACAACTCCACTCAGGCATATAACCTGATTTACCGTGGAGGACTAAGGATTTACACCACCCAGGATACTTCTCTTCAGAATATCTGCGATGAAGTTCTGGCAGATGATTCCCTGTATCCAGCAAATTCAAAGTTTGAACTGACTTACCGTCTTTCCTTTACGGACAAGGATGGAGAAATCCATAATTACAGTGAGCTGAATCTGAAATCTTATTTTCAGAAGAAAGATTCGAATTTTTCTCTGTATTTTAACAAAAAGGAAGACGCAGAACCATATATTCAGGAGTACCGAAGCAGTGTAATTAAAGATACAGACACCATTGACGGTGAAACAACATCTTTTACGCTACAGCCGCAGGTTTCTTTTGTACTAATGGATCAGTATACCGGACAGATTAAAGCATTGGTAGGTGGACGTGGAGAAAAAATGGCAAGCCGTACACTGAACCGTGCAACGGATACAACCAGACAGCCTGGTTCTACGTTTAAAATTGTATCCACCTATCTCCCTGCATTAGATACCAAAGGAATGACACTTGCTACTGTATTTGATGATGACCGTTATTTTTATCCTGGTACATCTACTCAGGTAAATAACTGGAATGGTGAAAATTACAACGGTTTTACAACGATACGTGAAGCAATTTATAACTCTATGAATATTATGGCGGTCAAAACATTAGAACAGGTAACACCACAAACTGGTTTTTCCTACTTACAGAAACTTGGATTTTCAACTCTCGTGGATAACCGCACTGATGAAGCAACCGGCAAAGTCTACAGCGATATTAATTTATCTCTTGCCCTCGGTGGAATCACCGATGGTGTAACCAACCTGGAACTGACCAATTCCTTTGCCTCCATTGCAAATGGCGGAAACTACAATCAGCCTTCTTATTATACGAAGATTGTTGATCATAATGGAAAAGTACTTCTGGAAAATAAAAATGCTTCGACCCAGGTAATGAAGGATTCCACTGCATGGCTTCTGACCAATACCATGGAAGACGTAGTAAAAGTCGGAACCGGTAAAAAAGTACAGTTTCAAAACGTCAGTATGCCGATTGCCGGCAAAACTGGTACAACCAGCAATGAAAATGATTTATGGTTTGTAGGATACACTCCTTACTATACCGCTGGTATCTGGGGTGGATATGACAGTAATTCCAGCCAGTCGGATACAACGTATCCAAAAGTACTCTGGCGTACAATTATGGAGAAGATTCACATGAATCTGGAACGAAAAGAATTTACCAAACCAGATTCTATTGTTTCTGCAAAAATCTGTACGAAATCTGGAAAGCTTGCTGTTGACGGTGTCTGTGACCAGGCTCCAGGCGCTTCCACTGTTCGGACAGAATACTTTGCAAAAGGAACCCAGCCAACGGATTCCTGTGATGTACATGTAAAAGTAAAAATCTGTACAGCATCTGGAAAATCACCTGGAATCCACTGTCCATTCGGCAGCATTATTTCCAAGGTATTTTTAATCAAAGCAGACGAAACGGCTGCAACAAAGGACACTCCTTATATTCTTCCAAAAGACTTTGAAAGCAATACCTGCAAAGTGCATGGGACAAAAAATCCACCGCTTGATACAACCGATCCATATGAATCCTTAAAAGACAAGACTGAACCGGAAATCGGTGAAGGTGAAGCAGGTGGAGAAAACAATGGAGCACCAAACGCACTGCCAGATACAGAGCAGGAAACGCCGGAAGAAGACGGCGAAGCTGATGTCACAAAACCATATTAATAAATCATCTATAACTGACGAAGGCGCGGTGTAGAATTTTTAATTCTACACACACGCCTTTTTTCATACCTTCAGCTCCACAACTGACCGAAAAGCATCACTGCATTCTAGACTTAAATATCCACGAAGCAATATAGCTAAATATCAGTGCCGACGACACACCAACCGCACACGACTTAAATCCCCCCATAAATACACCAATAAATCCTTCCGTATCTATGGCTTCCTTAATTCCTTTAAATAGTGTATTTCCAAATCCAGACAACGGAACAGTTGCTCCTGCACCTGCCCATTTTGCAAATGGCTCATAAATACCGACTGCTCCTAACAACGCACCTAGACAAACCAGAATAACCATAACACGTCCAGGCATCAGTTTTGTATTGTCCAGCAGAATCTGTACCAATGCACAGATTGCGCCTCCTACCAGAAATGCTTTTACATAATCCATCTTAAAGCTGCCTCCATTTCGTCTAAACTATGTGCCACTCTATTTTCCTTCCAGCATAACACCGTGGGCAATACCAGGAACCGAATTTCCTTCATTAAAACTTACCGTAGATAATAATGCACCTGTTGGTACAAATAAAACCCGCTTCCATTCTTTCTTTCGAAGCTTTCCTAAAATATAACCACAAAGCGTCGAAGCACTGCATCCACATCCACTTCCACCAGCATGAGTATCCTGAGTATCACCATTATAAATTTCAATCCCGCAGTCCATATGGTTATGGGAAATGTCATAGCCTTTCTCCATCAGCAGATCAATCAGAATGGTTTGTCCAATATAACCAAGATCACCTGTTATAATTTTATCGTAATAAGCAGGAGACAATTTGAAATCCTTAAGGTTCTGGTAAATAACATCTGCCGCTGCCGGTGCCATGCATGCCCCCATATTCATAGAATCTTTCACACCATAATCCATGATTTTTCCTGTAGTAATTCCCTTCACTTCAATCTGAGCTTCTTTATCACTCTGTGACTTCACCACATCAGAGCTGGAAATAACAACCGCACCACTTCCTGTTACCGTCCAAGTGGAAGAAAATGGTCTCTGATTACCATATTCCAGTGGAAAACGGAACTGCTTTTCGGCACTGGCATTATGGCTTGAAGTTAATGCAACTACGTGGTCTGCATAACCACCATCTACCAAAATTGAACCAAGAGATAAAGACTCACCCATAGTAGAGCAGGCACCATACACACCAAACATCGGAATTTCCAAATCCATAATACCAAATGATGTTGCGATCAGCTGACCAAGCAAATCACCCGCAACAATATATCGGATATCTTCTGGTGCCAGCATTGCTTTGCGGATTGCCAAATCCGCTGTCATCTTCTGCATACGGCTTTCTGCATCTTCCCAGGTCTTTCCACCAAACAATGGATCATCGTCCACTAGATCAAAATATGAACCGAGAGGTCCCTCTCCTTCTTTTTTTCCAACAACCGATGCATATCCCGTAATAACCGGTGGCTGTTCAAAGGATAAACTCTGTTTTCCAACAAATTTTTTTTTCATAGGTAGCTCCTTTCTAAACAATGCCCATCACTTTTAGAATCCAGTAGATTACACCAAGAATCCAGCTAAAGAAAATACCATATAGAATAACCGGCCCACAGATAGTAAATATTTTACACCCAATACCAAATACCTGTCCTTCCGATTTAAATTCAATTGCAGCAGACGCAACAGAGTTAGCAAACCCAGTAATTGGAACAATGGTTCCTGCACCACCTAGCTTTGCAATATGACTGTAAATATTCAATCCAGTCAGAATGACGCTGGCAAGAACCAGAACCACTATTTCATATAAGGCCGCCGTCTCCTGGTCAAATCCCATATATTGAAACAGTTCCAATAATGCCTGTCCAATACAGCATATAAGGCCGCCAATCCAGAAAGCATTAAACATATCCATCGGACAGCTGTGCTTCGGCGTTACACTTGTCACATAATCATTGTATTTCTGATCCCTGAGTTTTTCATTTTTTTCAGCAAGCACATCATGTGCTGTAACCTGTTTGTCTTTTTTACTCATACAACATCACCTTTCTCTTGCATTTTTCTTCGGTTATCTACTTTTTACTTACGTATAATAAGCTGATATAGCGTTCCTGCTCCCTTGCCGATAGCAATAGAAAAAATTACAACAGAAAGCCCGAATTTCAGCTTGGATTTGTAAAAAAAGTATGGAATAAAATCTAATGTCTCCGCGATTGCCATTGCCAGACACCCTGCATACATTCCGCTAAATAATCCAAACATGACTGCTCCTGCAATTTCAAGTGGAACACGGATTTCAAACAAAGATGCAGCATTTCCTGCAATAATGCCAAGTACAATCATATTCTGATACCAGATCGTATACTTTGCTGTCTTTGTCCTGGCTGTTATCCGGGAAATAAGACCGATTTTTTCAATAAAGGCAAATACGCTCATAGCAATCGTTGCACCGGAAGACAGTGCTATGAAAGTCAGCAGGAGATTTCTCTGAAGCATTGCTATCCCTTTCGCTCTGAATTTATAATAATTGTTTCGTTTACATCTTTTTCAAACTCTCTCATTTCTATCTGCATTGGTGTCGGATCTTCCATTTTTTTCTTCCGGAACATATGGTTATAAAACAAAAGAATCCCCAGTGTCAGTCCAATACTATATCCTGCCTCAACCAATGGAAATCCGGCATTCGGTGCATTACCGAATATTTTATATACCTTTGCAAAAATATCCACAACACTGGAATCTTCATTAAATGTCATAATGGAAAATGCCGAGCCGAAAAAGATAATCAGACTCACCACCGCTACCTTTCCATATTCAAATAGTTTATTTGGCTTTTTCTTTTCCTGAAGCTGAATGATAAATTCTGCTTCACCCAGATTAATTACATCTAGTTCGCCAAACTGCTCATGAAGTTTTCTGATGATATCGACAATATCTGACACTTTCATTTTTTCATCTGCCAGATCAAGTACTTCCATCTGCTGGATTTTTCTTGTCATCGTTTCATCTTTAGTAATGACCTGTCCCAAGTCACCAAGCAGCACTTTCTTTTTGGTAACACTGATTCGCTGTGGAATGGATAAATAAACTCTTATCATACGAAAATACCGGAGGATACCAGTGTTCCTTCTGTCATCATATCATCACCACCATTATAACTAAAACAGAACACAAGTATTGCCGCAATCAATGCTGCTGAAATTATGCTGACAATAATTTTTTTACACTTCACAATCATCCCTCCTTTTTTGAATAAAAAAAGCATTAGTTACCATAATTACTAATGCTTTTACTTCTAATATTTTTCGTCCAAATTCGGAAAGTTATTCTATTTTAGGAATCCAATTTACGCCAATTTCTCACGCATTGCTTTTAAAATTTTCTTTTCAATCCTAGAAACCTGCACTTGGGAAATTCCAAGTTCTTTTGCAATTTCCGTCTGCGTCCGGTTCATAAAATACCGAAGCCTTATAATATCCCGGTCTTTTTCCTCCAGAGAATTTAAAATATCATAAAGTGCCAGACGATCCACCATATTTTCATTTTCATCTCTGGACTGCTCCAGTTTATCAATTAAATAAATCGCATTCCCATCACCCTGGTAAATGGTTTTGTAAAGCGATTCTACTTCTGCACCGGCTTCCATTGCCATAACCAGATTTTCAACGGGGATATCTGTCTTTTTACTGACTTCTTCAATCGTTGGTTCACGCCCTAATTCAGCACTCAGCGCCTCTTTTGCAACCTTGGCTTTATACGATGTTTCTTTCAACGTCCGGCTGACCTTAATCATGCCGTCGTCCCGCAAAAACCGTTTTATCTCGCCTGTAATCATTGGTACTGCATAGGTTGAAAATTTCACCTCATAATTGGTATCAAATTTGTCAATTGCCTTAATCAGCCCTATGCTTCCAATCTGAAAAAGATCATCCATTTCATATCCACGGTTTGCAAATCTTCTGACGATACTCCAGACAAGCCCTATATTTCCTTTTACAACTTCATCCCTAGCTTCCTTATCGCCACTCTGAGACCGTTTAATTAAATCGAGCGTATCCATGACCACCCTCCTTACGAATCTGTTTCGCTGCTTTTTATGGTACGTTTCATCTTGACGGTTGTCCCTTCACTAAGACTGGAAATCACCTTCACCTCATCCATAAATGCCTCCATAAATGCAAAACCCATTCCCGAACGTTCCAAATCCGGTTTTGTAGTATACATTGGTTCCATGGCTTTTTCAACATCTTCCATTCCACAGCCCTGATCCGTTACTTCAAGAAAAACCGTCTTATCTTCTAATCTGCATTTGACTTTGATTTTTCCTTCCTGCTCCTGATAACCATGGATAATCGAATTGGTCACTGCTTCAGAAACTGCTGTCTTAATATCCGCCATTTCTTCCATATTGGGATTCAACTGTGCAATAAACCCAGCCACTGCTACTCTGGCAAAGCTTTCATTTTCCGACTTTGCATCAAATTCCAGCATCATTTCGTTTGTGTTGTTCATAATCCCTATCCTCCCTGTCTTTACAATGCTCTTAGTGCATCGACTACGGTTGCCTGTTTCTCAATAATCTTATAAAGCCCTGATATCTTCAAAATCCGCTCAATCGGTGGAGTTACCCCTGTTACAAACAGCTTTCCTCCAGTAAATTTCACCTGTTTGTATCGTCCCATAATTACACCAATTCCAGAACTGTCCATAAAACTGCTCTCTGAAAAATCAAAAATAATATTTTTTATATTTTCCCTGGCAATAATCCCATCTGCCTGTTCTCGAATCTGAACCGATACATGATGATCCAAATCACTTTTTAATTTTACAATCAGACAGTGATCCTTAATGCGGTAGGAAACTTCTTCGCCTTGACGTTTTATTTCTTCTCTTTTTTTCTTCACTTTATTTCCCTTCTTTTACATTTATTTACATAACCTATTTAAAAAAATTTTGTTATAATCCATCCATGCCATTTATAATAAAATCACTTCTGCATGTCCTGGCTGTAACAAAAAATACCTTGTGCCATTTTGCACAAGGTATTTTCATTCGTAAGTTAAGCACCTAGAAAAGAAAGTTTCTGAGTTGCTTCTGTTGCCCTTCCGGAATCAGGGAAATCACTGATTACTTTATTGTAGTATTTTTTCGCTTTATCCGTATCACCCTTACGGTCATATGCTCTTCCTAAGAAATAAAGAGCATCCACATTCTGGTCATTTAACTTCAGCGCTTTCTCAAAAAGAGGAATTGCTTCATCATAGTTACCAACGTTATATTTATTCTTTCCATCGTTGTATAACGTAGTTGAACCGGATTCAAACGTAGCTTCTTTAATTGTATTATAATAATCTTTTGCTTTTCCGCTTGTCAGCTTGTCTCCATCTACGTCAACAAGCTTTCCTGCTGCATCTGCATATTTTCCCTGCTGATACAGTTCTACTGCATCAAACAGATTGTCATAATCAGTCTCATCAATCATGCTGTCTTTCAAATTCTGAATGTCCTTATCCTTTTCATCCAGCTGATTATTAAGCTCATCAATCTTAGACTTTAGACTCTCAATCTTAGCATCTTTGGATGTGGATAAATCAGACGATGCAGATATCTTATCCTTGTAATCTGCTGCAACATTTTTCTTGACTGTTGGAACAATTAATACATAAACAAAAGCAATACCAATGACTGCACCAATAATCAGGTTTAAAAATACCCAGATATTTGGTCCATTATCCTGGAATTTATCGAAAGATGGCATCACTGCTTTTTCTTTTACCTGTTTCTTTTCATGATGCACATGCTTTTCTTCTTTTAGGCTCTCTTCCTGTGTACCATCGGTCACTTCATTCAGATAGCGGATCGTTGCTATATTGTTAATATCAACCTTCTCAGCTTTCTTCAGGCATTTCACTGCCTTTTCTTTTTCACCGCTTTTAATATAAAGCAGTGCAAGAAGCTGTTGGGCCTGCACAAATTTCGGATTCAGACTTGTCACCTTACGAAGCTGGATTGCTGCTAAATCCTCATTTCCTTCTTTGGCAAGCTGTAAAGCCTGATTGTATTTTTTTATAGTCTGGTTGATGGTTTCCAGTGCAGCCGGATTTTCCTGAAGTTCTTTCATATATCCATCAGCCGCATTATCTTCAGCCTGAAAATGCTTACTGATTACCCACTGGCTTAAGGCATTTACTGTCTCACCCATTTCATTGTAAACCAATCCAAGCAGATTTCTGGCATCTGTATTTGTTTTATCAAGTTCCAGACTCTTTTTCAAAGACACTTCCGCGCCAGATAAATCCCGTACCTTTGCTCGTGTTAATCCATCGTTATAAAAACAATTGGAAGCACTAATAATCTTTTTGTAAGTCTTCAAATCTTCTCCGCAGCTTTCGCATCTTTTCTGCTTAAAAGATACTGGACTATTGCACTTTGGACAACGCATATTACCCTCCTAGTTCCGTTATGCAGCCATTTTATTTTTTCATTTCTTTCATTATATCTTTTAAAATGTCAGTTACATCCGTTAAATCATTATTATTAATGGCTTCCTCAGCCTGATCTACATCAAGGCTTGGTTTGAATTTTGCTAACTCTTCTTCAAAATTAATCATGATAAACCTCCAATTGATTCATCGCACATTGTAAAACACTTTTGTTTTACATAAATTACTAAATAACATAATAAACATTCTAAGAAAAAAAAGCAATACTTTTTTTCCGTTATCGTTTGTGTGAAAACCACAGAAAGCTACAGGCTTTCTGTGGTCTTCTTTCTATTTCGTCAAATTATCAAGTCTTTCTACAACCTGTTCCATCATATCTGTGTACTTCTGTAATTTGGCTTTTTCCTCATCTACTTTAGAAGCAGGTGCTTTGCTCATAAATTTTTCGTTGTTTAACATTCCATTAACACGTTTTAACTCGCCTTCCAGTTTCTGTTTTTCTTTTGTCAGACGTTCAATTTCCTTTTCAATGTCAACCAGTTCTGCAAATGGCATGTAAATGGAAGCACCATGAATAACTGCAGAAACTGCATCGTCATCAATGCCTGCTTTGTCAAGCTGAACAACAACTTCACTTGCGTGACCGAGTGTTGCAAAGAATACGCGGCTTGTTTCAAATATATCACGAATTTCTTCACTTTCAGAAACAACAATTACTCTCGCTTTTTTTGAAGGTGGAACGTTCATTTCTGCACGTACATTACGGATACCTTTTACAGCTTCTTTAATCATTTCTACTGCCTGCTCGTCCTTTTCAAAATGGAATCTTTCTTCAAATACAGGCCATGAAGATACCATGATAGACTCTTCTTTAGACTGTAAGGTGCAGAAGATTTCTTCTGTAATAAATGGCATATAAGGATGAAGAAGTTTTAAAGAATTAATTAAAACGGTCTTTAATGTCCATAATGCAGCTGTCTTTGTATCATCTTCATCGTTGTAAAGTCTTGGTTTTACCATTTCGATATACCAATCACAGAATTCCTCCCAGATGAAATCATAAACTTTCTGTACTGCAATACCAAGTTCAAAGTGATCCATGTTCTCAGTAACTTCTTTTGCAAGAGAATTTACTTTCGATAAAATCCATTTATCTGCCTGAGTTAACTTGCTTAATTCCATATCTTCTGGAATTTCTGCTTTATCTAAGTTCATCATGATAAATCGGGAAGCGTTCCATACTTTATTTGCAAAGTTACGGCTTGCTTCTACTCTTTCATAATAGAATCTCATGTCGTTTCCTGGTGCATTTCCTGTAACTAATGTCAGTCGTAATGCATCAGAACCGTACTGGTCAATGATTTCCAGTGGATCGATACCATTTCCAAGGGATTTAGACATCTTTCTACCCTGAGAGTCACGAACCAGACCGTGGATTAATACCGTGTGAAAAGGAAGTTTTCCTGTCTGTTCCAAACCAGAGAATACCATACGGATTACCCAGAAGAAAATAATATCATAACCAGTTACTAATACGTCTGTTGGATAGAAGTAATCGTAATCGTCGTTATTTTCTTTTGGCCAGCCTAATGTGGAGAATGGCCATAAAGCTGAACTGAACCAGGTATCCAGTACATCCTCATCCTGTCTTAAATGTGTACATCCGCATTTTGGACACTTCGTTGGTTTATTATCGGATTTTGCAACGGTAATTTCACCACATTCATCACAATAGTAAGCAGGAATTCTATGTCCCCACCATAGCTGTCTGGAAATACACCAGTCACGGATATTTTCAAGCCAGTTTAAATACGTCTTATCGAAACGGCTAGGAACGAATTTTAATTCTCCGCTCTTTAATGCTTCGATTGCTGGTTTTGCCATTTCTTCCATTTTTACAAACCACTGCTGTTTTACTAATGGTTCAACGGTTGTATGACATCTATCATGAGTACCAACATTGTGTACGTGTTCTTCTACTTCTACTAAAAGTCCTAAGCTGTCTAATTCTGCAACCAGTTTCTTTCTTGCTTCATAACGGTCAAGACCTGCATATTTTCCACCATTTTCATTAATAGTTGCATCGTCATTCATGATATTGATTTCAGGAAGATTATGTCTCTTTCCGACTTCAAAATCATTCGGGTCATGAGCAGGTGTAATCTTAACAACACCAGTTCCGAACTCTTTGTCAACATAAGCATCTGCTACAACAGGAATTTCTTTATTTACGATTGGAAGAAGTACCATCTTTCCAATTAAGTGCTGGTAACGTTCGTCATCTGGATGAACTGCAACGGCGGTATCACCAAACATAGTTTCTGGTCTTGTTGTTGCGATTTCAACAAAATCATCTGTTCCTACGATTGGATATTTGATGTGCCAGAAATGTCCGGCCTGATCCTCATATTCAACCTCTGCGTCAGAAATGGAAGTTTTACATACTGGGCACCAGTTGATGATTCTGGATCCCTGATAAATATATCCTTTATCATATAATTTGCAGAAAACCTCTTCTACTGCTGCAGAACATTCTTCATCCATTGTAAAGTGTTCTCTGTCCCAGTCACAGGAAGAACCAATTTTTCTTAACTGGCTTGTAATGGTTCCGCCGTATTCTTCTTTCCATTCCCATGCTTTTTCAAGAAAACCTTCACGTCCTAATTCACGTTTGTCAATTCCTTCGTCTTTTAATTTATTAGTAACCTTTACTTCCGTTGAAATACTTGCATGATCTGTTCCTGGAATCCATAATGCATTGTACCCCTGCATACGTTTATAACGAATTAAAGTATCTTGTAATGTATTATCTAATGCATGCCCCATATGAAGCTTTCCTGTTACGTTTGGAGGAGGCATTACAATGGTAAATGGCTTTTTACTGCGGTCTACTTCCGCGTGAAAATATTTTTTCGCAATCCACTTGTCATATAATCTCTGTTCAATGTCATGCGGATTATAGGTTTTGTTTAATTCTTTTTCCATAACATTCTCCTTTAGTGTTCTTATAATTATAATGTTTACAGATATTCTGTAACATAAAAATGCAAAAAAAAAGACTCATCGCCAAAGGACGAAGAATCGTGGTACCACCTTTATTCGTGACAAAACTTCCTGTCACCTCAAAGCCTCTAACGGTGGCCGGCCGTTACTTCCTACTTGGCATACGCGGTTCAGAAATACTGTTCCAGAGCTACGTTCAATCTGCATTCTTTAAACCGCCTCACAGCCTTGGGCAGTTCTCTCTGTGAAATCCTGCGGATTTACTCTCTCTTTCATTACATTTTTCTATTTGATTTAACAGTTATCTTATATAGTAGTCAAATTTGTGAAAAATGTCAAGAGAATTTCTTGGTTTGTTTTATAAATCCATAAACATCTTCATCGAAAACGCCACGTTTCTATTTTAGAAAGCCGTGGCGTTCTTTTGATAATTATTTTACTTTCACACTTTTTATACTGCTGTATGCACCATAAATCTTCACTTTCCTGCCATTTAGGATGATACTTTTATAACTTCGTATTCTATAATAATAACGTTTTCCGCTGGAGCGTTTTTTATGAATATAGCTTATTCTATTTTTCTTATTAAATACTGCTGCTCTTGCATATTTCCCATTTTTCTTTGCTGCATAATAAATTTCATATCCCGTTACTGCATTATCCTTTTTCCATGTAAGCTTTACGTTTCCTTTACTTGGAGACTGAATTTGCGAAATTGAGAGTTTCGCTGGTTTTGTACATCCAGTGATGTATGCAAATTCACCGTTATACTTTCCTTTAAAGGCTGTCACACGATACTTATAGGTATTACTGCTGCTTCTCTTTGTATCCGTAAAAGATATTTTTTCATTTCTCCTTATGGTTTTCGCTAAAATATATTTTTTCATTTTCGGCTCAAATCGATAGATTTTATATCCATCTGCTGTAGTATCCCGTCTCCATTTCAGCGTAACACTAGAAGCCGTATAATCAGATACTTTTAATCCCTGAATTTTCTTTGGTTTTATTGGTCTTTGAATGACTTCCGGCGTCGGAGTTACTTCTGGTATCGGGGTTTCCTCTGGCGTCGGAGTTTCTTCTGGCGTCGGGGGTTCTTCTGGTGCCGGAGTTTCCTCTGGTATCGGAGTTTCTTCTGGCGTCGGAGTTTCTTCTGGCGTCGGAGTTTCTTCTGGCGTCGGGGTTTCTTCTGGTGCCGGAGTTTCTTCTGGTGCCGGAGTTTCTTCTGGCGTCGGGGGTTCTTCTGGTGCCGGAGTTTCCTCTGGTGCCGGAGTTTCCTCTGGTGCCGGAGTTTCCTCTGGCATTTCCTCCTCAAGTTCTGGTGTCCATATTGTATTCAGCCATGCTATTCTTTTTTCTAAAAAAGAATACACCTCTTTTTGATCCTGCTTATAAGTAATACCATATTCCTCATCCGGCCAACGGATTTCATTCATATCAAGCGAAGCAGATAACATATCTATATACCCTGGTATCCTTTCCTGCATCATCTCTTCGAGCACTGGCTTAAACACTACATTATATATAGTACGGATTTGATTTCTAAATGATACAAACTTATACAATTCCACATACCAATTTGCAGTGTCATTTTCTGTAAACTTTTGATACCCTAATCCCGTTGGATTAACTAAAATCCCCCAGTACCTTCCAAGCGAGATGTCATAATCCCAGCATGGTCCAGAATAAACAAGTGCATTCTCTCCAGCTGGTTTATAAAAAAAGCTGCTTGTCATCCCAGCATCAATATTTTTCGAAATCTCATCGATAATATACCGTTTTACAAAAGATGTCATATCAAAATATTCAGAATAATGCTTCTTTGTCTTTGGATGAATTCCATTCTGTGAAAAAACTGCATCCTCAAACTTCTGAAATATATCCGAAATATACTCAGCCTGGGCTTTCGACGCATATTCTGGCTGTTTTATCACAATAGGCTGGTTTTCCTTCGTTACAAAACCGCTTATCTCATCTTCGTAACGATTCGTCACCTCAGCTTCTAAAAGATACCCACCTGTAATATCCAATGGATTATTGGGAATCTCAACTCCCTTTGTTTCTCCTTTTGCACCTTTTTTTGCACCAAATACAGGAAGAGAATCCAACTGAATTCCAGGATTTACTTTTTTAGTTTCTTTTTCCAGATTAGAAATGTCCACCCTGTTTTCTGCAATTTCAACTTTCTCGCTTAATAAATAGTTTCCATAATATTCACCATTAATATAAAGTTCTATCCATTCACTGCTTATACTGTATTGAAGGCCTACAGCCTGTGCCATATCATAAGCAATTTTATTCCGTATTGCCGACTGATCATTTGCATTGGCTAATAGAATCCATGTCTTTGCCTTTTTCATTCCCAATAATTCTGTAGGATTACTCAGTTTAATCTGATATGGTTTTTTATCATTATAAAATGTAGAATTTCCTCTTGTCTTAAGTTGAGTCAATTCACCATGATACTCTATTTCTCCATCTGATGTTATGAGCGTCATAGCCCCCTTTGTCTTATAATGCTTATCTGCATGTATTTTATCTAGTTCTTCTGTTGTAAGAAACATTGCTGCCAGATGTTCTGACTGCATTATTATAAGTGAAATTGTACTTCCACCAAAAGTTATGGTGTGCTCCCCCTTCGTCAGACATCCCTGAACAAGCTCTGTATTTGCTACACCGTCAAACTGTATCGTACCTTGCACCTTTGATTCCACTTCCAGTTTTGTCGAAGTGAGTTCAATATAAGATGGGAGGAACAGATAGAAACTGTCTTCTTTACTATAGACATTTATCCTAGCCACTGACTGCGTTTCCTTACCAATACGAGATTCCAGATAACACACAAGCTTCCCTGACTCATTTAGGCTGATTTTAACTACATTATCCCGCACTTCCTTTATAACATCAGCCTGTACTTTAGTTGGAGTCATCGTTAAATCTGTATAAAACAGATTTGTAATAATTAGAATCACTGCAATAATACATGTTTTTCTCCTGCTGCATTTCATTTTCACACCTCTTGTTAACAATATTTTTTACTTGAACATATTGTATTTCGACACATTCTGCCAGCAAATTTCATTCCAATTTATGGAATACTTCGTGTATTAAAAAGAGACAGGTATTTCATTGATACTCCTGTCTCCTTACAATTCTTATTAATTTTACTCCACTACTCCACATCATACTGCTTCATCACATCATCAATATGTCCAGCCTGTTCCGGATTTTTTTTCTGCATGGCATCCAGATTATTTCTTGCCGTCTTCTCACTTTCATAATTAAAATCAATACGTTCACGAAGACTCTGCCTTCTGGCATTAAGACGATGACGGATTTCCACCATTTCACGGCTGTCAATTAAGGCCGCTGCCTGGTAAATCCAGACATCACAATCCTGTATTCCCTGCTTTCTTAGTTCTCCAACCAGCTTATTATTGTTGTAATTAAGCAGTCCTGTGTTGCTCTTATACTTCTCTGCCTCTCTCTGTGCCGCAGAATAACGCTCCCAAAGTTTCAACAGTTCATCATATCCGGATACCATGAATTTTCCATACTGGTAATCCAAAGCATTTTTATTATTAACGAATTTAATTTTCACTGTATTTAAAAGACTAATTGCCTTGTTCAGTTTCTTGCCATTCATCACATATTCATAATTATTTTTTCTTGCCTCATAGAAAATGTAAAAAGCAGCACCAATCGCAAGTACGCAGGTTCCAATAAACGGAACTTTCATATCCATCACTCCACGATAAGACAGGTAAACCAGAATCAGTGCCATAACAGAAATCAGTCCAAATGCAATAAGTCCCAGTCTCTTAAGAGATGCCTGGTTATCTTCCAAATCCTCTTTTTCATATTTCAGAGAAGTAATAGAAGCATCCAGCTTACGCATATCGCCTCGGACCTTCCGGTCATATTCTTCATTTTCCTTCATTCGCTTCAGTTCTTTATCCATTTCATCCGCATACCGGGCAATATGACGGAACTGAACATCCGACAGCTTCACATCACTGGCCTGATATTTAGAACGCTCCCTAGTAAGAGTAATAATGTTTCTTGCTGCATCCTCAATGATTTGACGAGCCTCTCCCTCCAGCCGATCAATTTTCTGGATATCAGTCAGATACTCCGTCACCGCCTGATATTCCAGTTTTGCTTCATCAATCTGCCTTCTAGCCTCTTTTATCTGCTGGCATGCCTGCTCTGCATCTGATACTTCTTCCTTCGGCTGCTGCGGTTTCAAACTATCCTGTCCATTCTCTGCTGCCATCATTTTTTTCGCATCCAATGACTGTGTTTCAGAGTCCTGTTCTATCTTTTCCGATGATTTCATTTCCTTTTCTATTTCCGCAGAAATTTCCGCAGCGATTTCCTCTAACTGTGCTGTTTCCATTTCATGTTCCTGTTTCTTACGTTTTTCACGCTTTTTACTAAATAAAGTCATGTTTTCTCCCTAACTAATTTTTCTACGATAGTCACTCGTCCACTGTGCTAAGACCTTTTCCACCTCTTGGAACAATCTGACCGTATCTTTATCTTCCTTAAATCCAGACAGTTCCTCATATAAATGATAAGAAGGACTGCTTTCGGCTTCCTGCTTCCACTGCTCAAACTGATTAAATGCTTCCTGTGCTGCATCCAGTGGAATATCCATCATAGCAAGTCTTTCTTCATATTCTTTTTCTGAGCCCAGCAGTTTCAAAACAACCAGATACAGTTTCAGTGTTTCCGGATTCTGATTCAGCTTATACGCTTCCTCTAATTTTGCTGCTGCCTCCCGGAATGTTCCTACACGAAGCAGGGCAATCGCAAAATTATGCAGAAGATTTCCATACTCCACCGGAGTCAGAATAGAAGCTTCCCGGCTTTCCATAATATTGTTGTATTCCTGTGCTGCCATCCGGTATCTTCCATAATCTAAATATTTATCTGCACGAAGTTTACGGCGTTTGATAAACGGCAGTCCCTCAATCTGGTCAATTACCGCAATCAAATCCTTAATTTCCTTTTCCTCATAATAATCAGTGCTGCATAATATAGCAACCACATAATCCTTAAGGGTCGCTCGAGATGCTTTATAAGACGTCAGTTTAGCTGCAAGTCCAGACATTTTTGTCTCCTTATCCAGCCAGCTTATCAGTTCATAGTTAAAAAAATCACTGGTAATCAGATAAATATTATGATACAGGTAAAAGCACAACTCTTCCACCGTATAAATATGGTAACCAGTTTCTTCGATTAAATAAGGTGTATCTGCCCTGGAACCGCTGCATAAAATAAATTTCCCCAAACGCTACATCTCCTTCCTGTGTCACGTTTTTCTATAAGTGTATTTCTTTTTCCCAAATCCGACTGGTAGACGGATACAGTTCTCCAAAACCTCTGTCTTTTACCTTGAGCACACATGCCGTGCTGTTAAAGAATCTCAAAGAAATTTCCAGTATCGTTGCTTTTGGGGGCCGTCCCACAATCGGGTCAATATGAATAAAGTGTATAGTCGAACTCTGATCAATTACATTATAGATTTCAACTTCTAGTTCGGTTTCCTCATCTGGTATCACTTCAATAGTACTTTTCACATCATACCACATTGCTCCGGCATGACAAAGTCCGTACTTAATCATCTCCGTGTCGTGGTAAAGCTTTGCTGAAATATTTACTAAAACCATTTCTTCGCTTAGATACAAATACTCGGACAGATTTCCTTCTCCAGCAGCTTCTCTGGAACCATAGCAGGCTCCAGCAGAATAAAGATTCTGTCCCATGAACACACGACGTCCAGTACAAAGCCCTTCCAGTACTTTATTGGCCCAGCCGCCACGGAATCCTTTTCCAGTTACGTAAATGGTAGAGATTACTTTTTTGTGCAATGCTTTTTTCGTAATATTATCAAACATATACTGAAGCTCGGATACATCTGTAATCTGCTCCTTCATTTCATACGTTAACAAGTCTGAAAAATCTTTTTTCTCTACACCAACCGTTGTTGGTGTAGTACGCCTGTTCACACAAAGCTGATAAAAGGAAAGCCCCTCTTCATTGTAATCAAACAGCCCCACATCATTCTGCCATAATTCCCGTTTCTGGCTTAAAGCATAATACATATAACTCTGCTGATGACTGATAACCTGCATCCGGTTTTTCGTAAAGCCAAGCATCTTAAGTGCTTCTTCTACTGCATCTTTCAATTCTTTCGTCCACCTTCCGATGGTTATGGTCAGCATTGCAATATTTTTTCCCGGATACTTTTTCTGCACTAAAGTCAGAAGTTTTCGAAAATACTTTGCCAGTATCTGTTCCGGACTCCAGATTTTATCATAGTAGGTGATTGGTTCCTGATGTATAATTTTCTGAATAATATTTGTTAATAGTGGAATATTTTGTACAGCCGCCTCTTCCAGTGCCTGCCTTCCAATATACCACTGTTGGTTTTCCTGTTTTGCTGCTAATACGGTTGGTATCTGAAAACTGTCTTCCTCTTCATTTTCACAAATAGAAACTGGCTCAAACAGTGCTTCATCATAACAGCTGATATGAGAATATTCGTTGGCTAAATCAATTCCGGTAAATAATGTCTGGTTCTCTATGATAAACACCCCCTAGTCCAGCTTTTTAAATTTCTCAGAAATTATATATTCGGTTTTCAGATACTGGGACAATAGATCCAGGACTGCCTGGCTGTCCTGCATATCATTTGCTACGAGCATGGAATTAAGCATATTGTATTCACTCTCTTCCCCGCTCAAATCATCCTGATAAGTTATCTGGATGCTCTCTGTAATGGAAGATTCTCCATCTCGTTCTTCTGTAATATAATACTGCAGACGATCATTGTGAAACAGAATAAATTCTTTAATGAAAATTCCGTAAAACACATTCTGCATTTCATCCTCTTTGAATTCACTCTGTCTTCCCGCACCATTTTCCATAGAATAATGAATGGTAACCTTGCTTTCTGGATTGGATACATACGTTACATAGTATTTATTTGCCAGTTCAAATGGAAGCGGTAATTTATCTCGGTAATCCAGAAAGAACGGAAGAATCAGTTTCTCTTTCACAAAACGATTCAGCTGTATTTCTGCAAAATTCAGCTTTTCCCCACTAAGGTGCTCTTCTCTGGAAAACTCTTTTAATAAGGCAAGTGCTGCAAGCCGGTTATCACAAGTCCGTAAATAATCCTGCATCAATTCTACCAGTTCTGGCTGCAGTAATTGTTCCCGTACTACAAAACGATAACTGTAATATGTTATAAAAGCATGAATTACCAGAAGATTTTTCTGCTCTTTCTGATAATAGGAAAGAACAACTGGAACTATATTTTTTCTGCTGCATTCTGTAAAGAGCGTCTGGCTAATCAGCTGTTCTTCCAATTCCGGTACCTCTACATGATATTCCTGTGCCTTTTCCCAAATTAAATATAAATCTTCCAGACAGCCAATATACTGGCTCTGTACTGCTTCAATTAACTCTCTATCTGGCTTGCCACGTCGGATAACATGCATTGCTGCTCTGAGAATTACATCTGGAAGTTCTTTAATTCCATTTTCCTGTAAATACATTTGCAGGAAACGACGCAGTTTCTTCGTCTTTACACGCAGATACCCGTAGTCTTCGATGTATTCCATCAAGCCTTTGTTAATCTTTCTTGTTACCAGCATACTGAATAAAGAGGAACGATCTGATTCTTTCAGCCATGTAAAATCTGCTTCCACTAAGAGCCGATCCAGTTCTTCCATTTCCAGTTCTTCGAAATAATAGGAAACCAGCTTCATATAACAATTCCATCTGACGGATTCTCTTAATTCATCCAACAGGTATAAATGTTTCTGCACAAGAAACGCATCCGAAGAGTATTTGCGATAATTTTCAATCTGTCCATAAATATATAACAGAAGCATTCCATTGTCCAGTGCTTTTGGCAGGCATACCTGAGCAAGATTATCTAATAATAAAAACTTACTTAAGGAATACTCCATAGTGTGTGCATATCGGTTCTGGTTCCGGTCAACTAAAAATACCTGGGCACTGTCTGTAAAAATCTGAAGCTGTGCTTTTCCATTTTCTAGTGGGACAAAGGTTTCTCCTTTTAATTCTCCATGTATTACAACTGCTCCGGTCATATCCGGATTTGGACAGGTAATTTCATGACGGAACATAATCCAAGGAAGTGCTTCCATTTCCGCTTCATCGTAAATACCATTTCTTAGATATTCCCGATAAAGCACTGCCAGATTTTCATTGATTGCTTTCTTTAGCAGTTCCTTCTTAGAAAATTCCTGAATCTGATTCTCATACGGTTCAAAATATTTTCCGTAAGTTTCTTTATTCTGAACCAGATTGGCATAGAAAAATGCCTTTCGATTCTCATCCAGCGTAATATCCAATGCAAAATACTGCAATACACTTTCTGGAAAAATCCGAGTCAAATCTTCTTCTATGGAATACATATAAAACTCATAAAGCTGGGTAATGCGAATCTGTTTCTCCACCCCAAGCTCGTACCACTTTTCATATTTTTTTCCAGAACGCTGTGCTTTAATCAGCATACTGATAATAGCCGAAAGCACTTCATCACTTTCGGTCTCCTCATAAATCTGCACCAGATTTTTATACACAATATAATGAAAAGATTTCTTTCTGGAAGCCAAATACACATAATGATTTTTTAATTCCATGCACATGTCGTCTTCTTTTAACATCCAGGAAAGAACTCTACCGTGAGAACCATCCAAATCCTTTATATAAGATGGATTCCTATTTAAAATTCCTGCCATTTCAAAGTATAAAATCGGGCTATAAACATCTTTTTCCAAAAGTGCTTCCAGTGCTTCAAATTTTAATTCTTCATTTTCAATAAAATTCTTATCCACATTAACTAGGAACCAGAAAATCCTCCAGTCTCCATCCGTCTTTTTATACAGGTTGTCAATCTTTACATTAGCTTCCTCAATAGTATCTGGGTCTTTTTTATACATGGCATGAAGATATTCAAAAGCAGCTTCATAAACGCCCTGCTCTCCCCAAAGATTTCTTCGCTCCTCTAGCTTTCCAAAGGTTTCTTTAACTTCCTCTTCTTTTCCGCCAGCGATTTCTAAATGTGCATTTAAAAGAAAATATTCATCCATAGCATTCGCTTCGTAAAAGCCATTGAGCAGTTTCTTCATATCTTCCATATATTTTTCCGAATCAATCCGATTCATTCGAAAATTCAGATAATTCTGAACAAGTGCTGCATTCTGCTTCTGTAAAAGAAGTGTCTTATTGGTTTCTTTTGGCTTTTCTTCCACCAAAACTGTAAATTCCAGCTTCTGATATGGCGTTTTCAGATAAATCTTTCCTTCATGCCTTCCTTTCGGCATCTTCTCTGGATCTACGGTAAAATGAAGCATATATTCTCCATCTACAAAATTCTCTGCCCAGATGATTTTCCGTTCCGGTTCAATAAAATCGCAGTCCGTGGAAACACGAATCTCAAGATATCCCCAGTTGTCCTTCTCCAAATGAATTTTTTCCGTACATTTTTTTGTCATTTCCGGATACTTAAAAACAGTACGTTCCGCATGAATGCTGGTCCGCACCTTTTTATGTATGGAAATCAGAAATTCCTCCATGGCATGGCTTCCCGATACGCTCTTAATCAGGCTTTCATATAAAATCTGATTCGATACATCCTGACTTAACAGCTTTTCTTCAAACTCTTCCGAACGGAAGATTTTGAGTGCCTCAATCCAACTGGTCTTGGCCAGATTCGTAAACTGAAATAAATCCTTAATCTCTCCAATCGAACTTTCAAAATATGGCTGCTCCACTTTCCCTACAAACGGTATTTCGTATTCTCCACAATTACTAATAACTTTAATGCTGCCGGAGTGAGTATCCCCTGCTGGCAGCATCGAAGCGTTAAACACATATTCTATCGTTATATCTGTGCCACAAAAGGACATTTCCCTGATTTTTAAAAAATGACTGGTCGAACACACAATGCCCTTAATCCTGTGTTTCTTCTCTGTCGTAACTGTCAGACTCCCGCTATACTCTTTCCCTGATTCAATTCGAAACTCGATGTACTCCTGTGAAAACAAAAGGCTTGGCTTCTCATACTGAAACACTCCTTTTGAAAACTGAGTTAATTTTTCTTTCATGGTATGTCTCCTTGCTTTTTCTCAAAAAACAGATTACAATGATTATACCATTAAAGCGAAAAAAAATAAAGGAAAAGGGCGAGCTTATGATAAAACAGAGAGAACACTTCCATGGAAGTGATTTGGAGAAAATCGAACAGGTATTCCATATCAAAAAGGAAGATATTACCAGTTTTTCAGCCAATGTAAATCCTCTTGGAATATCCTATAAATTACGGGAGACGCTGGCAAACCACATTGATGCCATTACTTCCTATCCAGACAGAGAATATGCTTCCCTTCGCAAAAGCATCGGAAGCTATGTTGGCACGGACATGGAAAACATTTTAGTTGGTAATGGTTCTACAGAATTAATTTCCATATTTATTCAATACATCAAACCGAAAAAAGCCATACTCTTAGCACCAACTTATTCAGAATACGAACGAGAAATCACCTTGGCAGGTGGTATATGTGAATATCATTTTGTAAAGGAAGAAAATAATTTTATTTTAGATAAAGATGCCTTATTGCAGGACTTGACAGATGATGTGAATCTTCTGATTATCTGTAATCCAAACAATCCGACATCGGTTTCTATTCCAAACAAAACCATTGCTGAAATTCTTTCTTACTGTGAAACACATAACATCTTTGTTTTGATTGACGAAACTTATGTAGAATTTGCGCCAGACATGGAACAGGTTACTTCCATTCCATTAACTAAAGACTTTAAGAACCTGATTATTTTACGAGGCGTTTCCAAATTCTTCGCTTCCCCGGGACTTCGTCTTGGCTATGCGATTTGTTCCAATCAAGAATTTTTAAAGCTGGTCAATGAAAAGAAAAATCCATGGACAATTAACAGCCTGGCTGCCATCGCCGGTGAAATCATGTTTACAGATACGGAATATATTGCACAGACGAAGAATCTGATTTTCAGCGAACGAAAAAAATGCTGTGACCGGATGAAAAAACGAAAGGATTTAAAAGTTTACGAACCCACTGCCAATTTTGTTCTGGTTAAAATTCTAAATGATAAGGTTACTGCTTATGAGTTATTTGAAGAATGTATTAAAAAATGCCTGATGATTCGTGACTGCTCTACATTCCAGAGCTTAGATGATTCTTTCTTCCGTTTCTGTTTTATGATGCCGGAGAAGAATGAGGAATTGTTGGATGTGATTTTTGAGTATTTGGATCGGCATGAATAATAAAAATGCAGCCATTCCTGTTTTACAGCAGGAAGCTGCATTTTTTAATTAGTAAATATTGTGAAGACTGTCAAAATGATTATCTAAATCAACAACATATCTTGCACCTGAAATCCATTTCTTATTAGCATAATCTCTACCTTTAATGATAATCTTATCATCATAAACCATAATGTGAAGTCCCTGGCTTCCAGAAACTCCGCCATTATCAGACCAAAGATTTGTAAGGGCACCATCATTTACACAAGTTGCGCCAACTCCGCCACCGTATGTTGCAGTTCCCTCAAACATAGTATGTGCTGCAGTAAGGTTCCAATGAGAATGTGCAGAGATATAAACTGCATTCGGATATTTATTCAAAATAAATTTCAACTGACTATCCTGGGATACTCCGTTCCATCCCTGATAAGAATAAGAACCAGCAACTGTGTTTGAAAGAGAACCATGTGCAAATATAAATACCGGCTGATCGCCTTCATCATTTTGGATATGCCATAATTTATTATCAAGCCAGTTCAGCTGAGTAGTAGAAAGATCCATTTTATCTCCAGCATTGACAGATTCACTCGCTAGGAAAATGAAATGGTTTCCTTCAACCTCTTCCTCATAATAAGGAACTGTTCTGTCATCACTTGCTAAAGTGCTTCCTGTCAGATTGTAATGAATGTTTTTTGAAAAATATAAAAAGTAGTTGTAAAATTTAGAATCAAAACTTGATGCATTATAATTACCACCATTTGCAGAAGTATCAAATAGCTCATGATTTCCTAAGTTAAAGTATACTGGTGGCAGACCTGCTTTGTTATTGTAGTAAATTGTTCTCAGTGTTTCATACAAGGACCAATCAGACTGATCTACTGTATCTCCGTTAGATACGATTGCACTACTGTCTGGTGCAAAATTTTTAATATCTTTTAAAGCTGCATTCAATGTACTGGAATCTGCACTGGTAGAACTTACAATATGAGAATCAGAATAAACATCAAATTCATAGTTTGGCTTTCCTTCACCTACATAAAATGTGGCTTTTGCTCCTACTGTATAACCATTACTCTTTAAAATAACAGCTTTATATTTACCATCCTCTAAAGCAGAGCCTTTTTGAGGAGAATATATTGAGTTAATAAAATCACTGGATGAAAATGTTACCTTTCCACTGCTACTGGATGGATATACCCATGCTAATGCGGCATCTGCTGCTGCAGAAGATGGTGCCGTTCCGTATTTGTAAATACCGATCCAATCTTTATTACTTGTAGAAACACCCGAATAAGTTACTGTTACGCTTCCATTTGAACTGTATTTTGCTGAAATAGAATATGTCGCAGCAGAAACCTGTTTCGATGCTGTTATCCCAAATAGTCCAAAAACAGCGAAACATATAACGAATAATGGAATTATTTTTTTAATATTCTTCATAAATATGTACTCCTTTTCTATTATTTAAACTTTTCTGCACCTCGAGAATGCCTTATTAGGATAACATTTCCTTCTGTTTTTTTTCACTTATTGTCACAACTAGTACTTTTCATGTTATTTCTTAAAATATTTGTTTTATTTTTCTAGTCAATTCATAAAATATTCCTTAGTATTTTGTCTAATACTATTATATTTTATCCGGTATTTTTTCTCTCTGCACAACTCAGAGTTTAAAAATACCAGATACTTTTCCAGATTCATAAGAGACTTATAAAATCAGCATTTACAACACCATCTCCTGATACTTTTCTAATTCCTCAATATACACCTTCCCAATCTCACTGATTCTCGCTCCCTTACGCTTAATATAACCAATCCGCATTTCTTCCGTTTCTGAAAGAGGCACTGCCTTATAATCATTTCCGTTTAATTCCTCGCAGATAATTCCGCAGCAGAGTGTATATCCATTTAATCCCACCATCAGGTTTAGTAACGTTGCCCTGTCACTTGCTTTAATCATCTTCTGATATTCATAAGTGCTTTTCATTTCTTCCGACAAATAAAGAGCATTATTCTTTCCCTGGTCAAAGGAAAGACATGGATATGATTCTAATTCCTTCATGGTAATCTGTTTTTTATTTGCCAGCGGATGACCTGACCAAAGATAAACATACGTATTACATGGAAAAAGCATTTCAAATTCCAAACTGTTTTCCGCCAGATGTTTTCGAACTACTTTTTCATTAAAATCATTCAGAAAAATCACTCCTAATTCACTTTTAAAATTCTTTACATTTTCAATGACCTCATACGTTTTCGTCTCATAAACAGCAAACTCATATTGTTCCATTCCTGCTTTTTTTACCATTTCCACAAATGCTTTTACCGCAAAGGTATAGTACTGCATGGAAACACTGAATTTTTTCTTAGTTTTCTTTTCGATGTATTTTCCCTCAAGCAGTTTAAACTGTTCTAAAACCTGTCTGGCATATCCAAGAAATTCTTCCCCCTCAGGCGTAATAACAATTCCTCGATTAGAGCGTAGAAAAATATCTGCTCCTATTTCTGATTCTAATTCTTTTACCATTCCAGACAGACTTGGCTGCGAAATATAAAGCTGCTTGGCCGCTTCATTTATAGAACCACAGTCTGCAATGGCAGCGGCATAGCGTAACTGCTGTAACGTCATTGTATATTCCTCTTTTCTACCTTATAGCATAAAAGGTGCGGAATCTTTCATCGACTCCACACCTATCATTCTTACAAAACTTTTAAATCACTTCTAACCGCTTTGCAGCTCTCTCCCAGTACTTCTCCGGAACAGTTCCGTATTCCATCTTATCTTTCGCCGCTACTGCCATATCATAAGCGGTCTTGGCACAAAGCGGTCCCATATTAACTCCAGTCTCCATAGACTTCAAAATACATAGCGGCCAAATCCTGGCCTTCTCCATTAAAGAACTTTCATAAAAGAATTTCTTTACCTTTTCATAATCAAACGGTACTGTAATCAGACTGCTCTGCCATTCCTTATGTTTCCATTCTAAGACTGCAAAATGTGCTGCCTTTGGCATACCGATTGCAACTCCAACAGAACCCGGATTAATCAATGTTTTTCCTCGATAGCAATACGTAAACTGTCTGTGTGTATGTCCGCTCAATAAATAATCTGTCGGCATCTGCTTTAAATATGTTTTTGTGTTTTTCCCTTCGTACTTTAACAATTCCCGGGAAGAATGAGGCGAACCATGAACAAGCTGAATATCCGCCATACCATCAAATTTAAGAACGGCATGATTCGGCCGTCGACGGAATTCTGTAATATCTTCATGCTTTAGATGCTCATACGTATAGAGCAGACTTCCCTTATAAGAAGAATAACTCCAGTCGTCGCTAAGACCATCTTCATGATCAATAAAATATTCTTCCCGGTTTCCTCTGATATGAAAGGTAGGATAACGGCTATCCAGTTCTCTTAACAGATTAAGCGTAATCTGCGGCTTCGGACAGTCACTGATAGAGTCACCCAAAAATAGAATCTGATTCACCTTATGGTGCTCCAAAAAATCTATACAGGCTTCTAACGCTATATAATTGCTATGAATATCACTTAAAACTGCCAGTTTCATCCTGAATGTTCATCCTTTCCCTAATCACTTGTATTGCCCTGACGTTCACAGATTTTACTTATATGGTATCAAATCTAAAACAAAATAGCAATGTCTTTCTCCTTAATCCATAATCTCAAATTTTTTGAACTTTTCATATATTAATTTGTACTGTTCTTTAATTAAAATGTATTTTCCTATGGTATATTTTTTTGCCTCCTCAAAATGCTGAATTAGATAATCCATGTTGGAAATGGCATATACCGTTACTTTCGGACAAAGTTTCCCATCTGCTGCTTCTTTTCTGAGTACGGATTTAATCTGTTCCGAATTGAATTTTTCCTTATAGCTCCGTTTTCCATATAATGCACTGATAATATCTGCTACAGCAACAATCCGCTGAGGCGTTGTCAGTTCTTTTCCAGTAAGACCTCTGTAGTAACCGGAACCATCCAGTTTCTCATGATGGCGAATCGCAATTTCTAATACCCGTTCATCTACGCTTCCCCTTAAAATTTTCTCTGTATTTTCCACATGCTGTTTCATTATGTCCATTTCTTCCTTTGTAAGACGGCGAGGTGCCTCAAGAATTTCAACCGGCGTAGTTAATTTGCCGATATCGTGTAGAAGTGCTCCGTAATAAATCAGGTAAATGTCCTCATCACTCAGCTTCATCAGTTTTGCAATCTCCACCGCAAATGTCGTTGTGGCAATCGAATGCACGACTGTATATTCGCTTCTAAAATCAATGGTATAAACCAAAAGCTGAATCATTCTTCGCTTCTCTTCTTCATCCATAATTCTCTTCGAGAGTAAGGCATACAGTTCCCCCTGATAGGAACCATCTTTGATTTTTGATAAAATATGAGACTTTGTTTCTGCCCGTAAAAATAAGATTTTTGCATTTTCTGAAAAAACGATATTTCCTTTTTTCGCAAAAAAATCTGCGTCCATAATATTTTTCCCAGAACGCATGAAAGTATCCAGCTTATCAGCAAAGCTTAAGTACTCGGCAAGTTCCATGTACTTGGACTTAATAAGCGGATACCGGTTATAATCCAGATGATGGTACAATACAATTTCTGAACCTTCTCCAAGAGGAGACAGATATCTAAGAAACAGATATCCATAAATCGTATGCCGCCAGACATGCTTTTCTTCGTCCTCCCGAATGAGATCCTTATTGGCTGACTTAAACAGACCGATGTCATGTAAGACACCGATCATTGTAAAGTCAGCCATTTCTTTTAGAAAGTATCTATTTGTATACTGCATCATCTTGTAAAAAATATATCCCACAATCTCTCCGTGAAGCATAATATCTTCATCTACTAACATCAGAGACTTCCGTATAATACGGCCTATATCTTTACTATTTATGACTCCCATAGATCTCCCACTAATATTTAATCATTTTTTATGATTTTTATAAAAATGATTAATTATCTTTTTATAATTTCGTTTCTTCCTGGTCCGTTGGATACCATTGTAATAGGTACTTCCAATTCTTTCTCGATAAATTCAATATACTTTCTACAGTTCTCTGGTAAATCCTCATACTTGGTAATGCCACGGATATCCTCTTTCCATCCTGGTAACACTTCATAAACAGGTTTTGCTTTTGCAAGATTTACGGTTGTAGGGAAGTCTTTTGTTACTTTTCCATCAATTTCATATCCCACACAGACAGGTATCTCATCTAAATATCCTAACACATCTAATACTGTAAATGCAACATCTGTTGCACCCTGCATTCTGCATCCGTATTTGGAAGCAACACAGTCAAACCATCCCATACGTCTTGGACGTCCTGTTGTTGCACCATATTCACCATGATCGCCGCCACGTTTTCTTAATTCTTCTGCTTCGTCACCGAAAATTTCACTAACAAATTCACCGGCTCCAACCGCACTGGAATAAGCTTTTACAACACATACGATTTTCTTGATTTCGTATGGAGCGATTCCGGCACCAATTGCACCATAAGCAGCAAGAGTAGAAGAAGAAGTAACCATTGGGTAAATACCAAAATCAGGGTCTTTTAATGTTCCTAACTGTCCTTCCAATAAAATTTTCTTACCTTCTTTTAATGCATCCTGTAAGAAAGAAGCTACATCACATACAAAAGGTTTTACCATTTCTTTGTATTCCATTAATGTGTTGTATAATTCATTTTCATCAATGGCTGGTTTGTGATACAAATGTTCCAGAATAACGTTCTTTTGTTCACATACTCTGTGAATCTTCTCGCGAAGTACTGCCTCATCTGCAAATAACTCAGAAACCTGAAAACCGATTTTTGCATATTTATCTGAATAAAAAGGTGCAATACCGGATTTGGTAGAGCCAAAAGAAGCTTTTCCCAGTCTTTCTTCCTCATACTGGTCAAATAAAATATGATATGGCATCAAAATCTGTGCTCTTTCAGAAACCAGAATCTTAGGTGTTGGTACACCCTTACTGACAATATCATTTACTTCTTTAAATAAGTAAGGGATATTCAGTGCAACACCATTTCCAATAACACTTGTTGTATGATTGTAGAATACACCGGATGGCAGTAAATGTAATGCAAATCTTCCATAATCATTGATGATTGTATGTCCTGCATTGCTTCCGCCCTGAAAACGTACAATGATATCAGACTCCTGTCCTAACATATCTGTAATCTTACCCTTACCTTCATCGCCCCAGTTTGCTCCAACTATTGCTGTAACCATTTTATTTCCTCCTATGTCATTTATTGTATTACGTGCCAAAACGCAAAAAACATTAGCACAGGTAATAACAAAATTGATTTACCATACAAAGCAGATATACTGCTTTCTGATTTACTTTTATCATACACGATAAAAAGATATAAGTAAAGTCAATATTTGTTATGTTTGCTATAACGACAAATTATGGCAAAATTTAAGGCACTTTTTCTTTTTTCTTTAATTACAATGAGCGTAAAAAGAAAACTATCGATTGTAAAAACTTTAATGTAAGTGCTTACATTTTCAATTATTTATGTTATAATACAATCACAGGTGCCAAAAACGGTACTTTGGATTTACTATGAGTAATTTATGTATTGGAGGACAACATGGAAATTTTACAACGCTATATTGATGACTTATTAGATAAGAGCACGCCACAGAAACCGGTATGGAACATCGAAAAAATCAGAAGCGGAGAAAAATCAACCTGGAACTACATAGATGGTTGCATGATTAAAGCAATTCTTGAACTTTACGATATTACAAAAGAAGAACGCTATCTTAAATTTGCAGATGAGTTTATTGACTACTTCGTAAAGGAAGGCGGTAGTATTGAATCTTATAATCCTATGGAATACAACATTGATAATGTAAATGCAGGAAAAACATTATTTGATTTATATAAACTGACTGGCAAAGAAAAATACAGAAAAGCAATTGATACTGTTTACAGTCAGGTAGCCACACAGCCTCGTACAAAAGAGGGTAACTTCTGGCATAAGATGATTTATCCAAATCAGGTATGGTTAGATGGGCTTTATATGGGACAGCCTTTCTACATGCAGTATGAAGTAGAATTTAATGATGCTAAGAACTGCATGGACAGCTACAAACAGTTTATGAATGTACATGAAATGATGCGTGACGAAAAAACTGGTCTTTATTATCATGCATACGATTCTTCCAGAGAAATGTACTGGTGTGATAAGGAAACTGGTCTCTCCAAACATTTCTGGCTTCGTGCCCTTGGCTGGTATGCCATGGCACTGATTGATACCATGGCAGTTATGCCGGAATCTATGAAGGTGGAAAAAGATAATATGAACGCTGTCTACAAAGATTTAATTGATTCCATGATTAAGTATCAGGACGAAAGCGGTATGTGGTATCAGGTAGTAGACCTTGGCACACGCAAACCAAACTACTTAGAAACAAGCGGTTCTGCTATCTTCGCTTATGCTATTATGAAGAGTGTCCGTCTTGGCTACCTTCCAGAAAGCTATTTTTCATATGGTGAAAAAGCATTCTACGGTATCTGCAGAAAATATCTGTCTGAAGAAAACGGCGAGCTGCAGTTAGACGGCATCTGTCTTGTTGCTGGACTTGGCGGTGCTGCACATCGCGACGGTACATTTGAATACTACATGAGCGAACCAGTCGTTAAAAATGAAGCCAAAGGTGTTGCTCCACTGATTCTTGCTTATATTGAAATTATGTATAAAGAAGCTGGAAAATAGAATTTTTCTGTGATTTTAAAAATGCCTCAATCACAATTTTGTGAGAGAGACATTTTTTTATTGTCCATATACTGATTTACGGAAATAAACCGTATACTTAAAATCAGATGCTACTGGCTTTTCCGTATAAGAATTCGCTGGAGTTGTCGTGAAGTCTGTATCTAATATCTGTTTTACCTGTGCATTTATAGCTGGTACATTTAAATAAGAAAAAATGACGATGTTAGCAGAATTCATCTCTTCTAAAAGTTTCTTCGAAAACCAGCTGTCTTCTGTCTCAAAATCATATTCATATTGTGCAAAACAAGGTCCTAACGGCGAATGTTTCGTAAGACCAAAAAACACATTCTCTCCGTTAAAGCCAGGATACTGATAGGTATCTTCTCCGTAATAATCCAGCAGGCTGTCTACATAAGCAGCATGTTCTTTGATTACTTTGTACTTTCCTTCATATTCTCCTGCAAAAGGAAGATTGGAAGCAGCACCAACGCACACAACAAGAATACTGAGAATAACTGCCAAAGTCTGTCTTGCCAGATATTCACCACTATAATCATATAGTTTTCTGCTGCCGATGAAAAGTATCAATAAATAAAATGGTGCTGCAAAAATATAATGATGGTTAAAATACTGTCCTCCAAGGCCAACTGCAAAAGATGCAATATAAATAAGAACTAACATTCTAACGATATGGTATATATTTCTCTTTTTGGAACATTCTTTATTTGGAAGAATATTTATAATAATTAATAATATAATCAATGCCAAAAACAAATCTGATACATCTCTCATATCCTTTGCAAGCCATAAAATTTGAAATCCTCTTATAATAGGAGAACCTGTTACTGAGATATGGTTCTGAAACATATTTCGAACATAAACATTCAAATATCCATTTAACCATCCCTCGGCTATCATAATTCCAAAACCTGCCATTCCACCAAGTCCTAGCGGAATTACAATTCGTCCCACAAATTCCTTCCAATTTTCCACCAAAAGCAATCCACCGAAAAATGCCAGCAAAACAAATGGTTCTTTCATCATAACGCCACACATAACAAATAATGCTGCCAGTAACAGCCAGATGATTTGAGATGGTTTCTTAAAATCGCTAATGCATTTACACGATATATGTAAAATCACCCAGTAATATAGCCCAATCCATGCTGCTCCCATACTTTCGACCTGAAACTGTCCAGAACGAATCTCACAGTAAAGCATTAGAAGCATTCCTGATAATGCTGCAAATACAATCACAGCAACAGAACGAAAAACCCCTTTTTCTTTATGTTTACAGCTGAATTCTACTGCATAAATCATAGGAAGAATTCCAATAACGATTAAAGCTGCCACACTAAATATGTTACAGATAATCGTATCATTTGTTAATTTAGATGACAATGCAGAAATCAGAAAAACTCCTACGGGCTTAACCTCATATAAACCCGTATACGGTTTGATTCCGTTTAGGATTCCTCTTCCAACAGCCCAATATAGTGGTGCATCTGCTGTGTATGTATGACCTAATTCATAATGAATACTGTGAAATAAAACTTTTACTACTGCAAATACTGCAAGCAGACTAACCATGATTAAAATAATTTTTTCCTTTTTTTCTCTGCCTTCTTTCAACATTACTCTCCCTTTCCATTCTTATTTTCTGCATAGATATCGTTATATTACTACTTTTCGTAAAATAAGGCAAGATAGTGAGCAAGAAGTGTTTAATTAATACATAAAATCAGTTCTTAACATTTAATTTTCTGAACCTGATTTGTGCATATTTACAGAATCTCCCCAACTTTAAGGAATATACTAGAATTCTGTTTAGAATTGTGATAAAATTATATTTGTAAACTTTATAACTATAATACATAGAAAGGGTGAAGTGAAATGTATGAACGATTTGCAACGCTTCTAAAGGAACACAAGACGAATCCCGCCCAAGTTGCTAAAGCTACCGGTGTGAATAAATCTACTCTCACACATTGGAAACAAGGAAAGTACACCCCGAAATCTGACAAATTGATACTAATCGCAGAATATTTTGATGTTTCCTTGGAATGGCTTCAGGGATTTACAGATGAACGAAAGCCGCCTACCAATAACTCGTCATCGGAGGAAATAAATCTCACTTATCAATTACCCATAGAGGAGTCGTTTAATCGAGAATGGATTGACTTAGTCCCCATCTTTCAAAAAGCTCTTCAAATACTTTCCTCTTCTGCCTCTCCTGAAAGAGTGCTGGCGAATGGAATACCTATTGTTGAAAAAAATGCAAAAGAAGAAACCCGTACTCTTCTAACATTCAGTTTAAAAATGGTAGAACGCATCGCCAGCCACCAGTCGAATCAAACGCCTGTCCTTCCAGAGAGACCTTAGTACTCATACATAAAATAATTCAGAGAATCTATACAAATACCAGCTAAGATATCTACATTTATTAAAAATATGTTTTGCCTTGTGACCCTGGTGAAACGTTTTCTAGCTATGTACACTTTATTTTGTGAATATCTTAGCTCTATTTGTATGATAGCATAGTTTTCTAAACTAGTCAAGGAACAAAGTTTATCTTTCTCAACTATTATATGCATACTTTTTGATTCTATACAAAAAGCTCCCATCACAAACAATATTTCTATCGTCCAAGATGAGAGCCATTCTATTCTATTTTAAATCCAATTTTGCCAGTGCTGCTGCAAATCCCGTATTCAAAGGTACTTCTTCTTTTTTCATTTTATTCAAATAACGGTTCACGTCTTTCTTAGATACACCTGCTCCTTCTTTCTTCCTACGTTCCTGAAAAGCGGTTAATTTTTCCTTGTGACCGCAGACACAAATAAACATCTGCTTGTCACCGCTTCCAACCAGTTCCATTCGCTTGTGGCACTGTGGACATCTTGCATTGGAAGTTCTGGATACAGTTTCACGATAACCGCATTCTCTATCCTGGCAGACACGCTTTGTGCTGTTCTTTCCTTTTACCAGTAATAAATACTTTCCGCAGTTTGGACATTTATGACCCGTTATATTTTCATGGCGGAACTTACCTTCACCGGATTTAATCTCATCAATCAAAGAATTGGTGTAATCCTTAATCTCACTCATAAACACATCACGACGCAGCGAACCACCTGCAATCTTCGATAATTTACGTTCCCAGTCAGCAGTCAGTTCTGGCTTCTTCAAATCACCTGGCACCAGCTCTAAGAGCTGTTTTGCCTTCGATGTGATGAAAATATCTTTCCCGCGTTTCTCCAATAGAAAGGAGTTAAATAATTTTTCAATAATATCCGCACGAGTTGCAACGGTTCCAAGACCACCGGTTTCCCCAAGAATCTGAATATCCTTTTTATCACGGCTTTCCATATATTTCACTGGATTTTCCATAGCTGACAAAAGAGTTGCCTCATTAAATGGTGCTGGAGGCTGTGTTTTTCCTTCAGTAATACGGATATCCGTTACATGAAGCACATCAGATTTCGTAATTTCCGGTAAATTCTGTGTCTCCTCTTCCTCGCCATCTTCGTACTGATTTTCGTAAATTGCTTTCCAACCAAGACTTTTTGCAATATTCCCTTTGACAGAAAAGTTTTCACTGCCAATAGAAGCCTCAATGGTTGTCTGCTCATATTCATATGGTGGATATAAAACGGATAGAAAACGTCTCACAACCAGATCATAAATTTTTCGTTCCTCTACGGTCATATGATCAAGCTGTGGGAACTGCTCCGTTGGAATAATCGCATGATGATCTGTTACCTTTGAGTTATCTACAAATGCTTTGGAGGTACGAAGCTGCTTATTTACCAACGTTCCAGCCATTTTCCGGTAAGGACCGACACTGACTGCCTGAAGCCTTTCTTTTAAGGTTCCCACAATATCCGTTGTAATATATCTGGAATCCGTTCTAGGATACGTCAGGACTTTATGATTTTCATAAAGTCGCTGCATAATATTCAATGTCTCTTTGGCAGAAAAATCATATTTCTTATTGGCATCTCTCTGTAATTCAGTTAAATCGTAAAGTAATGGAGCAGGTTTCTTTTTCTGAGTTCTGATAACATTCTTTATTACTACTTTTTCACCAGACAGCTGCTTTTTTAAACTCTCCGCATACTCCTTATTAAAAGTACGATTGCTCTTTGACTTTGCTTCTACCCAGTTTAAATATAATTTTCTTCCGGATGCACCTGCTTTTTCAACCTCTGCTTTCACCGTATAATACGTTTTAGGTTTAAAGTTACGGATTTCCTCTTCCCTTTTTGCAATCATGGAAAGGGTCGGTGTCTGAACTCTTCCGCAGGAAAGCTGTGCATTGTATTTACAGGTCAGGGCACGTGTTGCATTGATTCCAACCAGCCAGTCTGCCTCTGCACGGCATACCGCTGCACGGTATAAATTATCGTAATCTTTTCCTGGTTTTAAATTAGCAAATCCCTCACGGATTGCCTTGTCAGTAACAGAAGAAATCCAGAGACGTTTCGTTGGTTTCTGGTTTCCTGCCTTTTCCAGAATCCATCTGGCAACCAGCTCCCCTTCTCGTCCAGCATCGGTAGCAATAACAATCGTCCCAACGTCTTTTCTCTGAATCTGTGTCTTTACTGCCTGATACTGTTTTCCGGTCTGTTTAATGACTTCTAATTTCAAATGCTTTGGAATCATTGGAAGATCAGCAATTTTCCATTCTTTATATTTTTCATCGTAACGCTCTGGATCGCAAAGAGTTACTAAATGACCCAATCCCCAGGTAACAATATATTTGTTTCCCTCGATTGCACCATTGATTTTCTTACTGCATTTTAATACTCTTGCAATGTCACGTCCTACAGAAGGTTTTTCTGCAATTACGACTGTTTTCATTTCACTCATTTTCTATTCTGCTCCTAATTTCTAAAATTCTGCTACGTCTTGCTCTCTGACAGTTCCACAGTATTCCTTCAATCTTGTAATCAATGCTATGCTTCTTACTACTGTTAGTATTCTTTATACTTTCCAGAACGAACTGCATCAATTAATTCCTGACTGATACTGATTTTACTTGGATTCACTGGAATATGTTCAAAATCAAACCAAACGGCTTCTGATAACTCACTTTCCTGAAGGATAATAGAATCATCCCCATCTAGTTCCGCAAAAAATCCAATCATTTGCGAATCAGAAAATGCCCATGGCTGATTTTTATAATATCGGATATTTTTCACTTTTAGTCCAACTTCTTCCATGACTTCACGTTTTACAGTTTCTTCAAATGTTTCGCCCAGTTCAACAAATCCTGCAATCAATGCGTATTCTTTGTAATCACCATTCGCATATTTTGTCATAAGCAGTCTATTTTCATCCGTCACAGCAACAATAACTGCCGGCGAAATTTTCGGATATTCAGTATGCCCACAAACTGTACATACATAAGATCGTTCCTTTAAACCTGCAGCAGTATGGCTTCCACATTTGCCACAATACTTTCTGCTTTCCTTAAACCGATACATCTGACTTCCTGTAATCCCTGCAAACGCACACCACTCCGGCTGGAATTTTCGCAGAAAACGAAGCGGCTTCCACTGATATTCAGGAAGAGATACTTCATCGCAGTTATCTACAAGAAAAAAACCTGTTTTATCAATAGAAAACAGATATTGTGCATTTTTCTGTATTTTCTCCGAAAATTCATCAAACACAGGTATTTCATATTCACCATCCTGCCCATGTAATAAAATCTGATTGTCCTGATAGCAGAGCACCCTGTCAAAAGGAGTTGGTTTTTGTATCTTAAATGTGTTATCGAATACATGAGGTTCTATGTCTTGAATCATCTTATCCCACTCTTTTCGTATTTCATTTCAAATCATATAGTAATAGTATTAAAAAACTTTAACATATGAGTAGGTCTTTGTCAATCAAGAGCACTCCACAGAGTGCTTTTAGAGACAGAACATGGAATGCAAAGAATCCGTGGATAGCTGAAAGGCTATTAAAAAAACTTTAAAGACAAAAATGCAGACATCGCGGATTTTCAGTAAAATCTGCCTGCACTTTCTGCCATTAAAGTTTCTCTTTCTTTTTATTTAAAAGAATAATTAGCTGGTTCCTTCTTGTCACTGCCAAGTGCTGCAGTAAAGTTAATTGTTACAGAAGTTCCAGGAGCCAATGTGGTATCCCAGGATGCATTTTTTACAACTACGTTGCTTCCTGTCTGACCGAACAACTCCGCTCCCCAAAGATTACTGATTGTACTATTATAATCAAAGGATAATGTCCAGCCGTTGTAAGTCTTGGAAGAATTATTTGTCAGGACAATCTGTGCCTGAAAACTGCTCCCCCAGTCACTTACTACTTTATAATCACAGCTGATTCCACTTGGTAGACCCGTTGAAGTTCCTGTTGATGCAGAAGGATTTGGTGATGGGCTTATTGTAGTGCTGCCTGCATTGCTGGTCTTTTCAAAAATCCACTGCTGGTTTTTATAACCGCCAAATGTCCACTGACATACATTGCTTCCGTCAGATGTTTCAAAATTATAAACATCTAACATTTTTGTTACGTTACTGGCTTTCGTGCCAATAGTATAAACATTATTTATAGAAGTTGACTTCAGAATAAATTTCTGTGCATTTCCTGAATAGCCGTCATAAATCTGAATGTTTGCACCATCTTTATTCTCTGCACCTGCTACATCTAACATATAATTTCCCAATGCACTTGTTAAGGTAATATAACCGTCAGAAGTATTGCTTAAATACCATTTCTGTCCTGCCACACCGCTTCCTGTACCAATTTCTACATTCTGTCCTGCTTTTCCTGTGTTATTTGTCACCTGAAGATATTTCTGTGCATTTACATTTTTAATATAATACCATCCATCGGATAACTTTACTGTGCTTCCCATGGTATTCGTTGTTCCAGAAGTATCTCCGCTCCCTCCTGTCGAAGTACCTCCAACAGAATAACCTGCATCAATATACGCCTGTAAAACAGATTTATAAGACTGTTTTGGTGTATTGAGACTGGAGAATAATAATGGGTTATCACCCGTTCTCCAGGAAACGCTGTCATATAATCCCCACCAGGTTACACCGGTAATCTTTCCACCTGCTTTTTTTGCAGATAAAACAGCTGACATAATATTATAATAATAGTCTGCCTGATCTGCATCGGAACTGCCTTTTGCATCCAGCTCCGTAATCTGAATTTCATAACCTTGCTTTACAAACTTGTCCAAGGCTGCTTTATAATAAGAAGCACTTGGATAAGTAGAGCTTAAATGAGACTGCATACCAATACCGGAACAAATCCTCTTATCTGAATTAATCCAGTTTATCATGGATATAATCTTGTCCGCGTCAATGTATGTATTATAGTCATTGTAAAACAAAGAAACAGAATCCGTTAATTTATAATAACTCAGGCAGTCATATGCATACTGGAATGCTTTCTTTACGAAAGATGGTGTTGTACCAGTTGTGCTGACATTTCCGTAAATTTTCTGCCATCCGGAATTAGATGCATGTACGTATTCATTTGCAACATCCCATGCATAGACAACACTGCCATAACTGCTAGAACATACATGATTCATAACGGATTTTACATAGAATTCCAATCTGGCATTCATGACAGACTGGCTTACATAACTTCCACTGGAACTATATCCGGTACGGAAATACCAGTCCGGTGTCTGGCTATGCCATACCAGCGTATGTGCTCGAAGTTTTAGTCCGTTCTGATAACACGTTTTCATAACACTGTCGATTATTGAAAAATTTAGTGTTGGAACAGTACTTTCTTTATAATTATCTGGAATATAATAACCAAGTGCTTTTGCCTGAGACACAGACATAGTAGAAGCACGTAATACTGCGTCTGGTTTCATTTCATTTTCCATCGTAACACTGTTATATTGTGATTTCACAAAATTTAATGTGCTGCTGTTTGAGAGCTGGGATGGATTCACACAAGTTCCTACATGTCCAAACAGACTTCCATAAGTGTTTAATAATGTAGCGTTTAATGGTACCTCAGCTGCTTCTGTTTTTACACTTGGTGCTGACAGCATGCCCACTGCCAGGACAACAGACAAAAATGCTCCTGCTAGTTTTTTTAGCTTCATAAAAACCTCTCCTTTTCCATTAAATTCATACTTACACAAATCAATTTTCCTTGCTTTCATTTATATTTTTTCTTTCGTAGGCACACAATAATGTTACATTTCCCCATAATGTATATAGAAAAATTTACTTTTCTATATAATTATTATAATTTATTTAATATTCTTCTTCAATAGAAAAATGTGCTCTTTCCACTGATTTTTTATGCAAATATAACAAACAGGTTATCATTTTATTCATTTTGTGCAGCAGATATTGCAAATTTCTCCACTCACTGTTAAACTAATGTCACAAATCAAATTCCATTTATACTTTCACTTTCGTGATTATATAATGTTATGCATTTCCCTTTCGCAGGAGGGCAATAATGAATTTATTAAGCATTGGATACAGCCATCTGCATGACTGCAGCTTTGTTGTAGATCGTCCAAATGGCATTGACAGCTGGCTTTTTCTGCTGATTAAAACGCCAGCCATTTTTTTAGACAATGGAGTAAAGAAGAAAGTAAACGAAAATTCTTTTGTTTTATATGATACGGATACTCCACAGTACTACAAAGCATATGAAAAAGAATATATCGATGACTGGTTTCATTTTCTTCCGTCAGAGGAAGATATTTTATTTTTTCATTCCCTGCATATTCCGCTCAATAAAGTTACATATTTAGGCAATGTCAGTGAACTTTCTACCATTGTCCGGAATATGACTTATGAGTTTTATGCAGATAACCCTTATAAAAAACAAATAATACGGAATTACTTTCATCTTCTTTTTTATAAGACAAACCAGCTTGTAGTAAGTGACAGTATACAGCCAAATAGACTCGTCTCTTCGCATTTTATGAGAATGCAGGCACTTAGAAATGATATTTACAATAACCCACAGGCACCCAGAAATGTGGATTCTATGGCTTCTCAGCTCTCTATGAGCCGTTCTGCATTCCAGCATAATTATAAAAAAATTTTTGGAAAAAGCGTTCTGTGTGATATCATTAACAGCCGAATTAACCGGGTAAAATTTTATCTGAGAACATCTGACATGACATTATGCCAGATTTCCCAGCTTTGTGGTTATCACAATGAGTTACATCTTATTCGTCAGTTTAAACAGCATACGGGCGTTACTCCCACTGAATTTCGGAATCATAATTAATAATCGGAAGAATAACTCTTTCTGCGCTATTCTATAAATTCGAATAGCGCTTTTTCTTTGTTCCTTTTATTTCCACTTCTTTCTATTTATTTATTGTATTATGTCGCAAATGTATCTAAAAATGACATAACTCATCCTAATCTTTTTATCTTTTTGTGTTATAATGTTACAATATAGTTTAATCTGTTTCATTCAGTAATATAAGTAAAACATTTATATTATTCCTATAAATAATGGAAAGGAGGTTCTAATTATTTCCTTTAAGCTAATCTCTGACTTATCTATTTTACTTGTTATAAATTTTTTATTTTTACGCCAGATAAATAATTCAGGCAAAAAATTCAGGAGGTTTTTAGTATGAAATTCCACTTAAAAATTAGGGGTAAACTAATTTTACCACTTATTACTGCAACTATTGTTTTATTATCTGTGGTTGGATACAGTTCTTATAATACAATCCGCACAGAACTAATTTCCAGCAGTGCAGAACATGCATCTTCCATTGCTCAAATCTGTTCCGGAATGCTGGATGGTGACAGATTGGAAAATCTAAAATCAGGTGATGATAAGACCGAAGCTTACAAAGACACTGTTGCTTTGTTAAAAAAATTTAAAGACAATGCATCTATTTCTTATATTTACACTATTGGATATATAGATGGAAAACTCTGCTACATTGCAGATGAAGATCAGAGCAGGAACCATTCTCCTATTGGCACAGTTCTTGATGAATATGACAAAAATATCAAAAAAGCATTTGACGGAAAAAACTATGTCATTGATTATATTGATTATTCTTCCTATGGTAAACTAATTACAGCATATTCCCCTATCCGTGATTCAGCAGGAAATATTATTGGTGTTCTCTGCCTGGATTACAATGCATCTTCAATAGCAATAACATTAAAAGCAGTTCTGTTTATTATTGTTATATCTATTATTTTGCTAATTATTTTATTCTACATCCTTATTGCTGTTATTATAAGAAAAGTAACAAAAAACATTTACTCCATCAATAATAAACTGGAAGAAATCGTTGACAACCGTGGTGACTTAACACAGCAGCTAAAAATTTCCTCAAATGATGAAATTGCTGAAACGGCTCAATACTTCAATAAGTTTTTAAACCATATGAGGAAAATTATTTCTTCTCTTGCAGATACATCCAGCACGCTGAAAGAAAATATTAAAGCAAACCAGAAACGAACCCAAAATTCTTATTCAGAAATTGAACATCTGTCTGCAACAATGGAAGAAATGACTTCTACCATGGAAGAAACCACCGCCAGCATGGCTTACATAAACAATTCTACCGAGAATGTAAAAAATGCAATTTCCAATATGTACAGCCATATTCTGGAAGGAACCGAACTGGCAGATGAAATCAAAACTGCTGCCTTTGCTTTTGAAGAACGAGTTTCTGCTGATTCTGATAAGATAAAAGAAAGTTCTGCATCTATTGAAACTGCGTTATATCAAAAAATCGAACGTTCAAAAGATGTAACACAAATCAGTGACCTTGCAAACAGTATTCTGGATATTGCATCTCAGACAAACCTTCTTTCTCTGAATGCGAATATTGAAGCCGCAAGAGCTGGCGAAGCTGGACGTGGATTCGCTGTTGTTGCAAGCGAAATTTCACAGCTTGCTTCGGTTTCCGCTCAGACTGCAACAAAAATCCAGGAAATCAGTAATCTGGTTATTAATGCAGTTAATGAGCTGGCTGGAGAAAGTGAACGAATGATTAAATTTGTAAATAAAAATACCATTGGTGGATACGAGCAATTACTGGCAACCAGCAAAGTTTATGCTTCTTATTCCGATAAGATTACAAAACTTATTACTTCCATTGAAGAAAAGGCTAAAAATATTGATTCGGAATCCAACAACATTCATACTTCCATTACTACAATTACGGAAGCTATGGATAATAATTCAAAGGAAATCAATGAGATTACTCAAACAACCGTCAGTCTTACAGATTCCTTAAATACATTGAAAGCAAATGCAGATCGTAATTATGAGGCAACAAAAAAATTGGATACTGAGATAAATAGATTTATTTATTAATAATAGATTTATTCTCAACATCATTTACTAAAAGGGGGAATTTATATGGTAAATGAAACTATATGCTATGACATTACTTCTACTAAAGGAAGACAGATTGAATTGGATATCGTAAAAGGATTGTCTATCTTCTTTATGTTTATCGTTCATTGTTATGAACAGTTTTATGTAACTGAAATTATGGATAAGGGAATGCTTGTTCACTTTATCCGTTTCTTTGGCGGCCCTTTGGCCGCCCCTGTTTTTATGACCTGCATGGGAATCAGCATGAATTATACCAGAAACAATACCCCGGATTCTTTTATCCGACGGGGTATAAAATTATTTTTTGCAGGTTATCTGCTGCAAATTGGCAGAGATATGATTCCATTTATTCTGAAATGGTGGATACACAACGAGTCCAGCTATCTTTCTGATGGTATATATTATACGTTTGGAAACGATATTATGGTATTCGCTGGACTTGCTTTTATTTTCATGGGACTATTTAAAAAATCCCGTCTGCATGACAAATGGCTGATTGTATTTTATTTAATTGCTGCTTTACTAAATGTTCTTTTAAAACCAATTCAATTCCCTGATAATGAATTATTCGCCGTATTCACCGGACTTCTATGGGGTTCCTGGGAAAACTCCTGGTTTCCTTTCTTTACTTGGATTTTTTACCCAATTATGGGCTATTTCTTTGGTAGAAAACTTCTTTCCGTTACTAATAAAGATGAATTTTATAAAAAAAATCTATTTTTTGCTCTGCCATGTATTCCTGTCCTAATTGTTATTATGTATCACTTTCACATTGACTTCGGTGCATTAAACTGGCTCTTCCATACTTCTTATTATCAGCATAACTGGTATGGAAATATTTTCATATTCTGCTGTTTCTTAGTCTGGATCAGTGCATGGCATTTTCTCTATAAATATCTTCCAGCGATTGTTCGAAAAACACTGATAAGATGGAGCAGCCATATAAATACCATGTACTGTGTGCAATGGATTTTCCTTGGTTTCTTAAGCATTATCGTTCCATATTATGTACAGCCGCTTTGGGTAGTTGGCATAATTATTGTGTGCGCTCTCACTATCAGTGATTTTATTTCTTATCGAATTAGGGGTTATTAATGAACAAAATATGCTAAACTAAACTTTTCAACAGCATTATACAATAAATTATAATAAGGTGCCACATAATTTGACGATTCCTGCATCTGCAGGACGTCTGATTATATAGCACCTTCTTTTAAAGCCATTTTTTTAATTTCTTCTTGCAATATGAAATCTGTTCTTTCCAATATTTCTTTCTGGATAATCCACCACAATCGATGGCAATCTGATAGAATCCTTTTCTACGATAACTTTTCCAGAATTCCATTCTATCTTCCGGCATAGGAAATGCCTGATGAAGTGGTCGTTGAAATTCTGGTCTAACCTTACATTTTTCATAGATGGTATCTTCTTTTACTTGTTCAAACAATTCCCTTCCTTTTATACTGTTTATCAGTACTAAAGATACTCCTTTGTTATCATTAAAGTTCTTTACAGCCTTCTGAATTCCCCAGAAATCAGCCAGCGTAATGTCTGCCGGATGAGTCATCTGCTTATACGGGCATTCATAACAGGAAGGCCTAAGTATATAATGAGAATAAAACAGCTTTTTATAAATTGTGCTGTTATGACTATTCCCACCAATTCGAATGGTTTCGATATGCTTTTTCCAGCCAAACTGTTTTTTATTTCGAAAATCTACTTCCGTCACCATTCCATGGTACCGTTTTTTCATAAACATCAGGTAATCTCTCCATACCATAGGACTTGGAACCCCATGGCATAAAATATCCACACAATAAAGTGTTTCCTGTGGTATTTTTCCAAGAAACCCCTTCAAACCAGCGACTTGACAGGATGTCCCCGAAAACAAAACGTATTTTCCTTCTTTCAAATCGTTCCGAACCTTTTCAAATATACCTTCTGTATTACTCTGTACATATTTAGAACCTCTGAATTCATCCCGTTCTTCCTTATTTTCAGCTCTCTTATGCACCACCTCAAAATCCTGTCCATAGCCACATCCATAAATAATTCCGCCCAGATGTAAAATGTAATCTGATAATGCAGTAAAACACCCTCCTGAACGGCTGTTTAAACGTATCTCCAGGTTTTTGTGCTTGAGTGCATAAGCATCCGGTTCATTTAATTCATTCTTTTGATAAAGTTTCTTTGAAAATGCGCATATTGTATCACATTTATTACAATGAATGCACATCGTATCATTTATCTTTGGGTATACAAATCCTTCTTCGTCCTCTTCCATAGAAACTGCTCCTGTAGGACAAATCTGTTCACAGGCACTGCATCCACAACAGGCACTTTTCCTTTCAGCCAGCATCTAAAGCATATTCCTCCTGCATTCTTATTTTTTCCTATATTTCATAATGGGATTTGACTTATTTTTAAAATCAAAAGGCTATGATGTTAATTTATCTTTCAAAGACATCACAGAACTAATAAAAATCACAAGGCACATAACACTGGTATATGCAATTACAACTGCCATCAGCCTGCTTTCCAGACATTGAGGAACAATTTCCCCATAACCAATGGTAGTAAATGAAATTACTGTATAATAAAATAAATCGAATCCAGAAACACTTCCTCCATTATACATATTTATATATGCTCCCGGAAACAGCTGATTAATCAGATTGACGGCAAGAAACAGATTAACTACAATCAGCACCACTAAAATAATTGCACCAGACAACACCACTTTCAGTGGATATTTCTGCTCCACTTTTCCCTGCTTGTACAATTCACAGTGAAAGCAGCGAAGTGGTTCCATACTGATATTGACCAGCATAATCATGTTCAGCGTATAAGAAATGCCAAGCCCAATAAAGACCATCACACCATTTTGTATCATATCCTCTGGAATCATGATATATAATACGACATACATAAAAGAAATATACGAACTAATTAAAAAACGATAACTAAGCTTATGCTGATGAATCGTCTGAATCAGGTTTTCAATTCTAGTAAAAATAAGCAAAGGAATTCCAAGAAGGAAATACATTGCAGATAAAAGTAAAATAAAGACGCAGATAGTCAGTCCTATTAACTTAAACGTCACCCTGCTGCCAAGTAAATCCTGGCTTCGGATAAACGAAAGTGCTGCCGTCACCAGAACAGCAAGAACAAAACCTATCTTCACCAATAGACTTCCAAATGGCTGGTCCACACATTTGACACATTGATAGGCTTCCCCTATCGAAGAAAATAAATGACTTGGATTCATTTTTCGGTTATCCATAGAAACAACAAATAAAAGAAAAAAAAGCGCTGTAACAATAAAAATAAGTATATTTTCCATATCAAATCCTCATACACACTTTCTACATCATATGAAATCTTATTTTTTATTATTACAAGCTCTTTCTATTTTAATCAAATAATTTTATATTGCAGCCTGCTGCTTCTCACTGGCATCTTCAAAATGCTTCTCTAAAAGTTCCAGCAGTTCATAATTAGTATGGTCATTAATCCGGCTTTTTTCTGAATCTGTCAGATATTCTACCGAACTACTGCATTCTCCACAAATATCTACTCCCACAACTTCATGATGCTCTGCAATAATGCAGATTAGCTGCTTTAGTTCTTTTAAAGATAGTGAGCCCTGATCCCAGTTAGTCACAGCTGCCTCTGGACACAATACATCTTTATCCACAGATATGTACACCGGTTCCTCAATATGCATTCCAGCAAACTGCTTCCATTTTTCTTTGTGGTTCAAATCCGATTCACTGTAACAAATGACTTTATCCTTATACTTTGCTTCCACATTCTCCAGAAGTTCTTCTTTCGCTCCTACAATAACCACTTTTTTTACCATTGGATTTTCATCCAATACATTTTTCACCCAGCAGCCACAAGACATAAAGTTTTCAAATAACGTCGGCTGCATATCCGGATGATGGTCAAATAAAATCAGAACAAACGGCTGTGTCATTTTATCCAGCCAGTATTTACTCATGTAATGATAATTTCCAGAATCGATAAAATGAATCGTATCTGCCGGATACGATTCAATCCGTTCCCTTATCTCCTTGGCTGCTTCTGCGTCCAGATAACAGTTTGTCCCTGCCACATCGGTCATATCCAGCCACTCATAGGAATCCTTCCGGTAAAACTGCTCCTGCTCATAAATATGAGAAAAATTCATCACAATAATCGGTTTTTTCATGATCTCTTCCTCTCTGCTATATAATCTTCCTATAAAGATAAGACGGGACACTTCTGCCCCGCCTCTTATCTATAAAATCTCTATATATTTATTTTCCTCTTCCGGCAGATGCTCCGGTTTTGGAAATACAATTTTAAGAATTCCATCCTCAAACTTCGCATGAATATTGTCTTCTTTCAGTTTGGTTCCTACAAAATAGCTTCGTTTACACTTTCCAGAATAACGTTCCTGCTTTAAAAGCTTTCCATCCGTATCCTTTTCATCCTGTTTCTCCATTTTCTCACCAGTAATGGTCAGATAACCATCTTTTAAGTCAGCATGAACACATTCTTTATCATAACCTGGCATCTCAATCTCTAACTGATAATTTTCTCCTACATCGATAATATCCGTTCTCATCACTGGAAGCACTGTATTTTCACTGTTAACCGGAAATGCAAACATATCATGTAATAAATCATCACCAAAATAATTATCCAATAATCCTGAAACTAACATAAAACATTCCTCCTCATAAACAAATCATCTTCCTGGTTTTCTTTGATTATGCAATCCTAATTACCCCTGCATGCTCCTTCTTTTTCGTTCCCATTTTTGGAACTTTGAGTCTCAATACACCACGCTTATAAGATGCTTTAATATCTTCCTGACGAATATCACTTCCGATATAAAAGCTTCTCTGATAAACACCAGTATAACGCTCTCTATGAATATATTTCTTAGCATCCTTATCCTGTTTTGATTCGTTCTGTGCAGTCACAATCAGATATCCATTATTCACATGAGCTTTAATATCCTCTTTACAGAATCCGGGTAAATCGATATCCAGAATGTACATATCCTCCTTCTCTCTTACATCACTTTTCATTAAATAATGTTTTCTAGGTATCATCATAAGACATTCCTCCTCATTTCATACCTTTTAAAGCAGTCTATACATTTATGATTGTTCCTTTATTGGTAATTTTTAATTTGTTCCTTTGTTATGTCTGTAATATAACACTTTTTGTTAGCACTGTCAATAGGTGAGTGCTAATTTTTTCTTTTTTCATATTTATACTTTTAAATATGAGTCCTGTAAAGAATAAAAAAGAGACAAAAAACGTGCCTATCCGTCTAACATAGGATAAGCAACATTTATTGTCTCAAAATGTTATTATAAAAAGCAATTCTCTGTCTTTTTTCTTTTCTGTTAATATTTTAGAATCAGCATGATTTATGTATGCCCTTCTTCTTTATCTTCCAATAAAGCATAGAATTCTAAAGCCGGCATTGGCTTATAATAATAAAATCCTTGAGCCATATCACCTTTTTGCTCTTTCACAAATTCAACCTGCTCTTTCGTCTCAATTCCTTCACATACAACATCCATTCCAAGGCTCTTGGCTAAATGAATAATAGCAGAAATGACCGCTCTGTTTTTCTCATCCAGTTCACTTCTCATAAAGAAACTTCCATCTACTTTCAGCACATCAATCGGAAGAGATTTCATCAGACTCAAGGTAGAATATCCAGTTCCAAAATCATCCATAGAAATCGATACTCCTAAGTCACGAATTTTCTTAATCATAGATACCATTCGTTCCATATTTCCAAAAAACACACTTTCCGTTACTTCCACTTCAACCAGTTCACTTGGAATTTGGTACTGTGTCAGCAATTCCTTTAAGTATCCTGGAAACTTATCATCATTAAAGTGAAGCCTAGATGCATTTATGGAGATTGTTGGAACCTCTTTTCCTTCTTTTAACCATTCCCGCATGAAAGAAAACAATTTCCGATATACAATATGGTCAATATCTACAACCATACCGTTTTTCTCTGCAAGTGGAACAAATTTTCCTGGCGAAATCATCTTTCCATCTGCACCTATCCAGCGTACTAATGCTTCTGCACCACCAATTTTTTCATCTCCTAAATTTACTTTTGGCTGAATATATACTTCAAATTCTTCATTCCGAATTGCCTGAATCAATTCTCTCTCCAGCTGCTTTTCCTCATCTTCCTGTTTCTCATATTCTTTGGTATACAAAAAGATGGAATCTCCATCTGCATTTGCATTCATCGCCATTGTCTTTGCACGGTTCGCCTTATCCAAAATACGACTGATAGAATAATCTGAACTTTGAATCTGATAAATTCCACACATACAGTTCAACTGTATCCCCTGGTATTTTTCATGTAGTAAAATATTCAATGTACAGAAAATATGGCTGACCCGCTCTATCAATCCCTGTGCACCGCATCCTTCCATCAGCACAATAAAATCATCCCCTTTTACACGACAGACAATTTCATTTTCCCGAAGAGTATCCTGAATACGGTTCGCCATAGCTTTGATGACAATATCTCCTGTATGGAATCCATATTCATCATTTATTCTTGAAAAATCGCGAATGCCAAAAAATGCAACGGAATATTTCTTTTTCTTATCCGCAAGTTTCTTTAATGCCTCTGCACGGAATTTGTCATAGGAATACGTTCCTGTCAGCTGATCCGTAGACATAACGCGCTCCAGGAACGTCGTAATATCTGTCCAGCAAAGCAGAAACTGCCTTGGAACTCCTTTTTTTTGAATGACAGATACACTGGAAGTAAACCATGTATCATACTTGGAACTATAAATCTCCTGTGCATACTGACTCATTCCCTGCTTCAATCCATAAATCGGACAGTTATCACATGGAGCATTTCGTCCCATAACACTCTGATAGCATTTTTTTCCTACCTCAATATTCGGGAAAAGTTCATTAGCATACCGGCTCACATAAAGTACATCATATGTCTCAGAATTGATTGCATAGTAAGTAAGTTTCTGACTGTCCATTGCACATCCGGTGTACAGAATTTCATCCTGTAATTCTGATTTACTACGGAAGCGAAGATAAGAACTGCAAATCATTCTGCTTGTTCCGGAAAGTATTGCAATATCCGGCTCTGTCCACTTTCTGTCTGGTTTTATCATTTCATAAGTAAAAAAACCAACAACCTGCTGGCCATCCATCATTGGCAGCTGTACCATACCCTGCATTTTATCATCAATACAGAAAGCATCCGACTCTCGAAGCAGACGTCTCGTTGTTTCTCTCGTGCCACGAATCAGGAATGGTCCTCCACGGTGATAGGCCTTTTCAATCTCACCCCATTTTGGAACCAGAGTCTGTAAATCCTCCAAACTCATTCGATACTTTTCATCTCTGACCCAACTTTGAATCAGATTTACTCTTTGACTGGCAAAATCAAACTCGATAAATGCAATACGGTCAAAGTGAAAATAATTTCCCACCTCCAAAAATACCTGATATGCAGCATCTATAATATTCGTACTGGATGAAATCACCTGGAAGGAATAATCAAAAATTCCTTTCTGTACATGTCCACCACGCTGTTCCTGCAGTCCCATACCGTCTTCTTCTCTTTTACGTTTGGTTTCTCCAATGGATGCATCATATTTTGCATATTTATCATATGCACGATAACGGTTCTTTCCCTGACGTTTTGCCTGATACAAAGCAAGATCTGCACTTTTATATAATGCTTCATAGGTCTTTGCATCTTTTGGAAATAAAGCATATCCCATGCTTAACGTAATTTGTTCCTGTTCCGCATATAAGAACTCTTTACAGCGTTTTACAACTCTCTGTATATCATCAATGACATCCTGTTCTGACTGAATATCCGTAATGAATACTAGAAATTCATCTCCTCCAATTCTTCCTACTACATCATTTTGGGAAAATCCAGATAACAATGCACTTGAAAACTTGACCAGCAGTTCATCTCCACACATATGGCCAAATCGGTCATTTACCTCTTTGAAATCATCAATGTCTATAATAAGAAGTGCATGCTTTTTCTTTTCGAGTTCTTTTCCTGTTATGTACTCTTCTACTAACTCTTTTGTATGTGCTTTATTAAAAAGATTCGTTAAAGAATCCCTATCCGCCCGTCTTTGAAGATTCAGTATTTTCTTTTTCTCCTCTGTCACATTCAATGTTTTCCCAATTACTTTTACAGGCTTTCTATCTTTATCGTAAACTGTCACACCTGTATACCTAAGCCAGTCAAATGTCTTACTGTCTGTTACGGCTCTTAGTTCATACTCAAATCGTTCGTCCCCACGGTCCATACTGTCACAATAAGCTTCAAATATCCCCAAATCCTCAGGATGTACAATTCCCCATCCAATCACTGTTTCCCTGAAATTCGGAATATCCAGATTATCATTCTCATGCACCCCGCTCAACTTTTTGCTTTGATGAAGAAATTTCTTTTCTATATCATACTCCCATAAACCACAATCCGTACAGTCAGCTAGAATGGAATATTTCAACTGCCAAATATCCAGTTCATTTTTCAACTGGCTAATCGTTTCGTCTGCAGATGTACTAATTCCTGAATTATCCATACCTGGCCTCCTTGTATGTATTATATAATTTTTGTTTCCTTCTTTTATTATAAATAAAAAGGAATAATACGTCAAATAAATATAAATTAATTCCTATCTGGTGCAGTCACCTTTTGGCTTGGTGTTCCCTTCTCATTTTCTGAAGACAGAACTACCTGCTTCTATTTTTGTTTTTTATTATATCTATTGTATAGTTTTTTCAAAAATAAATCAATACATTTGTCTAACTTGTCTATTTTCATCTCACTTTTTTGATAAATCAGGCAGCCAGTATAAATAATTATGGCTGATTCTCCATTTTTGTCATATTTCCACTACAAGTTATTTTATAAAGAAGCCTCTGGCGGGAAATACTAACGTTAGTAATTTAAGGAGGTGCCTATGAAAGAGATTGTGATAATTGGAGGAGGAATCGCTGGACTCTGCACTGGAATCCGTCTGCTGCATAACGGATTTCACGTTACTATTTATGAAAAATGCTGCCATACCGGAGGTTCTGCAGGCCATCTTTCCTATCAGAAATCAGATGTTTTATACTCCTGTGACAGTTTTTCTTCTATTCCTGTCCATCCACAGGAATATAAGACAGTCTTTACAGAATGTGGATTGAATCCAGAGGCTTATTATCAAACAATTCCTCTAACTGATTTATATCAGCTTTTTCTGGAAAATGGTGCAGCGTATACTCTTAGTACCCATTATATGCTGAATCCAGAATCATTTGAAAATTTCTTTGGAGAATCCGTCTCTGGTTACGAACAATTCATTCAGAATTATTATAGCAAGTATCAGATTTTAACCAATGAATTTATGGAACAGCCGCTTTTTCACCTAAGTGATCTCTTTCATCAAAAGAATACACATATAATGAAACAGCTCAATCCACTGCCAAAGGCTTCTGACTCCTTATCAAATTATATCAAAAGCCCAGTTTTAAAAAAATTTATTTTATTTCAGACACTTTATATGGGATTTTCTCCCTATAAAATGTCAAATCTTTACCTGACTATTCCTGCCTGTATCCAAAAAATGGGACTTGGTCAGATTATTGGTGGTACTGGTGCCTATGTGAAAGGATTAGAAACTGCCTTTCTGGCATGTGGCGGTATTTTAAAGACAAATAGTATGGTGGAAAAAATTTTATTTGAGGGAAGCAAAGCCTGTGGAATTATGACAGATAATAAGGTAATCAAAGCAGATGCCATTTGCTGCTGCTGCGACTATACCTCTATTTTTTCCATTCTTCCCACAAATATACATCTTTCTCGCCGTTTTCGTCCGAAACAGTCAAAAAATCAGATGTCCTACTCTGTTTTTATGCTACGGCTGGTCTTTCCAGAAGTGTTAAAAAACTTTTCTGTACACAATATTTATTTGAATGACTGCTTTCGGACAGAATGCAAACGACTGGAACATCATCTTCTGCCACAAAATCCGCCACTCTATCTGTATTATCCGGCAGCCGTGGACTCCTCTTTCCAAAAAAATGGATTTACCAGTATGAATATTATGATGCGTGTTCCAAATCTTTCTGCACGGATTGTCTGGGATAACCATACCATTTTTCTGCTTCGGAACATCTGTCTCAATGCATTGGAAAATATGGCTGGCAGTGCCATCCGTGGAAAGATTGTAGGAGAATTTTACAGCACTCCTCTTGACCTTAAAAATTCATTTGTATATCATCAGGGCGGAGCATTTGGATTTGCTCCTACCCTGACTCAAAGTTTATGTTTTCGCCCACAGGTAAAGAAAAAAGGAGTTGATAACTTATACTTCGCTGGAAATTCCATTCATCCAGGCAGTGGCATTTCTATTGTAATGAAAGGTGCCAGAAATGCAGCAGAACAAATTTCCAATGAACTGCTTTAAATTTAATAAATACGGCTTTCCTCCTCTCCTTCTCCTGTTTGTGTATCAGCAAGCTGGTTAAATACCTTATTTTCCTGATCTTCTACCTGCATTTTCTTATTACGGCATCTGGCGTCTGTTGTAACTGCACGCACGATTGTTTCCTGATCCTTTGGCGAAAACATACCAATAGCAGTCATAAGTTCCTCGATATTATCCCGGTTTACCCGAAGCCGTCCTCCTCCGGAAAGCGGAATATCCAGTACATTGGAACGTTCACTCATATCACCTAAGCACAATGCCTGTTCCTTTTTATCACAGACAAAAGCTGCTTTTCCATAACTGATAATTCCATTTTCATCTGCCATTTCCTCATAAGGCACTCCAGTATTAAAACTTTTAATTCTTGCACTTCCTGTTGAATTCACTCTTGTTTCCTGAAATACGCCATTGTTCTTTTTATCCTCTACAATTTCCTCAAATGTTTTACTGGCACGATCCTTTGTTGCTGTATTCCGCTTCACGTCAGAACCAGTCAGCATACCACTGTATGTTTGTCCAAATATACTTCCTATTCTCATTTCTCATTTTCTCCTTTCAATCAACTGAGTGGATTAAAATTTTACAGCAAAAAAGCATCAGAAAAAGAAACCATTGACTCGTTCCTTCGATTCTGATGCTTTCCTTAGCATAATCTCAATCGCTGTTAAAATTATCGTCATAGAAGCAAAAGTTCTTTACCATTTTGTCTTATTTTTTCCACATTTTTATCTCTGGCGACAGATTTCTTAAAAAATGAATAAAAAACAATACCGATACATAGAAAAAAGAGTTCTTTCAATTTAGACTGTCATCAAATGCTTCACTGCATCTTCTCTTAGCAGCATTTCACCATGTTCTCTTAAGAATTCTGTAAAACCTTCACCATAATTTATAACACCTTCAAATTCTTCAATCAGAGCAACAAATGTAATAATCTCTTTTTCAGAAACTTCCTTGTTGAAATCTGCCCAAAGATAATACTCCCCATCCTTTTTTATCAACTGACTTTGTACTCCGTCGCTCTTCCCGTAGGTATGACAGAATTCAATCACATGATTCAAATCCGGGAACTTAGTCTGAAACTGAAGGGGCAGTCTTTGTTCCTCTTCTTGGGAGGCTGCCACAGTCTCCTCCAGTTTTACTTCAACTGGCTCTACCGGCACTTCCGTTCCTATAAACAGATTTTTCAGTTCATTCATAAAGTTAGTATAAGCCTCTGTCTTTTCTTTACCTTTCAGATTCTTGATTTTAGAAAGATTGTCCTCACCAGTCAGTTCATTCATTTTTTCGATAGCATCTTTTACATTGTCCAGATTTTTATCAATTTCTTCATTACAGTCTGCACAGGAAATAGAAAGATAGACACTCTCGTCAGGAAGCATGGCTGCCACAAAATTCTGTACACCATTTGCTGTATCCACATCCAGAAACTGTCTGGCATCTTCCAGAAGCATATTTAAAAATTCCTGCGTCTTCTCTTGGCTCTTTTGTAATTCCGGCAGCTGGTAACCCATTTTCTGCATCTCCTGCTGTGATATTTTACAGTTAATCCGTTTGTCACTAACCTTCCAAAATGTCATAGTATCCCCACTTTCTATAAATATACATCTAAACCTCCAATATGAAGTACATACAGTTCATGAAGTGCCCTTGTACACGCAATATAAAAAGCATATCTGCTTATTCTGTTTTCCGGCTTGTCTTCTGTGCTATATACAACTGCTACATCAAATTCCAATCCCTTTGCCAGATATTTGGGCAGTATAGAGATTCCTTCTTTGTATACAGTTGTTGTCTCGCGAACCAGATAAATCTTCATCTCATTTTTCAATTCATCATAAAGCCTCATACATTCTTCTTCGTCATCGCAAAGAACTGCTATGGTCTGTTCTTCATTTTCTTTATTCTGACTTAACTTCTGCAAAATTTCTTTTACCTTTTGTTTCTGCTGTTCTTCATTATCCGAGCGAATCACAACTGGCTCTTTTCCATGTCGTTCAAATGGAAGAATGTCTTTTCCGCCAATAATTCGATTGGAAAATCTTGTAATTTCTTCCGTACATCGATAACTTTTTTTCATTTCCAAAAACGTAGACTCCGGAAAAAGTTCTGTCAGAGCATAAATCACATCTTGTTCTGGAATCAGGGTCTGGTTTACATCTCCTAATATAGTTTTCGGACAGTCAAAGAGTTCTTTTAAGATGGCATACTGAAAAATGGAATAATCCTGCATTTCATCGACTACCAGATGTTTAATGCCTCGATAACATCCACATCCATATAATTTTATCTGAAGATAAAAGACAGCCAGTACATCTTCATAACAGATTTCTCCCTGCTCATTTCTGTATTCTTTCATTTCTGGATGTTTCTTTCCTATTTCATTTAGGAATTCCATATATACACAAACTGTCTGATTGGACTTGTTGTCTTTTTTTCTTCCTTTTAAAAAAGCATTCAGTTGATTAAAATAGGAAATCGAAGATTTATAAGAAATCCTCTTCATTCGATTATCCCCCGGATTATCACAGCTTAATATCACATGAACCTGATCATTCTTATATTCATAACTGTCTTCTAACATCAGCAAATCTGCCATCAAGTCATCCCATTCTTTTTCTGGGACATTATCCTCACCAAGCTCTGGAAGCACTTGGGAAATGTAATCCGAAAACAAAGCATTCGGCGATAAAATCAAAACATGATCGGATTTTAAATATTTTCTTCTATTATAAAGGAGCCACGCCACACGATGCAGGGCAACTACTGTTTTTCCACTTCCGGCACATCCATTGATTATCAGTGTCTTTGCTGTATTGTTACGAATAATTTCATTCTGCTCTTTCTGAATCGTTGCTGCTACCTGACGCATTTTTCCTTCCGCATGTTCTCCCAATTCCCGTCTCAGTACATCATCATCAATTCGCAGATCAGTATCCAGCATGTACTGCATCTTCTGCTTTTTGATTTGAAACTGTTTCTTCTCCAAGATGTTCCCATAAATCCGTCCTTCTGGTGCAAGATAACCGCCAGGTCCTTTTTCATGTTCGTAATAAAGAGAAGAAATTGGTGCACGCCAGTCAAATATCAGCGGCCATTCCTCATTATCCGGATGAAATCCCATTAATCCAATGTAAACCGGTTTTTTTTCACCTGTTTCCTCAAATTTAAACTGTACTTTTCCAAAATACGGACTGTCGATGGAACGCTCCAGCATCTGTTTATTCTTAATATCAAAATCCAGAAGCATCGTATCTAGTCCTACGGATTGTTTATTCTCTAAAAATTCTTCCCGATCCATATCCGAGGTATTCTCCCATATAAATTCTTTCTGCTCCTTAATATTCTTCTTCCACTTTTCAATATGTCCTTCTAATTCCTTGAGCCGTCTATCCATTTTCTCTTCTACCTTGGATAAATACCTCTGTTCCAGCTGCTCTGACTGCATTTGTTCTATCTTCCCTGACATGCTCATCCTCTGATCGCAATATCCCTTACGAAGGTTTTCGTAAAGGATATTATTTCTATATTGTATGGTTATTTGGTTACCTGTTTTCTTTTTACATCATTCCAGGAGCTGGTGCTGCTTCCGGTTTCTTTTCCTTCTTTGCAGCAACAACTGCTTCCGTAGTTAATAAAGTAGATGCAACACTTGCTGCATTTTCTAATGCACTTCTTGTTACTTTCACTGGGTCAATAACACCATTTTCTACCATATCTGCGTATTCTCCACTATAAGCATTGAAACCTTTTCCAGCATCCATTTCTTTTACTTTATGAATAATAACAGCACCTTCATATCCAGCATTCTGTGCGATAGTCATTAGCGGTGCTTCCAATGCACTTAAAATAATCTGTGCACCTGTCTTTTCATCTCCACTTAATGTATCAATCAGTTTTTCAACATCACTTTCTGCATGAATATAAGCAGACCCACCTCCAGCGATAATGCCTTCTTCTACAGCTGCTTTCGTTGCGTTAATTGCATCTTCCATACGAAGTTTAGCTTCTTTCATTTCTGTTTCTGTGGCTGCACCAACACGGACAACTGCTACTCCACCAGACAGTTTTGCAAGTCTTTCCTGTAATTTTTCTTTGTCAAATTCTGATTTCGTCTCCGCAATCTGGTTCCGAATCTTCTGGATTCTTTCCTGAATCTTTACTTTTTCTCCTGCACCATCAACGATTGTTGTAGTATCTTTCTTAATAGTAACATTCTTGGCTGTTCCAAGCTGTTCCAGTTTTGTTTCTTTCAAAGTCAATCCAATTTCTTCGGTAATTACCGTACCACCTGTCAAAATTGCAATATCCTGAAGCATTTCCTTTCTTCTGTCGCCATAACCTGGGGCTTTAACTGCAACTACATTGAATGTACCACGCAGTTTATTTACGATTAAAGTAGACAACGCATCACCGTCTACATCTTCTGCAATAATCAAAAGTGCTTTTCCTGCTTTCACGATTTCCTCTAACAATGGAAGGATTTCCTGAATGTTTGAAATCTTTTTATCGGTAATTAAGATATAAGGATCTTCTAAATGTGTCTCCATCTTATCTGTATCAGTAACCATATAGGAAGAAATATAGCCTCGGTCAAACTGCATACCCTGTACCACATCCAATTCCGTTTTCATAGTTTTGGACTCTTCTATAGAAATAACGCCATCCTTGCTTACTTTCTCCATGGCATCCGCAACCATCATTCCTACATCTTCACTGCCTGATGAAATTGTAGCGACTTTGGCAATGTGGGATTTTCCATCCACTGGAGAACTCATTTTCTTCAATGCTTCTACTGCACATTCTGTAGCTTTTTTCATTCCTTTTCGGAGAATAATTGGGTTGGCACCTGCTGCCAGATTCTTCATTCCTTCATTTATCATTGCCTGTGCAAGGACGGTTGCTGTCGTAGTACCATCACCAGCAACATCATTTGTCTTCGTAGCGACTTCTTTTACCAGCTGTGCCCCCATATTTTCAAATGGGTCTTCTAATTCAATATCTTTCGCAATCGTAACACCATCATTCGTAATTAATGGGCTTCCAAATCCTTTATCCAATACGACGTTACGACCTTTTGGTCCCAAAGTAACCTTAACGGTATCTGCTAATTTATTTACTCCTGCTTCTAATGCTTTCCTTGCATCTACATCATATTTTAATTCTTTTGCCATACGTCATTCCTCCTAATCCTCAACTAATGCGATAATATCGCTCTGTTTCACAATAATAAACTCTTCGTCTCCAGCTTTCATAGTGGTACCTGCGTACTTCTGAAAAATAACGTGATCACCAATCTTTACCTGCATGGTAACCTCTTTTCCATCTACCATGCCGCCAGGTCCAACTGACGTAACCTCTGCCACCTGTGGCTTCTCCTTTGATTTTGCTGAAAGAATGATTCCTGACTAGGTTTTTTCCTCTGCCTTCAGCTGTTTCAAAACGACTCTGTCCCCTAATGGTTTTAATCTCATATCAATTCCTTCTTTCAAAATATTATAATTTATGTAATCTCCCAAATGGGAGGTATTGGCACTATAAAACCTGTGGCAGATGCAAAAAACACCCACTGTAATCTCTTAAGCAGGTGTTTTCTATTCGCTATATAAACTTCAGGCATTGAAAACATCTGCTCATCTGCCATTTGTTTCTTTGTAATTATTGTTATAGCACGTTTTATTAGCACTGTCAATAGGTGAGTGCTAATTTTTTTTCATAATAGCCTGCCTAATATTTTCAAGAAATAAATCAGCCGCTTTGCTAAATATATTTCTCCTTTTCCATACCAGATTATATTGAACTTCCAGTTTAGGCTCTAATGGTCGAAATACAACGTTATTATTGAGTTCTGGCGACAGAAGATCTCTTGTAGTCAAAAAATATCCCAGATTATTTTTCACAAACGAAACTGGACTTCCATGTACGACATTATAAGTTGCCGTTATGTGTAAATGATCCATATCTGTTTCTGCCCAGTCCGCAATACTCTGCTGTAAACCAATTCGACGATGCACTATTAAAGGCATTTGCAGCAAATTTTCTTTTCTGATTACATTCAACTCTGAAAAGGGAGACTCCTTTTTCATTAAAATCCCCCACATGGAACTGTCAAGAAGTGTAATATATTCATATTTTGAAATGTCTATCGGCTGGAGCAAAATTGCAAAATCCAGATTTCCATGATCCAGTCGTTCTGTTACATCGATAGCATCTCCACTGTAGAACTGGAATGAAACATTCGGATATTGCATCTGCATAGATGATGCAGTTTGCAAAATTGTCTGTGTTGCATTTCCCCCAATGATAATCTCGCCTGATATTTCTGTAAAGTCAGATGATATTTCCCGCTCTGTTTTTTCAACCAGCAATACAATATCTTCTGCTCGTTTACGAAGCAGTATTCCCTCCTCTGTTAAAGTAATTTTTCGTTTTCCTCGAATAAGAAGCTGTTTTCCAAGTTCTTCCTCCAGCTCCATCATTTGTTTTGAAAGAGAAGGTTGTGCGATGTGTAGACTCTCTGCCGCTCTCGTGATATTTTCTTCTCTTGCAACAGCTAAAAAATATTTCAATACACGAATATCCACTTATATTCATCCTCTCATCTTTCTATCAATCTTCCTACATTATATCTTGTATTATTATTCCTGTAAACTATGGTAAATGATAGTTTATATATATTTGCTATAAGACTTTACTATTTATATAATTGTACTGAACAAAAGTAGAAAGAAAGGTGATCAAATTTGGAAACTCCAGAAGTTACAGCATCTAAAATGGATATGCTGCATGGTTCCATTTGGAATAAAATTATACAATATGCCCTTCCCGTTGCAGCAACAGGAATCCTGGAGCAGCTTTTTAATGCCTCCGATATTGCCATTGTCGGCAATTTCACAGGAGATGCCAAAACAGTTGCTGTCGCAGCGGTTGGTGCCAACAGCCCGATTGTCGGTTTAATTTTAAATTTTTTTATTGGAATTGCCCTAGGAGCAAATGTTGTTATTGCCACTGCAATTGGAAAAAAAGATGAAGATACCGTACATAAGGCTGTACATACTTCCATAATCATATCACTGGCTGGTGGCCTGCTGGTAACAATATTGGGAGAATTATTTATTGGGAATCTATTGCAGATGTTAAATGTCCCGGGGGATGTATTTTCCTATGCACTCCTATATATCAAAATATACTTATTGGGAATGCCAGTCATTTTACTTTACAACTTTGAATCTGCTATTTTCCGAAGTATCGGAGAAACGAAAACACCTTTGAAAGCGCTGGCTGTATCAGGAATATTAAACGTATCTTTAAATTTATTTTTTGTTATCGTACTGAAAATGACGGTAAATGGAGTAGCTATTGCAACTGTAATCGCTAATATTGTAAGTTCGATTCTGTTATTTATAAAACTGATTCGAACAGAACATGTTATTCGCATCAAAAAGCAAGAGTTAAAGTTTAATCCCAAAATTTTTGAGAAAATTATACAGATTGGACTACCGGCAGGAATTCAAAGTGCTGTATTTGCCATTGCAAATATTGTCATTCAATCTGCAATTAACAGCCTTGGCACTACTGTAATTGCAGCATCAAGTGCAGCTTTTAACATTGAAATATTTGCTTATGACGTACTCAATTCATTTAGTCAAGCATGTACCACATTTACCGGACAAAACTACGGTGCTGGACAATTAAAGCGTTGCAAAAAAGTATTGATTTTATGTATTGTCGAAGATGTAATTGCCACTGCAATCATTCTGGTGTTACTGTCAGGAAGATCGTTACTTTCCATATTTAATAATAATCCGCGGGTAGTTGAAATTGGATATACAAGACTCTTAATGGTTTTTTCTGCATACACATTCAGTATGCTATATGAAAATATGGCAGGATATTTACGCGGTTTCGGAATTTCACTGATACCAGCTCTCCTTACGGTTATAGGTGTATGTGGTGTAAGAATCATGTGGATTTGTACGGTATTTCCTTCACATAAAACATTTCGGGCAATATTGACGGCATATCCGGTCAGTTTATCCGTAACTGCGGTATTGATTTTTATTGCTGTTATGATATATCGTCCGTCACATAAATTGCAAATACATCCATAAAGAAGAGATGCAATCACAGTTCTGGTATAGAATACAGCATTACATCGTTAATACAGCTAATAAATTCTGATATCGCTCTGTCTTTTCCTCTATATCCTGCTGTGACACGCCATAATACAGGTGAATATCCTTTATTATGGCATTCATCAGTTTACAGTCTCCGCTGTATTGCATTTGAATCAGCTGACGTTCCCTTTCTATTTCAATCTCCAACGTACCTTCTTCTCCTTTATTAAGTACAAACATATGATAATCCATCGAAACAACTTCAGGTGGCAGCATGTCCACTATTTTCTGTGCCTGTTCTTCCCATTTATCCAATGCCTTATGCCACCTACGTATCGCCTCCTGATTTTGAAATTCATGTAACTCTAAACTTTGTGGCTGTTCGCCCAGTAGTTCTGCATTCTCAGCCTGTGCCAGTGAAAAGCGCATTCCACGTCTGCATTCTTCATAAGACGGATAAGAGCTGTCCGCTTCTATCATACCATAGTTTTTTATCATATACTGTATCGTCTCATCAAGGGTATGGCTTCTGGGTACGATTGACTTCTCTGCTCTCTTTCTTTTAATCTGATTTTTTTTATTTTGAATTTGGCGGTGCATCCGCCGGATTACATTCTTATCTTTATATTTGCTTCCGACAAGAAATATGGATGTTGGTCCATCTGCACCACCAATGATAGAAACAGAATTAATTGATTTGCTCATAAATACCTCCTGATATGTATTCAAACAAATTGTATCGTATCTATGTAATAAAAACAAATATAATTTTTCTTTCTTTTGATAAAAATAAACCATAGTGAATCTATTTTTACCAAACAATACAATCAGCAAGGAGTATAAAACATGATTATTCGAATAAGCGGAAGAACCGATATTATACAGCACTACAGCGACTGGCTAATTAAACGATTTGAACAAGGCTATGTATTTGCCAGAAATCCATTATTTCAAAATAAAGTTACCCGTTATGAACTGACTCCAGATAAAGTAGACTGTGTCGTATTAAATTCCAAAAATTATAAGCCGATTCTTCCACACATCTCCTCCATTTTAGATCGTTTTCCAATTTACTGCTACTATACCATTACCGCCTATGGAAAAGATATTGAGCCAGGTATTCCTTCTATCGAAGAAAGCATCAGCACACTCATCCAATTATTCCAAAAAGTTGGAAAGGAACGAATTGCATGGTGTTACGACCCGGTATTTAAAACCGAAAAATATTCCATTGATATGCATCTAAAAACTTTTGAAACAATCGCCAGACAGACGGCACCTTACATCAGCCGATGCCTGTTTAGTTTTGTGGAATTAAATAAGAAAATCGAGAAAGCCATGCCAGAGCTGATTCCCTTAACTGAACACGAGAAAGAACTTCTCGCCGAAGGTTTTGGAAAAAGGGCAGCACATTATGGCATACCAATGCAAAGCTGTGGTAGAAAAGGAAAATATGACGATTACGGTATTAAAGAATCTGGCTGTCTTACCTTAGACATGGTAGGAACTGCCAATGACCTGTCCTTCCGGGATTTAAGACATAGAAGCTACAAAGAAGGCTGCGCCTGCATCGAAAGCCGGGATATCGGTGCTTATCAGACCTGTAGCAGCGGATGTAAATACTGCATTAGAAACAATAACCCAGAAAAAATATCCACAAACCAAAAGCTGTTTGATGTAAATTCTCCACTCCTTATTGGAACCATAAAAGAAACTGACACCCTCCAGCAAGGACAGCAGAAAAGTTTTCTGAACAAAAAAGGCTAACCAATGTAACAGGTGCAGTATTATTTAACAATTTGCACATTTACAGTCCCAATCCAGTAATTATGATTTTCCAAAACAGTATACTGAGGAGTGTAACTAAGCAAGGAGCTAAATAATGCAGCACCCTCTTAAATGATGCAGCAGCGTCTACTCTCCAAACAACATCTTCCTAGCCGCCGTCATTCTTCCGTCAAACTGCTCATAAAAATCCGTATCCGTATCATATGGCGCCACAAAAAACTGATTTAATACATACATATTAATTTTCTTAATCAGTTTATCATTCTGTGTGCTTTTCAATACATTCTGCACATCTTTCTGAAAATAATGCCAGTCACATACAAACTTCTGATTCTTTTTTAAATCCGGTGTGTCAATCCATCTGCTGACCTTGACTTTGCTTCTATTTTCCTTCTTACATTCATGCACCTGTAAAAAATACTGAAAGCTGTTATTTTCATAAAATCTTCCTAGTGGAAACAGACGGCAGATTCCTGGACGAAAACCATGAATGCTGCATCGTCCTTCTTCATTTAAAAAGGAACATGCTTCTTTCTTCCCTGCCATTTTCAGATTCGGCAGAATCACCCCATCCACTACATTTAATTCAATTCGTTCTGCCATCAGACCTTCAAAGGTCACCTCAAGATTTTTTTCCAGCTGATAAATATCCAGCGGATCAAGAATAATGGAGGAACCCATGCCCTGGCAGCATGCAGAACAGCCTTCGCAGTTCTGGCAGTTCGCCTTTACCATATCATTCAGGTCATAAAGCTTTCCATCGGATATTTCATCCATACTGATATTACGTTCCATTGTTTCTTCCTTTCCTGTTATACTCGTTTCACTTTATATGGAAATGTCTTCTCATATGCTTCAAATTCTTCTTCATCAACTGCAAACACATCGGATTCAAAAAAGCGTCCTTTTACATAATCCAAAGCTCCTTCTTTTAATTCCAGCGTAAGGAGGATTTTACAAACACACCGTCAGAACGCCTCTCTAGTTAATTCTTCTACATTTCTAAAATCATTTTCTTCTTCAAGTCTTATCCTAATCTGCACGCTGTTTTCTCCAATCCTGACTTTTTCCCTTATTTGCCTACCTATTATACAATAAAAAAGGACACTTTGCGAGCAGAAAGCAAAAAACCTGCTTTTCCCAGCCCGTAAAGTGTCCTTAAAGATTTATACTGCACATCCAGCACAATTTCCAAATTATTATCCATCACCTTAATGTACATGATATGGGTATCTTCCCGATAAAACCATGCATTTCCCCTTCTCTGCTTAAGTGCATCCATGTTCTGGTCACTTACATAATCCAGTTCCTTATCTCCTGATTTTATGGTAAGAACTTCCACAATAAAATATATTTCCAGAATTGTACAGTAGCCATCATGCATACGTTTGATTGTAATCTGACGCTGTTTCTCTTCCAGATAAGAATGGGTAATTTCCGTTTCCCTCTATTCTCCCTTTTCATTCTTTTCGCCTACATACTGTTCCAGTTCAATGGAAGGAATCATGGTGCCCTCTTTGACATACATCGGCACAATATATAGGATGTCTTCCCAGTCCTGATTGATAGCTACATCATAATTTGCAATAGTCGCATTGGGGCACCAAGTGGTTTTACATAATTGGTAAACTGATACCATCTGTTTCCAGAAGAAAGATAAACGTCACGTCTGCCAAATCCATTTTCACAATACTGTTTTTAAATCACCGGCGCAATTAACAAATCATTTGGAACTATAAACTCATTGTTTAAAAATTCTGCCTTCTCCTCTGGATTGCTTAAAAATAATGCACAGCAGATTGACATGCCATTCAGAGTATTTTCAAACATAGCATCATAGTATGTAACAAAGTTCAATAAAATATTTGCAGACCGGAAACACACTGTCATAAAGATAGCGGCTTTCTTCGCTGACAAATGGACTATAGAACTGATACTCATAAGGCTCTTGGAACAATTTTCTTCCCTTTCGGATATAATGGTTTCGGAAGCATGGAAGAAATGCTCCCATTGCAGTTCAACGGATTAACACTTCCGGATTTGCCCACTGTTCCCAGTCATTTTCCCGTTCAAAACCACCGATATCCTGACCAGAAAGTACCTGTGAAATATTAATCTGTAGGAATTCCCAGTTGAAAGAATTATCACCGGTCCACAGTCCTGTAAAACGCTACATTCCTGTAAAACAGACACGTCCGATAATAAAGTTACGTTTATTTTCTCTGCCTTTCAAATGATTCAGTCCATGATATGTTTCCTTATGAAGATTATAGGAATACAGATTCTACACTTTCATAACCAACACTTCCTCATAGCCTTAATGCATAGTCATATTTCATGCCGGAAGAATATTTATAATAGGTTTTCCCATCTGGATTTTCCCGTTCAAACCCTTTATCCATGACGAAGTAGCCTTTCTGCACACCTTCTTCATAGGTCTGATACCGCTCCGTACAGCGGTTGCTGATAATCGGCGTAATATTGGTACTGCTTTTATATTCTTAGTTTCTAATGTTCCATGAAAAGACAGCTCTACCTGTTTCTTTCCGCTTTCTTCTTTCACCGAGGCGGTCAGCTAACTCGTCCTGTTCTTCTCCAGCAGTTCTTTAAAATTCTGGAGTAAAAATTCTGGTTTCTGCTCATAGCAAACATAAGGCGAAACGAAGTTCAAAGCTTTATGTACTTCCAGTGGAAACCATTTATTATGAGCTGACAGAAGCAGAGAGAGTCTGTGAAGTCTGTGGTTCTGTATTAACACAAATGAAAAAGGAAATCCGCAGGGAACTAAAAACCGTTCCTGCAAAGGTGCATATCACTGAGGATGAATGCTTTTGGAATGCGTGCTTGAGTTGACGCTTACTTTTCTTAAATTCATATCCATATTTAGCCATAAAAGTACCGACCTCCAATCATTAGATTTTATAGTTTAAATTTTTGGGGTCGGTACATATCTGTTTACTAACTCTTTTAATCTATTTATCTTTATAGACTTGCTAATACAGAGTCAAACTTATCCATCATTTCTTCACACTCTTCTAATGTAATATTTAAGGATGGTCTGAATTTAAGAACATTACCAAAACCATACAATGAAGTACGAATCATCATCTTCTCATCATCAAATGCCTTTTTCGCAATGTATTTCGTAAGTTTAACATCAGGCTCTTTTGTAATACGGTCTTTTACGATTTCAATACCAATCATCAGACCTGCGCCTCTTACATCGCCAATGAAATTGTATTTTTCATACATCTTATTTAATCTACCTACAATATAATCACCACAAACAGTAACATTATCTAAGAAATCTTTATTATCAATAATCTCTAAAGTCTTTTCAGCCGCTGTACAGCTTAAGATGTTAGAACCATATGTAAATGAGTGTAAGTAGCTATCCATCTTATTGAACTTTTCTTCCATTAAGATGCCCGCAACCTGAAATCCGGAACCACCTAAGCCTTTCGCACAGGTAATAATGTTAGGCTGTACATCAAAGTATTGTGCAGCAAACATCTTACCAGTTCTACCAATACCGGTCTGGATTTCATCGAAAATAAGTACAATGCCTAAGCTGTCACATAATTCTTTTAATCTTTGGAAGTATTTCTTAGGAGGTATCATGTTTCCACCATTTCCTAAGATAGGTTCAATAATTAAGCAGGCGATATTGCTTCCGCCATAGCTTGCATACTCTTCAAGAGAATGCAAACACTGCACATCACAGCTAGAACAATCTTTTGCATATGGGCAACGATAGCAGTATGGATACTCCATGTGAGCAATTCCGTCACTGGAGAATTGGAATTTCTGTTTACGTACAGATAAACCTGATGCCATTTGCATAAAGATAGTCTGTCCTACATGGGCACGATAAAAACTGATTACTTCCTTTTTGCCTGTATAGAATTGTGCTAGTTTCACAGCACCTTCATTGGCTGTAGAACCACCTGATACTTTGGTATGAGCACGAGTAATGTTATCTGGAGCAACTTCTACAAGTTTTTTAGCTAATCTGTAAACATGTGAATTTGCATAAGAAGATGTACAGTGAACTAACTTGTCACACTGATTTTTCACAGCTTCAATTACTTCAGGATTACTATATCCTAGACTCAAGTTAAATGTTCCTGCTGCACAGTCCATATATTGTTCTCCATCGGATGTATATAAGTAAATTCCATCACCTCGAACAAATTCCATATCATGAACATCATCTCCGCCAAACATATAATTACGGCATTCTAAAAAAGTTTCTTCTCCCATATTTTTCTTTTCATCAATAATCATAATTCTCTCTTCTCTCTACTTTTCTTCTTTTACTAAGTTGTGAATCCATTTCTTGGACTTAATTCTATATAGACCCACAAACACACGTATAAATTCTTCAAAACATATTAATAAGTAAACTTGTTCAATGGACATATGTAATACAAATGCTGAGATTAGTCCTAACGGAACACCAATAGCCCATGTAGAAATGGAGTCCATTACTAAAATAAAGCGACTATCTCCACCACTTGATAATACTCCATTTCCTATTATCATATTGGTAATTTTAATCCAGATTATACATCCAAAGACTTTAAGAATTCTCTTTGAAATTACTATTGTTTCTGGTGAAACATTGTATATTGAAACATAGGCATCTGTGAAAATGATAACCAGAATTCCTGACATAACAGAAACTACAAATCCGAAAATCAATACCTTCTTAGCACAAGCTAATAAATTGTCCTCTTTTCCTGCACCGATCATATTTCCGAGTACTACAACTGCAGCTCCCGATATACCAGTTAATAAACCGATAATTACACTTTGCATTGGATACATAACGGACATTGCAGCATATTCTATTGTTCCTATTCGACTATAGATTGCATTATAGGTTGTATCCCCTAGCACCCAAAGCATTTCACTTACGACAATAGGTAGTGCTGTAGCTAAAAATTTCTTCCACAATTCAGCATTTACTTGTAAACGCTTCAATACGCTTGTTTCTTCAAAAACTTTTTTAGCATAGATATAAATCAAAATAATAAACAATTCAATGCATCTTGCAATTACAGTACCCAAAGCTGCACCTTGTACGCCCATTTTCCTAAATCCAAATTTACCAAACACAAAGATATAGTCAAAGACAATATTACAACAAGTTGCGATAATACTAGCCACCATCGGAACTCTGACTTTCATACTAGAACGTAGATAAGCAGAATACACGATGGAAAATAGCAATGGCACAAAACTGAGTGCAACGATTACCAAAAAGGATACTGCTAAATCCAACGCTTTCGCATCATCTGTAAATATGCCTAATAACTGTCTTGGGAAAATTAAACATCCAATCAACATAACTGCAATTACCAATCCACCGCTAATTATGCCAATACCAGTCATTCTCCCCGCATTCTTCAGGTCTTTTTTCCCTACAAACTGTGCAACGAAAATTGACATTCCAGTTGCTAATGCTCCTAATACAAAATTTACAATTGTTGTAATACGATTTGCAATTCCTACGGAAGCTAGAGCAACTTCTCCTAATTGGCTGACAATTACCTGATCCACCATATTTAAACAGTTAACTATTACACATTGAATAGCTATTGGTATACCCACTTTCAGCATCATCTTTAAAAAACTTTCGTCTCTATTTGTCATATTTTCAATATACCTTCCTATAATTTTTATCTATCAAGAACTCTTTATTACGACTGCCTGCATTGGAAGCAAGATAAATTCTTGTCCTACTTCAGTCAATTTATTTTTACTATCAAATAACACCTGCAAATTTTCAACATTTTCTGTAATACTCTTAATGGAAACGTTCTCATTTTTTTCGCTAGAAAGATTTAATAGTATCCAAAGTTCTTGACCTTCGGCCTGATATCCAATAGACATTGCATTTTCATTTAATTTGTTTACCTTCACATCTCCCTGTAAAATCAGGCTTTCATTAGCTTTACGAATTTCTCCCAACTGACACATATAGTCAATCATAGATTGTGCATTTTCACCATTCCACTGAATAGCAATATTATGGAAAAATGCTTTTTCAATTGGCTTACCATTTGTATTGTCTGCAAGTCCACAATTTAGAGGCAAGACTTCATTTACTTCATAACCTGTATTAATAAAAGGAATTGTATTTGGGGTAAAGTAATTAAATACTGCCATACATCTTGCAAAGTCAATACCACCTTCTCTTGTCACAAGTCTAGGAGTATCTGCTATTTCTGGTGATCCCATAATTGGCAAATCAAGCCCCTTCACTTCTTCGATGTAATCATACAAATTATCACGAGTTGCATTTGCCATTACACTCCATGTACTACCTAACATAAATGTATAACCTGCGTTTGCAATTGCACTATGATTACCATTAAACAATTCTTCACTCATTAAGATTGCATCGCTTTTTATGCTCTTAATCTGTTTTACGATGAAATCCATTAACTCCGTAGGAGCAGCATGCGCCATATCAATACGGAAACCATCAATATTAAAGGATGTTAAATAATGACGAATTACTTCTGTAAACATATCCCATAATTCCTGATTGGGTTCTTCACATGGGAAGTTACTACATTTAATAGTATCGAATAACACATAAGGTTTCTGGTCTTCTTTTAAATATTTTCTAATAGCAGGATTAAAGTCTTTATACATCTTTAAGAATGTAATATCTGTCCAGATTGGCTGAGGATCGTTAATCCAGTCTGAATGAGCTGGTGCTGTTGTAATAAACATTTTATTCTCTACAAGTTCAAGCAGATTCTTTCCTGTTTCATTAGATTCTTTCACAATACTCATCCATAAATCATGAGCCTGTTCATCTGGAGAAACGCAGAACTTTTCAATATGTTTCATTGCTGCTTCATTTGCATACAACTTATCAACATTGTCCATCTTACATTCCTGAAAATCATCAATGCTATCAATATAAGGTGGTTCAAAGTTTTCTGCATCCTTGCAGGAAATCCAATAGAACCAGTCTGGATGCTCTTTCATTAAATCACTGTCTCTGGCATTTACTCTTGGTATAAAATCAGTAATTACCTTAATATTTAGTTTATGACATGCATCCACAAATGCCCTGAATTCATCTGACAAATTATTTTCTTCTAATTCATCCAACAATGAATCGTGTAGATTTGGATCTAATTCAAAATAATTCTTTGTAGCATATGGTGAACCGATATTACCTTTCATTTTGTAATCACTATATTTTGTAACAGGTAATATGTACATTATGCTAATCCCCATCTGTTTTAATAAAGGAAGTACAAGCATTGCTCTTAAAAAAGTACCTGTTGTAGTTGTACCATCATGCTTATAATCCCATGCTGTTGTATATCGGATAAAAGCACAATAGATATAGTTTGCACAAATATCTGATTTTTTATCTTCTTTCCCGTTCAAATCCATCAAGTATTGAAAGGTTTTATAAAGATAATCATACATGTTAACTTGGATTTCTCCATTTTCTTGTTGTAAAACCTTATCATAACATTCCAAGTGGAAGGTATCCATAAGTTCTCTTCACAAGTACTACTTTTTTCTTTTACGTAATCATATATTCTATCAAATTCATTCATAAAAAAATTTTCTCGTTTTTTATCATTCACTAGTTATTTAAAATGATTTCTAATGAATTTTTAATTTCATCAGAAAACTGTGCATTTGTTTCAAATGATAATAATTGAATAGCAGGTTTTATTTTTCCGTGATAGTCACTGCCACAAGTGAGAAAAGCACCTTTTTGTTTCGACCAGTTGTAATATAACTCTATTGCGTCTTTGCTGTGATAGCTGCTATAAACTTCTACCCCTGACACACCCAAGTCTAAAATGGAATTAAACAGATTTCGATCTCCCTTGATGTTCTGCCCTGGATGAGCTAAAACTGCTTTTCCTCCGTTTTGCGTAATTAGGTGAACTGCCTCTTCTAATGACATAAATTTCATAGGGACGAATGCGGGTTTACCTTGCGAGAAAAAATCCCAGTAAAAATTAACAAAAGGATTTTGGCTTCGTCTACCATGATTGATATATGGTAAAACCATAGAATTATCATGATTCTCAGGTTCATAAATAATCGATTCAGCAATCATTTCTCCCGTTATGGCTCCACGAATCATAAGCTTGTCTAACTTTTCCTGATTCAGGTAAAATCCCATCTCCTTAATTTTCTGTATTTTTATCTGAGCAGTCGAAACTTCTTGTTTCATGACTTCATCCTCTAATTGAACGAATCGCTCTGAGTAAGGATTAATCCCATACCCAAGAATATGAAGATTAACTCCATTATGAATACAGTCAATTTCTACTGCTGGTATGTACGTAATTTGATTTTCTTCACAAAGTTTCTTTGCTTCACAATTTGCCCGCACACAATTGTGGTCTGAAATAGACATAACTGTAATATTGGCTTTTCGAGCTTGCTCTATTAACTCTTTTACTGTAAATTCACCATCAAGACTATACTCAGAATGCATATGCAAATCTACTAATTGTCTCATCCAATATTCCTCCCTTTCCTATACAGTCATCGTAAAGAATTAATATAATGATCTACTAGAACGCCATTTTCAGATTTTATAATCATAAATCCATATTGCTTTAATACAACATCAGAAAACTTTTCTCCAGCAATTGTATCAATCGGATGTTCCTTCTCATCACGATTGATTACAAACTTAAACTCTGTATTATTTTTACGTAATGATGTAATATATAATCCATCCTTTTTAATATAAGGAATTTCCTTCATCATCGTTTCTACAATTTCATAGCAAATATCATCGTTAAAGGATTCAAATGATATCCTAGTTACTTGCTCATTGTACTTTTCGATTGAATCAGTAAATATCCTGCATGTTTCATGATTTTCATCTTCAATAGGTACATTTCCAATGAGGATAATATGTATTCCTTTTTCTACTTGAGCTACTAATTTTTTCTGAGCAGACAAAGGCAGACTCTTATAACATGGCATTACAATGTAATCTCCTTTTTGATATTCATTACTCATATCTTCAAGGTTAAAATAATCAAATTCCATATTATAATCTAAACATAAATTCGCTACTTTCATTATACTCTCTTCGTAGGATAAAATATGATTCTTCTCACTCTGTCCCTTTGCTGTTATATAGACATACGGCATATTAATTCCGAAATGAATCCTATTGTCCTTTTTACATTCCAACATTTCCTTGTTTCGATTTACAAATTGAACAAATGCCTTTAGTTTTTCTGCTTTTCCTTGATTAGGATTGCCAACTACAGCACCTTCACAATACACTCCTCTGAAAACCTCTTTAAGATCTGCATATTTTTCAATTCTGTCTTCTGAGAAAGTCAAATGCTTTTGTTTTACGTCAGTGGAGCAAATATTGTAAACATTAAATCCAGTGACTCCGCCTGCAAGCATAATAGAAGCACACAGCAAGGAAACGTCAGCGGACATATATTCTTCTCCTGCCCAACTATGTCCCCAATTGTCTTCAATATTTGGCCAACGATATATTTTAGACATAAATACCATTTTTTCAAACTTACTTTTTTCTTTAGATGGATTTCCCAACCAGTTGGTATATCCAAGAATAAATTCATCATCCCAACTCAAATAATTCTTTGCAAGCCACGTATCATAATTATTATTTAATAAATTCCCATTCTGAGGTGAATTTAAATTAATAAGTACAGGTATATTCTGGTCACGCCATTTTTGTGAATAATGTCTGTAAAATTGTAAAATATATGTCTCAATCCATTTACACCAGTCTTCACAAGCAACAATACCTGGCTCCTGATACTCATCCCTTTGAATGTTAATATCAGCAAAATCTTCATAACAGGTTCCATGTTTTATATTGTACTGCTCTACATCCTGATACTCGTTCTTCAAGAAATTCAAAAATAGTTTTTTTCCTGTTTCTGAATAATCATACAAGTCAATGCTGCTACTGGCATCACTGTAAATACCTTCATTTGAAATCTGTATGCCAGTAATTATACTATCCTTATACTTAGAAATGATTTCTCTATCAAGGCTGTCATACCATTTCATAGCCTCTGTATAATATTCACTAGAAAAAGGATTTGGCAGCACCGCTCCCATATAGGAGTTTTTTTGTCCTTTACCATCTAGCATAAAATCTACTTTTTGATTATTCTCTGGCAAAACATAATCTGGAATACCACCATTAATTAATTCTGCATGTACAAATGGACCTGGTTTTAAGATACACTTCAGATTATTCTTTATCATTAAATCCATAAAGTAAATTAAATCTGCATTCTCACGATATTCACTTGTAAAGGAATACGTATGCATCCCATTTTCAAGCACAACTAAGTGATGTCTCCAAGGAACGTAACATGTAATCGTATCAATTCCAAGAAGTGCTACTTGCTCTAACTTCTTCTCCCAGTTTTGTCTCTGATCACGATAATAAGGGTAATCACCTGAAATAAAAAAGGTTTCTTTCCCATTAACTTCATAAGTTTTTCCGTTATATGTACTCATTTTTACCTCTCATTAACCTTATTAAAGTTCAAAACAAACTTTCATAAGTTCACAATCTGGTTCTTTATCTTGATTTAGAATCAAATCAAATGCATCTGCATAATCATCAAGTTTAAATTTATGTGTTACAAATTTGCCTAGGTCATAGCTTTCTCCAACTTCAATTGCCTGAAAGAACATATCTGAATAATCAGAACCACCTAAAATTTTAATTGCCTTTCCAATAATGGTTGATGTATGAATAGTTGAATAATTTGATGAATCATAACCCATTAATACAACTCTTCCACCTTTACCTACTACTTTAAGTGCATCATCACAGCTCTTTCCATTCGCGTCAAGTACAACTGTAGGCTTTTCACCATTTGTCAGCTTAAGAATTTCTTCTTCCCAATTGTCTTTGCTTGAATCTACAACATTCTTATAATGTTTTCTCAAAAATCTTAATCGTCTCTCATCCCGTTCAACTACAACTGTTTTACGTGCCACTCTCTCAGCAACCATACCAAATAATGCACCGATTGGTCCTGCACCTAAAACTACTACTACATCATCTACATCTAGGCTACACAACTTTACATTGTTTAAAACACATGCAAGTGGTTCAACAAGCACTGCCGCCTCATCTGACATAGTATCTGGAATTCTATAAACAAAATCTTTTGGCATACGAATAAACTCTGCAAATGTTCCATCCATGTCAACACCAACTTCCAGACCTGCTAGATTATCACAAAGGTTATGCATTCCTTTTTTGCAGTAATAACAAGTTCCACAGTTCATGGTTGGATCTACAAATACACGATCACCTACCTGAAGATTCTTCACGTTATTACCTACTTTTTCAACAACACCGACACCCTCATGTCCTAATATTGTTCCAAACTTATGTTCATGTAAGCCTTTTAGCATTCTAATATCAGTTCCACAAATAGCTGTAAGCGTAATACGAACAATTATGTCATCTTCTGTTGTTAAAACTGGAACTTCCTTATCATACATCTTTAATTCATTTACTTTTTCAATTACAACTGCTTTCATTTTTCCTCCTAATGTATAATGTCTCTTACTTGTGAGTAGTCTTGTATCCAATTAATTTTCTCTATTATTCTACTATGTAACTCCTTATTACCAGCTGCTACACATGATTGAAGATTATGGTCTGAAATATCCGCTAATCTCGTATTACCTAAGTCATTTCCATAAGCATCTGTAATAACTACGCCTGCCTTCTTTGCCAAATATACGGCTGCAGAAATATCATATGGAAATAAGTGAAGAATTTGTCCATTGCCAACTCTTCTAAATTCTTCATCAAGTTCTGGAACATCTTTTAATAATCTATTTCCAATATCTACATATGCATCTAGTTGTCCCGTTATTATTCTGGATATTGAATATGTTGAACTATTAAAAATAAATATTCCACCCTGATTTGCTGATAAATCTATCAAATCACCTAACGAATATGTCATGAGTCTTGCTGGGTGTCCATTAAACTCCATACTCCAAAACATATTATTAATATCCGTATTTGGACTAAGTTTAATTGCTGCTCCAGTAACTGAAATGTCGTTCTGTGTATAATCCGAATAGAACCATACATCATTTTTAAACTCATATAATAATGCATATTTTACATCATTAATTGTAGCATCTTCGCTATACTCTGCGACTGCAATTGAAAAGCAGCAACACTCTAATCCAGCAGCCGCTCCTCTTGTTCCATCAATTGGATCGATAATTAACATATACTCTGGATTTTGATTAAATTTAACAAGACCCCGGTCTTCTGAATAGTATGCGATTTTCTCACCATGATTTGCTATAAAATCATATATAGTTTTTTCTGCTATTTCATCAATCGAAAACTGAGTATCGCCTCCTGGTGATAATCCAAGTCGTTTTTTTGAACTAATTGCATCATAGTTATCTCGAACTGCCTTAATAACGACATTGGATAATTCCATAATGTACTCTTTTATTTCTATCATCTCCCTTTCGTGTCGTTCCATTTATTTTATATAGAACACTTAAATTTACTTTTTTTAATAAAATATTCAAAAATGCAGAGCACTGATTGGTAGTTTACAGTATTTTTAATAAAAAGGAAATAGGACCATTATCCTATTTACCCTATGTGGTAGGATAGTTGTCACAGTATAAAAACAGCTTTCCCAGCAGATATTTCTAAATAAATCCTGAATAAAAATGTGCTCCACGAACAAAACCATTAGGCTTTGCAGTGCATTGGTTAAATCCATATCCTGAATATCTTCACAGAACATGAAAGATGATTTAAAGAAACATTCAATCGACCATCGATTTCCATAAATACGTACAATTTCTGCATCACTAAGGGAAATATTGGTGCGCAGAATATATAAGCATTCACTTTTTTTATTACGATTTCGTACAAATACAATCTTTACAGGGATTCCTGCTTTGGTTGTTACTACAAGGGAGCCAAAAATATTTCTAGCACCTTCAAAACGTACAAATTTCTTGAGTTTCGGAAGTTTGTACTGCCTGCCATTATAGGTATAGCATTGTTTTAACTGTTTTACCATGCCAATAACATCAATTCCAAGATTCAAGATTTCCTTAAGCATTGCTTTTGTTGTAAACCATGTGTCCACGAGGACATAGTCAGCCTTGATGCCTGCATTTAAAGCATTCTTTGCCAAAAAAATAGCTGCATCTGTTTTTTGCATCATACTTTCTTTACGAAATTTGTATCCGTTGGTGCGATGGTCTATTCCATCAGAAACTTCGTTATAATGGTTGCTTTTTGTAGCTGATGAAAGCATGTTAAATTTTATTGTTTGTGGTGAACTTATTATATCAAAAATTTGGTGCTATTTTTATGTTAATGTACCAATTTAGTAAATTGTTTTGCTTGAGAACTCAATCATTCGCACCATTTATTGTGGTTGGAAAATTGAATATCTAATTTGTCTCTCTTAGGCAAAAGTCTTCCATTCTACCCAAGATAGCGAAACGCAAGCATTGTCTCATCCATCTCCCGCTCCACTCCGCCTGCATACGCATTCAATTTCTGCTGCATTCTATCTATTATATTGCAAAGCACATATTCTTCCCTCATATATGAATTCCATGCCTGTAATACATACTCATCTGTAAATTCGTATCCATTTTTATCCTTTTTTCCAGATACACCTTTCGTATATAAAAATACCGATTCCCCCTGCTTTAAATACATAGCATGCTGAAAATACACTACATTTTCTAAGGAGCCAAGTGGAAATCCCGGATTACATGCAAGCAGTTCTGCCTCCCTGCCAGAGCATTTCATCAGAGGGCATAGCTCTCCTGCCTGAGAAAAAGTAAACTCTCCTGTCTCTAGATTTACAATACCAAGGAATGCACTTACTGTAATCTCACCTCGATTATTCTCACTAAGCTGATTATTTACTTCCCCCAGAATCCGATTTGGCAGATACCCAAGTCTAGCGTAGTTTTCCATATAAATTGTCGCAATCATGGCCACCATAGTTGTTGTGATTCCGCTTCCAGATGCGTTTCCCACAAAGAAACAAAGGTGGTTTGAATCTATCAGAAAAAAATCATAGAAATCGCCACTTAATACTTTACTGTATTCAATTCTGGCATAAATCTCAAAATCCGTCCGTTCTGCAAATGCCGGAAACTGAAATGGAAACAGATTCTCTTTTAACTGCTGCACTACTCTAAACTGGGCACTTACCCGTTCCTGCTCCGCTGCATAATGAGAAACATGCTCCATATATTCTTTCAATTGGCTGACCATATAAGAAAGACTGTCTGATAATAACTGAATCTCGTCTTTGGAATGAATCGGAACTTCTTTAAATATCAGTTCTTCCGGCTTCCCCTTTTCCTGCTGGGTAATAAAATTTTTTGCACTGTCTGCTAATTTTTTCACTGGCAGCACAATACGCCGATGCACGATGAAAAGAAAACCTACCAAAAAAATAAGTCCCAGCAGTGCAACCCATATAACAACCGTTTCTATAAAATTCCTAAGATTTATACGAATATCCTCCATCAAAATATCCACACAGCAAATACAGACTGTATTTCCTTTTTTATCCACTAACGGGTAGTATGCCGTCATCAGATATTCATTTCCAGACGCCATATCTTTAATATACTGAACCTCCTTCGTTTTCTTTTCAAAAGCAGTCCGTAACTCTTCTATCATATCCTTAGAAAAATCATTCTTCAGAGGAAGCTCTCCCAGCTGATGGATTCCTTCTGGATTTGTTTTTTTCATTTCTTCTGTATACCCGTTTAGGACATAATACATATTGTCATCATTCTCTTTAAAATATAAAGCATATATGTATTGAATGCTGGAATGATTTACATACTGATTAAATTTCTTCTGGAGTTTCTGATATGCTTTGTTTTTTGTCTGTGTCTTGACTGCCTCCTGGATTCCTTCCGGATCCACATTGGAAAGAGCCAGATTTAAAATAGTTTTCTCATATTCCGCATATCGCCCAATCATATCATTTTTATACATATTATAGCTGACAATCGTAATACCGGTGCAGAGTATCCCGATAAGCAGAATACAGAACAAAAGGATTCTCCTGCCAAGTTTCCGAGGATATTTATTTTTCATCCGAATTCATCCTTTCTAATAGGTTTCAATCTGAGGCATTCCAGTATTTTTCTTTTCTTCTGCAATATTTTTTTCGCAGCGCATTAAATATTCTTTGGCTGCCCCATCATAACGATTCGTTTTGAAAACCTCGATAAAATACTGTCTTGCCTTTTCATATTCACCTTGTGTATAAAACGCAACTCCCTTTTCAAATACAATCTTCGTTTTCCGTTTATTATTTCTTACAGCTATCGGATCGCCGTCAAACACATCATAAATTTCTTCCAGGCTTTTCTTGGATGTAATATAAACATAACCAAGCTTCCTTGCATGAAATTTCTGTTCAAAAGCTTCTACTTTATTACGCAGCGTTCCAGTAATCAAAATGCGGGAATCGTATTTTCCGGCAATAGACTGTAGAAACGAAGAAAGCCCTGTATACTCGGAGACTGTAATCAAAGACATCCGCTTATCGGTTCCTGCAATACCTGCAAGCACACTTCCATAACACATTCCAACGGAAAAATGGCTAAACTGCTCCGATTGTTCTGCTTCCTGATAAATAATCTGGCTGATGGAAACGGCTGCCTCCAGTGCCTCTTCACAGCTTTTTTCAAAAAACGCTGTAAATCCAGCTTTATAAAATTTGTCTATAATTCCATTCTTATCATAAACATACGGAACAGTCTTCACTAAAATGCTGTTAATAAAATCAAAAATCTCTTTCGCCTGCATGGCATGAATCTGTTCTGTAAAATGCTCCGTATTCATATCCATTACTGCAAATGGCAGATAGGCTGGAGTCAAACGTATTCTGCTGCCTTCTTCTTTCACCGCTTCCCGGTAAAGTTCCATTGGAAGCGTCCGTTCCATACGGGAGATTAAAAGCTCTGCTTCTGCTGCTTTTGTTTCCAAATCCATTTTACTTTCTTTCAATACTTTTATTTCTACTTTATTTCGGACAAAACTTACTGCCAGAAGAATGCTGATAATTCCTGACACACCGAGCAGAATTGTTTCCATAATATTAAAGTGAAACACCAAATCCCTCCTTTCCTGATTTCTATGGAATTTGAATATTGGTCACAGCGGGATTTGTAATCTGAATCAAGCCACCCCATGCACACATAAGTTTACTTGAATGATTCAGTGCTGGCAGATTACCTATCAGCACGGTCGGGCTTCCCGGTGCCCAGGGTGCTGTTGTAACGGGCACACAAGGCATTGGTGTCAACACCCCAAGTGCCGCAGCTGTCGCTGATGCCACCGTAGGATTTGCCAGAGATGAACACATGCCAAAAGGTGCAATATTAACCATCGGCACATTGTCCATAATATTTGCCAGAGGCATAGAAGAAATCACTTTATTCTTTGGCAGCACTGTTAACGTCGACGGAGCCGCCCCAAAGCTGCAGCAGAGCATCGCCCCTCCACATACGCAAAAACCCATATACTCTTCCTCCTTCAGCGTCCTTGTATTTCCAAATGAAACTGATTTAGTTTCTCTGATTTTAAATGAATTTCCTGCTCATATCCTCGGTATCCAAGCACCGCCAAAATTTCTTCCTGCTTTCCCTTCGGAAATAATAGATAGAAACTTCCATCCTCCCGCACCTTTGTTTCATAAATCAAATAAATAACGGCTTCGGATTTCTTAACAGGTTCCAAAATTCCTTCTACCAGATATTCCCTTTCCTCTCTTTCAGACTGTTCTCCTAACCTGATAAACCATTCCTTTTCTCGTTCTCTCATCCAGATTTTTTTCCCAGACAAGTCAAGTATATCTGAATTATAAATCCCCAGATTTTCACCTGGCTGGTACTCTTTTAATAGTTTGTAGCTTTGTAGAGTTTCCATACTATAAACTGAAACAATCTCTCCTTTTTTCCCTGTTCCGCTTATTTCCAGAAAAGCATTTTTATTTGGATGCTGTTCACTGGGAACCATCCGGACTTTCATTATTTGAGTTTTTCCTTTTTCAAGAAAAATAGAAATATCCTGTCCTTGATAATACCTGCTTTCCAAATGAAGTATAAATTCTGTCTGTGTAACATTAAGAAACAGATAAAAACCAGGTTTCCACATAGCTGCTTTTTCCCACTCTATCCACGGTTTTATACGGTTTTCCTCGATAAACTGGTTGGTAATATCATCAATTGGAACGATTACCAGCGATACATGACTCTTAATAAGACCATCACCTTTCCTTTTCTTCATTCACACTGAAATTTACATCTGTTACCCGATATACTTTCTTTCTTTGTGTGGATTCTAACTCAACAGGATATACCCGATAGAACAACGAACTTTTGTATGCTTTTCCCGGAGCATTGTAAATCTTTAACTTATCCTCCAGTTTCAGCCGTTCCATCTCAATCTTCATCGGATAATCCGGATTTCTTGAACTATCATTCTCTGGCAGTCTCTTATTTTCATGAAAAATCTGAAGAATTCTTCCCAGCAGTTTCTGCTCCTGTCTAGCCCGAAATTTAACATCACTATTTGAATACACGGTTATCATATAATAAAGTTCTAGGAAAAGCGAAGGATAGCACTGACTGACAACCCCCCTGTTTTTAGGCTCAATTCCAATCATTCCTTCACTTTCCTGAATATCATACAGATAAATTCCAACAGTTATATCCCCTTTTTCATCGGGGCTGCAAAGGTCAATATTTTCCTGATGTCCCACAAATTCAGGTACCAGATTTTGACGAAGAAGCGTGACAATCTCATTTCCTATCTCTTCGATTACCGCATAACTTCCCATACTACTCTCCTCCTTGTTCATAAGAAAAAGATTGAAAGCCAAATTCTATTTTATCTAGATCCATTGGTTCTTCCTCTTCGGCAGATGGTTCTGCTGATGAAGATTCCATTTTTTCTGGAGATTCCTCTTCTTCTGTCGTTTCGTCTTCCACTTCTTTCTCAGCTTCTTCCTTCTTTTTCTCCTGTTCTGCTTTGCTGATTAAAAGTTTTCCTCTATGAAATACTCCTTCTGCCATAATTTCACCCGTTGCCGGTTCGTACTCAATACCATCACCTTCATACAAACCAGAAGAAAATTTCCCATCATACCGCAGTTTTTCACAAACTGTATAGAGTTTTCCTTTTCCCTCAAAGACACCATTTCGGAATCCACCTTCATAACGGAGCGTTGTTTCTTTTATGTAATATAGTTTGCCATCACCATTGTATTTTCCCTGGTAAAACCCACCATCATACCTTAAATTCCCCGTTTCCGGGTGAAACAGCCTGCCAGAACCAGAATACAGTCCCTCGTCAAATTCTCCATCATAAAGCAGCACACCTTTCTCATATAATTTACCACTGCCTTGATATTTTCCTTCTTTCCAGCATCCATTATATACAAGTTTTCCTTTTTCAAAGGCTTTTCCTTCTCCTTCTTTCACGCCTTTTTCCCAGTCACCAGAGTATACTTTATGTCCCTTTTTTGTATACAGAATTCCTTTTCCTTGATAAGTTCCCTTTTCCCATTCTCCATGATATTTTTTCATACCATTTTTATAGTAAAGCGTTCCTATCCCTTCATATTTTCCACTGACAAAGTCGCCCTTATAAGCAAGTACGCCATCCTTATAAAGTGTTCCACTGCCCTCATACTTTCCATCCTTTAGCTCTCCTTCATAAAGGATTTGTCCGTTGTATGCATACAAAACGCCTGTACCTGTGTGAATTATTCCCTGGAAAAAAGTGCCTTCTGATTCAGTTCTTCCATTTTTGTAAGAAATCCCCTCTCCCTGACGGGTACCTTTTACAAAACTTCCCTGATAAATCACTCCTTCCGATTCATCGTAAAGTGTTCCTTCGCCATCGTAGACTCCATCCTGAAAACCACCCTGATAAAGTCTCGTTCCATCTATCCGATACAAGGTTCCGCTTCCACTATACATTCCCTGAGAAAATTCTCCCTTGTAGCACAGCTGTTGACTTGGATAATATAAAAGACCTTTTCCTTCATATTGATTCAAAAGAAATTTTCCTTTATAATGAACCGTTCCATCTTGATAGAAGGTCTCACCAGACCCAGAATACATTTCTTTCTTAAATCCACCCACATAAAGTCTCGTTCCATCATAGTCATAAAGTTCTCCACTTCCTTCAATTCTGCCTTTTTTTAAATCACCGATGTATAAAACTCTTCTTTTTTCTTTGCTGTCTATAAGTTTCACTTTACCTGTATATGATTTCATCTCCGAAGTATTGATGACCATGGTCTTTGTAAAAAACTTTGCGATAAATATGGGAGCAGAAAACTTAACAAAAAATGTCCCTCCCACCAAAAGAAGCAACGTTATCAAGAACAGCATTTTTTTTGCCACATATTTTTTCCCAACTCTTACATAACCTTTCTTCGAAGTGGGTTTTTCCTTGATTTCTTTCATTTCTTCCTTCACATCTTTCGTTACATACCCTACGATAGACGTTTCACAAAACAGGCTTTTGATTTTATATGCAGCAGACTGAAATGGGGAAAACAGCATTCTTCCTATCCGCTTCCATAAAAGCAGAACTGTATTTTTGGCATGATCTGTTCCAAATGAATCCATACGCTCCTCCTATTCTGGCACCGACAGTGTACCAATATAATGAATTAGTTTTTCACTTCCACCATCTGGCTGTTTTTGTTCCCATACGGTATAAATAAAATACACTAAGGCAGCCAGAAGAATCAGAAACGCCAGTATCTTTTTGACCGCTGAAATCCGTTTCTTATTTTTATCCCACAAGAGAAATAGATGACTGCGTGACCTGTTTCTTTCTTCTCTTGGAATCTGTATCAACTTTTCCCTCATCAAAAGATACTTACGATATACCAGTTCCTCCGTCTTATGTTCTGCCAGCCGTAAAAAAGAAATATACTGGCTTAGTCCATCCACAATCTGGTTCGTAAGTTCTTTGGACCATTCTTCCTCCAGAAAGTCTGCAAATGCATTCCAGAAATCCTGCATGGTTACAGCGGCAGCAATTCCAACTTTATCCAGCGTATAAGAAAAATGAACCTCCAGAGAATCCGTAAGCAAAATCCTTTCTGGGTCAAGACACTGGCAGCAAAAAAATGCCGGCATCTTCGTTATGAGAAATTTTTCCAATATCCGCCTTCCAATTTCCAGGCGTTCCTCAAATTCCAGATTTTCCTCTTTCTTTTCTTCCAAAGAAGAGTCCGCATAATAACGTATTGCTGCAAAAAGCTGTTCCTGATATAAAAATAAATCACTGAAATCATCAAATTCTTTATTTTGAAGCTGTTCATTTAAGAATGAAATCGTCTCCTTCCGGATAAACTGTTTTTTCATGGCAAATAACTGATACAACTGTCCATCCGATTCTTTTCGACAGAGATAAACCGGCATCTGTCCCTTTGTTTTTCCACTATGTATTACAAAATATACCGTATCAAACGTATGGATTTCCATATGCCTTCACCCCCTTTTTTGTCCGCACCTGTTATTTTCTCTCTCTTACCACAGCAAATACCGATGCTTTTACATCTGGATATGCAACACTCTGTGCACAAATTTCATACACGCCTCTTTCATTAGGAGCCGTATACACATTCGTCTCATCTATCGTCCCAGCCCCTTCCTTAAGCTGCCAGCGAATCTGCTTATCTTCCATATTGGAAAAGCTAACCTCTAGATAGGAACTTTCCCTCGTATAAAGCTCTAACATACCCGGTTTGATATTAATATGCCGTTCCAGTTTTTCTTCTGACTTTTCCTCTCTCCTGCGAATTGCTGTCCACTGAATCCGAATACTGTTTTTGGCAACCGTTTCTTTTAACTTTGCTCCAATGATAAAAGAACCAGCTGCCTCATCCAGCTGTGCGGCCAAATCCACATCTACATAGCTTTCCTGAAAAATTTCTGCATTTCCAAATACTGCCTCATTCTTTCTGGTTTCCTGAGACAAAATAATCGTCACATACCCCAGACCAAGTCCGTGGACAATTGGTGGTGAAAAAAACTTTCTTCGATTATCACCGCGAAGTCCAAATTCCATTTCATATACACCACCTGCTATCTGGATTTCACTGCTGTCCTGATTCTTTTCATTTTCAAAAGCATCTTTCTTATGTTTATTTGAAATCAGAAATTCCAGATTTCGGATATCTTTCCTCATAATCTTAGCGAAGGTCCCTAGTAACTGCTGGTTCATTACATACTGTTTAAATGGTGCATTTACAACCCGGTCAATCAGATAAGTATTTTCTGTTTTCATCAGATAAATCTTTGCCAGATAAATACACTTCTGCCTTGCTTTATCCATCATCGTGTCCATGGAACATCTATAATAATCTTCTATTATCTTTTCCTGGATATCACCTTCTACAATTTCTACCGTATATTTATGATTTGATGTGGTCTCCCTCTGCTTTTTATCTATAACCATCTTAAATGACCCAGGCTCCATTGCTGCACTGGCTTCATATCCCTTCGTAGGCACTGGATCCAGTTCAAAGCTCAGTTGATAGTTTCCCGTTTTTTCCACCATCAGTTCATCAAAATTTATCGTCAGACTGTTCTCCTTCTCATAAGTCAAACCATTTAGATTCATTGTGTAAGAAAATGCCACAAAACTTTTCTCCGTTGTTTCAATATCGACGGTAACAACCACTTTCTTTCCGATTTCCACATACCGCGGAAACGACTGTCTGATACTGATTCCTTTATGAAAGTACAGCTGATGGCTGTCATTTAATAATTCATCTGCTTCAGTTCCATTGAATTCCGGTTCCCGGTTACTAAGAAAAAGCCGATAAGACTCTGTTACTTTATTATATGTGCTTTCCTCACTTCCTATATTTCCAGCGATATTATATACTGCATCCGTAGGCTTTTCAGCATATTCCAGACAAAGATAAATATAATTTTCCCCTCTAGAAGCCGCCTGTTCAAATCCATCAATCATCTGTAATTTTTTAATCACAGGAACGTCAATTACCACTTCCCGCCCAAATGCATCCAGTGCACATCCAGATTCTACGGAAATGGTCTGTTCACCTACACTAACCACATACATTCCTGCCATAATTCCAAAACCACTTAGAAACATATGGTTCATACGCTGTTTATTGCAGTTATATTTTTGTTCCAAATTAAAATCATCTACCGACAATAGTTTTCCATAATAATACTGATTCCTTTCAAAAGGAAAAATCTTAGTATTCTTCATTCACAAACCTCTCTTTCTGCTGTTTTCTTCCCATGGTTGTAAAGGACAGAACCGACTTTCCATCCAGACTGGCAGTCCGGTATTTTCCTAGTACGCTGTTCACTCCCAGATAGGAATGCCCATCAAGAAAAATATAAGGTTTCAGCACCACCAGGTTTAAATCTGCCTGAGCTGGCTTCTCACTTTCGATAACCTGAATCAGTGTCTGGTATTCTTTTCTTGATGGCACACTTTCTTCTTTTACTAAAACCGTAATCGTGTAAGAACTATTCCCATACAAAGATTCATACAACTGCTTTCTTTCCGGAGTTAAATGTGCCTGCTTCCACTGATGTTTTTCTACTAGAAATACCTGGGCTTCCAGATATAAATGCAGCAGCTTAAGCAGCCCTTTTCTCGTTCCCCGAAAACGAAACAAATCTGCTGCCTGTGAAAGCAGCATCCGTTTTTTTTCATCGGACCACATCTGACTTTTGGTCACTCCAATCCACTGACATAAAAAATCCAGGTATTCCGTTTTTGTCGTGTTCACATCCAGAAGATATGGTATTTCTTTGATATATACATTCCAGTCATCATAAATACTCTGAAACACAGATAAATAATGATCTAAAAAATGTTCTGTATCGCTTGCCTCGTATAATTCCGGAAGATAGGACAGCCAGGATTGCTTTGGAAAATACGCAGTTATCGATTCAAACTTCAGGTTCTGCCCAGGCTGCCTATAGACTTCCAATAGAATCCACAAATAACGTCCCTTTATCTCATGAAGCAGAATATCAGGCTTTCCAATTACTGTTTTTTCACAAAATGGTTTGCATACATCTATCTTTTCTTCCATAGAAATTCCTGCATCCTGAATCAGGCTTTGTATAGAAACTTCCTGGTTTTTCCACATGACTACCAATTCCTCTGCAGTGTAAATTTTCAGCCGGTAAGGTGCTCCGCTCTCCTCGTTTACTTTTAAAACCAATCGGTGCCACTCCATAGAGGGCTCTTTACTGTCCAGTACACGAGAAAGGAAAACACCCCGGTTTTTCAACACATCTGCTGCAAGAAAGATTCCTCCCTCATCGTATTCCATATTTTCGAATGCACTCTTTTTATAATCCGAGCATTTATTTAAAATCAAATAGTTTTTTTGGGATTTCACCATGCCCCTCCTCTCCCAAAAACGTTATCCAGCCTTTAATCCATTGTAAACTGATACTCTGCCTCCTTAAGTTCTACCACTCCATTCGGCGGCACCTTAACACTTCCGTCTGGAAGATGCTTTACTCCGGTTCCTTTCACCTCAAAAGAAACCGACCGAAGCCGTTTCACACACGGAAGCATATCAATAACACCATACAATTTACTATACCGCACACATCCTCCAAACTCTTTCCCAAGAGCCTGAAACCAGCGTTCCACCGTTTCTTTTATCTCCTCTTCTGCATGAATATAGTGGGTCTTTATTACAACCTCCACATATAACTCAAATGCAATGTATTCTGGCCGTATCAAATAAACACTTGTCCCCGTCATACGAAACGGTTCCAGATAACTAAGAATGTTTCTACGGTAGACAGCCATTAACTCTTTTTTTATCTGTTTCGCAAATGGCTTTACCACAACGGTAATTGCTGACTCATCATAATATGGGAAAATTTCTGTTACCTCCATCGGTTTAAGCACTTTACAATTTGCAATCATCAGCCCAGGCGTCTCTCGGATATATCGTTCATAATCCTCGTATGTTACTGCCGTTACCGGACACTTCAATTCTTTCTGTACCCGCACAAAGCTTTCTTCTAAAGTTTCCTCTTTTCTGCCACCCCACGAATCCTTATTATTGGTAACCACCGCGTCGGATTCTATTTCTCGTGAAATCTGATTAATCCTTCCTGCTTTTACCTTACCGTCACTTCCAAGTGAACGTGCATAACTGATAATCCGGATTTCTCCTTCCGGTGCCAATCCACGAATACTGTTTCCAAAGGTTACCGTACCAGTTCGGGAATCAAATACATAATGTCGATCTTCTGGACCCGATTCCGAAAAGTCCTGGACTTTTTCCCACAAAATAAAATCCCCTAATTCATCCTGCACCATCAATTCAAAGGATTCATATTCTACCAGTTCATCCAAAAGTTCATAACTCTGATTGGGATACCCATTCCCTTCTGTAAACATTTTCTTCTGACTTTGGGCTGATTCCCTATGAATCAGATGGATTTCCTCAAATTTATTCCATTCCTCTGGCACTTCAAATACAAAGGTACACTCTGCGTGTTCGGTATCTAAATATTTCTGAACAACGCTTACTTCATGCAGTCTTCCATGGCTTGCTGCATAAACATCGTTTTCCCCATAGAGTGCCAAAAAGGTGGTATCTTTCACACAAACCATTCCCTGACTGTTTTCAGAAATGGCACGTGAATTTTTTGGTATCACACAATGTTCTATGAAATGTTCTGTCTGCACGACACGAAGCACATTAATTCCAAACCCAACCAGCACTGGCGGAATATCATATACCCCTTCTTTCAGACGGATACGTAGAAAATAACCTTCTTCCCCAAATACATTTCCCGGTTTCATCCTATTTTTTACTTCAAAGAAAATCTGACCATCCTGTAAAAATCCATACGTGGTATCCTTCAAATGAGATACCTTCTTCCAGCCGTCCTTTGTAAAGTATTCCATGCAGAACTTAACAAATGGCACTGCTAACTTCTGGGTCAACGGATTTCTTGTAACTTCATATTCTGTAAATAAATCAAAGTAAATACTGATTTCCATATTGACCGGTAAGTCTTTGGTAAGACCAATATAAAAGGTATCTCCTGGTTCCGGTTCCTTTCCAAACATATGAATTCTAAGCTGATTTCCAAAATTCAGCTGTTTCCGATCCAGATATTCTTCTACCTTTTCCCTGACATAAAAGCAGGTTGTAATGTCTTCTTTGAGAATTACATTCTGTTCTACGGATTCATAGCAGATCGTATCTGCATAAAACTTCGTTCCCTTCGGAAAAATGATATTTTTATCCGTTTCCATCGTAAGCAGGGCTTTCGCAGGTTCTTTCACAAGTCGCCTGGTTCCAAGCAGTTTTAAAAACTTTTCTTTCTGAGCTTCCCCCGTCTGATCCATATAAAACTGCTGTCCTTCTTTGAGCCATGCAAACAATTCCAGCATTGTGATTCCAGGATCGTGATAATTGTAATCCGTCCACTCTGGATAAATACTTGCGATCTTCCCTCTTGCTTCTTCAAAAATATCAGAAAACTCTTCGGTATCTAAAATGATTTCTGGTATCACTGCCCCTCCTCCTTTCAAAATGAAACAGTAATCTGATGCACTCCATTCACTGGAAGCACAAATGGACACTCTTTCATTTCTTCCGGTTCCACTTCTTCCAGACCAAGCCTGCCATGGCGATAAGTGGTAACAAACAGACTTCGGATTTCTTCCACATGCTCTGTCATATGAATGATATTTCGAAGCTGTATCATATTGGGTAAATAGCCAAGTTCCCAACCTCCATTATCGAAATTACCTGCAATGGGATCAAAAAAACAGTTTACTTTTTCTTCCACCTGTTTCTGCACCAAAAAAGCATTTTCAAAATCGTTCACCCTGATATCTGCCTTTACCTGAAAGGAAATAAATACTGGCTCTATAATAAATAATTTTCCAGCATGATAAATCGTATCCGGCATTCTTCCTTTCAAATAGTCTTCCACCGTATTTCTCACTCCTTGAAAACTGGAATTTCCTGTCCGGTAATCTTTTAACAAAAGTACTAACGTAATGGCTCCATGCATCTTTTTTCCTTCACTATCTCTGCCTGGAAAACATCTTGCTTTTTCAATTCTTCTGGATGCCTCATAAGCCAGCGATTCATAATCTCTAGCCGTAACGGCACGATTTCTAAGCCGTATCTGATTAGAACAGCGTTTAATGGCATGTTCCCTTGTTTCCGTATCCAGCCCACCGGATAAAGGTTCTGGATTATACACCCGATTAATAAATCCAATGCTCTGCCTCAGTTTATTTACTTTTCCTTCTTCTACATTGGAAATCAGACCGCCGCCACACTGATAAACTACTTTGATGTTATCACTTTTAGATACAGGAGGAATCCTTCCAGAAATTCCATCTCCAAATAGAATAATCCCTTTATTAGGTTCCAGCCGATAATGACAATCAGATTCCTTAGAACCAATAAAATCCTTGACTTTAGTCCACTCTTTCCATCTGCTTTCCATGCTTCCGATTATCTGTTCTTTTATGTAAACATGAATTGACTGAATATTCTTTTTCTGAAGATGCAGCTTTTTATGCCTCACAAAGTATTCCATACAAAAATACTCTGTCTGCTCCATCCCACTGTTTCTTATTTTCACTGTATTCATTACCACATCTTCTAAAAATGGTGCTGATACATGCAGGCTGTTTTCCTTGTAATGACTGCTGGCATCTACAATCTTCATCCAATATAATTTTTCTCCAAAAAAGACCGTTTTCTCAAAATCCTGTGCACCAAGAAAGGTAATCAGTCCGCTTTTTGAAAAATTCATCGTTTCATCGATAACACGAAGCGGTACAAATTTCTTTCCATTCCAATACTCCCAGAACAAATTTACATCTCTGCGGCTGACTGTCTCACGGAATTTAAAATACATTTTAATCGGTCCACCTTTGGGTGGAATCCGAAATCCCAGATACAGACTGGCTGCCTGGTTATTCATTTGAACAAATGGCATTATGGTTCCGTTCTTCCACCGCTTCGTCTGTAGATTATTACTAGACAGCATACAAAGACGTTCCACAGGATTCTCTTCATAATCACAGCATAAGGTTGTATTCTCAATAATTGGGCTGATATAGTATCCATTCAGCTTGTATGGATTGTTTAACTTTGTAATCCTCCCACGAATCGCATATGTCTGGGTAGAATTAACAAACGTCTCCTGAATATCCATTGGACACGTAAAATTCAGTTTCACATATCGTCCCTTCTCTACCTCTTTTAGCTGGAACACCTCTTCATTGGTTCTATCTGGATAAATTCTTACCCATCCGGCGCCGTTATAATATTCCCACATAACTGAGGCAATGGTAATCTCATATTCTTTCTGCTTTTCAAAGTCTGCCGCTTCCATTACCCAATCATACTTGATTTCTTTTTCTTCTCCATTGTTCTCCAAAGGAATCGGAACAAAATGTAAGAAAAAAGCCAGTTCTATTTTAGCACCACGTTTACTTAGGATTTCATTGGATGCAAAATACACCTCATTATATACCAAAAGGCGCTCTCCAAAGGGAAAATACCGGTTAAGGTCTGCTTCCATTCCATCTGCCAGGACAAAATCTGGAGTCCTATCCTGTATTTTCAATGATAGATAGATACGTTCAAAGCCAAAAGACCTTACAGGTTCTATTTTCCGTATGTGAATCCGAATCCAGCTGCATACTTCCCCATTCAGATTCATTTTGGAAAATACCGGCTGTCTTTCTTCTTTACAAAGCAGCAGTTTTCCCTGCTGCATGGTCTGTTTTGCAAATGGAAGAAATCCTTCTTCGGAAGAATAGGTAATCTCAGTTACCTCTGGGTCTAAAAGCAGATTCAGCTGTTCTTCCTTTATAAAAGTGCCGCCTTGATTTAAAAAACAAAGGGTAATCCATACCGTGCTGGAACAATTCAACACTTCTGTGTGTCCAATGTAAAGTACATGCTCCTGTAAATTAGGCGCCGTTCTATGAAAAACAAAAGACTGGATAGCTGTTTTCCTGTTATTTTGACTGCTATCATAGCATTTTCCGATATAATCCGCCTGGTCATTCACCTCGTATATGCAGGAAAGTTCTGTTGGCGATACAAAAATATCATTCTGTGTCACATAGGGAATCATTCCATTTTCTGCGGTCTTTTCATCTGCGGTTACATAGGTTCCTGCTGGAACCTGGCTTCCATCTGCTTTCTCGTTTACCAGGCCAAAAGACACATATCCTTTTGCTGGGACGGCTGGGGAAAGTTCTGCTCCAATGGCATTTAAAAAATCAATCTGCTTCTTTTCCATCATCCGCTGATAACGGCTCACCACCGACGTCATCATATCTGTGTAAACCAAAGCCAAGGCTGTACCAATGTCTGGATTTTCCTCATCCAGCCTCCATTCCGGCACATAAGAGCTGGCTCGCTCTTTTAATATTTTCAGCATTTCTTTTTTTCTTTGTTCTTCCTGCCTCTCTTCCATACAGCCTCACCTCTTTCTACTCCGCATTTTTTCCATAACCTTCTGTAATATAAAAAGGAAACACCAGATTAAATGGATTATTCGTAACACGCACCACATAGGAAATTTCGATGTTTACCACTCCTTGCCTGGATGTATCCAAAGATACCAAAGCCTTTGTATGGATAATCCTCGGTTCCCACAAAAGCAGTGCTTCTTCCACACTTCGCTCCATCTGTTTCAATGTTTGATAATCCGTTGTTCCAAAGCAGAACTCGTGAATTCCACATCCAAATAAAGGATTTCTGACACGCTCTCCTTTCTTTGTCATCAGAATAATCCAAATTGCCTGCTTGATATCCTCTTCATAGGAAGAGGTTTTCATGCGCCCAGTTGCCTTATCCACCTGAATCGGAAACTGAAATCCCGTTCCAAGAAACTGTTTGGAATCCATCCTACGCACCTCCTAATTTATCTTTACCATGCTTCCTTTTAACTGAGCCATTGCCCCGGATTCAAGCCCCAAAGAACTGTCTGCCTTTACTTTCACCATACTTCCTTCCAGACTGCTAGACTGAGCTTTTAACTTAAGAGTCTGTGACGCTGCAACATCCACCATTTCACTCTTCACCTGTACTTTTTTTGAATTTCCATCAAGTGTAACCATGGACGTTCCATTCACCTTTAACTCTATTTTCGTTTCTGCCATCAGGGCTGCTTCTCCTTTCTCGCTGTTAATGATAATTCCATTTTTTTTCTCCTTATCTAAAACAGAAATGGTTTTAGCCTCATCATCCAGAAGAACCGTAAGTTTTGCAGGCGTATGAATCGTGATTTTCTCTTTGGATTCTTCCTCTGAAAAAATAACCTGACAGCCTCCATTTGTCTGAAACCGCTTCACCGTATTTTTCTCAACAGCCGATTCTTCCGGTATAGTATTCTTCTGATTCCATAGGGAACCAATTACAATCGGTTTATTTCGATCTCCCATCTCAAATGCAATAACAACAAAGGAACCTACTTCCGGCAGAGTATACATTCCATAGCCTTTGCCACCGTAGGGAGTCATGACAGGAATCCATCCAGACACATTTTTCCCCTGGGTTCCAAGATTCATTTCTACTTTCACGTTTCCCTTATTCTCTTCACTCCAGTTTTCCAATACAATTCCTGTCGTCACGCCCCAGACCTTATTGGCAGTATTTTCATCCTGTTCAAATAGTTCTCCAAATAAACTCATTCTAACATTCCCCCTATCTCAAACTCTGTTGTAAAATGATTTCTAATAATGGAATGCTTCACTTCCGTGATATAAAATTTTTTATTTACCATCTCATCAACCAATTCAATGGCTGCATATCTTCCCGGTACAAGTTCCGGCAGACCAATGGTCTTACCGCTCCCAATACAGGAACGCTTTTTTTCAAGCCATGCAGCATATTCTGTCCGATTCTGCGCCTTTTTCTGGCTGTCTGCATCTTCGTCTGCAATGGTAAACTCAGGCGTTGTCATAATACTTGTCTGAGCTACGGTACTGCCCACCTGCTTTTCATAAGATACTGCTGCTTCCTCTTTCTGATTATATCCAAGCACTTTGATTTTCACATCCAGATATGCATAATCTACACGAAGCTCATATAATTCCCTGCCATATTGCAGCGTCACTGCCACCGAAGTATCTTCATCAAATTTTCGAAAATAGGCTTTATCGGCAAAAATAAAGAATTCTCGTTTTCCTTTTCTTGCAAGCTCCCGGGTAATAAAATCGTAGTCGCTGCTTGTCTGAGAAACTGGATTTTCCAACTTATCATCCGTTGCATCTATAACTGGGGAACACAATCTGGAATACGCACCAATCACCGTACCAAATGCATCAGAATAATTTTTCACATCATGCAGCAGATGCTTCCTTCCTCCCGTCATCATAAGCCTTCTGGCATCCATTAGAGTCACTAAAATCCTCTTATCCTCTGCTATTTCCACACCAAGCATTGCAACATATCCTTTAAATACACATTCCGTATGAGACAGATATCCAAGTTCAATGGAAACAACAGTTCCCAGTTTAAATTTCGATTTCACATCACTGGAAAAGGCCGACTGTTCCTCATCATAACAGGAACCAATTTTAATTACTGCCATTCCCGAGGCCTTCGTGGAGCAGACAACCGATAGTTCTTCCACATTCAGATTCATGCTGGTTATAACATCCTGGCCATTTATTTTAATCTTCATCGCTGGCACCACAAAATTCCCATACTGATTTGCAAGTGTCGTGTATCCACTGGACAACTTCATTAAATCTGCCATCTTTTCACCTTCCTCTATCCAATGTTTCTCTATTCGTCCTCTGTAATTGCAGGTACCTGCAGTATTCTTCCTGTCTCCACCTCAAATGGATTTAGAATCTGATTCGCCTTTGCAATTCTCCGCCATTCCTTCATATCCCCATATTCTCTTCTGGCAAGTTCCCAGATGGTTACATCTTCTGAAAGCACTCTGGTTTTTGTACGATCCGGTGATTCCTTTGCATTTTTTTTCTTATTTCCCGGCATTTCCTGCATTACCACATCTACCTTTGCCCGAATGGGAACTCCATCTGAATGAAACAAAGTAAACGTTGTCTTTACAGAAATCACATAACCTGAAAATTTTATCTCTCCCCAGATAAAATCTACTGCTGGTGGACGATGCAGAGAATTCTCCATCTTTGCAAGGGCTTCTATTTCGTCGGTTTTACTCTTCACACTACAGGCAGCCCTAGATGTTCCTTTTACATCTTGTATAGATGATGTATCAAAATTAAGGCTGATATGAAATGTTTTGGAACGGCTTCCCATATACTGTGGCAGGGAAGAATTCATCTTATCCTTTTCTTTCGCACTATATCTGGCTTCTTCCGAAAATTCATACTCACTTGGATTAAATTGAAGTACAATCTCCTTATTCGTTTCTGTTAGAAATCTTGCTTTTCCTGCCGAATTGATTTCTCCAACCTGCAACATACCGATTCCTCCTTTTATTCCATACCATAGCGCATTTTATCGAAATGAATCTCTGATTTCAGCTGTTTGGAAATCGCTGCTGAAATCGTATCCGGTGAACCTTGTTTCCGAATTCCTTCCTGCTCTTTTGTAATTTCCCGTATTATTTCATCCTGCTTAGAAAATTGTACTTTTAGTTGTTCAAACATCCTATGATCCTCTATCTGAATGGTCTGCTGCTTTTGCAGTAACCTTTGTATCTTTCGAATCTCTTTTTCCTGCTTTCCCTGCTGCATCACCTGAAGCATTCTTTCTTCTCCAACCTTAAGATTCTTAAAAACCAGGCTGTTATTCCATACATGATTCGAAATCATATTCTGATTGACTTCCATAACTGCACTTTGCAGAATTTCCATAGCTTCCCGCCGTTCCTCTAACGTACCATGCTTCATAATGTGAAGAAATTCATGCCGTTTTACATCGCTCTGAAAGGTCTTAAGTTCCAGCAGCTTATTTAAGTTCTGCTTAAACTGCTTTCTTGCCGTAGATTCTTTGAAAATCTCACTGCTTAATTTCATCTGGCTCTGTTTCAGCAAATGATTGAACATCTGGTAAAAGGACCTCTGCAATGTCTTTGGGCGGATTGTCTGCTGGCTGTTTACCTGAAACACCAGCTTCTTTTCATAATTTTCCAGCTTTACAATCTTATCGTAAGCTTCTTTGAGCTTTACGTTATTGCGGGAAATCTGATTTAACTCTGAATAAACCCTTTTGTCCACGGTAAGAAGACGGTTCAGATTCACCATAACATGATTGGTAATATTCTTCTGAAAGGCTGTATTTTCATTGATGACATCTCTTGCCAGCCGGTTTCGGTTCTGATGAAGGAGCATCAGTTTTACCGTAAATTCGATTTGCTTTTTAATCTCCTTCCCCTGTTTCTTTTCTTCTTCTGCAATCTGCTCTAAAAATACCATGGCAGCATCGTCAAATCCATACATACCAAGTGCACTGTATTTATCTAAGATTTTCTTTGCAAAAAGCAGAATGGAAATGGAGGACTTATCCAGCCGGTATTGCTTTCTTGTCTCAAATGGGACTATCACACTGATATTGTGTTCCATACTCTTTCACCTGCCTACGTCCCCGTATAAGGAGAAAATACTTCTTTAAGCCCACTGTGGGCAACCTCCAGTTTCTCAATATAAACCTCATCCGATACTGCGTTTAACAATGGATACTCTTTTGAAAGAACAATGCCTTGGTCGAATTCCAGTTTACGGACAGTGGCATTGTATTTTCTCACGTAAATTACCACATTACTGACCATCATTCCTGGACGCAGCTGGTCCCAGTAACTGGCACTGTCTCCAAGCAGCATTCCTTTTTCAAAAATAATGGTTTCCGGCTGCCTGCTTGGAATGGGTAAAAGAACAGGTATCGGATTTCCCCCTTCGTTGATTACCTCATATTCTATCTTCGCCTTAAGATTACTGATTTTGGAGAAACTAATTTCGCTGTGCTTGTTATCTGTTTTGTTCCAGAACGTAACAATAAATTCCGAACTGCTTCCATATTCGCTCACTGTGACACCTTCCTTCTAATTTGTTTCCATCAGTCTTACAAATTCGATACATCAAATATATTCTCCGGTTCCTGGTTCATCTGACTGTTAATCTTTGAAATCTCTTTGCACCATCTTAGCCGGTCACGGTGACTGAAACTCATGATTTCCTCATTACTCCAGTGCATATAGTAACCGATAAATGCAACTTCCTCATAAATTTTTTCTGCCGGATACGTACTTATTGACCGGCTTCCATAAAATTTACCGGAATATCTACAATTTCACCACAATGCGGGCAGACTCCCTTGTAAGATGGCAGTTCCATCGTATTGATTTTTTCATATAAATCCTGTAAAAAAGCAAGATCCATCGTATAAAGTCCTTCTACAATGGTCGTATCTACTGTTGCCAGAGAACCAAGCTTGGTAATAACTCTGGATAGCAGAATAATCGTCAGATATCCGGGATTCTGCTGCACCCTCGGATCTCTTAATGGTAAAATTTCATCTCCTGCATTGGCTAAGCGCATTACTCCTTCCCGATGTAAGTTTCCTGCGTAATCTATGTAGCCCTTTGGCAGGGTGAATGGAAATTCTGTTTGAAATGACATGCTGCTTCCTCCTTTTCTTTTCCCATTTTTCTTTCCAGCGTCTTGAATATTCCATTTATTTTCTTTTTATTGAATCCAATATCATTTTATGTGGAAGAGAAAAGACAGCAGCGGTTCTTCCCATCCTGCGCTATTTCTCTTCCACTAAAGCAGAGCATCCACTATTTCGTTCTTGTTAATCCTTCGTGAGCAATCTCTAAGGATTCAATTGCAATTTCCGAAGAGGTTGCATTGAAATCCGGTGCCGTATATTTGCAAGGCCAAGCATTAATTACCTGCCAGGAAGCAACCGGCTGATCTGCTTCGTCATGAATCGTAATCGTAATGGTTTCCCGTTTTACTGCTCCTGTTGTTCCTGCAATCATCCAGTCATAGAGTTCCTTCGTTGCACCAACGCCCTTTTTCAATGTAATATTGGAATATTTCTTAAGACCTGGGATTTTTAATGGTGTCTGAACCATATTTCCTTCCCTGTACTCAATGACATCAATCGACGCATCAAATCCGCTGGCTTCTGAAAATCCAGCTACCTTTACTGAACTCATTTCAACTGAAAATCTATACTTTCCATATGGATAAGCCATTCTTCATCCCTCCTTCTATTCCGAATCACTCGTCTTTTGTGTTAGACGGAAGATAACAAATTCTGCCGGTTTCACTGGTGCTACACCGATAACACAAATCAGACGCCCATTGTTAATATCATCCTGGCTCATGGTATCCCGTCCAACATTAACGTAAAATGCCTCTTCTGGAGACGCTCCCGCAAGAGAACCTTCCCGCCACATATTATTTAAAAACACACTAATCGTGCGTTTGACACGATCCCACAGATTTTCATCATTTGGCTCAAATACAGCCCAGTTAGTGTTTGCTTTAATAGATTCTTCAATGTAAATAAACAAGCGACGGACATTTATGTATTTCCAGCTTCCATCACTAGAAGCCGTCCTTGCACCCCAAACACGGATTCCCTGTCCTGGGAAACTACGAATCAGATTAACTCCCTTTGGATTTAAAATATCCTGCTCTCCTTTATTAAACTGACAATCCAGTCCAACACAGGCACGAACGACTTCATTGGCAGGTGCTTTATGAACCCCTCTGCTGTTATCGCTTCTTGCATAAATTCCAAGAACAGATCCAGATGGCGGAATTGCAGTATTTTTCTTATCCAGTGGGTCAAATACCTGCAACCAAGGATGATAAAGTGCTGCATAATTACTGTCAAATAAGTCACGATGAGCAATCACATCCTGCACTTTTTTAGCCTCTCTTGGCACATCCAGTACGGCAAATCTGCTTGCCAGGTTTTCACAATGGGCAACCAGTGAAAGCTGTACGTTCGGATCGGTAACTCCTGGCACTGCCATCAAAGAAACCACATCATTATCTACAAATGCCTGAATTCCAGTACGTTTTCCTGCACCATTATCTACACCAATAAAATCAGCAGCAGTTACGCTGGAAATATCTCCGTTGCTTCCATTTTTCAATGTAATAACAGTCTTCACGGCATCATCTGCTCCTGCAATTTGTGCGAATGGTGTTTTTACTTCTTTTTCTTCTGTTTCCGTATAGCTGACCGTTACTAAATTTGATTTTGCAATTTTTTTCCCAATAAAATTCGGTGACTCAATATTGAAAGAAACATTTTCATAAGTCTCTACAATATCTTCATATTTCACATCAATACGCATCTCACAGGTTGTAATCACTTTCTTTGGAATTAGGTCCGTATCCACAATGTCTTCTGCAAACTCGGTTTCAAAGGAAATCAGATTATCCTGGCTTTTCACAACTTTGTTATAAGTAATCTTATCTTCATTCACATAAGCTACAATGTCTCCAGCTAAAAATCCAGAACTGCTTTTTACTTTATATTTTTTATCCGTTCCCTCTGTAATGATTTCCTTTACCTGTGTTTTTGCTTTACTCTGTGGTGTCATAGTAATGGTAATGGCATCTCCCCAGATTCCTGGATTTTTTGCGGCAAAACTTAATACCGGTTTTGTTTCATCTGGTGCATATCCCACCGAACACTTCGCATCCTGTGGTGCCACACGCATAATAAAGCAGCGTGCCCCTCCATTTACAAAGAAATTTTCTACAGAATACGCAAGAAAACGATAGGTTCCAAACTCATTTTCTGAAAGATAACCTCCATACGTTCTCTTAAATTCAGAGAAATTCGTGACCAATTCCGGAACGCCTTCCACAGGTCCTCTCTCTGCCATTCCAATAAATCCAGCAGTACTTGTACCAACACCTTCCATAGGCTGTCCACCAGAAGCAAACTCTTCTACATAGACACCCGGCGATAAATACTCAGCCATACTATCCCAGCCTTCTCTTTGTGATGAGAAAACCAGTTCCCTCCCTTCTTTTATGATTCTTAATCATATGTTCTGACGTAGTGTTACCGACTTTTAAAACATATAGAATGAATTATAAAAATATTCTATAAACAATTCTATAAACATTCCGGTATTAGCAAGCTCCTTTCATTGCTTTTTCATACATTTTTTTCAAATTATCGCATGGTTCTACATTCAGTTCCTTTTCCATAATCCAGACAAACTTTCTGTATTCCATCTGTACTGCCTTACGCTCTCCCATTTTCCCATAGCAGAATAATACTTTTTCTACAGCATCTTCCTTTAGGTTATCAATTGAAAGAATATTTTTTAAGAAGAAAAGTGCCTTTTTATATTCGCCCTGCTTCATATAAACATCTGCCAGACACATGTTGCACTCCATATATTTTTTATCATAAAACTCCTTCCATTCTATCGTCCACTGTCCGTCAATACTTTCCAAATACTGTCCTGGATATGTGCTAAATGTATCTTCCCGCTTTAATAAATAAGCTGGGTCATTGGAATGTTCACAATTTCGCTGAATCTCTACATCATCGGACGTAATCCAATCTATATTAAGCGTATACATCTTATCTTTATATTGAATCAGATCTTTTAATCCATATGGTGATAATTCCTTTCTTATGTTGTAAATCATATTATGTAACATGGTAACTGCATTCTTAGGAATGCTATTGGGCCAGAGAATATTTAACAATGCCTGCCTTGATATAGGCACTCCTTTAAGATGATATAGAAGTGCAAACAGCTCACTTCCTTTTTTGGTACGCCACGTAAGTTCATTCCCATTTTCCAGCACCTTGACAGAAAATCCGCCAAAGCAGGATACGTGAATTCTTTTACTGCTTTTTATTCGCTCCTTCATTTCCTGAAAATATCCAATAAACGTTTTTCTGTGCTTTACTGGATTTTCATTATACCGAAACAATTCCATATAAAAATCCCGTTCCTTTGGAAATATACTGTTCTCATCTATTTGACATCCCTCCGAATGTCTTTTGTCAAAATCCTCATTAAATAAAACCGCCATTAAACGCATCAGCTGTCCAGAAAGCATCTCTCCTTTTTGCAGAAAATATAGCATAGCGTCCACGCAAAGCATGATTTTTCCCTGCTGGTATAACCGTTCAAAATACTGTTTCAAATACGCTTCAATTATCTCACTATGAGCAGTCTGTAAAATGCAGTCATTGGCTTTTTCGTATTCTTCCTCCGAAATATAATATTCTGCAGCTATAGACGAAATGTATCGCCTCTCTTCAAGTGTTGCTGATTTTTTAATACATTTATCAAATATTGGAAGCATGCGCATGCAGTTTGCTTCTTTCGAAACAAAAAAATAGGTTTTAACTTGTTTCCACGTTATATCCTCACATCGAAATTTTTTTGAAAGTATGCAAATCAATTCTTCTTTTAACTCCGGTAAAAAGGATATCATTTTCAAAAATTGGAATTCTTTTTCTGGCATTTGTTCAAAAATCTCATGCCTGATAAAATATTCTATCCGGGATGCATCGATGGCATTCTCCCAGTCCTGTTCGCTTTCCGGCATTCCCTGTTTCTGCATCACTCGAATCATTCCGCTGACCCCTGCAGGCCATCCTTCAAAATAATACATTAATTTTTCTGCACTCTTCCTTGCATTCTCCTCAGACTCTCCTAAACACTTTTTTATCTTATAGGAAATCTCCTCTTTTCTAAAATATAACTGTTTTTCTTCTACCAGCCTGCACTTTCCAGTTACAATGTACTTTACTAAAAACCTCGGTTCTTCCCGTCCTGCAAAAAACCAGTTTATCTGCTGAAACTGATTTATCAGTAATTCGAGAAATAATTGTGTCTCTTCCTCTTTTACCAAGGAAATATTATCAAATGCAATTACCGTATCCGGATGATTCAATTGTTCCAACTGTTGAAATATTCTCTCATCCTTTTCCCTGTTCTTATGTACAAAAAGACCTGTTCTTGATTTGCACAGCTTGTTTGCTTCTCCATCTTCCTCATAGATTTTGCTTGAATTTAATTGTTGTAAAAATCGGTAATAAAAAAATTCTTTTTGATTACACGCTTTATCTAGCTCAACCCATATCACTAGTTTTCCTTTTCGCTCTGCATACTCTCGCATTCGTACAGTCTTTCCAAATCCACCACTGGCTTCAATTAAAAGCAGCATAGACCATTCCCCCTTCACTTATATCTTATTACAAATTCATTGTAAACGAAATGGTACTTTCCAGCAATAGACTTATCATAGCAGATATTCAAACTCTTCATTTGTAAGATTTTTTCCATATTTACTATAATTCATTTTTACAGCTTCTATAATATCTAAATTCGTCATTCCTCTATTACTGGCAGCTGCTAAAAATGCTGCCGATGTCAGAATTTCCTTAATACTGCTTGGGGACAGTTCAAATTTCTTTGCAAAAAACTCTAATTCCAGCGTTTCCTCACAAGGAACTTTTTTCGGTAAAATAGAGTGCCACAGTTTTATTCGCAACTCTTCGGATGGCAATGCAAACTTCACCATAAACTGGATTCTTCGTTTAAAAGCATCGTCAATATTTACCGCTAGGTTTGTCGCCAGAATCGTAAGTCCATCGTAATCTTCTATCTCCTGAAGCAGATGTGCTGTCTGGGCATTTGCACTTCGATCCATAGAATCTCTCACATCCAGACGTTTTGCAAATAAGGAGTCCGCTTCATCAAAGAATAATAATCCATGAATTTCTCTGGCTTTTTCAAACACTTTCGATATATTTTTTTCCGTTTCTCCAATATATTTACTGATTAACTGTGACAAATCGATACGATACAGGTTTAGTCCAAGTTCATTTGCAATTACCTGTACTGCCATTGTTTTTCCTGTTCCTGGTGCCCCGGTAAATAGGGCACATACACCTCGCCCATAGGCTGTTTTCTCGTAAAATCCCCATTCTTCTCCTACCACACTTTTATATTTCATCTGATTACAAATCATTTCAAGCTGACGTTTGGGTTCTTCCAAAAGAATCAAATCGTCCCAGGTATAAACTACCGGAATCCGATGCGCACACCCTCCCATCTGGCTGATAGACTGCTGCTTTACTGCATTGCTAATGTCACTCGTTTCTATCTGACTTCTTCCCTGACTTCTTCTCTTCCAATCGGCATTCCAAAGCGCATCCCGAATCTCTTTTACAGTCATTTGGTATTGGTTTGCAAGCAAATTGAAATCCGTTTTCTTATTGACTGGATACTTTTTAGCCATAACACTCCAAAAAAGCTTCTGTTCTTTTTTTGTTAACAAAGGAATTTCAATTCCCCCATAACTTATATCTAGCCTTAGCAGATATTCCGCTTTTTCCTCTGTAATCCAAATAAAGAAAGGGAAATACATACTTACTATATGTAAAAAATGCTGTAATTGTCCCAATGTAACTGTCTTCTTGTCTTCTCCATCTATTTGAAATTCTTGATAAAAAAAGCATGGAATGCTATCTGACAGAATCCATTCCAGGTAAATTTTCTTTAGAACTTCCTCCCATTTAACATTTGTGAAAACCTCTGCCACATCTACCATAAATCCTTTTCTGTCGGATGCTTTTAAAGCCTGCCTCAGTAGAAAGTGCCTGCCATTTCCCTTTTTCCCGCATAGATTAAGCACTCGGCAGATTGACGTCTTTTCTTCCTGCATTGCATCGACTGCCATTTGAATCTGAACGCACTGCTCTTTCCGGATTATAGTAACATCTTTTTCTTCTTCAACTGAAATACATGAAACATACGGCTTGATTTCCGGCTCCATGTCATTATTTCCAGTAATCCATCCATAAATCCGTTCCGGCAGCGTATAATTCTGTGCAGGCTCTACACTGTCATACTCCTGTTTCCATATCAGTATGGTTTCTGATAAAATTCCCTGTTTCTGCACAAGCCGTCCAATTTCTTCTTGCTTTGGCTGTCTAAACAATTCATATAAGGAAACAGCAAGGCGAATGCTTGGCAGCTTCATTCGCACATCCCCTTGCAGGAAAGCAAATAAAAGCTCATATTTGGCATCTATAAAACCTGCATACGCAAGTAGGAATACAAAACGTTCTAATTCAGACAGTTTTAATTTATCTGCCAGCTCTTTTATTCTGATTTCAATAGTTGCTTTCTGCACTCTTCCTTCGATAAAAACGACGGCTTTCTGTATTATACTTTTTATCTCCTCTAACGGAAATCTTTCCTCTCGTTCCAACATATTTTCCTGTAGAGACGTAATTACCTCTCTTCCAGTAATCGGAACCCCTCTAAGATGCATATTTTCAATCTCTACAGGCGGTTCTCCTTCTCCATCCACATACTTCATAGAACAAGCAATAGTCAGTATGATATCTAAAAAGCGCATCATATCCATTGTATACTCTTTGTTGGACTGATAAGGAACTTCCCGTTTCCTTTGGTCATAAAAGTGTTCCATTAATTCTTCTAACTGCATTACACTATTCCCTTCTTCTCAATCAAACATATTCCCCTTGTTATAACAAGGAAATTTCCCTGTTATCTGTTTGTCTTCATCCTGCATATATCCCGTCATATACTCTGGTTCTTGTAGTTTTTCTTTCTTAGCTGCTGCTGTACAACATGCCAAGCTTCATGTGGAAGATACTGTTCCATTCAGCCCCTCCCTGCTCTATCTCTTTCATTCTTTTCTTTTTTCAGCCTAGCAGATTTTACTAACCAAATCTATAAACATTCATAGATTTTCTTTTGACATTTTCCCGAAAAAACGTCAAAAAGCCTCTCAAACGGACAAGCCCGTCTGAAAGGTTTCTTTCATGCTTTGCATATCATAACCTGGGATTCTTATCCATACATTACTTTTGTTCCTGCAGAAACGCTGCGTAATCGTCGTATTCCTTCTTCCAGTATGCTTCATCCTCTTCTGTAATTTCCCGAATTACCCGACATGGATTTCCAGCCGCAACTACACCATCCGGAATATCTTTCGTCACTACTGCACCCGAACCAATAATTACGTTGCTTCCAATAGTTACTCCCGGATTAATCACGACATTTCCACCAATCCAGACATCATTCCCAATGGTTACTGGTACTTCATCTAATATAAGAAACCCTGTATTTGCGTAAAAATGTTCTCCTATAGAAATTTTCCAGCCATGATCACAGTAAAATGGTGCCTCTATGTATGCACTTTCTCCCATATGGGCAAATACCTGACGAAGATAATCCATTCGGTGCGCCTTTTCCTCTCCCCGTGCCTCATTAAATTTTTCAACAAAAGCCTTTTTCTCCTGTTGCTGTGGCATATCCAGTTTATAGGGATTATAAAGTTTCCCATTTAGCATTCTCTGTTCTTCTGTCATTTCTTCTGCTCCTTTCTTTTCCATACACAAAAAGCTGGAGATGTCTCCTCTACATCTCCAGCAATCTGTGATAGATACAAATTATTTTACAACTCTCACCAGCACCCATCTGAAAACCAATCGTATAGCTTTCTCCAGCTTTCAGTGTCTGCATCCAATCTGGATTTTTCACGATATAATGCCCATCTTTACTACTTACTAACGTAGCATTCCAAAGATTCGTAATTTCACGGTTCAAGTCAAAATCCAGTGTCCATCCTTCTGTCATATCCTTGCCAGAATTATTTGTAATTGTGATGTTTCCAACTGCACCTTGTCCCCAGTCACTGGTAACATCCATTGTTACAGAGACTCCAGAATCAGAGGGTTTTTGAGATAGTGTAACGGTTGACTCTGGTGATGGAGTCACTTGTGAACTTTTCATCTTTTTCACAAGACGCATATTACGGATTGTAACATCACATCCTTCATACTTACTGCTTCCAAGGCTTGCAGCGAAATTGCACACAGCCTTTCCTTTGCTTCGCAGAGCCACTTTACAAATATTTTCAAATTACATACAGGTATGACACCAAGAGTTTATCGAGAAACATTTTACTACAAAAAGCATTAAATGGGAAACCGTCAATTCCTATAATTTTGTAAATTATTTACATATATTTTCATTGGCAATAGAGCATCTGGAATATCTTTCGTCGCTACACTCCCAGCAAGTTTCGACAGAATCAGAAAAGGTCCTCTACTCACCATAGAAGACCTTTCTCTCAAATCTTTATTTATTTTCCACTTTCGCTTTCACACTGTACACAACTCTCCATCATCGGAGACCGCGTTGTATAGAAAGCACTTAATGCACTACAGATAATGGTTATAAATAGAAACCGATTGCCATTGCTAATAGATCAGCAACAAACAATGGATAAATAGAAATCATTCTACTGTTTTTACGACAAAATTTTCATAATATAATCACTTCAAACGCATCCTACTATTCTTTTTCCATTAATCTTATCTTTTGCTCACTAATTAAACTTTTGGCAGATTCCATTTGTGACGTACTGCTGCTACACGAATCAAAACAACCAGTGCCGAGGCTGCTGCCATTGCAGGTACAACCGGCAGACACCGCATCAGAAAAATATAAGCCACTGCTCCTGCAAGGGATGCAGATGCATAAATATGCTTTACAAATATATATGGTGTCCTCATTGCCATAACATCCCGAAGTACTCCGCCGCCAATTCCAGTAATTGTCCCCACAAATACAAGTAGGAAGAAATGCTGCTGATATCCAATTTTAACCGCAACATTGATCCCAACGACGGTAAAAATTCCAAGCCCTACTGCATCCAGCCATAACATAACCAGATCATAATATCTTTTCATCACTAAACCTGAAACAATCTTTTTCTGATCCTTTATGTAATGGACCAAAAACAATAAAATGGAAACAATGATAGCTACCAACACATAACTGCTGTTGCGAAATACGTTAGGAGGTGTAATGCCAAGTACAATATCACGGATGATTCCCCCTCCAACCGCGGTCGTAATTCCAAGCACTCCGACACCAAAAATATCCATATGCCGTTCGATTCCAACTAATGCTCCAGATGAAGCAAATGCAATCGTGCCAAGAATTTCAATGAGATAAACAAGATACTCCGTCTTGCTCATATCCTCTCCTAACACTAACAACTTTTTCACAATATTAGTATACGTGATATAGGATGAAATTGACAGTGGTAAATTGTGTAAATTGTTTTTTAAGAACATATTATCTAATCAAATAATTTCATTTTTAATTCGCTAAGAATTTTAAAATTCTTATCAAATGCGAATTCTGTTTTTATTACTTTGAAGGCCGCCTCTGCCACAGCATTATCATAAGGACAACCTTTTTGCTTAGGGAACACTTGATTTCGTTTAATGTAAATTTCTGTATTATAGAAGACCGATTGTTATTTGTCTAATATATTATAGTCGATCCAGTATATGGAAAATTAGCAGAAGTGCTTGGATGTGAAACAAATTATCTTATGACGGAAGATGAGGAATTCATTACGAATGCTGCCAGTCAGTATGGAAACCGTGGCAAGAGACAGGCGGAAGAACTGGTAAATGAACTTTCCGGTATGTTTGCCGGAGGAGAATTATCGGAATCTGATATGGATGCAGTTATGATTGCCCTGCAGAAAGCCTACTTCGACTGCAAAGAAAATAATAAGAAGTACACACCAAAGAAGTATCGTGATTAGTCCGCATTATGGTACATCTATTTTATTAAGATATGATTGAGGAGGTGGATGCTTTTGGATTCTTATAAGATATTCAAACAAGCGAATGACCTTGTTAGACAATGCCGTACCAGAAATGTGGAATATATCATCGAAGACCTCGGAATACAGATTTATTATGAAAGTGATTTTTCTGATCTGCTCGGAATGTACACGTTCCGATGGAATCACCGTATGATATTTATGAATGCCCGTATAAACGGATACCTGAAACAGATGGTTCTTGCACATGAGCTTGGTCACGATCAGCGCCACAGAGATATTGCCAAAGCCGGAAAACCGCTGAAAGAATTTAACCTGTTTTCCATGAAGGACACAACCGAATATGAAGCTAATGCCTTTGCTTCACACATTCTCTTGGAAAATGACGAGGTCTATACCCTCGCCAAACAGGGATATGATGTGGTTACGATTGCCCAAATTCTCGGTGCTGATATCAATCTCATGCTAATCAAACTTCAGGAGATGAATCGATTGGAATATGAATTTAAAATCCCGATGCAGGGTGATCCGTATTTTTTCAAGCGTATAAAATGTTACGTCGATTCTATGGAAAATCATTGATTACAATGCAATTTCGGAGATTACAAATGCCGGATTACAAAAAATATAATCCGGCATTTGTACTTTATTCCTGCGTTTTTTGTGCTTCTATTTCTTTCAATGACATTCCATTTGCATTCTTCCAATTTTGTGGTCCACTGATACTATATCCTGTCACAAAGTCTCCCGCAGCAGATGAGCTAGAAAAAACGATATCATCTGTAGTAACAAAATTATCCACCAACTCTGATTCCATCAGCTTATTTCTAAGTTTTACTGCCCCTTTGCTTAACGATTTTTCAGAAGTTTTTTCGTTTATCTTAGCCCCCGCCAGCAAGACAAATCCTTCTGTTGTAATAACTCCTTTTGCCTCTGTACCTCCAGTAGTTAAATAAAGGAAATCGTCTTTATCAAAAGTTTTTGAATCTTTACTCACCTTTAGTTCCAATACTTTATAGCCTAATGCATTAATCAAGACTTGCACATTGTCTATAAATTCATCCATTGCAGCAATTTGAGACTCTTTCAGCTTTGTGTTTTTATATGTATTTTTCGTCAATACATCATATCTCTTTGCATTTCGTGCAATCTCTACTAATTTATTTTCTAAATATCGGATATGTGCTTTATTCAAATCCCTTCCAGTAAATACAACCGCTGTATTCCAATAATATTTTTCTTTCTCTGCAGTATAATCTCTAATGTGTTGTACCAACCTGTCATATATATTTTCTGCCTCGCCAATATACACAGCATCATTTTCTTCTTCCTCATTCTTACAGAACAAAAAATATACTCCCGGTTCTCTTAAATCATCCCGATCACACGCAGATACTTCTATTCTTGGAATTTTAATAGCTTTTCCGTTCCAATTAGATAATTCAGCAATAATCAAACTATCTGCTGTACCATTTGCCAAAAATAACTCTATTGATTTTCCGTATGCCATTCGCAACACCTCCTTCAGGTTACATACAGCCCTGCAAAATACAGGGCTATATGATTTATATTCCTCGACCTTATATGCCATAAATCTCGTCAATTTTTTCCTGCAGCGTTCCATCTTTCGCATATGGTAAAGCATCTATTTGCTTAAAATTATGTTTTGTGATTTTGACCTCCTCATCAAATCCTAAAATGTAACTTGTAGCAATTTTATAAATGATTTCTGTCGGTGCCAATCCATATACTTGCTTTTCAAAGATATGATTTAATCTCTCATATTTATCCGGATACAAACGTTTTAATTCCTCACTTTGATAGAGTCGCTTTACGATTTCTGCAATATAGAGTCCAGATTTCATATATAAATCGATGAAAGTTTTATCCGGCATATCAAAGCATCCCGGATTTTCTGCTTCCAGCATATCTACCATCTTTTTTACCATTGTCTTAGGAGTGAAAATCTGGTTTGTCTTCTGCGGTGGAATGTAATCAAAAATATCTTCCACACTTTTTTCATCGAAATAATCCGCCAATTTTCTTTTCAAAGCAATAAACTCTTTCACAGAATCATCGAAAACCACAGGATCAAATAACTGACCAGAAAACTCTTTTTCCTCTCCTGTTTCCGGATCTATATAAGCTCCTCCATCACGTAAGAATCTAAACTGATCAAGTGTAATGCTCGTTACTTCTTTAAACACATGATCCGGAATGACGGTATCAAAAGTTGCAAGAGTCACTTCATTATCGCCATACGCCATTAAAAATGATGGAATCGTTCTTGAAAATCCTCTCAGATGATCTCGAATACCATCCTCAATAACGGATTTTTCGCGTTCTCTCTTATTTGTCTCAACCGTTTTAACAACATCCTTCTTTGATTCTTCCACGAGTTCTTCCAAACCGGTTTTTAATGTTTCCTGGAACAACACAGTTGCTTCTTCAATCTTTTTATCAAATTCCTGATTGATGTCTGCTGTGGAACGACCTGACTCATGACGCGATTGCAATGCATCTGTTCTTTGCTGTTCAATTGTATTCTTATCAATTGTGTAATTCGTAAATGATTTGTCAATCAAATTATCCGCAGCATTATTCATTCTTGATTCTAATCTGCGCTTATCTGCCGGTTTCATTTCTGATCCATACACATTCTTTGCTTCTGCAATAATATTCGCTGTCATTTGATTATGTGTATTTGATTTCAATCTATCCAATACTGATGGAGCTTTTTCAGGTTTGCCAACAATTGCAGATACTGTAGACAGCACATCTTCTGTCGGAGCAAAAATTTTGTCTCCAAATACATCATTGGTTACACCAATAATAATATCTTCCGGTACATCAACTTCTCCGTCATCATTTATTGACAAATCTTCCTTTACTTCTTCTGTAAAATGTACCTTTCCTTTTGGTTCATCCACTGCCTCAAAACTTGAAATAATATCGATAACAGCCTGTGGCGCACCAAATACCTGAGAAATATTTTGGAAAAGGAAATTACTCATAAATCCTCTGCGAACCACCTCTACAGAACGGATTTTTCTAGGGATAGTCAATACCTTCTCCGCATCAAGCTCAATCAATTCGCCATTTTCATCCTCTCCTATAACAGGAAAGAAATTCAGCAATTCTCTGATATGTTCTTTACGAGTCTCCAGATCTCCTTTTCCTGCGGATGTATCAGCGGATAAATCATTGGCAAATTCTTCAAAAATTGTCAAAGTTCTTGCCGGATCAAAATCAAATACATAGGCATTTTCTTTTCTCGCATAGCTGGAACCATTCTTAAACAAGCAAGGATTTTGCGCGCGAAATGCTGCCTGCATATACAATGCTGGACTCTTCACATTACTAAGCATCAATACAGCTGTCCATTCTGGAATCGTGATACCGGTAGTCAACTGACCTACAGACAATGTAATAGTTTTATCGTACTCTTTAATTGCATCCACAACTTTATCATAAGACTTTTTTGTTTCTTCTTCATCATCCAGTTTTCCATCACCTGCTGCCAAAATCACTTTGTAATCTTTGAATACAGGATGACTATTCAATTTAAATGCTAAGGCTTTTGCACTATCAACCCTATCCAATAACCAGAAAGTATGCTTCAATTCATCTCTTAATTCCGGAGTTGAAAATGGAAACTTTTCCTGTAATGTCATTGCATCAAGGAACTTATCAACAGAAGAATCATATTTGAATTTTTCATTGTTCGTACTAAAAAACTCATTCAGATCAAATGCATATTCTTCAGTTTCCCCGTTAATTTCAACACCTTGCTGTAATTCATCTTTGATGATTTCTGACATCTGATAGGTATATAAACTTAATCTAGGCAATGTCGCATATGGATTTTCCTGCTCTAATGAGATATCCCAATCTCTTTTCGCTGTCTGTTCATCCGCATATGTCCAATTATAAATTGCATGATCGTCAAATTTATTATTCGCCAATGCTTTAAATGGTGTTCCAGATAAATGTAGCGTAAATTTGCGATTAATACGTTCAAAAGCAATATCCGTCTTATATGTATCTACACCTTCATGAGCCTCATCAATTACCAGAACATCCCAATTCATTTTTGCTACTTCCTGCAATTTATCAATTCCATTGGTACTGAAATATTTAGATCCCTTCATGTCTTGCAGGCTTACAAATTCTATGCAATTTCCATAGGTTTCTTCCTCACTATGGGCTAATAAAGATGCGGTATATTCACTACGGGATAATACGCATGGTCTTCCCTTTAAAGCATCTACTTCACTTACAAACAAATATCCGGACTCCGTTCCTAAGAACTTCATATAGTCCTCGTACCAGCTATTTGCAATTGCTGGTCTGTTCGTAACAATCAATACCGTCTTAGCGCCGGACTTTTTGCAAAAATCATATACGGACAGAGTTTTTCCGAATCTTGGCTTTGCATTCCATAAAAACTCACCATTCTCATGATCATTTTTATATGCAATCGTCTGTTCAACAGCCGCTTCCTGTTCCTTACGAAGCTGATAGGGTACAACGGTTGATAAATTTTTTAAAATACCATGATTTGCCCTAAAATCATAGAATTTCATTCTGGATTCCGGACCTGTGACATGGAACCATTCATTATTTTTTCCTGCTTCCTGCTCAATACCAGATTTTCTAAGATAAGCATGAAAATCCTTGTCTGTAAAACGATCACCGGATCCGTCATCGAATAAAGCGTTACCTTTCCATTCCAGATTCCATTTTACATCTGCTGTATGAGTTTGTTGCTTGATACGCATCTCTACGTCCTGCTCCGTATATCCAATCTTTGTCCACCCATTGTGTCTTGCAATTTCAGGAGTGGTATACGCATAAATCATCGGTGTAACACTTTTCGCTGTGTTAATATTCGGCTTCTGCATTTATTCCATCTCCTTTACATTTGTCTCGATAAAGTTGATTTCTTTATCTGAAAGACCATATTTACAGTAAAGTTGCTTGTCGATATTGGCTATGGACTGTGACCAGTCAATATCAGAAGATGATGTAAAGTCTTGGAGTGGAATCATCTTCCATACAGGTTTATTTCCATTTTGCGTAACTTTCAAAATACCAAGTAAAGTCCTTGCAAATTTTGTACTAATATATTTTTTAGCAGCCTCGGCTTCAACTCTTGTCTTAAATGTTCCTATACTAATAAAAGTTTCTGTATTTCCAACATTTGGCACTTCAATTACAGCTCCTCCGATAACTTCACCAAATGTTCCATTTCCATTCGCCTGTGGAACCAAAACTTTATAATACTCCAGATTTTCCACATCATTTACGTACTCTCGTTTTATGTACTTATAGGTTCTTTGATTATTACACCTTCCTAAGATTTTAATATATTCATCTCCATCTTCAGGTATCTCATCATAAAATATCTCCGGTAATCTATCAAAAATATTTGAAGCCATATCATATGCATGACCTTTGCTCAATTTTGTTATCGCATCTGGATAATCATGATGCATAGCATCCGTCAGTCGATATGATGTTCTTGAAAGTACAATATCCATTAAACTCGTAAATTCTTTGGATGAGGAAACCTTTTGTGCCACTGTATTTACTTCTGGGAATTGTGCAAAAGCTTCTATTGCACCAAATTTTTTATCCTTGTCATGATATGTAATTGCAATTCCACCTTTAATTGGAACAGACAAACCCGGAAAGACATTATCACTGTTAGGCTCATACTCCAAAACTTTAAAATGTTCATCATTCAGCATCTTCGTATTCCATGCTTTAGGTGTGCTTCCTGCATTAAACAAAAATCTTGCCGGATGAATTAACTCTACTTTATCAGCCACTTCATTTGCCGCATCCATAAATAAATTGTAGACAGGTGGAGCATAATTTTTTGAAGATCCATCAATATCTGTTGACTCCTGTTCCTGTTGATATGGTGGATTTCCAATAGCAAAATCAAATTTCATATTCTTAAGCCTCCCTCATACTTTTGTATGTTAGTTCTTTTTCTTCTCTCCAATCATAGATTTTGCAATCTATGGTCTGCTGCAGTATTTCTTCTTCATCTTCTGATATCATCATCTCATTTTCGATTCCAAAAAATTCAAATAACGTCATCTGATGTGATTCGTCATCATCTTCCTGTCCATATACAGCACCAACATAAGGAATCACACCGTGAATTCCATCCATTTGCCATAAATTCCAGCTGATGATATCAGCAATACGTTTCAATGATGACTCGGTTGGTTCTTCTTTCCATCGTTTACGAGTATATTCACAAAATGTTTCCAGCAAGTTAATTCTAGCAATTAACAAATTGTCTCCCTGAAATTCATATCCATATACACTTTCAAAAGCGCGATAAACCCACTGATTCCATGTTTTTCTTGTTTGCACATTTTCATTGATAACACGTAGTTTCCTATCTAAAATTCCAATTCTTCTTTCAATTGGTATGATATCACCTGTAGCCGCATCATACCTTGACACAAGGTATGGAGCTTCACCGCAGGTAATCTCTAATCGCTTAGAATCTACGTAATCCTTCCAAGACTTTTCTTCCGGAAATGATATATTTTCTTCCGTTGTAATCCACTCATGTTCTTGCTCAATATTGAAAACATTTTCATGTCCAAACCACTCCGTATCACAATGGTTATTCATCTTGTTACATATCCACGAAGGCGTAAATACTTCTGCCTTTTTTCGTGTACGCATAGCCTGTTCTTCCATACTTTTTGATACGCGTGGTCGGATATCCACCTCATCCTTGCACAACATTGACTCTGTAATTTCTGTTGTGAAACTCATATTTTCGTATACATCAGTCGCAAATATAATATTTCCGCCAGTTGTTCTGTCTTTTAATAAAGTTCTCAACACTGACCTAACATTTGGTGATGTAAAATCAATCAATCTATTCAACGGTATCATCCTCCGTATTTTTTTGTTCCGGTACAAATTCCAAAATATCATCTACCCCGCAATTCAAAACCCGACAAATGCTTTCTACACTTTCAAGCGAAACATATCCATTACGTTTTAGTCGTGTAATGATGTTAGCCGAGAATCCTGCTTTTTGCTGCAATTGAGCATTTGTCATATTTTCTTCTATCAATAAATGGAATAATTTTTTATAACTAACAGCCATGCCATACCTCCAAGCCTTTCTTTTAAATACACATGTCAAACTCTGTAATTGTCTTAATAAATTCTTGCAATTCTTTTACAGTTGAAAATTTCTTAAAAGATTTTTCTATGCTTCTTGGTTGTTGTTGTAAAATCGCATCAAATAAAGTTTCCAAACTAACTCTCGGATTTTTCCACAATAATGATTCCTCAAGACTATTACAATACAGAAGCATATCTACATCATAAAATTCTGTCCATTTTTTTCTCTGTTCTTTTTCACAGTCTGGCAAATTAATAATTGTAAACGGTGCTATATCCTTCATTTGACTTATCTTATGAGCAGAATGCATAAGTTCTACTGCTTCAACATCTGTAACAGGTGCTCCATATCCATATATTGTTAATCCAGCAGCTCTTGATAATACCTCTTGAGCTTTCTTCCATTCATTGACAATTATAGGTTTACTATTATAATCTTTCTTTCCAATAGGATATAATAACGGCATTTGCTCTAACTCTTTAAAACAATCAGGGCAAAGGCAGTTTGCATATCCCTTTATTTTACAATCGTAACATAATCCCACACCGGAATTCCCGTGCGGAAATATTAATTCTGGCAAGTTTCCAACACAAATATTTCTTCTATAAGCCTGCATCAAAAAAGGATCCCAATTGAACGATATGATTGCATCCTTTTCTGTCAAAGATAAAATTAAATAATCGTATAAGGTCGGTTCATCTGGAAGTTGTAACTTGCTAAAATAATCGCATACCTCATATTCCAATTTCTCTTGCAGATCCTTATATTCAACTTTTTCATTAATATCTGAAAATAATTTTTCAAAATCCTCCATCTGTTCATCCGAAAAATTATATTTTTTCAGTTCGTCAGTAAGTCCCAATATTTTATGTATATTTTTCAGCACAGGAACTTCTTTTCCATTTTTATCTATTCTACAAGCAGCAATAGACGCACCTGCACCTACTATCACAACATGAGGATCCACTAATCTCTTTCCTACATGATTGGGTAATCTATATGGTAAATTACTTTGAAGTGACATTTTTCCTCCCATTTTTCTGCCATTTTTTCTGCACCAAATACTATAATAAGTTTATCACGAAAAAGTGATTTTTTCAATTCATAAAACACTTTCTACTCTTACTTCAAAATCATCTAATATCAAAAAACGGCATTATATTCTCCAATTACAGAAAATATAATGCCGTCATTATCTTTCGCTAAATAATAAACTTACGCCAAAAGATATTCCTTTACTTCTAAACTGCCTATCCCCCTGGGTATATCAATTCCCTTATACCCACTCTACGGAAACAAAAACACACATCTATTTTAGCCATAAATTGGAAGAAACCTTTGATTTACTGGGCTTTTCTCGTGAGCAGACAGACCGTCTCCACATGCTCCGTATAAGGAAACAAATCCACCGGCCATACACCCTTCGCCATATATCCATTCTTATACAGATATCTCACATCTCTCTGCAATGTGTCTGGATTACAGGAAACATAAACAATTTTATCTGGTGACATGGTTACAACAGAAGATAAAAATGCATGATCACTTCCCGTTCTTGGAGGATCCATAATGACAACATCTGCTTTCTCACCAGCTTCAGCCATCTTAATCAGGAACTTACCTGCATCTTCATTATAAAACTTAATATTCTTCACGCTATTTCGTTTTGCATTAATAACTGCATCACGAACCGCGTCCTTATTCAGTTCCACACCGATAACTTCTTTTGCCTTTTTGCTTGCAATAATTCCAATGGTTCCAGTTCCACAGTACGCGTCAATAACACGTTCTCTGCCGGTTAAGTCAGCCAGTTCCAGTGCCTTTTCATAAAGATATTCCGTCTGGACAGGATTTACCTGATAAAAAGACTGTGGGGAAATACGGAATACGCAGCCACACAGCGTATCTTCAATATAACCCTTTCCATATAAAACGATATCACGTTCGCCAAGAACCATGCTGGTGTTCTGGTCATTTACATTTAAAACGACTGTTGTAATTTCTGGATGAAGCTTACGAAGCGCCTTCACAAAGTTATTTTTGGATGGCAGAATTGGAGAACTTAATACTAGGACAACCATGATTTCGCCGCTGACATGTCCGATACGGATTAAAACATGTCGGAATAGTCCATAACCACTGTCTTCATTGTATGTTTTGATTTTAAAGGATTTAATCAGACCACGGATATCATACATAATGGCATCTGCTTTTTTATTTTCAATCTGACATTCATCCACATTAACAATGTTATGAGAACGTTCCTCATAAATACCAGAAATAACAGCCCCATCTCTCTTACGGGAGTAAACTGCATGTACCTTATTTCTATAGTGGTAAGGATCCTCCATTCCTTTGATTGGATATACTTTGCAGTAATCCTCGAATAATTTATAAACATGATGTTCCTTTTTGCGAAGCTGTTCTTTATAAGGTACTCCCTGATAACGGCAGCCGCCACATTTTTTATAATATGGGCAGATTCCATCTAAATCCTTTTTCTTGAAATTGCCACGTCGTTCAAATCTTCTTCTATCATCTGGTTCAAAACGTCTTTCATTTCTTCTTTCCCCGTCCTGATGGCGTCCACGGCTTTCAAATTTTTTTTCTCTCTCCTGACGTCCATGTCTGGTGGATTTTCTTTCCCTGCCACGTTCGGTACGTTCTGAATACTGGCTGCTGCTCCAGCTGAATTTTTTCCCATTTTGACTCATGTTAATTTCCTTCCTTACTATAAGAAAAATGCCTTGGCACTTTCTAAAATCAGTCTACAAGCATTATACCTTTTCTTTTTTCGTCTGGCTACTACTTTCTACGGCATCGATTACATTTTTTGTATCGAAATTCAGCTTATCTAAGATATATTACCGGAAAACTGTATTTAAGCAGTACAGCAAATATTACAGCACTTTCCTGTCATAGCATTTTCTTATTCGGACATACTAACCGTTAGATTCTGTTTAGCCGATAACAAAAGGCTGAAAAATGATCTCTCGGAATCTTGAGTGATCATGCCTGCAAAACACTGGCATTGCACGTTGAAAAGTAAATATTATTCTCAGAACGAAAAAAATGCATGAGAAATAAACATAAC
>CAKSBP010000002.1 GCA_934438135.1 uncultured Clostridium sp. | reverse complement strand
GATGGACGTAAAAAGCACTGGCTCACGCCAGTGCCAATAATAATCTTTTTTGAGGACATTTTCAAAAGAGCTTGACAGTATTTTTTATAACTTTTTTTATTTTTATTTAAAAGAAAACATCCTGTACAGCCTCATCTCCTCTACAGAATGTTTTCCGGTTACTAACCCTTATTGATTTCCCTTATCAATTTTCCTCCCATTTTTTTATTACATTTCCCTTATTAATTCCCCTTTACGTATTAACCCTCTTATCCAATACTCCCTATTTTCTATTACAAATTATTTAGACATTTTGTATGATGCATTTCCAAAACAATTGTTTCCTAATGATTTAATTTTAGAAGATCCATTTACTGTATTTAATTTAGGACAGTTTGAAAATGCGTTACTTCCAACAGATTTTACACAATTTCCAAGTTTCACGTTCTTTAAGCTGTCACAACCGGAAAAACTGTTTGTGCCGATGCTTTTTACGTTGTTTGATACATTTACTGTTTTTAAACAATCATTATTTTTAAATGCATTGTTCGCCACTTTTGTTACCTTATATGTCTTACCATTACAAGACACAGTAGATGGAACTGATACAGATGTTGTATTACTGCAGTTCGCTTTTAATCCTGTACATGTTACTGTATTAGAAGAAGTAACGTTGTAGCACAGTTTTCCAGATGTAAAACTTCTGGCTGACTTTGTAGATGTAGAACAAGCTGCTTTTACTGCTGCATCAGCCTGAACTGCTGGTGCTGCTGCCGTCATTACTACAAGTGATAATGCTGCTACTGTAATTCCCTTTTTTACTGTGTTTCTAAGTTTAGTCATAATTATTATCCTCCATTTGTTTCTCATTTACGAACATTATTGTAACACTTTTGTAATAGTTTTGTAATATGTTGATTGTTGGAAATTTTATTGAATTTATTTCCACTTGTAAAACCTACTAGAATAATTCATTTTTTTCAAACTATATAGATAAGAAAGAAGGTGACTCATTATGAGTAAAGAAGAATCTAAAGAAATACACAATGGACCTAGAAACAGCATTCCAAAAGATTTTATTCCGAGTGGAACGAATCCAGATAACGGTGTTTTCTTTGGCGACTTGGATAATCCTCTTAGCTCCAAGGGCAACTCCGTTATTGCCGAAGACTATGGCATTTTTCAAAAAGGCGGTGCCAATTTAGAACAATAACAAACAACGGGTGTTGTATTATACAGCACCCGTTATAGTTTTCATTAAAATAATTTTCGTATCCAATTTAATTTGTTGCCGTATGGGGCATAACGATATGGGATATCAATCTTTTCCCCACCTGAATAAACGGTTTTATCATGAGTAAAAGTATCAATGCTGTATTTCCCATGATATGCACCAATACCACTATTACCAACTCCACCAAACGGAAGCTTTGAACATGCAGCATGAAAAATAGTATCATTGATGCAGACTCCCCCAGATGAAACCTGATTAATAACGGACCAGGCAATCGCTTTATTCCTGCTGAATACATAAAGTGCCAAAGGCTTCTCCTTCTTCTGCAGGTCTTTAATTATATCATTAATGCATTCATAAGAAAAGACAGGAAGTACTGGACCAAAGATTTCATCTTTCATGACATTGGCCTCTGGATCCACATCAACAAGAATTGTAGGCTCTATATATTGTTTTTCTATATCGTAATGGCCGCCATAATAGACAGTTCCCTCATTTATATAAGAAGAAACTCGTTCTACCGCCTGTTTATTTATCATACCACAGTAATCTTTATTTTCAATCGGGTTCTCACCATACTGGCGTTTAAATTCCTTTGCCAATTCTGCAAGAAACTCCTCTTTCTTGCTTTCATGAACCAGAATATAATCTGGTGCAATGCAGGTCTGACCAGCATTAATTAATTTTCCCCAGGTAATCTTCCGGGCTGCCATCTTCAAATCTGCCTGTTGGTCAACAATACACGGGCTTTTGCCTCCCAGTTCCAATGTAACAGGTATCAGATTCTTAGCCGCTTTTTCCATGATAATTTTTCCTGTTCTGACACTTCCCGTAAAGAATATATAATCAAAGTGCAGATTTAACAGCCTATTTACCATTTCTTTTCCGCTTTCCGGATTACAGACTGCTACATATGATTTAGTATAAATTTCAGAAAGCATTTTCTCCAAAACTTTTGTAAAATTCATAGAATACTCAGATGGCTTAATCATAACGCAGTTTCCTGCCGCAATAGCCCCAATCAATGGTTGTAAAATCAGACCTACTGGATAATTAAATGGTCCTATAATCAAAACTACTCCATATGGCTCTTTTACAACACATGCAGTACCTGGAAAATACTGCAGTGGAACCTTCTCTTTTCTAGTTTTCAGCCAGACTGAGCAATTCTTTATCATTTCAGTAATCTCAACATATATTTGTGTCAACTCAGTTGCAAATACTTCAAATTCGCATTTTCCAAAATCCTGATATACTGCGTCTATGATTTCTCTTTCGTGTTTCTTAATAGCCAGCTTCAGACGTTTTAACTGTCTGATTCGAAATTGAACTGTTCTTGTACTGCCAGCTAAAAAGAATTCTTTCTGTTTTTCAAATACTCTTTCTACGTTTTTCATATTGCACCTTCCTTTACCTTTTTAAGGGGGTGATTTATATATAAAAAGAGACACCCGTTTATAAAACGACTGTCTCCTTTTGTATATCAGGTTAAATTATGCGATTTTGGATTTAGCAACTTCAACTAATTCAGCAAAACCTGCTGGATCGCTGATTGCCATTTCAGATAACATCTTTCTATTGATGTTAATATCTGCTAATTTTAAACCATACATAAATTTGCTGTATGATAAACCGTTCATTCTAGCTGCAGCATTGATACGTGCAATCCATAACTGTCTAAACTGTCTCTTTCTCTGTTTTCTACCAGCAAAAGATTCAGCCATAGCTCTCATTACAGACTGTTTTGCAACTCTATACTGTTTGGATCTAGCTCCTCTATAACCTTTAGCGAGCTTTAATACTCTGTTATGTTTTTTCTTTGCGTTCATTCCGCCTTTAATTCTTGCCATTGTCTATTTCCCTCCTTATCACCAAATTATAAATATGGTAATACTTTTTTCATTACTTTAATGTTTGCAGCATCAACAGTAGTAGCTTTTCTAAGGTTTCTCTTAGTTTTAGCTGACTTCTTTGTTAAAATATGTCTCTTGTAAGCTTTATTTCTTTTTAATTTTCCAGTTCCTGTTACTTTAAAACGCTTAGCTGCTGCTCTTTTTGTTTTTAATTTTGGCATTGTATTTCCTCCTTACTGAATCCAACTACTAATCTATTTATGTTAACGTTTTTCTGTTAAAAACATTATCATACTTCTGCCTTCCATCTTTGCCGGTTTATCAACTGTTGCTATGTCTTCAACCTTTTCAAAGAATCTATCGAGAATCTGTCTGCTCATACCCATATGAGCCATTTCTCTACCACGGAAACGAAGTGTAACTTTAACCTTATCACCTTTTGATAAGAATTTTCTTGCCTGACCTGCCTTTGTATTGAGATCATTTTCATCGATGTTTGGGGATAAACGAATTTCCTTAACGTCCATCGTTTTCTGTTTTTTCTTTGCTTCTTTTTCTTTTCTAGCAAGTTCGTAACGATATTTGCCATAGTCAATTACTTTACATACTGGCGGTTTAGCCTGTGGAGCAATCTTAACTAAGTCTAAGTTTGCTTCTCTTGCGATTTTCATAGCATCTCTTGCAGACATAATACCTAACTGTTCGCCATCTTCACCGATAACACGTACTTCTCGATCCCTAATCTGCTCATTAATCATTAATTCACTAATGGTCCTGCACCTCCATAAGGTTTTTTTAAATCATTTTGCACGATGTTTCCATCATTTATTCATACATTTATATTAAAAAAACGTGGACAGCAAAAGCCATCCACGTTTCAAGTTCATATAAAAATTACCACGCTGGTAATAAATTCTTGAAATAAAAACCCAAGTCGCCAGTGCGCTAAGGTGAGAGTGGATCACTCTGCTTAAATCCTAGTTGTTTACACAACAATTAGATTATAACAGAGTATGATTTTGGTGTCAAGAAGTTTTTTATTTTACATACTTATTTCTTTTCATATAAAAACAGATTAAATCATTTGATTATAAACTTAGACACTTCACACTTCAAATCTTTCATCATTTTTTCATTTTCTTCCGCCTGCCGTTCATTTATATGTAGATTTTCTGTCAAATCAGATGCTAATTTTGATACTTCTTCCGCCCCAGCTGCACATTCTCCAGATGCATCATGAATAATCTTTATTGCTTCTACAATCTTGGACATGTTACCTTCCAACTCACCGGACTGTTGAGTCACATTTTCAAAGAACTTTGTAACTTTTTCTGAACTTTCTGCATATTCCTCTCCAACTTCCTGAAGTTTTTCATAGCTGCCAACTGTTTTTTCAGAAACATACTTCATCATATTTCCAGCTTCTTTTGATAAATCTTCTACAACAGAAATAATCATATCACTAATTTCCTGTATTTCCCTTGCCGTATTTGTAGTATCTTCTGATAATTTAGAAATTTCCTCTGCAACTACAGAAAATCCTCTTCCAGACTCTCCTGCCCTCGCAGCTTCAATCGATGCATTTAGTGCCAGCATACTTGTTTCATCTGCGATATCAAGTATCTTCCTTGTAAGTTCCCTGATTTTCTCTACTTTACCTGCCTTATCAATTTTATCATGCACAGATTCTTTGAGCTCCTCTGAGGTCTGCTTTATCTCTCCGCTCTGTACTTTCGCATCTTCACATATTTCAGCTGCCCTTTTACTAATACCTTCTATTAATTCTTTTCCGCTTTCCAAATCTATATACACATGTCCTAATAAATCCTTCATTTCATCTATAATAACAGTTATACTTTCTATATTAGAATATGTCTCTTCTATCATAGCATTTGTCTCTTCCGTCGACGATGTAACTCCGGACAGATCATCTACGGAATCTTTTACTGTTATCTTCGTTTTCTCTATTGATGCTTCCATTTTATTGGAAACCAAAGATATATTTTTTATAACTGTATTAATATATTCCAGCAAATCATTTATTTTATTACCAATATCACCAATTTCATCATTACAGACCACTTCAATCTTTTGAGTTAAATCACCATTACTACTCACAAGTTCCTGTAATTTATTATCTACCTTAGTTAATTGTTTCATCATTCTTTTTATAATAAAATATATAATTATCATTGAAATAATCAGCATGACAAAACCAGTTAAAGCTATATCCTTTATTATTTCCTGAAGATTATTATAAATTGAATCTGCACTATAATCAACTCCCAAAGCAGCCTTAACTTGTCCATTATCATCACAGATAGGTACAAATGCCGTAATTAACTTTCCATAACTAGAATCGTCAATATAAGGCAGATACAATTTTTCACCTTTAAATACCCTTGCTACCTGATTACAATAATCTTCTTCAAGATCTTCAATTTTTAAAGTTTCGTGGTCATTGGAAAAAAAGTACTTATATTTTCCATTAAAATTACCAATTATGTATATATATTTTGCACCTGTCTGTGAAATCATTTCTTTTGTAAGATTAAGTATTTTCTCATAATTTTCCTTATTTCCTTCTGGTTCTTCTAATGATTCCATCGCATCAGTATCTATTCTCGAACTAATCAATGATGCTACAGAAAATGCTTCTCTTCCGCCTTGTTGAATAAATTTCTTGCTTGAAATATTATAAATAACAAATGCTACTGTAAGTGAAAACATTAAAAATACCATCAATACAGCTATCAGCATTTTTTTTTCTATTCCTAGTCGAAATTTCATATGTATCTCCTTTCAAAATTCTTTTTGTATAATTTATTTTCTGAACAAATTATATATTTTTATAAATATAGCATTTTTGTTTTAGTAAATTTTCCTCTATTAACCTAAAACATATTATTTTGTTAAACAATGCAAAAACTCTATATTACATTTTTCTCATACTCCTCCTTCCATCACTCTCTAATATCTAATATAACATATTTATTTCAAATAATCTCTAAATAATAAAGCAAAAGGAGAACTTTTTAAATTTCCAGTTCTCCTTTTTATTTATGCCTATCTTTTTATTTTTCATCCTGCACTTCAATCTTACGAATTTCTTTCGTTCTGATTTCCCTGCAGATATCATCAATAAATGTCTGTAAAGATTTCTGTCCTTCGTCACCTAAGTAACGGCTTCTTACAGAAACAACCCCTTCTTCCTCTTCTTTCTTTCCTACAACTAACATGTAAGGAACACGATTTAATCTAGCTTCACGAATCTTAAATCCAATTTTTTCTGCTCTGGTATCTGTTGTAACCTGGATGCCATTTTCTTTTAATGCATCTTCTACTTTCTTAGCGTAGTCTGCATATTTATCAGAAATAGGAAGAACACGAACCTGTTCTGGGCATAACCATGTTGGGAATAAACCAGCATATTTTTCAATTAACCATGCAAGTGTTCTTTCGTAGCACCCCATACTTGTTCTGTGGATGATATAAGGACGTTTCTTATCGCCATTTTCATCAATAAAGTACATATCGAATTTTTCAGCAATTTCACAGTCAAGCTGAATTGTAATCATGGTATCTTCTTTTCCGTATACGTTCTTAGCCTGAATATCAAGCTTTGGTCCGTAGAATGCAGCTTCTCCATCAGCCTCAACGAATGGAATATTTAATTCTGCTAAGAACTGACGCATCATATCCTGTGTTGTATTCCAGTATTCGTCGGAACCAATATATTTCTCACGGTTGTTTGGATCCCATTTAGAAAGACGATATGTTACATTATCCTGTAAGCCTAATGTTTTTAAGCAGTACATTGCAAGGTCAACACAGCCTTTGAATTCCTCTTCCACCTGATCCGGGCGGATAATTAAATGACCTTCGGAAATAGTAAACTGACGTACACGAGTTAAACCATGCATTTCACCGGAATCCTCATTACGGAATAAAGTAGAAGTTTCACCATAACGACAAGGAAGATCACGGTAACTCTTCTGGCTTGCTTTATACACATAATACTGGAATGGGCATGTCATTGGACGAAGTGCAAATACTTCTTTATCTGCTTCTGGATCTCCCAAAACAAACATTCCATCCAGATAATGATCCCAGTGTCCGGAAATCTTATATAAATCACTCTTAGCCATAAGAGGAGTTTTTGTTCTCATATAGCCACGTTTTTCTTCTTCATCCTCAATCCATCTCTGAAGAGTCTGAATCATCTTTGTTCCCTTTGGCATTAATAAAGGAAGCCCCTGTCCGATAACATCAACTGTTGTAAATAATTCCATTTCACGGCCTAATTTGTTATGGTCACGTTTCTTAATATCTTCTAAGTGTTCCATATATGCATCTAAGTCTGCTTTTTTTGTAAAGGAAGTACCATAGATACGAGTCAGCATTTTGTTTTTTTCGCTTCCTCTCCAGTAAGCACCGGAAGAAGAAATTAATTTTACTGCTTTAATTCCTTTAGTGCTCATTAAATGCGGACCTGCACATAAATCAACGAAATCACCCTGACGATAGAAAGAAATCTCTTCATCTTCTGGTAAATCTTCGATTAATTCAACCTTATAAGGTTCATTTCTATCTTTCATAAACTGAATTGCTTCTGCTCTAGGAAGTGTAAATCTCTCTAATTCAGCCCCCTTCTTAATGATTTTTTTCATTTCAGCTTCTAATTTATCTAATGCTGCACGGTCAAATGGCGGGCAGTCAAAATCATAATAAAATCCGTTATCAATAGATGGTCCGATTGCAAGTTTTGCATCTGGATATAAATTCTTAACTGCTTCCGATAAAACATGGGAAGTTGTATGCCAGTAAGGCTTTTTCCCTTCTTCATCATTAAATGTTAAAATATTTAACTCGCAGTCATTGTCTACTATTGTTCTTAAATCTACTACTTCTCCATTAAGTTCTCCGGCAGTAGCCATTCTTGCAAGACCTTCGCTGATATCCTTTGCAATCTCAATAACGCTCATTGCTTTGTCATATTCCTTAAAAGAACCGTCTTTTAAAGTAATTTTCATAATTGGCATCTCCTTTTTGCATATTATTCTGTGAAATATAGATACATTAATAAATATAAGAAAAGCCCGTCTCTTTCGGCTTTTCTCCGAAAGGGACGAGCTGTATATTTTATACTCGCGGTTCCACCCTTGTTCCTGCATATTCTGCAGACACTTCATTGTGAACACATCAGTTTAACTTCTGGACTGATTATTCGGATGATAACGGAATCACCGGACCGGATTAGGGCCACTCCGAGGTAGTTTTCAAATGCTTCCCATTAGGATACTTCCACCATGCCATCCCTCTCTGAAATGTTTCACATTTTACTCGTCTCATCAACGTGTTTCTCTTCGTAATTTTCATTATAACACCTGCAAAACATTTGTCAATACAGCGTTTTTTCTTTCCAGATTTTTTGTTACAATGTCAGTTCCATAACATAATCATCCATGACATAACCTTTTCCAATTTCGGCCACTTCATCTCTTACTTTCTGGAAACCAAAATGCTCATAAACCTTGATAGAATGCTCATTGTATTTATTTACTGTAAGCCATATTGCACTCATATCCATTGCCTCTGCCAGTCCCTTTAAAAAGTCCATTGCCTGACTGGAATATCCTTTTCCACGAAACTTCTTCATCATATACAGTTTGCTTAAAAAGAGCTTTCCATTATCAAATTTAATTCCAGTATATCCAATATTTTCACCATTTTCCGTGAAAACAAAATAACTGTATCCCTGCTTTGTAATCTGGTCTGTCAATGCCTCTTTAGACTGAAATTTTCCTACCATATAATCAATCTGGTCTGCTGAAAGAATGCATGGAAAATATTCATGCCATACCTCATCTGCAAGCTTTGCAAGAAGTTGTATTTCTGTTGCATCTACAACTGGTAAAAATGATATTGCTGCCATCTTAACTCCTCCTCTATTCTACTGACCGGACATCTGAGATGTTGTATCAGAAACATTTCCTTCCGTTGTATTACTTTCAGGACTGCTTGTAGAAGAATAACTGTCTGTTACTGTTCTGTCGGTATCATCATTTACTTCTTCCTGTAAATCCTCATCATCTAATCCGGCATAAATAAATTCACGAATCGCCTGCTTATTCGCCTCCATGTCAATCTGAAGCACATCTCTATAATTTCCACTTCCACAATCAAGTACTGCACTTTCATAACTTCCATCAATCGGAATACGGGATGTTTCAAGTTCTGTAGTTCCCAGGCTGACTGCACAGGTAATATATTTAATCATATCTGTCTTCGTCATATTCGTAGCAACATAATTCGAAAGCATATTCTGTGCAATCGTAATCATATTAACAAGACTGGTTGATTTATACTTATTAAAAATAGCTGTTAATACCGTTCTTTGTCTATAAGTTCTTCCGAAATCATTCGCCTCGCCATTGGATGCCTTCCGATAACGTACACGACAGTATCCAAGTGCCTGATTTCCATTCAAAGTCTGAGAACCAGCTGTCAGAGTACGGTTCTTCTTTTTGGAAATGTAATTTGTGGTATTCAGATATTCTGCCTCTGATTCAGATATATCAATATCTACGCCGCCTAATTCATCAATAATATCTTCAAATCCCTGATAATCTACACGAACATATCCATCTATCTTGACGCCAAAGTTCTGCTCAATTGTCTCTGTAAGCAGTACTCCACCGCCATTATGATAGGCTGCATTAAGTTTATTATCATGATATCCCGGAATCGTTACATATGTATCCCGCATAAGAGATGTTAATTTTAACGATTTTTCCGCTATATTAATAGTTGCAATCATCATAGAATCAGAACGTCCCAAATCTCCATCATCCATGGCTTCTTCTCCAATTAAAAGAATATTAACAACTTTGGATTCAATTGCATCATCAAAACTTGGCGTAACCAGATTTTCCTGCTGTTTTTTCAGTTCTTCTGCTGTCAAATCTGTTGATGCCTGAGGCAGAGAAGGATCATCCCTATTCACCTGATCCAGCATATAATAGACACCTGCACATGCAATTCCCACAATTCCCAATAAAGAACAGACTGTAACCAGAAGCTTTTTCTTCCAGCTCCATTTTTTCTTTGAAGGATTTTCCGACTCTGTCTGTTCTAGAGTATCTATTGTTCCTTCACTCATAGTATCTATATGTGTTTTCTGTGTTCCTTCGTCACTCTGTTCTTTGTTCTCTCCCTGTTCAACCTGTTCTCCGATTGAACGGCTGACTTCTTTCATAAAGTCATCTTCCTTTAATTTATCTTCATCCATAGTTTACACCAACCTTAATTTACTTTTCGTTAATGGTCTTAGCCTTTTTATTTTACCAAAACGGCACAATTTTGCAACTGTTTTATAATAAATTAATAATTTTTTTGTAACAATTGTTATTACTTTTGACACAATTTCGTCAAATTTAATTAAAAAATAAGTAATACAATCCAATTGACAGTAGAAACAAGAAAGACTATACTGAATCCATCTGGGTTTTTCCATATAAATCCAGACTTTCTTCCTGTCACAGCGGTATTATAACAAAATCCTTTTTACACAATTTTAAAAAGCAGGAGAAAAATTTAGTAAATATTTATTAAAATTAAGCTTCAAAGAAGGGAGTTTCTTATGAGAAAAACAAAAATCATCTGTACCTTAGGTCCATCCACCAATACACCGGAGAAAATGAAAGAATTAATGATATCCGGTATGAATGTAGCCCGCTTTAATTTTTCTCATGGCAGCTATGAAGAACACTCTGAACGCCTTTCCCATATCAGGAAACTACGTCAGGAACTTTCTCTTCCTGTTGCTGTACTTTTAGATACCAAAGGTCCGGAAATCCGAATTGGTACCTTTCAAAACCACAAGATACACTTATCCAAAGGAGATACGTTCACACTGACTACAAGGGATATTATAGGCGACCAGAATCAAGTCTCTGTTACCTGGAAAGAGCTTCCCAAAGATGTCAGCGCAGAGAGCCGTATTTTAATTGATGACGGTCTTTTAGAATTGAGCGTAATAGAAATAAAATCAACGGACATTATCTGCAAAGTTATGAATGACGCAGATATTTCAGATCGAAAAGGGGTTAACCTTCCAGGCATCAGCTTATCCATGCCATTTTTAAATGACAAGGACAAAGAAGACATCCTATTTGGTATTAAAAATGACTTTGATTTTATTGCAGCTTCCTTTACCAGAACCGCAGAGGATATTTTACAAATGCGTTCTTTTATCCGAAACCACGGCTGCAAATCCATCAAAATCATTGCTAAGATTGAAAATATGCAAGGTGTAGAAAACATAGAACAGATTCTTGAGGTTGCTGACGGAATTATGATTGCCAGAGGAGACATGGGAATTGAAATCCCATTAGAAGAAGTACCGATCATCCAGAAGGATTTAATTTCCAAATGTCGTGCCAAAGGAAAACCGGTAATCACAGCTACTCAGATGTTAGACTCTATGATGAAACATCCACGTCCTACCCGTGCGGAAGCTACAGATATTGCTAATGCTATTTATGATGGTACAAGCGCTATTATGCTCTCCGGCGAAACAGCTGCCGGTGATTATCCAATTGAATCCTTAAAAACTATGGTTAAAATTGCAGAACGAACAGAACAGTCCATTGACTATGTCAAATGCTTTAAGGAAAAATCCAACGATTCTTATCCAAGTGTTACGGATGCGATTTCTTTTGCAACCTGTAACACGGCACACGACCTTCAGGCGAGAGCAATTATTACTGTTACCAAACTTGGTCAGACTGCAAGGATGATTTCTCGTGTCCGACCGGCATGTCCAATTATTGGATGCAGCCCGGATGAAAAGGTATGTCGACAGCTAAACTTAAACTGGGGAATCTCTCCTGTTCTTATTAATGAAGAAAAAAATGCAGAAGCATTATTTATGGATGCCATTCAGGCAACAAAAGACAGCGGATATGTAGACAGCAACGATCTCGCTGTTATCACAGCTGGTGTCCCATTAGGGATTTCAGGAAATACCAATATGATTCGTGTCGTTGTAGTGAATTAAAATATAATACAGCTGGTGCATGAAAGCAAAAATCACCATGCACCAGCTGTATATAACTGCTTTGAGCGCCAATAGAATCAAAAGACTTCAAACGCTGCATCCTGCTCTTTCCCTAATCTTTAAATCTATCTTTTAAAATCGTTTTTTCCAGTATTTCTGCGGCTTCCTCTACCAGTTTGACACACGGCCTTTTTTTATAATATTCTCCCGTGCGTTCCTGTGGCTTTACACCGGTTAAAGCTGCTGCTTCCACCATATCTTTTTTATCAATACCCAGCAGTTCCCGACAGATAATTGTTCCGTTTCTTTTTCGGAATTCTTCTGCAAGCATCTGAACTGTTTCATAATTATGCTGTTTTCCTTTTGCATCCTTTCCCTCTACTGCACCTGTTTCCATTCCTGCAATCATTGCCATCCCAGAAACTGTTCCACAGACTTCCCTCATTCTTCCAATTCCAGCTCCAAAAGAACTAGACAGCCTTAATGCAGTTTCTTTATCAATTCCATATAAATCAGCATATGCAGTAAATACTGACTGAGAACAGTTATACCCTTCTTTAAACAATCTAACTGCTTCTTCTTTTCTTGATTCCACTGATATGTCCCTCCTTATTGGGGTTTACATATTTCCTGCCAGCGTATCCTTTATCACTCCAGCAGCTTCCCTAATGTAATAATTTAAGAATAATCCATTCCCTGTTCTAGCTCCACTTCCCTGTATTTTACAGGAATTAAGCTGCTTTTTTGTAATTTTCAGGCTTCGAAACAAATGAAACCGGTTCGTTACGATAACAACATAACTATCATCTGGAATAAATCGTTTACTGTATGCAATATTTTCATTGGTATCTGTTGATTTCTTTTCTTCAATAATACGCTCTGCTGTAATTCCATTCTGCTTTAGATACCGGCTCATTGCTTCTGCTTCTGTAATATCTTCTCCATGACCCTGCCCACCGGAAACAATGACCTGCGTATCTGGATTTCGTTCCAGATATTCTACTGCTTTATCCAGTCTGCATTGCAGTGCCTTGGTAATCTTTGTTCCACGAACATGAGCACCAAGTACTATCACATAATCTGCGTTATCCTCTGGCGTTGTAAAACCAGTCCGGATAATTTGTATCTCCAGCACTGCCAAAACAAGCATTCCTGCTATACCGACTCCAAGAACAGCCATTGCAATCCGATTCCAAGTCAGATTCCCTGTTATTCTCACATGATGTAATATAAATGCTAATGCATAAGTTCCAACAAAAAAACATGGCCAAATAAGCGAAAAATCCACCCGGAAACCAATAAAACCTAACATCCACACATAGTAAATAAGTGCTCCTGCCCCTAAAACAAAGCATACATATTCTATAATCCCTAACAACTTTTTATCCTTTCTGCTGCAGTGATTCCATTTCCTCATTATACCCCAACACATCCTCATACACGCTTAACACACTCTTGGCAAACTTTCTGGTCGAATGATCATAAGCGGTTATTCTTGCATTCTCCTCAAAATTAACTCCATTCTTACGATATAAAATCTGCTCCAGTGCCTCATGAAATTCTTCTTTATTCCGAAAGAAAAATCCATTCTTTCCCGGCTCCAGAATTCCATCCAGACATTCATCCTGTTTTGCAACAACCGGAAGTCCTGCTGCCATAGCTTCAATAAATGTCAGTCCTTGAGTCTCACTGCTGGAAGCACTGACAAACACGTCTCCTGCCAGGTAATACTTCTGGATTTCGTCATATGGCCTTTCTCCCATCAGGATAATCGAATCCTCACATCCGGATTCCTTTGCCCTCTTTTCAAAATACTTAAACTCCGGACCATCTCCTACTAAAACAAACCTACTGTCCGTATGACGTTTCAGAAATTCCGGCAGATAATCAAATATTTCATCAATATTTTTCTCATAGGAAATTCTTCCTACAAACAAAATAACCTTATCTTTTTCCGAAATTCCGAAGTTTTCACGGATTTTCCGGATTTGTTTCGAATGCTTGTCTATCACATTGAATTTTTCTAAATCAATTCCCGTTGGAATTACTCGAATTTCCTTATCAACATGATAGTCCTGTAAAAGCCGTTTCACTTTGTCTGTTGGAACAATTACCTCCGATACTCTATTACAGCTCACTTTGGAAAATACTCTTGCCATTCTTTTTACACGGTTGTCAAATACAATACCCTTTGTCACATAATGAGTATAATCTTCATAAATGGTATGGTATGTATGAACCACGGGGATTTTTAATTCCCTTGCCATAATACGCCCAAAAATTCCAAGCGAAAATTCTGTATTTGTATGAATGATATCCAGTTTTAGTCTCTTAATCTTAGAAGCTATTTTCCTCTGATAAAACAATCCAACACGTCTGTCTGTTATCAATACACATGGAAGACTATGAACGCGGTACACATTTTTCTCATGTTCCGGTGCCCCTGGGGACGTGGTTGTAAATACATATACATTATGTCCCATCCTTTCCAATTCTTCCTTTAATGCATAAACTGATGATGCAACACCGTTTATCTCAGGATAATAGGTTTCTGTAAATAAGCCTATATTCATTACCGCACCTCTCAAATAATTTTAATTCAGCCACTTTATAATCATAGAAGAACATCTGCAAAATGTAAATATCTTTTTTATTTTTATATATCATATCGCCTATATTTATATTGTACAAATATTCCAATTATGATAAAATATATTTTGATTATCAAAATAATAGTGAGGTTGAGAAAAATGATTATAAAGCCAAAAGTAAAAAGTTTTATCTGTACAACCGCCCATCCAAAAGGATGTGCTGAAAATGTCAAAAGACAGATTGCTTACGTAAGAGAAAATGCTAAAATACCAAATGGTCCCAAAAATGTACTTGTTATTGGCTGTTCTACTGGATATGGACTTGCTTCCAGAATCAGCACGGCTTTTGGAGCCGGTGCAAACACAATTGGAATTATGTTTGAAAAACTTCCTACAGAACGAAGAACTGCTACTGCCGGATATTATAATACATTGGCTTTCGATGAGGAAGCTGCTGCCTCCGGCCTGTATTCCAAATCAATTAATGGCGATGCTTTCTCCCAGCAAATCAAACAGCAGGTCATTGATTTAATAAAAAAAGATTTAGGAAAAATTGACCTTCTTGTCTACAGCATTGCAGCTCCAAGAAGAACCGATAAAAGCGGAACTACTTATCAATCTGTATTAAAAACAGTTGGTAAAGAATTCAAAAACAAGAATTGGGATTTACAGCATAATACCATTACGGATGCCTGTATTGAACCTGGAACAGAAGAAGAAATTTTCGCAACTATAAAAGTTATGGGCGGAGAAGACTGGAAAGAGTGGATTACTGTTTTGGATGAAGCTGGTGTTCTTGCGGATAATGCCAAAACCATTGCTTATTCCTACATAGGCCCAAAACTTACTTATCCAATTTATCACGATGGAACCATAGGTCAGGCCAAGAAACATTTAGCCGAAACAGCCAAAGAAATTACAGCTGAGTTCTCTAAAACAGGAGTCAAAGCTTATGTTTCTGTTAACAAGGGACTGGTTACTCAGGCAAGTTCTGCAATTCCTATTGTACCACTTTACATTTCCCTTCTTTATAAGGTCATGAAAGAAAAAGGTGTTCATGAAGGATGTATCGAGCAGATGGCACGGCTCTATAAAGACAGAGTTTATAATCCAGCAGGTGTCCAGACAGAAAAAGACGGACTGATTCACGTCGATGATTTAGAAATGAGAGATGATGTTCAGGATGAAGTTCAGAAAAACTGGGCTATTATTTCAAGTGAAAATTTTTCCGAATTAGCGGATACAGAAGGCTACTGGGATGATTTTTATAAAATGTTTGGATTCCACTTTGATAATGTGGATTATGAAGAAGATATTCCACTTGTGTAAATAGAATTCATAAATACACAAAACCGCCAAATTGTAAAATGCAATTTGGCGGTTTTCCAGTTTCGCTGTGCTTATCATTGCAATTCCGCTGCCTTCACCACTGCTTCCCCATTCAATTCTTTCTTAAATGTAGAAATATACTCCTTTGCAGCATCCAGATTATAATCAGAATCCATCAATAACTGTACAAAATGTGTTCCGACGATACATCCATCAATGGTATCTTTCACAAATTCCACATCAGAGGCTTCTTTGATTCCAAATCCCATCATAACCGGAATCTTAGACTGGGCTTTCACTTCTTTTAGATAATCGGAAACCGTATCATAGAACCCCCCTTGTTGCCCAGTTACGCCCATAGAAGATACACAGTAAACAAATCCTCTTGCATTTTCTAAAATCATTGGAACTCTCTGTTTAGAAACTGGCGATACAAGCTGAATCAGGATCGGCGCATTTTCCTTATCCAGATACTGTTTTAATTCATCTTGCTCTTCAAATGGAAGATCTGGAATAATTAAACCATCAACGCCGGTTTCTGCGCACTTTTCCACAAATTCTTTCACACCATAATGAAGAATGGTATTGTAATACATCATAAAAACAATTGGAATCTGGCAGTCGGTTCTTGCTTCCTTGACTGCTGTAAATGCTTTTCTCAGGCTGGAGCCACGAAGAATTGCCTGATAAGATGCATTCTGAATCACAGGGCCGTCTGCAACTGGATCGGAAAACGGAATTCCCAGTTCCACAATATCTGTTCCAGCTTCCTCCTGCGCCTTCAGCAGTTTTTTGGTCGCATCCATATCTGGAAGACCTGCTGTCATATATGTAATAAACGCCTTTTTACCGGCTTTCTGTAAGTTTTCTAATTTTTCTTCAATTCTGTTTTTCATAACGGATACCTCCTATTTATTTAACGCCTCTCTGTTGCCTGTCATCCACTCTGCAATCGTATGACAGTCCTTATCTCCACGACCAGAAAGATTTACAATGATAATTTCATCTTTTGGACACGTTTTGGCATATTTAAATGCATATGCAAGAGCATGGGAACTTTCAATTGCTGGAATAATTCCCTCCAGTTTACAAAGCTCCAATAACGCATTCATCGCTTCATCATCCGTAACAGAAACATACTGTGCTCTGCCTGATTCTTTCAAATATGCATGTTCCGGTCCAACACCCGGATAATCTAATCCAGCAGAAATAGAATGTGCTAACTGTACATTTCCATCGTCATCCTGTAACAGATAAGAACGCATTCCATGAAGAACACCAGGAGCACCAAGTGCCATAGAACAGGCATGTTTTCCACTTTCAATTCCAAGACCACCAGCTTCAATACCAATTAATTTTACATTCTTTTCATCAATAAATTCTGCAAACATTCCAATTGCATTAGAACCGCCGCCAAGACAAGCCATAACCGCATCAGGAAGTCTGCCTTCCTTCTCTAAAATCTGCTTTTTAGCTTCTTTGCTGATAATGCTCTGAAATGTTTTCACAATTTTAGGGTATGGATGTGGCCCAACTGCTGAACCGATAACATAGAAAGTATCCTCTACATCTCTTGCCCAGGTGCGGATTGCCTCATTTGTGGCATCTTTTAATGTTTTGCTTCCGGATGTAACACTATGTACTTCTGAGCCTAACATTTTCATTCGCATAACGTTAAGTTCCTGACGTTTAATATCTTCTTCCCCCATGAAAACCTTGCATTCCATGTCAAATAAGGCTGCACCTGTTGCTGTTGCCACACCATGCTGTCCTGCACCAGTCTCTGCAATAACTTTCTTCTTTCCCATTCTCTTGGCAAGAAGAATCTGGCCAATTACATTATTGATTTTGTGCGCGCCTGTATGGTTTAAATCTTCTCTCTTTAAATAAATCTTTGGCCCATATTTCTTGGAAAGTCTTTCTGCATAATAAAGAGGGGTTTCTCTTCCAACATACTCTTTCATATAATAATGAAATTCCTCCCAGAATTTTGGATCGTTGACTGCCTCTTCAAATGCTTTCTCTAACTCATCCAGTGTATTCATCAGTGATTCAGACACATACTGTCCACCAAATTCTCCATAATATTTTCCCATATATGAAACCTGCCTTTCCTCTATTTATGTATAATAGTTTCAACAAACTGCTTTACTTTTTTATCATTTTTCCCAAATCCCGTGGAATTTTCTACTCCAGTGCTGACATCCACAATTGCAGGATGTACCTGTCTAATCGCTTTTACCACATTATTCCTATTTAGTCCACCGGCAAGCATAATTTTTTCCGGGTTATCCACATATTTCTGAATCAAGTCCCAGTCAAATGTTTCTCCATTTCCAGGCTTTCTACCATCGAAAGCAACATACTTTACTTTCTCGTTCTGAAACAGTTCAGAAATACCTTTAAGCTTTTCCTCACTTTCCACATTAACTGCCCGGATAATAGGAAGACTGGCAGCTTTCAGTACTTCATCTGCTAGTTCTCCATGTATCTGAAGATAATCAAATTCCAGTTTCTGTACATCCAGAATCTGAGCTTTGGTGGGACTAACCATTACAGCAACTTTCTTTATAGATGTATTCAGTTCATTCATAATCTCCTTGGCCTTTTCCAAAGATACATTCCGGCGGCTTTTTTTAAAAAACACAACCATTCCTGCAAAATCCACTGGATATTGATTTAGTATTCTGGCATCTTCTACAGATGTCAGTCCACAGATTTTTATTTTCGGCACTGCTGCCTCCATGGTTAATCAGCTCCTTCATGTTATCGTATTTCATTGTATATGCTTTCTAGCACATTAAATAAATCGATTTCCAATGATTTGCCAGCACTTCTGGATTTTCATGTTCCATAAATGCTCTTCCAATCAAGAGTGCATCTACGTTACACTGCTTCAAAAAAGAAATGTCTTCCTCTTTCATAACACCACTTTCTGAAACAAATACCGGCCGTTTTCCTGAAATCTTCTGATCCAGATAACTGCTTAATCGTCTTGTTGTGTCCAGCGAAATTGTAAAATCCTTTAAATTCCGGTTATTGACACCAATAATATCGGCACCTGCCATAATTGCACGATCCATCTCTTCTTCATCATGAACTTCCATCAGCACATCCAGTCCATACTGATGAGCCAGCTCATAATAGCCTTTTAACTGCTCATCATTTAAAATAGCTGCAATCAGTAAAATTGCATCCGCTCCTGCCACCTTTGCCTCATAAATCTGGTATGGGTCAATAATAAAATCTTTTCGTAACACTGGGATCCCAGTCATTCCTCTAATTTCTGTCAGATATCCGATATTTCCATGAAAATGATCTTCCTCTGTAAGACAGGAAATGGCATCTACTGATTTTTCATACTGACTAATCCGATCTGTTAAATTGATTTTACTTTCAATATTCCCCATGCTAGGGGATGCTTTTTTAAATTCTCCAATAATAGAAAGTCCTTCTTTTGCAAGAGCCTTATAAAAAGAGATACTAACCCGCTTTGACCCCTCTGCCATTTGAATCATCTCTTTTTCACTAATTTTCTGCTTATGCTCTACCAAACGCTTTTTCTTATCATTTACTATTTCATCAAGAATCATAACAAACTCCTCAGATTTTATCATTTACAAAATTTTCAATTAGTTTCTTTCCATGATCGGTAAAAATGGATTCTGGATGGAACTGAAGTCCAACGACCGGATAATTGGTATGGCGGACTGCCATAATCTCTCCATCTTCCGTCTTAGCAAGGATTTTTAAACAGTTCGGCATAGTTTCCGGCTCAATTGCCAGAGAATGATATCTTGCAATTTTTATTGGAGAATCAATTCCAGTAAAAATTCCATCTGCATCATGCTGGATGAGAGACTGTTTTCCATGAAGAATATTTTTTGCATACGTAACCACGGCTCCAAATGCAGCGCCAATGCACTGATGCCCCAGACAGATTCCGAGAATCGGAACTTTATCATAAAATTCTTTTACTACGTCCATACAGATGCCCGCTTCTTTTGGACTTTTAGGCCCTGGTGACAGTACAATCCGCTCTGGTGCCAGTTGTTTAATTTCCTCGATGGTTATTTTATCATTGCGGACGACCTTTATGTCCGGATTGAAAATGCCAATATACTGATATAAATTATAAGTGAATGAATCGTAATTATCAATTAATAATATCATGTTTTTCCTCCCCCTTCTACAGATGTTCTTCCCGAACCAATGTCTTTGCCAATGCCATTACCTTGTTACAACATTCTTCGTATTCGCTCTTTGGAATAGAATCTAATACAATTCCAGCTCCTGCCTGAAGATAAACATTTTCACCCTTTTTCACCATAGTACGAATTGTAATACATAAATCCATATTTCCATTAAATTCTATGTATCCAGTAGCTCCACCATAAAGTCCTCTCCGCACAGATTCCAGTTCATCAATAATTTCCATAGCACGGATTTTCGGTGCTCCGCTTAAAGTTCCAGCTGGAAGAAAGGACGCTGCCAAATCAAGTGGTTCTAAATGCCCCTTCATCTTTCCTTCTACTAAGGAAACAATATGCATGACGTGAGAGTAGTTCTGAACCCCCATAAATTGTGAAACTTTCACTGTTCCAAATTCAGAAACACGCCCCATGTCATTTCTTGCTAAATCCACCAGCATAACATGCTCTGCCCGTTCCTTTGGATCAGCCAGTAAGTCTTCTTTCAGCCGTTTATCCTCTTCAGCATCCCTGCCACGTTTTCTGGTTCCGGCAATCGGACAGGTATAAATTTTATTTTCGACCTTCTTTACCAGCATCTCTGGTGAACTTCCAATAATCTCAAACTCCGGGAATTTAAAATAATATAAATAAGGGGAAGGATTTACTTTTCTAAGTCCTTTGTATAAAGTAAAGCCATCCTGTTTTGTTTTCACTGTCCAACGCTGGGATAATACCGTCTGAAAAATGTGTCCTTCTTTTATGTAATCCTTAATTTTATCTACCTTTTCGCTATACTCTTGCAATGTATCTGATTTCTTTACTATCCGTCCATCACGGCTTAATTCTTCATCATATTCTGTTAGTGCTTCATCGTATCCAGATAAGGCAGTCTCAAGGAGTTCTCCTGCTCTCTTCACTGCACGCTGTTTTCCTTCCTCCGTCTCTTCCTCTAGTACCACACCTGACATAGTCTCTGCCATATGGTCAATTACAATGAATTCTTTTGCAAACATCAGTTGAATTGTCTCAATCCCGATTTCATCTTCATTCTCATCTGGAATATCCTCCGTATAACGAATAAAGTCATATCCAAGACTTCCCAGAAATCCACCAGAAAAAGCAAGTTCTCCATCTTCCTTTGTTACATTAAATTCTTGAAAATATTCTCTTAGCTTGATATATGGATTTCCTTCCCGAACTTCCTTGGTTCCATCTTTTCTCTCAATCACAAGACTCTGTCCCTTAGAGGAAATAATCTCTTCTGGCTTAGTTCCAAAAATCGAATACCGTCCATTGTTTTTATCATAGCTCTCCAACAGGAATCCGGTGTTCTTTCCAGCAAGACTTTCATATAAACCAATTGTTGTTTCTTTTACAATACTAACTGTCTTTCGATACGCCCTTAACTTTCTCACGTTCCTCATCCTTTCCTAAATCAGAGTAAAAAAAATCCCTGATAGTTTTGAAACTACCAGGGACGAAAATTCGTGGTGCCACCCATATTCATAATATAAAATGCCGTTATTTTAAGCAAAAAAATAAGTACTTTCTAAATAGAAAATACCCGCCACCATTTTATATTAACTCATTCCGATACAGAAAACCCTGTTTTCCAACAGTCTCTTCGATATCTTACCCTTATAACGTAGGGAAACGGTTCCAGCTACACACTTAGTCTATAAGCTTCACCTGACATCTCACAAATCCATTCCTATCAGAATCCTCATACCGGTTTCCACCATACCCGACTCTCTGCAATGTACCATCTGTAGTACTACTTTTGCTCTTTGATTTTCTCGCAATTTAACTATATCTATATATTAGCACATTTACTATTTAATGTCAATTTATTTTTTTAGTTCTATTTTTCCAGACTGTCTATATATATAATAATATAGATGGTTATTTTATATTTTTATTGGAAGTTCTATGGCAAACATGTTATACTAGTTTAGAATGACGTTAACATTACCTTGATGTTGGCAGATAAATAAAGGAAAAGAGAAGGAAAAAGATGAATACGAAACGCAAAAAACTATTTTTAATCACTTTTGCTGTTACTCTCTTAGTCATAATCGCCGTTTATTTGGGATTTACTCTACATTTTAAATCCCGCTTTTATTTTGGTTCATACATTAATGGTATCAATTATAGTAATAAAACGGTGTCCGAAGTGGAAGACAGTATTTCGAAAGATACAGCGGATTATGTGCTTCAAATCAAAGGACGCGATAACCTTACTGATATTATTAGTGCAGACGACATTGACTATGCATATGTTTCTGATGGTTCTATTCAGAAATTGAAAGATGCACAAAATCCTTTTAAGTGGATTTTTAGTATGTTCAGCAAAAATTCAAACGATATGCAGGTAACCACAACATACGACGAAGACAAACTGGATGCAAAGATTCAGTCTTTAAAATTCTTTCAGTCAGAAAATAATGTTGCTCCCACCGATGCACATACAGAATACAGAGGAAACAGTTATAAAATTGTACCAGAAACCTTGGGTTCCAAAGTGAAGAGAAACAAGCTCACAAAGGCTGTTAAATCGGCTATTCAGAATGGTGACAAAAAGCTAAGCATCAGTAAAGCAGGCTGCTATACCGAACCTTCTGTTACTTCAGATTCTAATAAACTGAAAGAACTTGTTAATACATTAAATAAATATGCAAAAGTAAAAATCACATATAATTTTGAATATACAACAGAGGTAGTCGATTCTTCCTATATCCGTGACTGGATGGAACCCGACGATAAGCTTGAGGTAAACTTTAATCTGGAAAAAGTGCGTTCTTACATTGATTCCATTGCTAAAATTTATAATACGTATGGTAAAACCAGAGATTTTGTTGATCATGATGGCAAAGTTATAGAAATCAGCGGTGGTGACTATGGATGGCTTATCAACCGTGCCGATGAAGTGGAACATCTGGTTTCTACTATAAAAGAAGGCAAAGATGCTACGATTGAGCCAATTTACTCACAGAGTGCCCGTTCGCGTGCAAAAAATGATATTGGAGACAGCTATATAGAAATTGACTTGTCAAAACAGCATGTATGGGTCTATGAAAACGGAAAGCTGGTTGTAGACACAGACTGTGTAACCGGTAATTCAAGTCAGGGACATGATACTCCATCTGGTATTTTTCAGATTACTTACAAAGAAAAAGATGCTACTCTGGTAGGTGAAAATTACAGTTCCAGCGTAACCTATTGGATGCCTTTTTACTACAACGTCGGCCTGCATGATGCTGCCTGGAGAAACTCTTTTGGTGGAAGCATTTACAAAAATAATGGTTCCCATGGATGTGTTAATCTTCCTTTTTCTGCAGCAGAGAAGGTTTTCCATCATATTGAAAAGGGTACTCCTGTTGTAGTTTATAATAGTTAATGGATAACTATTTGAAGTCTCTATTAACCATTATTATATCCAGAAATTTTTATACCAACCGCAGGATTCAAATTTTACAGTATTTGAACCCTGCCGAATTATAACAAGAAAACAAGGGTATAATTTTTATTAGAAAGGAAGTATAACCTATGAAGAAATTTGGCAAGTTTTTAGCAACAACCTGCTCTCTAGCCGCTGTTGCTGGCGGGGCTTACTATGTTTTTAAAAAGCTATACAATGAACCTAAAGATGCATCAGATGATTTTGAGGACTTCGAAGATTTTGAGGATTTTGAAGAAGATCTCTATGATGAAGACGATATCGATTCTCATTCAAAACCAGGTTCTTCTTCCCGTGAATATGTAACTTTGAATATGGATTCTGCAAAACAAGCCGTGAAAGATACTGCTGAAGATATGAAACAGACTGCTGAGAATTTAAAAGATGATATGAAAGATATGGCATCTAATATAAAAGATTCTGTCAGCAATGCTGCAAAAGATGTAAAAGATGCAGTAACAGATACTGCAGAAACAGTGAAAGAAGACGTTTCCAACGCCTTTCATTCCGCAAAAGAAAATATGACGGGTAATGCAGACGAATCAAAAGACGAATCAGATGTTACAGTAATTGACTTGGATAGTCATGAATAAAAATTTATTATTATCTATAAAAAGAGTCATTGGATTTTTTCTCCAATGACTCTTTTTTTATTCATATTTTTCTTTTATCTCTACTTCATCATAAGCCTTTCTTGTCAGAATTCTCTGTATTTTACCGGAATAGACTCGTTCTGCTGCCTCTTTCAGATTTGGAATCCCATCTGCATAAAATAATATAATTCGCTTTGCACCTCTTTGCTTTAAAGAAGATAACACCTCACACCAGTATTCCGTAGAATCATCTTTCCTTAGGCGAATATCAAGTGTTTCATGTCTCCCACTCATTCCTACACCCTGAATCAAATAAACACTTTTCACTTTTTTAGTTCCACTCTCTTTGACCAAAAAAGAATAGCTTCGTATACTGCAAAATGCGTATACCGTCTCTAAACTTTCTCGCTTCCATTTTTTTTTCACAATCAGTTCCCCCTTCTCTGAATATACCTTTGTTAACTAAAGTATTAACTATTTTGGCAAATCCATACCTGATTATCTGGAAGCCATGGCATATAAATGTTTATACAATCCATCCTTACTCATAAGTTCCTCATGGGTTCCTTGTTCTTTGATGCCATCCTCTGTCAGCACAAGAATGTGCTTTGCATTGCGAATGGTAGTTAAGCGATGGGCAATTACAAAGGTGGTACGATTCTTAGCCAGCTTTTCCAATGATTCCTGCACAATCTTTTCACTTTCATTATCCAGTGCGGAAGTTGCTTCATCAAAAATCAAAATTGCCGGATTCTTTAAAAATACTCTGGCAATACTCAATCTCTGTTTCTGACCTCCAGAAAGCTTAACTCCACGCTGTCCAATATCTGTCTCATAACCATCTGGAAGCTGCATGATAAACTCATGGGCATTAGCATTTTTTGCTGCTTCAATTACTTCTTCCTTCGTAGCATGAAGATTTCCATAGCGAATATTATCCAGAACTGTTCCCGCGAACAGATAAACATCCTGCTGTACCACACCAATATTACTTCGAAGGGAATTAAGCGTAATATCCTGGATATTTCGTCCATCTATCTTAATCGCTCCATCGGAAATTTCATAAAATCTAGGAATCAGACTGCACATGGTTGTCTTTCCAACACCAGATGCTCCTACAAGTGCAATATAGTCCCCTGCATGAACTTTCAAGTTAATATTGTGGAATACTTCGCTTGTGGTATCTTTGTACTGAAATGCTACGTTTTCAAAGGTAATCTCCCCCTTTGGATTTACAAGTTCGACCGCACCTGGCTTATCCACAATATCCGGTTCAATTTCCATGATATCCATGAAGCGGTTAAATCCTGTAATTCCCTGCTGAAACTGCTCCGTAAAGTTTATCAGCTTATTAATCGGCTCAATCAGGTTATTAATATAAAGCACAAATGTCAAAAGATCGCTGATATCAATAATCCTCTTTACAATAAAAAATCCACCGCCTGCCACTGCTGCAAGCTGAAGCAGAAAAATAAAGAAATTAAGACCAGAATGAAAGGTTGCCATATGAATATAACTGTTCCTTTTTGTATCCACAAACCGATCATTTCCCTGCTTAAAATGTTTCACTTCCAACTCTTCATTAGCAAAGGATTTCACCACACGGATTCCAGATAAATTATCTTCAATCTGGGCATTGATATCCGCTATTTTCTCCCGGTTCTTTCGAAATGCTTCATGCATCTTCTTTCTGATTTTCAATGCAAACAGTACCATAACTGGAATAAATGCAAAAATAATCAATGTCAGCTGCCAGTTTACCCGGAACAAGATAAAAAAGGCTCCCACAAACTTAATGACAGAGATAACAACATCCTCTGGTCCATGATGACACAATTCTGTAATATCAAACAAATCATTGGTTACCCTGGACATCAGCTGTCCAGTTTTCTGATTGTCATAAAAATTAAAAGACAGTTTCTGATAATGAGAAAAGATTTCATTTCTCATATCATACTCCATATAAGCTCCCATCATATGTCCCTGATAGGAAATAAAATAGTTACAGAGCATCTGGATAATGGCCAGTCCGAACATCACAATACTAATGCGGATAATGATTTTCATTGCCGCATTCATTTCGTAATTCACTAATACATCATTTGTAATGTAACGAATGAGCAGTGGGTAAACCAATGTAACTGCGGCTACAATAAATGCGCAGAGCATATCCAGAAAAAACAATTTTTTATATGGCTTATAATAGGAAAAAAAACGTTTCATTCTATTATTTTGTTTCATTCTTTTCTTCCTTTCTTTCTTTTATTCTCTTTTGGGTTTGAATATTCATTTCGGGCATAAACAAAGAGCGTACGCTTAAGTTAACTGACAACTAATTCTGCGATACGCTCTCTTTACAGTTCTTAAAAACCGTTTATTTCATTTATCATAATTATGAAAAGTGAAACCGATTATCTGGATAATTTTGCAGACATTTCATACATATATTCATCAATATCCTTTGTCATACTTAATGCTTCTTCGATATCATAATCTACAAAGTTTCCATGACGATATCCTACTACACGGTTGGACTTTCCTTCACATAATAAGTCAACTGCTTTTGCACCCATAGTAGATGCATAAACTCTATCCTTACATGTAGGGCTTCCACCACGCTGAATATGCCCGATAATCGTAGCTCTCGTCTCCATACCTGTTTCAGCTTCAATCTTCTTCGCTAACTCTTCAGAATGGCCGATACCTTCTGCATTTACGATAATATAATGTTTCTTGCCTGTTTTTCGCTTTTCAATGATATTGCTGATAATCTTGTCCTCATTGTGGTCATATCGTTCTGTTGTCAAAATCCTTTCTGCACCATTGGCAATACCACACCATAAAGCGATGTATCCGGCATTTCTACCCATTACTTCGATAACACTACATCTCTCATGAGAAGTAGAAGTATCTCTAATCTTATCGATAGCTTCCATAGCTGTGTTTACAGCAGTATCAAAACCAATTGTGTATTCAGTGCAGGCGATATCAAGATCAATCGTACCTGGAAGACCTACTGTGTTAATTCCAAGTGCTGCAAGCTTTCTTGCACCCTGAAAAGAACCATCTCCACCGATTACTACAAGACCATCGATACCATGCTTTTTACAGATATCAGCAGCTTTACGCTGTCCTTCTTCGGTTCTCATCTCTGCACATCTTGCTGTGTAAAGAATTGTACCGCCTCGTCCGATGATATCAGAAACACTGACTGCGTCCATATCAATGATATCTTCTTCCAAAAGACCGCTGTAACCTCTGCGGATCCCCTTTACCTTTTTTCCATTTGCCAGGGCTGTTCTAACGACAGCTCGGATAGCAGCATTCATTCCAGGTGCATCCCCACCACTTGTTAATACGCCAATTGTATTTACTTCTTTTGCCATTCTATCTTACCTCCACGGAATTATTCTGTAAAATCATTTGTTCCCCTAGTATTACAAAACAATATTCAATCAGGATTATTTTAACTCTTTTGCCAATGTTTTTCAATACTCTTTTGGACAACCTTAACATTTTCACTTTTAAACTTTTCATTTAAGCGTTTTATCAAAGAATTATCCGTATTAACTTTATATTTTAAAATCTTTTGCTGCCTTTCTGCACGGCAGAAAATCTTTACGCTGCTTTCTCCAGGATATTCCTCCAGAATTTCATACAAATCCAATTCCATCTTTGTAAATTCCTCTTTGTTATTAAACTGAACCCATACATCACTTGATACCTGGTCGAATGGAACAATCCTCTGGGCAATGATTTTTGCCGCTTTTTCTTCCTCTACCGTTACTTTTCCAGATACAAATATCTTACTGTCTTCTTCTAAACAAGAACGGTACTTTTCAAAATCCCTTGGAAACACAATGACTTCTACTGTTCCATACAAATCTTCCAATGTTAAAAATGCCATCAGACTGTTTGTCTTGGTTGTCTTTATGGTTTTTATAGTAATCATACCGCCGATAACCGCGTGTTCATTATCCATGACCTTTACATTCCCTGATTCATCTAATAAAAAGTCGCTTGCTTTTCTTGTAACCTGGGCTTCCCATTCTTTGATGTATTCTTCCAGAGGATGACCGCTGACATAAATACCAAGCACTTCTTTTTCAAATGCAAGAAGCTGTTCCTTCTGATACTCTCCTACATTCGGAAATTCTATTTCCTGCTTGAACTCATCTTTATTTTCCACCAGGTCAAATAGGGATATCTGCCCAGATAAGTTGTTTTTCTTCTCCTGGTTTACAGAATCAATTACCTGTACATAAACCTGCATTTTCTGCTTTCTTGTACCAGGCAGGCTGTCCAATGCACCAGATTTAATAAAACTTTCCATTGTTCTTTTATTTACTTCTTTTCCAGAAAGGCGCATGACAACATCATTTAAGGAAAGAAATTTTCCATTCTTCTCCCGTTCTTCTACGATCGCCTGAATAACCGGCTTTCCAAGTCCTTTAATAGCAGACAGCCCATAACGGATTGCATTGCCTGATACAGAGAAATTAGACTCTCCTTCATTAATATCTGGTGGAAGAATAGCAATTTCCATCTGGCGGCATGTCATAATATATTCTGAAACCTTATCTGTATTATCAATGACTGAGGTCATTAAGGCTGCCATGTATTCCACTGGATAATAATATTTTAAATATGCGGTTTCATAAGAAACAACCGCATAAGCTGCTGCATGAGATTTGTTGAATGCATACTTGGCAAAATCAATCATTTCATCATAAATCTGATTGGCAACCGCCTCACTGATTCCATTTCCAATACAGCCCACAATGCCTTCTTCTTTATTTCCGTAAACAAAGTTCTGGCGTTCTTCTTCCATAACTTTTGCCTTTTTCTTTGACATGGCACGACGAACTAAATCACTTCGTCCATAACTGTAGCCGGCAAGATCTCGTACAATCTGCATAACCTGTTCCTGATAAACGATACAGCCATAAGTTGGTGCCAGAATATGCTCTAACTCCGGACATTCGTAAGTTATGTTATTCCGATCATTCTTTCCCTTAATATATTTTGGAATAAAATCCATTGGGCCCGGACGATAAAGAGAAATACCGGCAATGATATCTTCCATATTTTCCGGTTTCAGTTCCTTCATGAAATTTTTCATTCCGGCACTTTCTAATTGGAATACACCTTCTGTCTTACCAGAACCAATGCTTTCCAATACCTGCTTGTCATCAAAATCAATATGGTTAATAATGAGCTTTTCGCCGTGTCTGGCCTGCATTACCTTGTATTCCCGGCTGTTTTTATCCAGCTTATTCATACGGTTATTTACAAGCCTTACAGCATTTTGAATAACCGTCAGGGTACGAAGTCCAAGGAAATCCATTTTAAGCAGACCTAGTTCTTCCAGTGTTGTCATAGTAAACTGCGTCGTAATCGTTCCATCCGATGCTCTGGAAAGGGGTACGTATTTATCCACTTCATCCTTACTGATTACAACACCTGCTGCATGCATGGACGTATGTCTTGGCAGCCCTTCCAGACGAATGGAAGTGTCAATCAAGTGTTTCACTTCTTCATCTGAATCATATAATGCTTTTAATTCTGGATTAATCTGCAGTGCTTTGGTAATCGTAATCCCCAACTCAGTTGGAATCATTTTGGCAACGGTATCCACTGCTGAATAGGACATATCCAACGCTCTTCCTACATCACGAATAACCATTTTCGCAGCCATCGTACCAAAGGTAACAATCTGAACCACGCGATCTGTTCCATATTTTCTTACCACATAATCGATAACTTCCTGTCTTCGTTCGAAGCAGAAATCGATATCAATATCGGGCATAGTCAGACGCTCTGGATTTAAGAAACGCTCAAACAGCAGATTATAACGAATTGGATCAATATCTGTAATTGCAAGACTGTATGCAACAATGCTTCCGGCAGCAGAACCACGTCCTGGACCTACCATAATATCATTATCTTTTGCATACTTAATAAAATCCCAAACAATCAAAAAGTAATCTACAAAACCCATAGTATGAATCGTATCCAGTTCGTATTTTAAACGTTCTTTTAAATCCTCTCCTGGATTCTCATATCGTCTTTCCAATCCTTCATAACAAAGTTTCTGCAAATACTCCCATGCAGTGTAGCCATCTGGTACATCATATCTTGGCAGTTTATAATTTCCAAATTCAATTTCTACAAAACAACGTTCCGCAATCTTGTGCGTATTTTCCAAAGCCTCTAATGCGTATGGAAATACCTGTGCCATTTCTTCCGCTGACTTCAGATAAAACTGTCCACCCTCATAACGCATACGGTTTTCATCGCTTACTTTCTTCTGTGTCTGAATACAAAGAAGAATATCATGTGGAACCGAGTCCTTATCATAAATATAATGGACATCGTTCGTTGCCACTAATGGTATTTTCGTTTCTTCACTTAGACGGAGTAACTGCTGATTCACCAGCTGCTGCTCTTTTATTCCATGATCCTGAAGTTCGAGGAAAAAGTTATTCTGCCCAAAAATCTTATTAAGACGCAGTGCCTCTTTTTTCGCTTCCTCATAGAAACCACGTCGTAAGTTCATAGCTACCGCACCTGCCAGACAGGCACTTAACGCAATAATCCCCTCATGATACTCTTCCAGTATTTCATAATCTACTCTTGGTTTATAATAAAATCCTTCAATAAATCCTTTGGATACAATTTTCATCAGATTAGCATATCCCTGATTGTTTTCTGCCAGCAGAACAAGATGATTGTATCTTCCTTCTGACTGATTTGACTCCCTGTCGAATCTGGAATTTGGTGCAACATAAACTTCGCAGCCAATAATCGGCTTAATTCCTGCTTCCCTTGCTGCCCGGTAAAAATCAATGACACCATACATAACACCATGATCTGTAATAGCGATACTATCCATTCCAAGTTCTTTTGTGCGGGCTACCAGTTCCTTGATTTTACTGGAACCATCCAAAAGGCTGTATTCGGTATGGACATGCAAATGTGTAAAATTCATATGCCTCTCCCTTCTGCTTTTAACGCCCCAATGCGGGACTTTCCGTTCTTATCTCTCCAAATTCTATCATATTTAGTCATAAAATAAAATGGCAAATTTTCTGAGAGATTTCTTTCTGTAATTCTATTATTTTTCCTCTGATGTCCGGAATATAGCATAATTATCCGTAAAATGAATACAAAACAAAAGAGACTTATAAGCAGATTTTCCGTAAAATCCAATCATAAGTCTCCTTTTCATATCCTGTAACACAGGATATTTATTTTTCACCTTTTAATAAAAACTGCTCAATTCTTTCCATAGCAGCTTCTTCATCTGCTCCGTCTGCAGTTACCGTTACTTCTTCACCGGCAGCCAGGCCTAAACTCATCATTCCCATAATGCTTTTCGCATTAACCTGTTTATCTTCGCATTCCAGATAAATAGAACTTTCAAACTGGCTCGCAATCTGCACTAATAATGCTGCAGGTCTTGCCTCTAAGCCACTGGAAATTTTAATTGTTAACTTTTTCGTTACCATACTTTATTCCTCCTTTTGTTCCCTTAAACTATCTGCAATTTTGCTTATTCTTCTTAATCGATGATTCACCCCTGATTTACCCAGTGTTGGATTAAGTAAAGTACCTAGTTCCTTTAGAGATGCATCCGGCTGTTCAATCCTAAGCCTTGCAACCTCTTCTAAACCTTCCGATAATTCGCTTAACCCAATGGTATCCCGAATATAAAGGATATCTTCGATCTGCTTTGTCGCAGCAACGACTGTCTTATTAATATTTGCTGCCTCGCAGTTTACCTTACGGTTAATGGAATTTCGCATTTCCTTTAGAATCCTGACATTCTCAAGATTCATAAGTGCTATATGAGCTTCCATGATGTTAAGCAGGTCGACAATCTGAGAACCTTCCTTTACATATACAACATAATTTTTTTTGCGCAGAATAATCTTTGCATCTACGTCAAAAGACTGCATCATGTTCATGAGATGCTCCGCCTTTTCCTTTTGTGCAGTTACTATTTCAAAATGATATGTTTTAGAAGGATCACTGATGGAGCCGGCCGCTAAAAAAGCTCCTCTGATAAACGCCCTTTTACAACAGGTATTTTGTGAAACTAAATGGCTTGGTAATAAATTTTGATTTATGTTACCGTTGTCACCTATTAACTTTGATGCCTCGAGGACTTTCATAACATCATCCTCAGCACGCAAATAGATAATGTAGTTCTTACTTTTTCTTAGGGTCACATTTCTTTTTACGGCAATTTCCGCCTTTACATGAAATGTATTCTTTACTAACATAAAATATTTTCTAGCTACTGTCAAGTTTTCCGTATGAACTTTCAGAGAATATCCTCCTTTGCCATTTACAGAAACCTCGCCGCAGAAACTGATAATTGCTGCCAGTTCTGCAATACAGCAATGTCTGGAAGAATCCATCTGTCTTGACAGTTCTTCTTTTACATCTCCTGAAAATGACATATTAAACATCCTTCTCAATATCTCTATGTTCTATATTGATACCATACTCTAATTCTGACAGACGTTCCGTGATAGCCCTTGCAATGGTAACCGAACGATGTTTTCCACCTGTACATCCAATTCCCACTACAATCTGATTTTTACCTTCTGTAATATAGTTTGGAATCAAAAACTTCAGCATATCTTCCAGCTTATCCAGAAATACAGTAGACGCCTCTGCTTTCATAACATAATCATAAACTTCCCCATCTAATCCAGTCTTTTTCTTCAATTCTGGAATATAAAACGGATTTGGAAGAAAACGCACATCAAATACAAGATCCGCATCTGCAAGAATTCCGTATTTAAAGCCAAATGAAACTACTGAGATAAAAAAGTTGCTGTAGCCTTCATCTAATACAAAAATCTTATCAATTTCCGTCTTTAAATCCCGAATCAGCATATGACTGGTATCTATTATATAATTAGCACGTTTCTTAAGAAATTGCAATTTATTTCTTTCTATTTCAATTCCTTTATCCACTCTTCCCTCCGATACAAGTGGATGACTTCGCCTCGTTTCCTTATATCGTTTTACCAGCACATCTGTTTCTGAGTCCAGAAACAGTATTTCAGGCTTCAACTTCATTTTTTCCAATTCATTCAAGACATCTTCCAGTTCTTCCAAAGCCTGTCCGTTACGGATATCTACCCCAAGTGCTGCCTTTTTTACTGTCTTTTCTTCACTGAGAATAAAATTAGACAGTCTTGGAATTAAAGGAATTGGCAGATTGTCTACACAGAAATATCCTGCATCCTCCAGCATTTTTAATACTGAACTTTTTCCTGCACCTGACATTCCTGTAACTACGACAAATCTCATGTTATTTCCTCCTGCCTTGGTTTAAATTCTCCAATCAAACGTACTTCTGGTTCCAAGATTACACCAAATTGATTTTCTACTTTCTCTGTGACCTGGGCAATTAACTCCTTCACCTGTGCTGCTGTTCCATTTCCTACATTTACAACGAATCCACAGTGTTTTTCAGAAACCATGATATCTCCGACACGGAATCCACGAAGGCCTGCATCCATAATCAGCTTGCCGGCAAAATATCCTTCCGGACGCTTAAAGGTGCTTCCTGCACTTGGAAATTCCAATGGCTGCTTTTCTCTTCTTCTTCCATTTAATTCTTTCATCTGTGTCAGAATAGATTCTTTCTCTCCATAGTTAAACTGGAATACCGCTTCAGTTACAATATATTGTTTTTTCATAATAACACTGCTGCGGTAGCTAAGTTCTAGTTCTTCTTTGCTCAGGTTCTTTAACTCACCATCCATGGTCAGTACCTTTGCACTTATAACTGCATCTTTAATTTCGCCGCCATATGCACCAGCATTCATTGCAACAGCTCCACCTAATGTTCCCGGAATTCCAGATGCAAATTCAAATCCAGTCAGGGATTTATCAGCTGCAAGCTTTGCCATTTTCGATAGAAGGATTCCTGCTCCTGCTTTTACAATCATGCCGGTTCTATCCTCTGTCTCAGAAAATGCGATTTCGGCAAACGTATCTTTTATTTCAATGATTCCCCCATGGAATCCATAATCTCCAACCAAAAGGTTACTTCCATTTCCAATAATATAGAATGGGACTTTTTCACTATGGCAGAGTGACACAACCTCCTTAAGTTCTGCTTCATTGGCAGGTGTGATATAATAATCTGCCGGTCCGCCAATTCGGAATGTAGTATGAAGTTTCATTGGTTCATTCGTTTTTATCTGATTTTCTTTTACTATCGTTCTTAATTTTTCTTTTAACTGCTGATACACGTTATACCTCTTCTTTATAATCTATATGCCTATATATATGCGATTCTGTTTTTTTTATTCAAATACCATTTTAGCACATCCATAAATGCCCGCATCATTTCCTAATTCAGCAAGTCTGAATTCTTTGTTTTTCAATGCAAACATTACATTCTGCTCATAGTATTTTTTTATTAAAGTTGTGAGCATCTCACCTGCTTTGGAAACTCCTCCACCGATAACAAATGCTTGTGGATCCACAACAGCTGCAATATGAGAGCATGCAAGACCTAAATATCTTCCCAGTTCTTCTACTAAATCATTGGCAAGCTGATCTCCTTCTTTTGCACAGTCAAAAATCGCCTTTGCTGATAAATACTGTAAATCTCTTAACTTAGAAGGCATGTCCGAAGTAATTAATAATCTCTTAGCTTCTTTTACAATACCGGTTGCTGAAGCAAATTGTTCCAGACAGCCTTTTTTCCCACATCCGCACGTGTCTTCTTCTTCGTAGTTTACGGTAATATGGCCAATTTCACCTGCTGCACCTTTAGAGCCTGTAAGAATCTTTCCATTTAAAATGACACCGCCGCCAACGCCGGTTCCAAGAGTTATCATAATAATATCTTTATAACCCTTTCCGCCGCCTTTCCACATCTCACCAAGAGCTGCAACGTTAGCATCATTTCCAACTTTGACATTTTTAATTCCGGTTAATTTACTTACTTCTTCTGCAACATTGAAAACACCCCATCCCAGATTTGCACATTTTAAAACCGTGCCATCTTCAGTAATTGGTCCTGGAATTCCAAGTCCGATTCCTATGATATCCTCTTTTGCAATGCTTTTCTCTTCCCATTTTTCTTTTAGAGACTGTGCAATGTCACCAAGAATCAAAGATCCGCCTTCATCTTTTCTCGTTACGATTTCCCAGTTGTCAATCAGGCTGCCTTCTCCCTCGAATAAACCAATTTTTACTGTAGTTCCCCCTACATCAACACCCATACAATACTTAACCATGTTTCTCCACCTTTCATTTTTACTCTGTCAAAACAAAAACTTATTCTTATTATTTATTTCTTCATCAGGTTATTCGTTACCCTGTTATAAAGTTCCCTTGCTGCGTTATAACCCATTTTCTTCTGACGATAATTAACCGCTGCTGACTCACAGATAACAGCCAGGTTACGTCCTGGACGAATTGGAATGGAATGACATACGACTTTATTGCCAAGGAATTCAGTATACTGTTCTTCCAAACCGAGACGGTCATATTCCTGATCCCTGTTCCATTCTTCTAATTTAATAACTAAATCAATAGATTGAATATTCTTAACACTTTCAACACCAAACAGTGTCTTGACATCAATAATTCCAATACCTCTTAACTCAATGAAATGCCTTGTAATATCTGGTGCACTTCCGATCAGTGTTTCATCACTGACTTTCTTTATTTCAACAACATCATCGGATACGAGACGATGTCCTCTCTTTATTAATTCCAGAGCGGCTTCACTTTTACCAATTCCGCTTTCGCCCATAATCAGAAGACCTTCGCCGTAAACATCGACTAATACCCCATGAATGGAAATCCGAGGTGCCAGTTCAACATTCAGCCATCTGATAACTTCTGCCATAAAGGAAGAAGTAGTCTTAGAAGACCGTAAAATCGGGATACCGTATCTTGTTCCTAACTGAATGATTTCCGGTGACATCTCCAAATCACGGCAGACAACGATACATGGTACTTTGCACTGCATAATCCGTTCCATCATTGCAACACCATGATCTTTCCCCATTTTCTGCATATATGTGTACTCAACCTGTCCAATTATCTGGATTCGTTTGGAATCAAAATAATCAAAAAATCCCGCCAGCTGAAGTGCTGGTCTGTTTACATCAGACTGGGAAATTTTAATTTCATCCGTGCTTACTTCCGGAGTAATGTTTTCCAGACTCATTTTCTTAATTAACTTATTTAATTCTACCGTATACGCCATATTTTACACCCTTTCTCTCGACCTTTCACCATTGCCGTATAATAACCCGGCTTTAGCATAAATTTTAACATATGTGTGATTTCCCTGCAACCCGAACAATTTCATCTTCTTACATTAATGGAAAAATTTATAAACTTTTTTGGCTGCCTCTTCATTCATGGAATCTGTTTCTTTTAACTCTTCAACTGACGCATCCTTAATGGCTTCAATTGTCTTAAAACGCCGTAACAGTGCCTTTCTTCTAACTTCTCCAATTCCCTCAATATCATCCAGTATCGAATGAATCTGTGCTTTTCCCCTTAATGAACGGTGATATTCAATGGCAAAACGGTGGGTTTCATCCTGAATTCTAGTAACCAGTCGAAATCCTTCTGAATGAGTATCAATCGGAAGTTCAACATTATTAAAATAAAGTCCCCTTGTATTATGATTATCATCCTTTACCATACCACAGACCGGTATATTTAATTTTAGTTCTTCTAATACCTGAAGTGCAGTATTTACCTGTCCTTTTCCACCATCCATCATAAGTAAATCTGGAAATTTTGTAAAACTCCCCATGGATTCATCCATGAACTTATTTTTTAACTCTTCCCGCTCTTTTAAACCATGAGTAAATCTCCTAGTAAGAATCTCCTGCATGCTGGCATAATCATTGCTTCCCTTTACCCATTTAATTTTAAATTTACGATAGTCTGCCCTTTTTGGACGTCCCTTTTCAAATACAACCATAGAACCAACTGACTCAAATCCATTGATATTGGAAATATCATAGGATTCCACTCGTTCTATTCCATCAAGATTCAGCCAGGATGCAATTTCATTTAAAGCTCCCGTTGTCTTTGCCTGTTCCCTTCGTATCTTATCTGCATCTTTCTGCAATACAATTGAAGCATTTTTTTCTGCCAGTTCAACAAGACGTTCTTTCTGCCCTTTCTTTGGCACCTTAATATAAACTTTCTGCCCTTTTTTGGCTGACAGCCATTCTTCCAAAAGTTCATCTTCTTCTAATTCCATCTGAATAAACAACTGTCTTGGAATATACGGTGTTCCCGCGTAAAACTGCTTGATAAATGCCGTAATGATTTCTTCAGATGTATCATCTTTTACATTATGAAAATAAAAATGATCCCTTCCAATCACTTTTCCTGTTCTCACAAAAAATACCTGTACAACTGCTTCATCTCTGGTTCGGGACATTCCAATAATATCTCTGTCTTCCATTTCAGAGCTGGTAATTTTCTGCTTCTGTGCAATGTGCTTTACACTTCCCAGCAAATCCCGATATTGAGCAGCTTCTTCAAATTCCATTTTCATGGAAGCATCCATCATTTTCTGTTCCAGCATAGATAGCACCGGTTCAAAATTTCCATTTAGAAAATCGTAGGCTCCCTGAAAGTCCTTCTGATATTCTCGCTGGCTTACATATCCCATGCATGGTGCTTTACACTGTCCAATATCGTAATACAGACATGGACGTCCCTTTCCAATCTCTTTTGGCAGGCTCCTGTTACAGTTTCTTACAAAGAAAATTTTTCGAATCAGCTCTAGTGTGTCTTTTACCGCTGTGGAACTGGTAAACGGTCCATAATATTTTACCTTCTTCAAATCTTCTTTCTTTGCTTTATCCATCTTCCGCACCATAAGCAGCCTTGGATATGGCTCTCCTATGGTTGCCTTGATAAAAGGATAGCTTTTCCCATCCTTTAGCATGGTATTGTACTTTGGACTGTGTTCCTTAATCAGATTGCATTCTAAAACCAGTGCTTCTAATTCAGAATCGGTGACAATGTATTCAAAATGATCAATTCTTGAAATCATTTGTTCAATTTTTGATGTGACATTTCTACTGGACTGAAAATACTGTCTGACACGGTTTTTTAAATTAACAGCTTTACCGACATAAATAATTTCATCCTTTTTGTCATGCATAATATAAACACCTGGCTTACCCGGCAGCTTTTTCAATTCCTCCTGTATATCAAACATTGCCACTGCTCCTTTTCCTACATAAATTTTTCTATTACGTGTGCAACTCCATCTTCATCATTACTCAGTGTAATATAATCTGCTGCACTTTTTACTTCGTCGTTGGCATTCGCCATGGCAACACCCATTCCGGCATACTCAATCATAGTTAAATCATTGTATCCATCTCCGCAGCTTATCATCTGTTCATTAGAAAGCCCAAGATGATTCAAAAGCACCTCCAGGGAATGTGCCTTATCAATATGTTTTGGCATAATCTCCAGGAAAAATGGTTCGGAACGGTAAATACTTAATTCTCTCCCATAACGCTCTTTCATTTTTTTCTCAACATCTGCCAGATAAAGTCCTTCTCCAGTCATCAGACATTTGTTTACTGGATAGTTTACGTATTCTGTAAAGTTTTCAACCACTTTTACTGGAAGTTTGTTAATCCGTGCTTCTATCTCAATATACTCATCCATTCTTCTGCCAGATACAACGCCTTCCTTATCATAAGTCAGAATTCCTGTATCAAATTCCTCTGCTGCTTCATAAAGAAGACGGATATAATTTTGTGGAAGCATTTTCTGGTAAATTATTTCTCCTGTTTTTGCTTCTACAATTTTTCCACCATTATAAGCAAGAATATAGCCGCCATACTCATTCAGTTTAATTTCCTTTGCGACAGGAAGAATTCCTGGAACCGGTCTTCCAGATGCTAAGACAACTTTGTGCCCTCTCTCCTGTAAATCAAAAACAGCCTGTTTTGTCCGGTCTGAAATTAATTTTTCTGAATTCGTCAGAGTGCCATCAATGTCTAATACTAATACTTCATACGCCATCTTTTATCTCTCCTCTTAAAATAAGACCGTACAGAAAGTTGCACGGTCTTATCGTTCTATTTATCGTATTTTAAATTGTTCCGCCTGTCGGCATGTTATCCGGTAATACAGGAGGTACAAGTGGTTTTGAAGAAGCCGTTTCCTCTCCCTTTGAGTCTCCCAAAAGATTCTTTGTCTGATTTTCTTCTATTTTGTCCTCAGCGGCGGCATCATCCTTATTTTCCTTTTCAGAATCATAGGAAATACCTTTGATATCACTTAATATCTTCATAAACTGTTTACCCGTAATGGTTTCTTTTTCACAAAGATAATCTGCAATTTTATTTAATACGTCAAGATTTTCTTCCAGCATCTGTTTTGCATTTTCATAACACTGCTGTATAATTCTCATGACTTCTTTATCAATCTCTGCTGCAGTCTGTTCACTACAGTTTAACACAGATCTGCCGTCCAGATAACGGTTCTGCACAGATTCTAATCCAACTAAACCAAATTTATCTGACATACCATACTGAGTTACCATCGCACGTGCTAACTTGGTTGCCTGTTCAATATCATTCGAAGCACCACTTGTCACAGATTCAAATAAAAGTTCTTCTGCTGCACGTCCACCACAGAATGTCGTAATATCCGTAATCATTTCTTTCTGGCTCATCAAATATTTTTCTTCTTCCGGAACCTGCATAACATATCCTAATGCACCCATGGTTCTTGGAACAATCGTAATCTTCTGAACTGGTTCTGCATGTTTCTGAAGTGCGGCTACTAATGCATGCCCAACTTCATGACACGCAACAATACGTTTTTCTTTCTTACCTAAAATACGATCTTTCTTCTCCTTACCTGCAACAACGACTTCCACTGCCTCAAACAGATCCTTCTGAGATACTGCCGGACGACGGTCTTTTACTGCCATAATCGCTGCTTCATTAATCATATTGGCAAGGTCTGAACCAACCGCACCTGATGTTGCTAATGCAATGGCATCAAAATCAACGGTCTCATCCATTTTTACATTCTTAGCATGTACTTTTAAAATATCCACACGGCCTTTTAAATCCGGTTTATCTACGATAATTCTACGATCAAAACGGCCCGGTCTTAAAAGTGCTTTATCCAGAATCTCCGGTCTATTAGTAGCTGCAAGAACTACAAGACCTTTTGATGTATCAAAACCATCCATCTCTGCAAGAAGCTGATTTAATGTCTGTTCACGTTCGTCATTTCCCCCGCCATACTGAGAATCACGGCTCTTTCCAATGGCATCAATTTCATCGATGAAAACGATACATGGAGCCATCTGCTGTGCCTGCTTAAATAAATCACGCACTCTGGATGCACCAACACCAACAAACATTTCTACAAAACTAGAACCGGATAAGGAGAAAAATGGTACATTAGCTTCGCCGGCTACTGCCTTGGCTAACAATGTCTTACCTGTTCCCGGTGGTCCTACTAAAAGAGCACCTTTTGGAAGTTTCGCACCAATCTGTGTATACTTTCCAGGGTTATGAAGGAAATCCACTAATTCTTTCAAAGATTCTTTCGCTTCTTCCTGTCCTGCTACATCTTTAAAGGTAACTCCGGTTTCTTTTTCTACATAGACTTTGGCATTGCTTTTTCCAACTCCCATAACGCCGCCTCCGCCTTTGGACATCGCTCGATACAAAAACCACAATACAACCCACATTAATGCAATTGGCAATATATATACTAACAGGAAATCAAATATACTCGAACCCGTATCCTGAATTTCAGCCTTAAAATCTACTCCTGCCTTTTCACAGCGGTTGACCAAATCCAAATCACTTCCGATGTATCCTGTATAATATGTTATATCAAACTTATATGGTTGAACTTTAGGGGTAATTACAATTTTATTATTATTAAACACAATGGATTTCACTTTTCCGGAATCCAGCATGGAAATAAAATCATCATACCCAATTTCTATGTTCCGAAGTTTGTTAATCTGACTGCTCATATAGGAAAACATCATAAATGCAAAAATCGCAGCGACCAAACATATGATAATTCCCATTTTATTATTCTTTCCTGGTCTATTATTCCGGCCATTATTATTGTTCATTCGGTTATCCATATTCGACCTCCTTTACGATACCCTCATTATAAAGGTAGTTTCTCCATAAATCAATATGCTATTATCTTAACTTTCTCTAAATTTTTATAACTTTGTCAAAAAAAGTGCTCACGGATACAACATTTTTTTCATATTTGTGGGTAGATTTTTTCTAGACATAAGGTTATAATGGTACAGTTATATTAATCTTATAAATAAATTAAAAGCATAATAGAAACAATTGTAAGATAAAGCCAAGGAGGAAATAAAATGTCTGTGAAATATGTCTTTGTAACAGGTGGCGTAGTTTCTGGATTAGGAAAAGGTATTACTGCTGCTTCTCTGGGACGTCTGCTGAAAATGCGTGGATACAAAGTAACCATGCAAAAATTTGACCCTTATATTAATATCGATCCAGGAACAATGAATCCTATTCAGCATGGTGAAGTTTTTGTTACGGATGATGGTGCAGAGACGGATTTAGATTTAGGCCATTATGAACGTTTTATCGATGAGAGCTTAACAAAACAGTCTAACGTGACAACCGGTAAAATCTATTGGTCTGTTCTGTCAAAAGAACGTAGAGGCGATTTTGGCGGAGGTACAGTGCAGGTCATTCCTCACATTACAAATGAGATTAAGAGCAGATTCTACCGCAATGACGGCTGTAAAGACACTCAGATTGCTATCATCGAAGTTGGTGGTACTGTGGGTGACATCGAGAGTCAGCCATTCTTAGAATCTATTCGTCAGTTCCAACATGATGTAGGAAGAGATAACGCGATTTTAATTCACGTTACTTTAATTCCATATTTAAAAGCGTCTGGAGAAATTAAGACAAAACCTACTCAGGCAAGTGTAAAAGAGCTTCAGGGAATGGGAATCCAGCCGGATATTATCGTATGTCGTACAGAAGTTCCTCTTGATCAGGGTATTAAAGATAAAATTGCTTTATTCTGTAACGTTCCTTCCAAACAGGTTATCCAGAACCTGGATGTGGAAACATTATATGAAGCTCCACTTGCTATGGAAAAAGAACATCTTGCAGATATTGCATGTTCCTGTTTAAAACTTGACTGTCCAAAACCTGACGTTGCGGAATGGGAAAGCATGGTACATGCTCTTAAGAATCCAGATAAAGAAGTTACTATTGCTCTTGTTGGTAAATACACTCAGCTGCACGACGCATATATCAGTGTTGTAGAAGCTTTAAAACACGGTGCTGTTGCACATAACGCAAGCGTAAACATCAAATGGGTTCCTTCCGAAACTGTAACAGAAGAAAATGTAAATAATATCTTAGGAGACGTACATGGTATCTTAGTACCAGGTGGTTTTGGGGCTCGTGGTATTGATGGAAAAATCCTTGCAATTAAATATGCCCGTGAGAACAATGTTCCTTTCTTAGGAATCTGTCTTGGTATGCAGCTTGCAATCATTGAATTTGCAAGACACGTACTTGGCTTTACTGACGCACACAGTGCAGAACTTAATCCAAGTACAACACACCCTGTTATTCACTTAATGCCGGAACAGGATGGTGTAGAAGACTTAGGTGGAACATTGCGTCTTGGTTCTTATCCATGTATCCTTGTAGACGGTTCCAAAGCTCATGATATTTATAATGCCCATGAAATTCATGAAAGGCATAGACATCGCTACGAAGTAAACAATTACTATCGTGATGATTTGGAAAAAGGCGGATTAACACTTTCCGGTTTATCTCCTGATGGCAGGATCGTTGAAATGTGTGAAATCGATTCTCATCCTTGGTTTATTGCAACTCAGGCACATCCTGAATTTAAATCAAGACCAAATAGACCACATCCATTATTCAAAGGATTCATTGGTGCTGCTTTAAAGGATCAGGAAAAGTAATTTATATATTTATATAGAAGAAACGGTTATGACATGTCAGCTTTGTGTCATAACCGTTTTTGTTATCTGGATTTTATTTATCTATTCCAAAAAAACTTCTGATCTGTCTGCAAAATGCGTCTACTTCTTCTGAAACATCGCACCAATCGCAATCAATATTCCTCCTAAAAATACAAATACATCCGCAATATTAAAAATAAGCATTTTAATCGGTTTCACCTTCGGACACCTTAAGAAATCCACCACATACCCCCGAAATACTCGGTCAATGAAATTTCCGAATGCTCCGCCTAATGCAAACGAAAACCCTAATTTCATCAGTGTCTTCCGCTTTTCTGGTAAAAGTATCCCAAATAATGCAACCATAATTCCAATGACAACTCCAGATAATGCAGCTGCTACACTTGGAATCTTTTCCATAAAGTTTAAAAACACACCCTTATTATGATGCTTCTCAATATATAACTTTCCATTCAGGTATTTTGTCTTTCCTGTATCCTTTACTTTCTTTTCCACCTGATATTTCACTGCCAAATCTAGTGCACAAATCACAACTGCTATGATAATAAAAATCATATATCCTCCTTCTGCTCCAGCATATTCGCAAACTGCCTGGCTTCCTCCCTGTTCCCACATTGTTCACAGCACCAAATCAGTTTTTGAATCGGATACTCTCTTCCATATTTTCGATTGAGAATTGCTTGGGTTTCAAACGCAGCATTGTAATACCATAGATATGCTTCTGAAATTTCATTTTGTTCTATAAAATATTCACCTAATTCATAGCAGATTTCTGAGGGTGCCTGTTCTGCAACTCCTTTTACAGATGCTTTTAACAAGCCTGCTACATCCTTTCGAATCCGACTGGCTTTAGTCAGGACACACAGTGCCTCTTTCACCTCATCTTCACTTCGCTCTGGATCTACTACAGACGATTCAAAAAATGATTCTGCCTCCAGAAAAGCTGCCTCATCATCTACAATAAACAACTCTCTTGCATACATATTATGAAGTTTTTTCGATAGTCTTTCTCCACTTCTGATTATCTTCTGAAAAGCAGAAAAATCCCGACTTCCATGATTAGACAACGGCATATGCTGAATTCGGATATCACTGTCATAAACAACTGGTTCTAAATTCACAGTTTCATGAATTGGCTCTACCCATTGAAATGTACGTAACCGTTTAAATAGCTTCGGTCTCAGTTCCTCATCAAAATTATATGTCGTATTAAAAGCAAGCTGGTTACAATACAGCATCTGCACAATTTCAATTTCCGGAAGCATCGCCTCTTTAAGTTTTCTAAACTTCTCCTGGTCTTCGATATTGATTACTTCATCTGCATCAGCAGCATATATGTAATCCATAGAAGCCTTAGAAAAACTAAAATTTCTTGCAGCAGAAAAATCATCCTTCCACACATAATCATAAATTTTATCCGTATACCGGGAAGCAATTTCTTTCGTTTTATCAGTAGAGCCCGTATCTATGATAATAATTTCATCCATAATATCCTGCACACTGTCCAGACAACGAGCCAGAACTTTCTCCTCATTCTTCACTATCATACATAAACTAATGGTAATCATGCTGTTTTCCCTTTCTCTTTCTATTATATCATGTCATGAAATCCAATTGTAGAAAAAACAAGGAACAAGGTGAATTTTCCATTCGTCCTGTTCCTGTTCTTTTACAGATTCCACTTCATTACAGTTTTTCCCATATTTTTTTGCTGATCTAATTCAAATGCTTTTGCAATATCACTCATCTGATTAATATCCATTACCCGAGCAATCAAGGTTTCCAGGTACTGTGTAACTACGGGATGCTGTTCCAGCATTGCTACTACGCCTTCGAAATCTTTTCTTCCGCTCCGGCTGCTTCCATATAGTCTAAGTCCCTTTTCCAATACCATTCTGGTATTGATATCCACTTTCACTTCCGATACTCCAAGCAGAGAAATTGTTCCTTCCGGCTGGATAACATCTATCATCTGATTAATTGCTTTTGAAGCATAAATTCCACCCACGCATTCAATTCCATGGTCAACCCAGAAGTCATCCGGCATTTCATCCGTCAGATATGTTTCATCTGCAAATGTAAAACTAGCTAGTTTTTCTTGATTTACACCTAAGATAACGACTTCCCGCTGTGGAAACAGTGTCTTTACAATTAAAGAAGTAATAAATCCAAGATTTCCATCACCCCAAATTCCAATTCTTCTTCTTCGTTCATGACTAAACTGTTCCATCCGCATCAATGCATGATAGGAAACACTAACCAGTTCAATAAATGCACCGACTTCATTGCTCACTTTGTCACTAAGCTTTACCAGACGATCCGGTTTTAAATCTACATAATCCCTCATAAAACCGTCATAACCACTGGAACAAAAACGACTGCTTCTCAAATAGTTTTCCCCAATTACCGTGTCCTGTTCCATGGGCTGATTCGGGATCATCACCACCCGCTGTCCCTTTTCAAATTCACCAGTTGGATCATGAACAACTGTACCAATTCCCTCATGAATCAGTGCCATGGGAAGTTTTTTCCTAAGAACCTCCGGATTTCTAAGTCCCTGATAATACCTTTGGTCGGCATGACAGATAGACAAATACTCTGGTTTTACAAGAACTCTGCCCTCATTTAGATTGATATTCTGAAATGCCGTTTCAAATCTCCTTGGTGCAGCCAGCCTGTAAACGGTATTAAACAATTTTATTCACCTCCAAGCAGTGCCCTTGCAATGTCCAAATCATATGGATACGTAATCTTAATATTGAATACTTCACCCCTTACAATCTTTACCTCATGTCCTTTCATAATACAGATCTTTGCTGCATCAGTTAAAATATCCTTTTCTTCTTTCGTCAACGATTCATAATAATCTCTTAACATTTTTGCCTTAAATGTCTGAGGTGTCTGCCCCTGATACATAATCGCACGATCTGGAATCTGGCTGATTACCATGCCATCTTTCGATTCTACAATAGTATCTGTAGCCGGAATTACTGTATCACAGGCACCATATTTCTTTGCCGCATCAATATTTTCCTGAATAATCCGATGTGTTACAAATGGACGAACCGCATCATGCGTTACAATAATCGTGTCCTCATCCAATCCATAATTTGCTTCTATATAAGAAACTGCATTCATGATTGTTTCATTTCTGATTTCTCCCCCTGGAATTACTGCAATCCGATCTGTCTGTGGAAGAAACTTCCGAATCATATTCTGTGTATGGGAAATCCACTGCTGCGGACAAAGTACAATTACCTTTTCAAAATCCGGAAATACAAAAAATTTTTCAATCGTATGAATAATAATCGGCTTGTCTCCAAGTTCAATGTATTGTTTCGGCTTTTCCATATTTCCCATACGCAGTCCGATTCCACCTGCCAAAATTACTCCAAAATTCATTCTCTTCCCTCCAGTTATTTATCTGCAAATCTCTTTTATCTTTTTACAAAGTCTCTCGGACGCCTTACAGTCTGCATACGTAAACATCCTGCTTCTTAACTCCAGACGTCCCTTTTCACAGCCATCGTATTCTCTGACTGAATCAATTCCCTTCATAAACTCTTCCATAGTATAAGTTCTAAGCTCCGGCATATAACTATCATAATCAAAATAGCATTCCCTGGTATCTTTTGAATATTCCTCTAAATCATACGTAAACAAAACCGATGGACGATTTAACATTAAAAAATCCGTGTGAATGGAAGAATAATCTGTCGTCAGCATATCCGCCATTCCAAGAATCGTATACGTATCTACGCAAGTATCCACATTTTCAATATTGCTATAAGAAATTTTCTCAAATTTTTCTTTTAATTTTGACTTCGGATGCAGTTTGGTATAAAACATCATATTCCGCTCTGCAAGAAATGCATTAAACTTTTCTAAATCCATACACTCAAAAAACTTTGATTCCGACTGTCGAAACGTCGGAAGATAAATCAGAATATACATTCCCTGGTCTTTCTTCTGCTGAATACTGTTCTTAATAGACTCCTCTTCTTTTGTAAAAATCTGTTTTCCTGAATATTCGGAAAACAATACGTCATTTCTAGGATATCCATCTACTATAATATGATTTCGTGGAACTTGAAATGCAGATGCAAAAATGTCTCCCATCATTTCAGATGTCGCCAGAACATAATGAGATGGTTTCTCATTGGATATGGTAATCAGAAAATTGTTAAAACGCTCCCAGTTCGATTTTGGATGTCTTAGTTTATCAAATTTATTGTCATAATTGATTTTCTTATTACCAGTACCATGCCAGAGATTAATTTTCTTTGCTCCGCCAGACAGCCAAAAACAAATATCTTTCGAGTAATTATCAAAGATATAGGCTCCTGCATGAAGACAGTAGAAAATTCCCCGTAATGATTTTACATAATAAGCTTCCAGCCCTTCGCCCCTTAAAAATTCCACAATCTCTCTTTTATGAGAAATCCAAATTGGTCTTACTTCATCCTTCTCATACTGACTGGCATATAAATATAAATAACGTGGGTTATCTGCAAAACGGTTTCCAAAACTACTTCCAAATAACCAGATATTTTTTTTTCGAATCGTTAGAAATGATACTCCATATACAGGTAACAAAAAAATCTGTAACCAATATTTTATTTTCTTTTTTATATTTTTCATTTTTCTCTTCCCTGTCTCTATAACATATTATGTATATCGACTTTTCCCCCCTATAATTTAAGAAGGTGCCCTTCCATTATCCGGAATGCACCTTCTCCTGTTTTACCAGTTTCTCATAATGGTTTTACGTTCAATCGGGTCAAGTCTTCGAATTTTTGGGTCATCGTAATAAGAATCATTTCTCACATGAGTGGTAGAAACCTCTTCAAAGATTGCTCCATTTACAGAGGTAAAGGAATGCTTTTCACCTCTTAATACAGTCTGAATATCTCCAGGCACCATACTGATTTCTTTTCCATCAATGTTGACTTGTAAATCTCCATATAAGAGCTGGAATGTTTCTTCTTTGACTTTATGAGCATGAATCGGATGTTTCTGACCTGGCAGTACAATCAGAAGTTTTTTACAGTACTCACGGTTAATTACATTGATAATAATGGCACCAACCTGTCTAAAATGCTGCATACCATAATGATGGGATAATTCTACTTCAAAATCTTTTCCAAGTGCAATTCCTGCTTCATAAAGCATACCTTTCGCATCATGAATAACATTACGAACCTGATTAATTTCAGTAAATTTCTTCTGCTCATGAAGCTCTTCTTTTGCCTTGTAATCTTTGGAAGCAACAACACCTTCGTAAAACTCACCACTTGTCATCTGTCTATCAAAACATGGCATTGCAAAGAATACATCTTCCCGGCTGATTGGCTGTCCTTTTTTCACATCATGTTTTAAATATACACCACGCATCAGAGAGTGAAGGGAATCAATTTCATCCTGACTGATATATTTCTCCTGATTCTTTTTCATACTGCAGATGGTTTTTGCATCTAATGAAGATTTCACCCATTTATCTGCCTGCTCTGGATTCATGGAATAAGCATTCAGGGTAATGGTTTCTGTTGGAAGACCTACATGTCTCTCTAAAATGGAAGCACCTTTTGCAATTGCCAGCATTGGAACCGTATTATCATCTGGATCTTCATGTCCAGAATATCCAATGACAACATCTGGATATCTCTTATTCATACGATCGATAAAATCCAGCTGCAAATGTTCCATCGGTGTTGGATATTCTGCTACACAATGCATAAATGCAAATTCACAGCCTTTATGTGTCATAAAATTATAAATCTTATCAATATCAGATAATGATTTTCCTCCAGTTGAAATAATAACTGGCTTATGTGTTTCTGCAATCTTCTGAAGAAGTGGGAAATCCAAGGAACTACAGCTTGCCACCTTAATAACGTCAATTCCCTGATCCATACACCAGTCTACACTGTCTTCATCAAATGGGGTTACCATCGTTACCATGCCTTCTTCACGTACTGCATCTACAATCTGTGTAAACTGGTCATATGTGAGTCTTGTACTCATAAAACGAGATACGTGTGGTACATCTTCTCTGCCCACATAGTCTGGATGAATGAAATTATCCAGATTTCTGTACTGAAGTTTCACCGCTGCTTTCACATTATACTTTCTTGCGATTTTTCCCATGGCACGCACAATATCAATTCCGTGTTCTACACTTCCCTGATGGCTGTTAGCCATTTCAAATATAAACAAATCTTCAAAAATCTTGTTCATCCCTATTACCTCTTTCCTCTCAGTCCACTACATCCTTAAGCGCCGCATTTTTCATGCCCTTTATATTTACTCCGCCTTCCGTAGCGTTTATAAATTCAATATATTTCTGTTCTTCGATCCAGTTCTCAATCCATTCACGATACTTGTCCATGGATTTAGTGGTATAAATCTCCCTACCATATATATCGTTCCTTAACCGCAAATGTTTTATATCTGAAATATGACGCCTTGATGTATCTCTTGCATGAACAAAATTATCGGTATACGCCAAATCAAGACCAACTGTCACAATTTTGGAAATCCCCATCTTCGCACATAAATCAAGTGCCACAATTGTTACAGAACCACCTGTCTTACATAAGAACGCACCACGTTTTTCAGCCTCTTCTTCTGATTCCTCCAGTCCTTCCTGAAAAATCAGATATTTTGGTCCTTGATACTTTTCCGCAAATCCATGGTAAGCGGTTGACAAAATAAGAAGTGGTGTCTGTTCCTGTTCCAAATTATAAATCTGACCAATAACACGTTCATTTGCATCAGAAACAATCACATAGTCAATTGGTATATTTTCTTTCTTCATCTTACGAAAAACGGTACCTACCGCAATCACAACAGACTCTCTAGAAACTTTTTTAAGTTCTTCCATATTCTTATCTAAGGATGGACCTGCCGCAATAATATAAGCAGTTTTTCCTTCCCACTGGCTTCTCATTTTAGAAATGCATTCTGGAACGTTCTTTATATTTTCACGGAAATTTCCACGCATCAGCCGAATCTGATTTTCAATGGAACTATATTGAAGAAAATAATTTTCCATTTTTTCTTTCAAAGTACCTTCTTTCATTCCCTGAAGTGTTGGATAATGAACAACGAACTCGCTTTCCAAGCCGGTATTCTTTAATCCTGTGTAAAGCTGATTTAACTCTGGATCATATACAATACGATGTTTAGGATTTTCCAGAAATTCAATTAATACACCATACTGTGCAGCAAGCTGAATCATTTTTAATTCTGGCTCGTAAACTATAATCTCAATTGTCTCATCAATTTTACCTAGTTCTTCAGCATGGTATCCAAGCCCCAATCCAAAAACCAGATACTGTGTTTTTTGTGGCTTATACCAACTCCAGGCTAAATGCATCCCTGCTTCAACTGGTTTGTGGTTACTGTGAAGATAATACGGTCTTCCTTCTAAAATACGAGCAGCTGTAATATCGCCGTTGGTGCAGTATTCCATGGAAAACTCCTCAAAATCAGTTTTTTTCACAGACTTCTTTGAAAGAAATACTCCAAGCTTTTCATCACTCTCTATAATTTTCTTACAGGCATCTTCATAAGAATATCTGACAAATGGTGTTTCTTCTATCAGCTGAAAGAGTGCCTGCTGTATCTCCGATAGAAACTGCTCTAGTTTTAATTCATACAAATCACCAAGCAGAACGTAGTCTCCCTTTTCCTGCGTATCCAAAATCTCTGTCAGCATTTGATTAATAGAATCCTGTTCAATCTGTACTATCCCCGTTTCATTTAACAAATCCTGTATCTTCAGAATTTCCGGAATAAATGACGTTAACTTATTAATCACAAGAATTCCTGTACGAAGGGCAACATCCAGGTTCTGTCTTCTAAAATTATAAACGGCATCATCCAGAAGCTGAATCATTGTCCGGTTCGTTTCAAAAATCTGTTTTATCTGTTCCTTCAAACAATGTTCCTCCTATATTCCATCAAACAGACTATACAGCCTGTCCATAGACAACATTTTGTCGTCAATATAATAATCGGCGTTTGGCTTTCCAAATAAAAGCTGATGATACTTAAGTCCCCAATCGCCAAGCTGTTTTTGGGTTATCTCGGACCAATCCACACCAGTTACATAACCTCTGGCCGTAAAGAGAACGATTTCATTTCCATAGTCATATAATTTATTAATAATCTGAACCATCTTTTCATTTGGTCCTGTCTTATCATAGGCAAGCTGTGGCTGTAGTTTTGCAATCACACCATCAATATCAAACACAAACCGCTTCCCACCTGCCTGAATTTCCATAAATTGTTCTGCCCGTCTCATTTCTTCCTCGGTATCAATATCATAATTATGTTCCATATTATATCCAAGAATCACATCACCTGACATCGATTTTTTATCCAGCACAACATTACTTCGAAACACATCGATGCAGGCATTCTGATAATATACTTTGGGCAGTTCCTGACGAGGCATATTATAGCATTCTTTAATATCTTTCATAATTGGACTTAAATATCCATCTGCATTCATATGCCACATCTTATAGGCAACTTCCTTAGCTGGTGCAATACTCCTGACCGAATCTGCTTCATCATGATCTATCAGCATTTTAATCATGGCGTCAATATCATCAATCTTTCGGATTGGATACGTCGGCCTTAACTGAACTACAATATCAGGTACATAATTTTCTATCTCTTTTAGTGCTGTCAGACAGTGATAAAATACCTCAAAATCCAGTGCTGTATCCGTTGCATATTCTGCCGGCCGCATAAACGGAACTTCCGCCCCACATTCTCTTGCAATATCAGCATACTTTTCGCTGTCTGTGCTGACAATCACACGGTTAATGTATTTACTCTTAAGACCATGTTCAATGGAATATGCCAACATTGGTTTTTTGTTAATCAGACGGATATTTTTATCTTTCACACTCTTAGACCCGCTTCTGGCAGGTATTACTGCTAATACTTCCATGACTGTTCTCCCTTTATATTTTCTCAAGTGTTTCCTTTACCCATTTTTGAACTTCCTTAGCTGCTTCTTCCGCCGCTTCAAAAAAATTTTTCTGGACTTCAAAAACATGTAGATTATCCTGTTCTTCTTCACCAGACAATATATCTACTGATAAATAATCTGTCCTGATTTTTCCCATTATAATACTATCGAGAAAACTATAAACGGAAGGTTCTTTAATCAAATCATTGATTTGATTAATTTTACTAAGCCTATTGTCTACTTTTGCACTATTCAGTTTTTTATTTTTTATCAGCTGAATGACATCATAACAATATCCTGCACCTTCTCTGGATTTTCTCTTAATCCGTTCCAAATCATCTGAAGCATTCTTTATATACTCTTTCAGTTTTTCTCTATCCTGCTGTTGGAACAATAGCGGCACACTATCTAATATTTCTTTCATATCATCAATATGCGTAGACTCTGTAGTACATACTTTTACTGCATCTAAAAGGTTCATATTGATTGAACCACGAATCTTAGCTCCATGTGTTTTCGTATCATAAACAACCAAATCTTTATTTTCATGAATAACTTCTTCATACCAGATTGCATATTCCCGCCAGTCATATCTAGAAGCAACTTTTTCTCCATTCACTCCTTCTACCATAACAACATTACTGCCACTTGGATTACTTATTTCTCCTCCAGCATGTGTAATACTCCCATTATAAGCCAAATCCTGTCCCACTAAAATAAGATTTTTTGCTCCTAAGAACGCAGCAACCTGAAAAGCAAAGCATGCAACAGACTGTCCAATTTCCATATCATAAATATCTTTTCCCTGCTTCTCAAAAAACTGGCCAATAAAAGATTCTACTCTGCATAATATTTTTTTACCCCTTTGTTTCTGCATAATTTCAAAACGAGATTGTAAAATACAGAACATTGGAATCTCTACATAAGGTCTTTTCGTAAAATGGCTGACCATCTTTGCCGAATCCATAGTTGCCACAAAATCCGGTGTAATTCCTGCATCCAGAAGATAATCCAGAATTCGATCAACTGCAATAATATACGCCTTTCCTTGTATCTGTTTCAGTTCTTCAATGGATTCCTCTACAGAAGGACCAGCTGCAACAATCACAACCGGTGCATCCAAATCATATGCTCTCTTCAAATCCTGTATGGATATATAGTCATCTGTATTTTCAATATTTTTTACTGTATTCAATGTAGATGCGCGAGCTAAATAGGTATATGTGTTAAAATTCATCTGTACATACTCCATAGCTCCTTTTACTTCATTCAGAAAGTCCATATAATTCTTCTGGAATATTTTTTCGTAATGAGGATGACTGCAGACAATCTGCGTTTTTAGATTTGCCGCATTAAGCTGCGTTTTAAGAATCAAATGATAATCGAATTGATTAATTTCCTGTATTCCAATGATAACCCGACTATCGTTGAAAATATCATTTAAATCATAATTTTCTAATACATGATAAAAGATTTGATAAGACGGTTCAAAAATAAATATTTTATCATTTTCTGGAAGCCTTCTCAGAATTTCTCTTACAAAATAGCCATTTCCAAATCCAAACATAATTACTGTATTAGAAACATTCTCAAATTTAAACTGTTCACACCATCGTTCTGCTTCATAGACGGGACTATACATACTATTTAAACGATAATCTATTCCATCTTTTTCAATATATAAAATATTGTTTCCATCCAATCCTGGTTCCGTCTCTAAAATATCAATTACCCTTTTTGCGGATTTCAAGTCAAATGAATTCATCTTTTCATATAAGCGAGGATTATTTTTTTCTATTGTTTCAAGATTCTGATACATAACTGCGCCTCATCTTTCTATTTATAATTTCTTCAGTTCAGGTCTGATTTCATAATGAAATAAATCTGCAATTAGTACCGGATCATTTACTTCCATCGCATTGGATGCCATCTTCATTGCTTCCAGTACTCTATTGATATCTATTTTTTCACTTTTTGTATCTGTAATAATTTCACCCAATATCTTTCCCATATCATTCATATTCTGATTCAATATAACATATCCTTGGTCTAATTTATGCTGATATAAACAATCTGTCATATCATCAATTTTTTCTATGAGACTCATTTATTCCTCTCCTATCATACCTTAATAATTCTATTATATATAAAAACTCTATTCTTTACAATATCAATGAATTTACAATATATCAATAGTAAAAAATAGGGCTGACATACGTCAGCCCTATTTTTAAAAAGATAAACGAAACGATTACTGTAATAAGGACAATACACCCTGTGTAGACTGGTTAGCCTGTGCAAGCATAGACTGTGCAGCCTGCTGAAGAATGCTGTCTTTAGAATATGTAACCATCTCTGAAGCCATATCAACATCACGGATACGAGATTCTGCTGTGGATAAGTTTTCAGATGTATTATCTGCATTTGCGATTGTATGCTCTAATCTGTTCTGGATAGCACCCATCTTAGATCTCTGAGCTGTTACTTTCTCTAATGCTGTCTGAATTGTTGTGATAGCTTTAGTTGCTTTACCATAGCTGGATACCTGGTTTGCAATAGATTTAACACCTAAAGCAGATGCACGCATATCACCAATGCTAAACTTAATGTTCTGGCCCTGGTTAGCACCAACCTGTAAGTTTAAGCCTTTCTTTAATCCACCACTTAATAATTTCATTGTGTTGAATTCTGTCTGATTTCCGATACGTGTGATTTCATCTTTTAACTGAGAAAGTTCTTCTTTGATAGAAATACGGTCTGCAGATACGTTAGTATCGTTGGCAGCCTGTACAGCTAACTCTCTCATTCTCTGAAGAATAGATGTTGTTTCATTTAAAGCACCTTCTGCTGTCTGTACTAAAGAAATACCATCCTGAGCATTAGTAGAAGCCTGATTTAAACCTCTAATCTGTCCACGCATTTTTTCGGAAATCTTTAATCCTGCTGCATTGTCAGCTGCACGGTTAATTTTATAACCAGATGATAATTTTTCTGTTGATTTGGCGATGTTGCCGTTTGTAATACCTAACTGTCTGTTAGCATTAGCGGCTGTCATATTGTGCTGAATTCTCATAATACATTCCTCCTTGAATTTGAAGCAGCATCCATGCTGCTTGTTATTATTTTTCAACTACTATGTGCGTTAATAATAACTTATTATGTAACAAGTATCATTCCCTCACATTCACTATATATATCGTCTTAGTATCAAAATACTTAATAGCTTTTCCAAACTTTTTTCATATTTTTTTCCAGCATTTTTTATTCTATTATAGAAAAACTATAAAAAATCCTGTCTGGAAACAGAAATGTTTCCAGAATCAGGATTTTCTTTTTCTGGTGTTTATTCGATTTTGAAATGCTTATCCTAAGATAGATAATACGCCCTGTGTAGACTGGTTAGCCTGTGCAAGCATAGACTGTGCAGCCTGCTGAAGAATACCATCTTTAGAATACTTAACCATTTCTGCTGCCATATCAACGTCACGGATACGGGATTCTGCTGTTGTTAAGTTTTCTGCTGTGTTATCAGCATTAGAAATTGTGTGTTCTAATCTGTTCTGAGTAGCACCAAGTTTTGATCTCTGAGCAGTTACTTTTTCTAAAGCATCCTGGATTTTTGTAATTGTACCTGTAGCTTCATCGTGGCTTCCAATTTTTCCACTGATTCCAGATAGTCCTAATGCTTTTGCGCTCATGTCAGCAATACTGAATTTGATGTTCTGGCCTTCGTTAGCACCAACCTGTAATTTTATTCCACCTTTTAATCCGCCGCTTAACAGTTTCATTGTATTAAATTCTGTTTGTTCAGCGATACGTGTGATTTCTTTTTCTAATTCAGCCATTTCTTCGCTGATAGAAGCACGGTCTGCAGATACATTTGTATCGTTGGCAGCCTGTACAGATAATTCTCTCATTCTCTGAAGAATAGCAGTTGTTTCATTTAAAGCACCTTCTGCTGTCTGTACTAAAGAAATACCATCCTGAGCATTAGTAGAAGCCTGACTTAAACCTCTAATCTGTCCACGCATTTTTTCAGAAATCTTTAATCCTGCTGCATTATCTGCTGCACGGTTAATAGAATAACCAGAAGATAATTTTTCTGTGGATTTGCTTAAGTTTGATGTTGTTACGCCTAACTGTCTGTTCGCATTTGCTGCTGTCATATTGTGCTGAATTCTCATATTTTTTCTCCTTAAATGTCTAGGGCAGCATCCATGCTGCCTGCTTATAATGTTCATGTGAGTTTCCTAACATAGGTGGATTAATCACTCACATTCATAATATATATCGACATGCTTTCAGGAGACTTTATACTTAATTTGATATTTTTCGACAATTATTTTTTTCTATCCACATAATGTGACTGTGTTTGAAATGTATTAGCCATATTACGATAATAACTGGACACTCCCTGATTACTCATTTTACTGGAACGAAGCTTATCTTTCCTATTGGCAATCATAATCTCCAATTGGATTTTATTCTGTTTTTCCAGTGCCTGTACTTCAACACTCAAGTCTGTAATTTCTATAATTAGATGCTGCATTTTTACAATGTCATCTTTATACTTAGTCCTATCTGCTTCCAGTTCATTCTTAACTTTTTGATAAATTGTCTCAAAACCAGCATCCAATTCTGTCAACTGCCGGATAAATCGTTCTTTTTTTTCTATAATAGATTTAAACTCTTCATCATGAAAGCAGTCTCCCTTTAAGAGAGACTGCTGTTCTTTGGTTAATTCCAGAATATTTTCTAATGCACTTTTCTTTCTCTGCAGAGAATCTGCAAGAATATTTATATAAACTAAACTGCTCAAATTGTGCTTCCTTTCCGAAGTTTATTTTGATTTATTGTGTGCCATAACGTTCTTCCAGATATTTCTCATGTCACGAATTTCGTCCAATGCAAGATTCAGCATTTCCGGATCCTTTTTAATATTAGCCTGAAATAATTTTCCTCTAATATATTTGTACACATTATTAAAATCTTCTGCAACCGAATACTTGTAATCCAGAGTTACCTGTAGTTCATTAATAATCTTTTCTGCCTTCTGAATGTTTGCATTTGTTCCCTGAATATCATTTTTCTCCATTGCATTTAAAGCAAGATTACAAAATTTAATTGCTCCATCATACAGCATTAATGTTAAGTCTGCTCCTGTTGCTGTCATAATTTTGCTATTCTGATAAGCTGCCGCCGCATTAAATCCCATATTCGTTCCTCCATGTATATCTATCTTACTCTTCTATTTTTTCAATTCGCAGTTGCTCTTATACACACTTATTATTTTCCTAATAATCCAGAAAGTGCATTTTGAGAAGACTGAAGCTTTGCTAACGCTGTCTCCATTGCACCAAACTGATCATAATATTTATCTTCCAAATCAGTTAATGCACTGGATTCTTTGCTAATCTGCTTTGTTAGTTTATCTATCTGATTCTGAATGTCTTTATCATTATAAAATTTCTGTGCACTGCTCAAAGTTGTCTTTTTCATTTTATCAGACATGGTGCTTGCCAGTTCTTTTGCCACACCCGTAAATACCTGCATTACTAAATCAGGATCACTTACTAATGCATTTTTTAATTTGTTCGTTTTTCCTTTTACTGCAGTATCATCATCATCCCCGTCAATGTGAAGAAGACCTTTCTCTGTATAATCAGAAGAAGTTCCTACGCCAAAACTGGATAAGGAATATTTTTTCCCATCTACTGTAATAGATGTCTGCAATGCATTTTTCATTGCATTTATAATACCGCCGATTGTATCATCACGGCGTAAAATGGAATCCTTAATTTTCGTTTCCCATTTTTCCACTTCATCATCGGTCATAGCTTCTTTTTCATCATCAGACAGTGGTGCATATCCCTTTGCAGAATCCGCATAATATAAATCATTCATTTCTTTTAATATACTATTATAAGTATTCACGAAATCTTTAATCATATTATATGTGGAATCTGTATCCTGAGATACATTAATAGTAATTGGGCTGTCTGTTACACCCTTTAGTTCTACTGATAAACCATTTACAGAAATAGAGTTGCTTGAGTTTTCCATCTCAACTCCATTGTATTTGATAATACTATTCTTTGCAGCTACAAGAGTAAAACTTCCAGTAGCACTGGCAGATAAATCACTTGATGTATTAGTAATTTCACCAAGTCCAAGGTTTTTCAGTGCACTGTCAGCAGAACCAGCAGGTGTAGTACTCGTGGAACCAAGTGCTTTATAATTGGAAACGGCAGCTTCCATAGCACTTTGTGCCTGAACTGTTCTAGTTGTCTTATCTTCAAATGTATAAGCATCTGCGTAAAGTGCAGCATCTGCACCTAGTTCACTTTCTACCATAGCTTCGTCTATTCCATTAGCAAGTGCATCTTTTATCTTTGTCTGATATTCTTCTGTTGCAAGCTTTTTAGAAGTAAGTTCATAAATCTTTTCTTCTTTCTGAGCCTGTATCGCTGCATTTCGTTCTGCCTCATCTTCAATACCAGCATTATCTTCTTCAATTTTCTGAATTGTCTCAGCATCAAGTGTTATATCCTTTTTCGCAACCTGGAAATAAAAATTGTTTGCCTTATTGGTGGCCTCTGCATCCACTTTTGAAACAGCCAAATCCTTTAATGCTTCTTCTGTTTTGCTTGTATCTCCACCTTTTCCCAATGCAAGTAATGCTGCAGATACAGCAGCGGTATTTCCAGATGCATCCATGTTTATCAGACCGGTAATTGCATCTTTAGCGGCTACACCTTCACTGGTATAACTTCCGCTTGTAATCGTAAAAGCATTATCCTTTCCACTTTCCTTGGAACTGATAAAAAACCTCTTCTGGGCAGCATCATAGCTGGCATTCAATCCAGCACTACTACAGGATGAAATAAAATCCTTTACTGTAGTTTTATCGGAAACATCCAGCTGAACACTCTTGCTTCCATTTGTAATATTAATAACAGACTGTCCTGCTGTAAAACCAATATCTGTTAATTTTGTTCCTGTTCCAAATCCATCTGTAGTAATCTGTCCACTGGTTACATACTGAGAACTTGCCAGCTGGCTTACTGTAATCTGGTGGGAACCCTCTGGTGTATTAATATCTGCTTTTGCAGAAACTTTTGTCTCATCGGATGCAGTTACCTTCTTTGTCATATAATTTTTCTGCATCTTCATGTTATCAATCTGCTTATATGTCAAATCAAGCAGCTTCTGATTTAATGCCTTCCATTTTTCCTGCTTCCACTCTAATTTCGTCTTCTTATCTGTAGTCTTCTTATTCTTGGTTTTCTGTGCGTCTACAAGACTCTGAATAATCGAATCTGTATCCAAACCAGAAATCATACCAGTCATACGAATTGCCATAGAACCAACCTCCCTTATTTTCTTTCATCCATAATTAAACCTGCAAGTTCATGCATCTTATCCAACATCTTCAGTGTATCTTCAGGCGGAATCTCTTTAATAACTTCTTTCGTCTTTTTATCATATAAAGTAATTGATATTCTTTTTGACTCTTTATGGTAGGTAAATTCACATCCTGTTCTTCGGAAACGTTCATCTGTATTTACCTTGTCAATTGCATCACTAACCTGTTTCTCCATATCACGTCCATTGATGTTATTCAGTAATGACTCATTACCAAGGGAAATTTTCTCCTCTTCTTCCTGAACGCCTCTGACTGAAACCGTCTTCTGAATGTTATATGATGAATCACTTGCGCCTGTAGTCTTTATGTTGTTATTAATATTTTCTATCACCATTGCACCTCCCAAAACCATAGACAACCATTAATCTATTTAATTTATCGGCTATCCATCTTATTAAGTTAACAAATACTTACGAAATTCTAAATCGAAAAAATATGTATCAAGAAATTAATTTTTGTTTTCACAATGAAACAGGTGGAAAGGATGACATCTCCGTCATCCTTCCGTTAAATCGTCATGGCGCGCAAACTCAAAAAAGAACCAGTTCAATACCGGCTCTTCTTTGTACCTACAGAAAATCTTTCAATTTATCTGCATTAATGCTGTTTGTCATAGACTGCTTATTCTCTTCTTTTATCTGAAGATAAATCTCTTTTCTATAAATTGGGACTGTTTTTGGTGCTGAAATACCAAGCTTTACCTGATCACCTTTCACTTCAAGCACAGTTATTTCAACATCCTGTCCTATTACAATCGTTTCGTTGATTTTTCTAGATAGGGCTAGCATTCACTTCCCCCCCTAGTCTTTTTTATAATAGGATATTTAATTACATAGTCTTTATTTTCCACAATAATCTGTGCACCAAGTCTTTCATCGGAATTCATAATAATCGGTGCTTTTAAATTTGCTGTTGTTTTTTCTACTTCAGAAGGGACAGTAACCACTAACAAAACCACTATATTTTCAGGGGTGACATCACCCAGAACTTTCAAAAGTTCTTCATCCACAGTTGGATTATAATCTTCCATTACATCAAACGGATTAATTACCGGCAAAGCCAGTTCTGGTTCCTCCACACTCTGAAGCCATGCAATTTTCGCACGTTTACCATTTGTAATATCATATATAATGGTATAATCTTTTAAATTTTCAAATCCAAGTAAACCTTCTGGAAAATGAACAATCTTCTCATCTGCTATATCCACTTTTCCAAAACATCTTGTATCTATAAGCATACTACTTCTCCCTTCGCAGACGTAACATTCTTTTTTCTATAAGAAATCCAACAGACTATTCTGTACTATCTTAGATGCAGCATTTAAAGATGCATTATATGCTGTAATTGCTGATGTGTAATTAATAACCGCATCCTCAATATCCACGGTATCATTTTTTGTAATCATTTCAGATACATTAGTCTGCTGATCTTCCAGCCTAGCCTGAGTAAGCTGCAGTCTCTGATATCGGCTTCCTAAGTCTGCATTGGCTTTAGTAACAGATGCCTGAACATTCTTAATGGTTGTTAAGCCATTTCCAAACTTTTCCTGAAGAACACTTTTCTGAAGTGTCAGTTCATTGGTAACCTGCTCTTTTAATGCTGCCATATCATCTGCACTTCCAGTGTAATTGCCGGTACTAATCATAGATTCTATATCTGCCAATTTCTTTTCAACTTCCTGAACCTTTGAAATCTGATTCATAACATCATCAATCTGATTAATCAAAGATGCGTCCATAACCTGATTTCCCATAGTATTCACAGTTATTTTCTGACTGAAGTTCACTTCATACTCAATATTCTGCTGAGTTGGTGCTGTATATGTTTTTCCTCCAGCTGTACAGTCAAAAAGATGTTCTGGTCTTACATCGCCCTTATCGAAACTTGTTTTCTGATATTGTGTATTAATTTTATCTGCTTTTGATAGTTTTTCATAGGAATCTGTGCTTAAGATTACTTCACCGGTTCCTTTAATAACAAGTGCATCATAATTGGTTCCATGTTTATCATTATACGCTTTTATATCATAGGCATTTGGATCATCTGCATCAATATTGGCAATTTTAAGATCTGTTTCAGTAGTTCCATTCGTATAAGAAATCTTACTTACATTATCTAAATCACCATAACTTAATGTCATTTTATAGCCAGTATTTTTTACAGCGGCTGCCTGTATATAATTCGCTGCTGTACTTCCTGCTGCATAAGATGGTCCACCTGTTACATAAGTAAACGCTTTTAAAGAAGATGGAGATACATTCTCTTTGATATCATACTGCTGGCTGCTGTCATCTACTTCATATAAATAAGAAGTATCCGTACGATATCCAGTAAAAAGATATCTTCCGGCATTATCTGCATTCAGGCACTGGTAAATCTGCTCTTTATACTGGGTCAATGTCTGTACCAGTGCATCTCTATCTGATACCTCAAGAGTGTCATTTGCTCCCTTATTAAAATATTCTTTCATGGTCGTCAAAACACTGTTTACACTATCAAGTGCCGACTCTGTCTGTTCCATCCAGGAAAGTGCGTCTGGGATATTTTTATCCACATATTGGCTGATTTCTGTACTCATTGTACGGAATTTCAAAGAACGCACCGCTATAACGGGATCCTGCGAAGGTCTCTGGATTTTCTGCTGTGTAGAATACTGATCTGCCTTATCCGATACATTTAATTTATTTCTATTTATATTTGCCAACATATTGGTTGTCATCATTTTACTCGTCACTCGCATATTCTGCCCTCCTTAAACACAGGATTAAATACCTAATCCATTAATTAATACATCGTACAACTGATTCATGGTCTGAATTACTTTTGAATTCAAATTATATGCATTCTGGAATTTCACCAGATCCATGCTTTCTTCATCCTGATCTACACTGGAAATTGACATTCTCTGAGTATCAATTGCATCCACAATATTAGACTGGCTGGTTGAAAACATAGAAGCTTTATCTGTATCCGTTCCAATATCAGAAGTCAGTTTCTGAATAAAGTTGGAAGGTGTTCCTTGTTTAAATAAGTTCTTATCTGATTTTAATGCAATCAGTTTATCCAAAACCCTCGTTTCATCCACACCGTTAGTAATGTTTTCACTGACTGCAATTGTTTTCGGATCATTCATAATAGAATCAGCAACAGAAAAATTCTTACAGGTAATACTGTAATACGATGTGTTAATCATTCCATTAGTGACAATGACATTTCCATCTGCATCAAGTTTCAGCTTTGAACTAAAGCTGGCAGCAGATTCATCCATATTATAGTTTAATCCGCTTGCAGCATCTTTTCCTGTAAAGAAATCCACACCATTCTTTCCATTCAAATCCTGTCCACTGTTATGAATTCCATTAAACGCTTTGGCATATGTTCTGACCAATGTGGTCAGCTGGTTCATATAATAAGGAATTCCTTTACAGTCAACACTCTCACCAACCTGCATCTTCTTATCTGATACATCCTCTGTCAAAGCTTTGGAAAGATGAAAAGTATACGTATATTTCCCATCCGCACCTATATTTACATCAAAACTATCATAAGGATAATCTTTCGCACCAATTGTAACCACACCATTCTCTGCGGGAAGATTCAGCTTTGTAATATCATTACAGCTGGATTCGGTAACAATAAGTGTTTTACTTCCACTTGTACCATTTGCTGTTCCAGTAAAATTCTCTAAGTTGTTTCCATCACGGATTTCAAATAATGCCTGAAGTTTTCCGCCTAATGTAGTACTACTTTGATTAAAATTCTGTCCATTACTCCAAACAACACTATAAAGTCCATCGATATCACTCTGATTATTTATAGTATCCTTTGCCTGTACCTGAAGAGAATAAGACGTATAATTATCGACCAGAATCTGTCCATCCAGACGAACTTCAAAAGTAGTACTTAGTCCATTCTCTGCTGTTACTTCGCTGGTTGAAATATTAGCATATTCAGACAGATTATCTAACAAAAGGTTTCTCTGGTCACGAAGATCATTTGCCCTCTGTCCTGTGAGTTCAATGGTATTAATCTGTTTGTTTAATGTAGCAATCTGCTGTGAAATAGAATTGATTTGTTCAACAGATGTCTTAATTTCTTCATTACAGTCTTTCTGAAGGTTCTCTAATGAAATAGACATAGAATTAATAAAATCGGTAAAACCAGATGCAAGGTTTGCAACCTGATTTCTCTTAGCTGCCTCTCCTCCATCATTCTGTAATTCAATAAGTGCCGTACTGAACTTATCAAATGTTGCATTCAATCCCTCGGAATTGGTTTCACTAATTACATTTTCAATGCTCAGAAAATAGTATTCCTTTGTTGAATAATTTCCCAAAATTGTATTGTTATTGCGGTATTTTGTATCATAATATGCATCACGATACTGCTTTATATTTACAGTAGCAACCCCAGTACCAACCATACCATAAGAAGATGTCAGGGAAATTGGTGTTCCTGCCTGTAATGTTGTTTCCTGTCTAGAGTATCCTGCCGTCTGTGTATTTGCAATATTGTGTGCAGATGTATTCATCGAAGACTGGCTTGCATAAAGCCCAGACGTTGCAATCGATAATCCAAAAAAAGTAGAAGCCATAGTTTATTCCTTTCCACTGAAACGAGTTATTAACCTAGATTGTTAATAACCGTTTCCAGTAAATCATTAATTACGTTCATATACTTTGAACTTGCACTGTATGCCCACTGATATTTCAGCATATTCGTAAGTTCTTCTTCAGAAGAAACCCCCATAATCTGCTGTCTCTGATTATCGAGGCTTGCCGCCATATCCTGATAACTGTCTGCCAGCTTATTAAATTCATGTCCCTTTGTAGCAACGCTACCAGTCAGAGCTGTATAATAGTCTGAAAAGTTATACTGTGTAATTTCATTTGGTGATAAAGCTGCAAATTTTCCACTAAAGATATCCGAAAGCTTGCTGCATATCTTCATGTCATAAGCACCCTCTAAACCAGCATTAGATGTTCCACTTAATGGAAGTTTTGATACTTCTTTCTGAACATCTGGATTTATTGTAATCTGGCCCAAGGTATACTGGGAATAAATATCATCTTTATTTTCTTTATTATAGACAAAAACTGTTTTAGTCTGTGGATTGCCATCCTCATCTGTGTATGAAAGTGTTGCTTCTGTATAACGTTTTGTATATTTTCTTGAAAATAATTCTTCTCCAGGAGGTGTATTATTTTCCTCCATTCCAACTGGAGCATTCGCTTCATCCCAAACAAGAACATCCTTACTATCTAATGCAATCGCTGTTCCATCACTCATCGTAAGAGATGTAACACTATCTTTGGAGATTCCGAGATTAGATAAATAATTTCCAACCTGAGTAGTTGGAGACAACACGTTATTTACAGCTGATACAATTCCATGAACCAGCTGATCAAACTGTGCTTGTGTGTTTGGAATAATAGAATTGGCAATATCACTGTTATAAGTATCCACTGCCTTATTATATTCTAAATCAGATGCATAATTTTCACGTACTGGAATATCAAGGTAGTTTCCTTTTTTATTCCCCCTTGCTACCAGAAGACCTTTTAATCCGCCCACATTACTGTTATTTTTAGAAACACATTTTTCGGATAAATCATATAATGGAGTATTTTTCTCATCCTGCCATGTTACATCGATAAGTCCCTCTGCATTATCCTGTTTTGTGGTAGAAAGTTCAAATACATTTACATCAGAAACGAACTGCCTGCCTTCAATCGCTACAGTTACTCTTCCGGTTGGATCTTCCTCATAACTGATCTTTACAATTTCAGACAATTCATCCAGAAGTGCGTTCCTGGTATCACGCATATCATTGGCATTTTGGCCGTCGCTTTCATTTCGTACAATTAAATCATTTAAATCAACGATTTGATGTCCAATTTCATTTACCCTGTTTACCTGCTGCAGAATCTTCTGGTTCAGGTTCTGCTGATATGATGTCATTCCGTTATAAATGCTGGTTGCACGTTCAATTAATGTAGACGCTCTGGAAACTACAGCTGCACGCTTCACAATACTGTCCGGTTCCTTGGAAAGTTCCTGAATAGACGTCCAGAAATCTGAAATGTCTTCTGAAAACGCCTCTCCGCTTATCTCTCCAAATAATCCTTCTAATTCACTTGCAGCTTCACTCTGAGACTTATAAAATTCCTTACGTCCTGTCTCGACACGGTAGGCCTTGTCCAGAAACACGCTTCGCACCTGTCTGATCGTAGCAACTGATGTACCATAACCAACCTGCAGAGTAGAAATATTATTCATGCCGATGTTGTTATAATACTTATCTTTTCCAACCATCTGCTGTCTGACAAATCCCTCTGTATTTACATTGGCAAGGTTATGGCTGACAACATTTAAACCTGTCTGATTCGACTGTATACCGGATACACCCGTGTAAATACTTGTCATTAAATTTCCCATTTATTCACCTATCCTCTAACTTTCTTTATCATCCTGCCGTTATTACGTTACTGTTTTGTATCGAAAGAGCCATGCTGGCTCATCGGAATATCCATCGTCGCTGCCCGGCTTGTATAATTATTCACCGGTGCAACCCTGTCACTCTGAAGAACATTCATATTAAACTGTATCATTTCAAGAGACTGTTCAATCAGTGCCTGATTCTGTTCGTTTATTTCTTTCAGCCTTTTCAGCAGTTTCGTCAGTCCATCATGCAGCCGGCACAGCTCATCGTGCTGATCCGGCTGTGTCTTAAGCATCTCCGCAATAGCAGAGATATTAAGTTCCTCCGCCTTACGGCTCATAACAATAGCTATATTCGCAACATTGCTCTTTCTCTTATGCTCTAGGGACGTTATTTCATCAACGAATTCCTGTTCCTGACTGGTAATCTCCTGAAGCCGTTCTAAGTCATTTCTGACAATTACTCTGGTCTTCTCTTCTGCTAGTGGGAGCAGCTTCTGATATAATTCCTGTTCTCTGCTTAATGTTCCAACTAATTCTTCTATAAGGCTAGCCACTGTTCAAACCTCTCTTTTCTAACTTATATTAAGGTATCAAATAAACTGTCAACCATCTTCTCTGCTACCTCTCTGCTTGATACATCATATGTTCCGGACTGCATTCTCTGTTTAATCTCGTTTACCTTATCATAACGTATATCATCTGCTTCGCTGACTGCTTTTCTGGCAACTTGAAGATCCCTTCCAAAACTTGAAATTTCAATACTGTCCTTCTGGTTCTTTGATACATTCTGGACATTAGCTTTCATGGATGTGCTCTTATATACCTGATCCAGCTTTTTAATCGAATCAATTCTCATATTATTCACCACCTTGTTCTCAATAACCGGCTGTCATGATTCCTTAGCCTTCCTAACTATTTATTTTATCGGCAGGTTTCTAAAAATTATTAGATACATCTGTGAAAAAGGCATTTTCCTATCTATTATAAAACAAAAAGGATTTCCTTCATACATTATTTATGAAGAAAATCCTCTTTTCTATCCATATTTTTTTAAGAATTCTTTTATTCGTACTTTACATCTTTCAGAATATCACAGAAGTCAAATGTCTGGAAATAATCTTTTGGTGTTTCTGCACGACGGATTAACTGTGTAGAGCCATCTTCTTTTAATAAGATTTCCGCTGATTTTAGTTTTCCATTATAGTTATATCCCATGGAAAATCCATGGGCACCAGTATCATGAATAACAACATAATCTCCCATATCGATCTTTGGCAGCATTCTGTCAATTGCAAATTTATCATTGTTTTCACAAAGAGAACCTGTTACATCATATTTATGGTCACATGGTTCATTTTCTTTGCCAAGAACAGTGATATGATGATATGCACCATACATAGCCGGACGCATCAGGTTTACGGCACATGCATCCAGCCCGATATACTCTTTGTAAATGTGTTTTTCATGAATTGCCTGAGATACAAGACACCCATAAGGTGCAAGCATGAAACGTCCTAATTCTGTAAAGATAGAAACGTCCCCCATTCCTGCTGGAACAAGCACTTCTTCAAACGCTTTTTGGACACCTTCACCAATTACCATGATATCATTTGGTTTTCCATCTGGTGTATAAGGAATTCCAACTCCACCAGAAAGATTAATATATTTAATATCAGCACCTGTCTTTTGTTTTAATTCTACTGCAAGTTCAAATAAAATCCTGGCAAGTGTAGGATAATATTCATTACTGACTGTATTGCTGGCAAGGAAGGAGTGGATACCGAAATGTTTTACTCCTTTTTCTTTTAAAATCTTAAATCCTTCAATAATCTGTTCTTTTGTAAATCCGTATTTAGAATCTCCCGGATTATCCATAATATCCGTTCCTAATTTAAAGAATCCGCCTGGATTATAACGGCAGAAAATTGTTTCTGGAATTCCTGCTGTTTCTTCCAGAAAATCAATATGAGTAAAGTCATCCAGGTTAATGAATGCACCAAGTTCTTTTGCTTTTATAAATTCTTTGGCTGGTGTTACGTTGGAAGAGAACATAATATCGCTTCCTTTGAATCCACAAGCTTCTGACATCATAAGTTCTGTCAGAGAAGAACAGTCTGTACCGCATCCTTCTTCCTGTAAGATTTTCAATATGAATGGATTTGGAGTTGCTTTTACTGCAAAGTACTCACGGAAGCCCTTATTCCATGAAAATGCTTTTTTCAGTTTTCTTGCATTCTCACGAATTCCTTTTTCATCATAAAGATGAAATGGAGTAGGATATTTCTTAACCATTTCCTGAACCTGTTCTAATGTAACAAATGGTTTTTTCATTGTTCATTTCCTCCTTGAATTTCAATTAACTTTATTTTGTTACTCAGCATTTCTTTAAACACATCAACAAAATTTTTATTTTTTGTATATAGGCAGGTAGAATTATCTCCTTCATTTAATTCACCTGTTAAAACTTCAATAGAGTCTACAATAATGCCAACCTGTTTCAATTTTGTATCTGAATGGTATACGATTACCTGATTGGAATTGTACTCTGGGTCATCTGTTATGACAACTACTTTAATTCCATTCACAACCAGTTTTTGAATATATGCTTTCATAGCGGCAAGGAAAGTCTTGGTCGCTGTAAGGTAAATTCTCTTTTCTGCTTTCAAAAACATATTACAGAACTGGTTCATTATATGTTTTTCCCCTTTTATGGTAATATATCCATCACTTGTAACCTGCTGGCTTGGAGCATGCTTTAAAAGAGATTCCCGCAGTTCTTTTAGATTCCGGATTTTATTATTGGTGAAATCCCGCAGATCTACCGGCATATATTTTTTCCCTGAACCTTCAATTGCATAGGCTGCACCTTTTTCTACAAGACCTGCCAATGCAGTGTACGTATTGGAACGGGAAATTCCTGTCTGCTTCGCCACTTCATAACCTGTCATCTCACCATGAACCAGAATCGCATTATAAATCGTCGCTTCCTGTCTGGTAAGTCCAAAACCTAATAATTCATCAATAAATTCCATATACCGCATCCTTCTTTTAATATTTCTTTTTAGTATTTCTTTTCAGGAACACTATATCATGTTCTATGAAATATGTCAACTAAAGAACCTAAAAAACAGGGCTTTCACCTGATAAAGATTATCAGATAAAAACCCTGTTTCAAAATAATTTCTCTATTTTACAATATCTGAAATATGTGTTTCAATTTCAGATAATAATTCCTTTGCGGGGATATAAGTTGTCTTGATTGGTTCCATCATCATTTCAATTCCCATACGTTCCATTTCATGCTGGATTTCATTAATTCCTTGACCGCCCCAGCCGTAAGAACCGAATGCCAACCCCTTCTTTCCTTCTGGACTTAATCCTCTCATGTAGCATAAGAATGCTGCTACTGTCGGCATCATTGTGCTGTTAAGAGTTGGAGAACCTACACATACATATTCTGCTGTCAGAACATCTGTCATAATATCTGAGATATGGTTTTCTTTTAAGTCAAATAATTTTGCCGGAATACCTGCTTTTGCAAATCCTTCTAAAATAGAATGTGCCATTTTTTCTGTAGAGTGCCACATTGTATCATAAACGATAACTGCACCTGTCTTTGTTGCAGCTGTTGCGTACTCTTCATAAATCGCAAGAATTTCATTAATGTGATCTGTCCAGATTACACCATGGCTTGGTGCAATAATATCAAGAGGAAGGCTCTTCACGATTTCTAATGCTTTTACGGCCTGTTTGCCAAATGGCATTAAAATGTTTGCATAATATTTTTTTGCTTCATGATAAACCTCATCAAGATTTACTTCTGTATCAAAATGTCTGCTGGACGCATAGTGCTGCCCAAATGCATCATTAGAGAACAGAATCTTTTCTTCTGGGCAGTATGTTACCATGTTATCTGGCCAGTGAAGCATTGGTGTTGCTACAAAAGTAAGACTTCTTTTTCCTAAGGAAAGAGTATCACCTGCTTTTACTGCCTGATATTTATATTCCCCATAGTGTGCGGTTAATCCTTTTATGCCACTAGGCTCACTTGTAATAATTGTTGCATTTACTGCTTCTTTCATAACTGCTGGAATAGCACTTGAATGATCCATCTCTACATGATTCGAAATTATGTAGTCGATGTCAGCTGGATCTACAATTTCACGAATACGGTCTAATAGTTCATCAGCAAAAGGTGCTTTTACTGTATCAATTAATGTAATTTTTTCATCAATAATAAGATATGCATTATAAGTTGCCCCCCTGTTTGTTGAGTATCCATGAAAGCTTCTAACATTCCAGTCTACTGCTCCAACATAATAAATTCCTTCTCTTAATTCCACTCTATTCATAACAACATTCTCCCTTTCATATCTATATATATTTCCATAATAACAGTAACAATAATGATAATTGTTACTGTTATTATATTTCTTATTAAGCTTCTTGTCAATGAATTCGTGCTAGAATTATTGTACAAAAAAAGAGACATTTTCATTCAAAAATTATCTCTTTCCTTTATTTTACTAAAATGCAGAACTTTACTCTTAATAATGATATAATGTTTGAAACAGGTCATTCTATCGAGTATTTCTTTCATAAATAGAGAATAGTTTTATTTTTTCTTCAAATACTTCTATTGAATTAGAACAGTGAGGAAAGATTATGAAACTGAATCAATTTTTAATTTGTTTTTGCAGCGTTTTACTTTGTATTTTAATTCTGCTTTTAATATATTACTTTTCCTGCGTTAAAGCAGATTCTACAGAAAATATTGTTAAAAATGACGAAACGAACGTATGTACGGTCTATAATAACGGCCAAATGACGGATTTCTTCGTATAGAATTTTATTCCTGTGTATGCTATAATAGTTAATCAGTTTTAAGTTATGACAATGCTTTATTCATGCATTTTTGAATGGAACAAAGCATGTCACATATATAAAGGAGTTTTTGAATGGAACAATATAATGGTAGTCAAATTGTTGTTTTAGAAGGTCTTGAAGCCGTAAGAAAGCGTCCAGGTATGTATATCGGAAGCACCGGTACCAGAGGTCTTCATCATCTTATATGGGAAATTTTAGATAATGGTATTGACGAACACCTGGCTGGTTTCTGTACCGAAATTGCAATTACATTGCAAAAGGATGGTGGAATTACCATTAAGGACAATGGACGTGGTGTTCCTGTTGATATCCATCCGACAAAAAAAATCCCAACTGTCCGTGTTGTTTATACAATTCTTCACGCTGGTGGAAAATTTGAGAATTCTGTTTATAAGGTTTCCGGAGGTCTTCATGGTGTAGGTGCATCTGTCGTAAATGCACTTTCTAGTAAAATGTCCGTAGAAATCCGACGTGATGGATGTATTTACCGCGATGCGTATGAAAATGGAGGACATCCAATTACTGAATTAGAAAACGGTCTTCTTCCTATCGTTGGAAAATGTAAAAAATCAGACACTGGGACAAGCGTTACTTTCTATCCCGATGCCTCTATTTTCGAAACGGTAGATTTTAAATCTGAGGTAATTCATAAGAAATTAAAGGAAATTGCCTTTTTGAATAAAAACCTTAAAATCGTATTTCATGATGAACCTGCAGGTACTACGACAACCTATCAGGAAGAATTCGGTATTAAAAGTTTTGTCAAATATATTAACCGGGATGCAGAACCAATTAATGACGAAGTCATTTATGTAGAAGGAACAAGCGGCGATATTGAGGTCGAAGTCGCATTTCAATATACAAAAAATTACAGTGAGCAGATTAATTCCTACTGTAACCGAATCAACGTAGTAGACGGAGGTACACTGGTTACTGGCTTTAAAATGGCCTTAACCAGGGTGATGAACCAATATGCCAGAGAACTTGGTATTCTGAAAGAGAAAGCAGAAAATTTCGATGGACGTGATATCCGAAATGGTCTGGTTGCTATTATTTCCATTAAGCATCCTGATCCACAGTTTGAAGGACAGACAAAAACCAAGTTAGGAAATACCGATGCCAAGAGTGCAGTAGATGACGTATTCAGTACTATGGTACAGCGTTATTTTGATAAAAACGTGGAGGAACTGAAAAAAATTCTGGAAAACTCCATGAAATCCTATAATGCGAGAAAAGCAAGTGATAAAGCACGAACTGCTGTTTTAAAACAAATTAATGATGTAGATACCAGAAGCAAGTTAGCCTCCTGCTCTTCCAAAAAACCGGAAGAATGTGAAGTATACATTGTCGAAGGTGATTCTGCGGGTGGTACTGTAAAAACAGCCAGAAACCGAAAAACACAGGCGGTACTTCCGCTTCGTGGTAAAATCCTAAATGTAGAAAAGGCAACCTTGGAAAAGATTCTTGTAAATAATGAAATTAAATCCATGATCGCCTCTTTCGGATGCGGAATCGGTGATGAATTTGATTTATCCAAACTTCGTTATGATAAGATTATTATATTAACCGATGCCGATGTGGATGGTGCCCATATTAGTACACTTCTTCTTACCTTCTTCTACCGCTTTATGCCGGATTTAATTAAAGCCGGAAAAGTTTACAGAGGTCTTCCACCTCTTTACAAGGTAGAATATGAAACCATGAACGGAAGAAAGAAAATTAAAAAGTCAGAGTATATTTTCAATGATTTTGAATTGGAAAAATTCAGACGAATTCCTGGCAACAAGATTCTTCATGTACAACGTTACAAAGGTCTTGGAGAAATGGATGCCGAACAGCTCTGGGAAACAACCTTGAATCCAGAAACCAGGTTACTGGCTCAGGTTTCTATCAGTGATACAGTAGAAGCCGATGAAGTAACCACAATTCTTATGAGCAGCAATGTTCCACCAAGAAGAGCTTTTATTATGGATGAAGGAAAATACGCAAATCTAGATGTGTAAGGAGACGTTATGAGTAAAAATACAGAAAATATCATTCAGCTGGACTTTTCCGAAGAAATGAAAAATTCCTATCGTGATTATGCCATGAGTGTTATTATATCCCGTGCGCTGCCGGATGTTCGTGATGGTCTGAAACCGGTACAGCGTAGAATTTTATTTGCAATGAAGGAACTGGGACTTTCCCCGGACAAGCCACACCGAAAAAGTGCACGTATCGTTGGAGATACCATGGGTAAATACCACCCTCATGGTGATTCTTCCATTTACGATGCATTGGTTCATATGTCAGAGGACTATTCCCTACAGATTCCATTAATTGACGGACATGGTAATTTTGGTTCTATCGATGGAGACGGTGCTGCCGCAATGCGATACACCGAAGCCCGTCTCTCCCCTGGTGCTGTCACAATGCTTGACCACCTAGACAAAGGACTGGTTGATTTTATACCAAACTTTGACGAAAGCGAAAAAGAACCGGTTGTACTGCCTGCCATGATTCCAAATCTTCTGATTAACGGAACTACAGGTATTGCAGTCGGAATGGCAACCAATATTCCTCCACATAATCCATGTGAAGTCATTGACGGCGTGATTGCCTACATGGATCATCCTTCCATTACAGTGGAAGGACTGATGGAATACATTAAGGCTCCAGATTTTCCAACTGGAGGCATTATTATTAATCAGGCTGATCTGCCTGCTATCTATCAGAGCGGAGAAGGAAAAATCAAAGTCCGAGCAAAAACAGAAATTGAAAGCGGAGATTACGGAAGAAAAAATATTATTATTACAGAAATTCCCTATACAGTTGCCGGAAATAAAACTAAATTAGTAGAAAGCCTTGCTTCACTCATGAAAGATAAGGTATTTGATGAAATTTATGACGTGCGGGACGAATCCTCTAAAGAAGGAATCCGTATTGTCATTGAAGTCAAAAAAGATCGTAATATTGAAAACCTTTTAAATGGTTTATACAAAAAAACTCCTATGGAAGATACGTATTCGGTAAACCTGCTTGCAGTAAAAGAAAAACAGCCAATTGTATTTAACCTGAAATCTTTAATTGAAGAATTCGTAAATTTCCAGACTGATTTGTATACCAAAGAATATGAATATCTATTACAAAAAGCAAACCAGCGGCTGGAAATTGTAAAAGGATTAATTAAGGCAACCGATGTCATTGATTTAATTATTGAAATTCTTCGTGGAAGTTCTTCTGTAAAACAGGCAAAAGCATGTCTGATTTCCGGAGATACTTCGGATATTAAATTTAAATCCGAACAGTCTAAGAAAGAAGCTGCCACTCTTAACTTTACAGAACGTCAGGCAGAGGCAATTCTTACGATGCAGTTAAGCAAATTAATTGGTCTGGAAATTTTAAAACTGCACCAGGAAAGTGATGAACTAATTCAGAATATTGAACAGTATACTGCTGTTTTAGGAGAACGAAAAGAACTTTACAAGGTTATGAAGTCCCGCCTGAGAGGTTACAAAAAAATATTCAATCAGCCTCGCAAAACACACCTTGCCAATATGGGAGCCAAAGAATATGTGGAAGAAATTAAAATAGAAGATTTATATATTCTGATTGATCGTTTCGGTTATACAAAATCCATCGATGCAGCAAGCTACCAGCGGCTTGGTGAAGAAACACTAAAAGAATATATACATCAGGTACCAATTAAAAATACTGATAAACTCTGTCTGTTTACGACAGAGGGTAACATGTTCCAGCTGAAAGTTTCTTCTATTCCACGTTGTAAAGTCCGTGATAAAGGTACATTGATTCACAACTTATGTAAAGTCGGCAAAGAAGAAATCCTTCTTTACATTTCCTTTGAAGCTCTATTTGAATCCATGCTGATGTTTACAACGAAAAACGGTTTTACGAAACTTGTTTCTGGTGTAGAATTTGAAACAATACGAAGCATGGTTTCCGCAACCAAGCTGGAAAGCAATGACACCGTTGTTGGCGTAACAGCATTAAGTGCACATGATATCTCAGCAGACAACCAGAAAGTTATTCTAGTAACTCATAAAGGTCTCAGCCTTGGTTTCCCTCTAAGCGAAGTGAATGAGATGAAGAAAAACAGCCGTGGCGTAAAAGCAATGGAATTAGGAAAAGACGATTATATTGAATTTGCAGATTCCTTCCCTCCGGAAACAGAAGAATTTATCTGGAACGATAAAATATGTAAAACGAAAAAAGTAAAAATGAGGAAACGTGGTGTGAAAGGGCAGAAAGCACAGCTAAAATAGGATAATTTCCTATCACATAAAAAAGCCAGCCTATGCTGACCACTTTCTTTCAAAGGCACCAGGCAGTAAACAATAAAAAAGTCTGCCTGATGCCCCTTCTTTGTTGGGATTCTATACCCGTAAATTCTTTGCCTGAGTTATTAACTCGCTTCTTATACATCATATCCATTTTTCTGGTTAATGTTCCGTTTTTCTTAAAATTGCTTCTTTGAATACTTCTTCCACTCCATCCTCTATAAATTTTTCATGAAGCCGGTAAGGAATATCTTTTACAATTTCGCGGATTTCCATTTCTTTTTTCTGGATCTCTTCCTTCTCGGCCGCTGTTTCTTCATTAATTTTAATAATATCATATGCTAAATCTTTCGCTTTGATAATACATTCTTTCTGATAAAGTGATTTTAGCAGTGCAATTTTGGATTCCTGCTCACAATTATGAAGCATATCTTCGATCACATATTGAAACAAACCATAAAATACTCCTTCTTCCAGCTTTACTTCGACAACATTTTCCCCTTCTTTCAGAGCAATAAAACGGCTTGCATTGACCGTTCGTATCTGATTAAATACGGCATACGTATGATTCTTCCGAAGGGACCGAGGTAGACTGGGAATTGTGCCTAAACTGATTTTATTGATTCCGGCTCCATTAGAACGGCTGGTCAGTGGCAGTACTACAAATGTTTTTTTATCATTATTCCGCTTTAGTACCAATGCAAGGTGCTTTCCATTAAATTCGCAGTCTCTGACCGGATCAAAGATTACGTTATAAATGGAGCCCACATGAATATCACTAAACTTCATATTCTCTCCCCTTCCAGTGATCCCAGGAGGCGACTGCCTCCTATCATCCATGGAAATTGAGCAGAACCGGCATGAACGGAGTGAAGCCATATTCATTTCCGCCCATACCTTGCAAATATCTGCCTTACATATTGTATTAACAGTATGGCGGAATATATGCTAGTTTCCTTCTATATTTTAAAGGTTAGCAAACACATTTCTTAATCTCACTTCTATTTTATTAATCTTACCTTCCTCGCCACTTTCACAAGGAGCCATCCCTTTGGAATCGCATTCAGCTCTTCTTCTGTTACGATACGAAGTTTAATCACCATTGCAAAATATACTATTACAGAGGCCAGAATAGATCCGCAGAGGCTGATTGTATTGCTTGGATAAATCCAATGAATTCCTTTGTAAACTACATGTGCAATTGCTCCCATCATTATGGCTGCCCAGAATGGCTTCACAAAGGTTTTCATCCAGTTTTCCTTATAGCCTAAGCTCTTTACAATTGCCCGATGATTCAGTACACACATACATAGAGAATATACAATCATTGCAATTGCCAGACAATAAAGGTTCCAGTCTGTAAATAAAAGAATTGGTACTAGTACAATTGTCTGGATTATCAATGCCAATGCAGCATTAATAACTGGCTTGTTTACTTTACCAATTCCCTGAAGAACCGCATTCGTCAGAGTTGACAGTCCATAAAATACAACTGTTATGCTTAATACTCGAAGCAGATTAGATGCCAGTTCCAAAGAGCCTTTCTGAGGAAATAAAAGCTGCATAATCGGCTTCGCTAATACTGCCATACCTACTGCTGCTGGGATGGCTATCAGCATTGTTGTATTAATAGCACTTCCAACCTTTTCATTGGTCTCTTCCTGATTTCCAGTTGCAAAACTTCCTGCAATAGTAGGTATCATTGCCGAAGACATGGCAGAAGCCAACGCAATCGGAATATTCATAATTACCACTGCTTTACCTGCAAAAATTCCATAATTTGTATAAATCGTATCCGTTGGAACCTCTTTCACCAGTTTCATAATTTTTGTGTAAATCGTTTGATTAAACACTGTACTGGAATTATAAATAAATGTACTCATGATAACCGGCGTTACCATAAAAAATATAATCTTAAAAATGTGTGAATAAGAATCAATTTCTTTTCTCTTATCATGTTCAATCCGATGACGGAACATTTTTCGATTCAGTATATAAAACATATACATCACAAGCAGAGCAATCACAACTCCGGAGCCCGTACCAATTGCACTTCCAGCTGCCCCATAAATAGCTCTTGTCGTTGCACTCTCTCCTGCTGCTATATTTACCAGAATATAAGCGGCAAGCACGCTGACTGCTGCATTTAATACCTGCTCAATGATCTGTGAAAACGAAGTCTGAACCATTGTCCCATGTGCCTGAAAATAACCTCTTAGTACTCCCAGAATTCCTGAGAAAAAAATAGTTGGTGCAAATACCCTCAGTACTACTACCGCATTTTTCTCTACCAGAATTCCTGCACAAAAAAATGTAAACAGACTAGCAATCCCACCAATTACAATAACATAAATTAATGCACATTTAAAAATACGATGTGCATTCTTGTACTCTTTTAATGCAAGTCTCTCTGCGATCACTTTTGATATAGCTGAAGGAATACTATATGATGAGACAAGCAGAATGATTGTATATATGTTATAAGCTGAGCTGTAATAGCCATTGCCTTCATCACCAATAATCCCAGTCAGCGGACTACGGTAAAGAATTCCAATAATACGGCATATAATTCCCGCCATGGCAAGAATCGTTGCCTGTACTATAAATTCGTCCTTATTTCCCTTTTTACCCATGTTGTTCAACCATCTTTCATTGCTAAATTATCCACCCGATAACTGTCCGGATACACACAACACACAAGGAACAGTTACATTCATACTATACTATTATACGGAATTTTTATAAAAAAGCAAAATATATATTTACATTTTATGAAAGAAGAATACCTCTTTACTTTCTCCTACCGATATACTAAACACAATTTCATATAACTATATATTTTATGCTTTCCATATTGCAAATAGTGCTCTATAATGGAATTGTTTAGGAGGACCATTATGAATCAATACAAGAAAACCGGGTATCTGCATCATGCCTTTCAAATCTTTCATATTAAAGACCAAGTGCCGGCATCTTTTCAATACCATTATCATGACTTTAATAAAATACTACTTTTTTTAAGTGGAAATGTTTCTTATCATATAGAAGGAAAACATTATTCTCTCCTTCCACAGGATATCGTACTACTTCAGGCAGGCCAGATTCATAAACCTGTCATTACGGGTAATACTCCCTATGACAGAATTATTCTTTATGTCTCAACCGATTTTCTGAACAGTTATAAAACCGATTCCTACGATTTAAACTACTGCTTTCAGAAATCCCAAAAAGAACATTCAAATGTTTTTCGCTCTAATACTGCTTCTATGACCGAACTAATGTCTGTCATCCATCGCCTGGATTATGCAAAAGAACATCCTGGATATGCCGCTTCACTATATGAACACGTTCTTCTTCTGGATTTCCTAATCCAGTTAAACCGGATGTTTTTATCTAATGAAAGTAATTCTATCCGGGAAAATCCGGCCTCCAGTCAGACTGTGATTGATATTATCCAATACATTCAGGAACATTTAACGTCAGATTTGTCCATTGAATCCATTGCCAGCTGTTTTTTCTTAAATCGATATTATCTGATGCATCTATTTAAGCAGGAAACCGGCTACACTATCGGAAATTTTATTACACAAAAAAGACTTTTGAACGCCGGAACACTTCTCCTTAATGGATATAATTCTACAGATGCCTGCTTCCAAAGTGGATTCAAAAATTACTCTACTTTCTCAAGAGCCTTTAAGAAGGAATTTGAGGTCAGCCCTAAGCAGTATAAAAATAAATGGAATAGAAATTTATAAGGAAATGTAAAAAACTCCGGAACAGATTGAAATGTTCCAGAGTCTCTTTATTTATTCAATTACTCCGCCTTCCACAACAATGTTTTCAGGCTTTGCTGCATCCCCATATACTGGAAGAAGTGTTTTTTCATAATCTTGATGGAAAAATTGTTTCTTTCCCAAGGATTTAATTTCTTTATTCAGCCAATTTAAAAGATCTTGATTTCCTTTCTGTACTGCAGGTGCAATCGTATCAAAGTTTCCTAAAGAATCAATTCCTACTGAAAAACCTTTATTTTCAAGTGCCCACGCCAATACCTCCGTGTTATCGGTTGACATAGCATCTCCTCTTCCATCTAGCAGAGCATTATAAGCTTCGCTGTACTGATCAAATTTTAAAAGCTTCACTTCTGGATAATTTTTCGCAAAATAAGTTTCTGCGGTTGTTCCCTTGCTGACAATCAAAGTCTTTCCATTTAACTGTTTTGCTTCTGTAATCAAAGCAGAATCGGGTGAAACAACACCTAATGCAACTTTCATATAAGGAAGTGCAAAGTCTACCTGTTCACTTCGTTCCTCTGTTACGGTAAAGTTTGCAAGAATAATATCTACCTTTCCCGTTTTCAAGTATTCCACACGGCTCGCCGCTTCCACTGCCACGTATTCCACTTTTACACCCAGGTCTTTAGCAATCCTGTTTCCAAGATACACATCATATCCCTGATAGTCCCCATTTTCATCTACATATCCAAATGGCTTCTTATCGCTAAATACGCCGATTACAACCTTTCCACTTTCCTTAATTTCATCTACCGTTCTTGCCGTTGTTTTCTTTTTCTCACTGCCACATGCAGTCAATGCCAGTATTCCAAACAAGATAACTGCTAATAACATTAATTTTTTCTTCATCATGTTTCCTCCCCTGCTTCATGTTCTTTTATCTGTTCAAACTCAAATACATTTAAAAACTGCTTTGCACGCTCTGATTTTGGATTTGTAAAAAATATTTCCGGCGTGCTAATTTCTGCAATCTCTCTGTTATCTAAAAAAATAATCCGGTCTGCAATCGCTCTGGCAAACTGCATTTCATGAGTTACAATCAACATGGTGCTTCCTTCCCTGGCAAGTTCCAGCATCACATCCAGAACCTCTCTTACCATTTCCGGATCTAATGCTGCTGTTACTTCATCAAATAACATAACTTCCGGGTGCATGCAAAGTGCCCTTACAATCGCCACTCTCTGTTTCTGTCCACCAGAAAGCTGGCGTGGATAGCTGTCTTTCTTTTCAAACAGACCCACTCGTTTTAAAAGTTCCTTGGCTTCCTTCTCTACTTCCTGCTTTTCTCTTTTCTGTCCTTTTACCGGTGCCAGAAGAATATTCTGAAGTACCGTCATATGAGGAAATAAATCATAACTTTGAAATACCATTCCGATTTTCTGCCGGATAAGATGCATATTTTTCTTTTTTCCACTGATTATAGTTCCATTTAAACGGATTTCCCCATCCTCGATAGTCTCCAATCCATTGATACATCGAAGCAGCGTACTCTTTCCGCAGCCGGAAGGTCCTAAAAGGACAAGCACTTCGCCTTTTTTTACTTTTAAATTAATTCCATTTAATACTTCTGTATTTTGATACTGCTTTTTCAAATTTTCTATTTCTAATATATATTCACTCATGTCGTCCACCTTAGTCCTTCCACTTCCGCTCCAGCCTTATCGACAGGCGTGAAATCGGATAACATACGATAAAATAAAGCATAAAGATACATGCATAAACCCAGAGAGCTGCAGACGGTACTGACAGACGATTTGCTTCAATAATCTGCTGTCCTACCTTTACTACTTCTACCACACCGATTAAAACAACCAGTGATGTTGTCTTTATCATTCGGGTCACCAGATTAATCGCAAGCGGTGTCAGACGTCTGATCGTCTGCGGGATTAAAATATAGCGGTAAATCTGCGGCTGGGTCAGTCCAAGTGCCTCGCCACTTTCCTGCTGATGCCTTGGAATCGATTCAAACGCCCCACGAACCAAATCTCCCATTTCAGCCGTTCCCCACATGACAAATACAATAACCGCAGACATTTCTCCTGACAGACTAATTTGAAAGGTTCTTGTTACACCAAAATACACAATAAATAACAACACCAGCTGTGGCATAATTCTTATAAACTCTAAATAACATCTTGTAATTATCTTAACTAATGGATGTTTTACACGCATAAGCATTCCAAATAAAATTCCAAATAAAATAGAAAGTATAACAGCAGTTAATGAAATCCGTACTGTTACCCACAACCCTTCTAACAGACGAATGAAATTTCTTCCTTGGAAAAGAACTCTAATGCCCAAATCCAGCATAGTTAACCCTCCTTTCTACCAGTGAAAGAAGTGCTGAAATTGGAAGCAGAATCATGGCATATGCAATAACCAGCATAAGAAGTGCTTCCTCTGTCTGATAATAAAGTCCAATCAAATCTTTTGCTACATACATTAAATCTGCCAATGCGACAGCACTAAACACCGAAGTTTCTTTTATCAAAAAAATGATATTCGCACTAAATGCAGGCATGGACACAGAAACAGCCTGTGGCAATATTATGTACCAAATAATCTGCCATTTCTTCAGTCCCAGACTCAGTCCCGATTCTGTCTGAATATCTGGTATTGCTTCCAAACCACTTCGAAATGCTTCCGCCATATAGCTTCCTCCCAAAAAGATCAGACCAATTACTGCACAATGTTCAGAGCTCAACTGTATCCCCATCTTGGGAAGTCCAAAATAAAGAAAAAATAATTGAATCAAAAGCGGTGTATTTCTAGAAAGCTCCACATAAATGCCTGCTATCTGTTTAAAAACCGGAATATTTAAATAGCGGATCAAGCTGATTCCAAATCCCAGCAATATAGAAAATAAAATTCCTACTACTGCTGTCCTTATCGTAAGCCCCGCTGCTTCTACATAAAGCGGTGCATATCTGCTTATAAATGCAAAATCCATTCTTTCCTCCTTATTTCATATTATTTTAGTATGAAAAGTATGAATAATATCATAATCTTATTTTTCCTATTTGTCAAGTATGGATTAATCATTCTTTTATTTTCATATCTATTTTTTCACATAAAAAGCCGGAGAACAGATATTTTCTATTCTCCGGCTGCTGCCTGTTTAACAAATCCTATCTAGTTTTCATTTCTGCTAAGCGTTCTAAAAATCTTTCTGGAAGTTTTTGCTGATAAAATCCTAATGCACACGCTTTATTACAGGTTCTTTCTGCTGTTTTTACTGCAAATTCTGCTGTTATTTTATGTAATGTTTTTTTCACACTTATCACCACCTCTCTAAGTTCTAAAACCCGTCCTATTAATATACTTTTCCTGATGGTCTGATATATGCATAAATTCCAAAACATCCCTGCTGAAAAGAAAACTTTAAATTTCCATTATACTTTTCTGCAACCTCTTTTATATTTCGTATACCATATCCACAGTTTTCACTTTCATAATGACTTACTATATAGCAGTCATCTCTCACCATCGGCTGTTTTACCTGAGAATTCTGGCATAAAATATAATATCCATCCGTAGAATAATCAATTCTTACTTTCACATACCGATTCTGAATCCTCTCTTTTTCTGTAACTGCAATGGCATTCTTTATCATCGTTGATAATACTGCATAAATGTCTTCTTCCCTCATCTGAAAGTCCTGAATACCTATATGAGTCGTAAAATGAATATCTTTCATTTCTGCAACTTTTTTATATTCTCGCAGTAAAATCTCTATCTTATGATTTCCCAAAAGATAGATTGGCATAGAATCTTTATTTTCCTGCAGTTTATGGATAATCTCTGTCAGATAGTGTTCCATGGCAATATAATTTTTTTCCTTATATCTCACATCAAGCACTACATAATGTGCGATTAAATCATCACATAATTTTTTATATGTTCTCTCCTGCTGCTCTATTTCTTCACAAAGAGCAATTTCATAATCAACCATTTGTTTTCTTGCATTACTTTCATAAATAACACTTCGTCTTTCTCTTGCAATCCGGAATAAATACCAGAAAGAAAATAAAAAACAGACTACATTTATCATAACAAGGAAATATACAATACTATAATCATTATTTACAACATAAAGATTATGCATAAGAATAAAATAAACCAGTGTTATCATACAGTTTGGAACTAATGCAATAATGACATCCTTTGTTTTCACTACTTTATCAAAAAAATGAATTCGATCTCCAGAAAATATAATCATGAAAAACAAAATCATAAAAATACGTCCAATTATAGTACAGAGAGAATTAGCCAAACCGAAATTATGTATTACCTCCATACTACAATTAAAAAACAACATGCCAAATACCAGTGCAAGAATATCCGTCACCATAGAAAACAAAAACAATATGCTGACCGCTATCAGCCTTTCTGGCACACTACACTGAAAAAGCTTCCGGGCAATAAATAATACCATAATTATGTAACATGGAAGATATAATGTATTAAACACTCTTTCGAATGCATCACCATTCACTGTAAAAACGACAAATTGTTTAGCCATGAAAAAAAAGAACATAATTAGAAATGCTGCTATATAATAAGTGCGCTTTTTATATTTTCTCTGAAACAGCTTTAAAAAAACCTGAAGCCACAAAGATGCTTCTACCATATAAGATATGGTATCTATTATCAGGCATATCTCTTTCATATAATGCCCCCTTACTCTCAATTCCTTATTACCTACCATTTTAACATGATAAATAAAATTATACAAGAGTTACCATTTTCTTATGGATAGAGATTTGTTCTGTCATAATTTAACATCATTTAAAATGATGTATTATATTATGGCAGAACAAACTATTTAGTTTGCTTTCATTACAAATGATTCACAATCTGTACATTCAACCTGGGTAGGATTTGACTCATGTGTTCCTACATTAATTTTTTGTAATGTACAGTAATTCTGTGTTTGTGCATGATTTTTGCAGTTATTTACTGTACAGCCAATGCTTAAATTTTTATCCATAGTCCAATTCTCCTTTCCTGCATGTAATGAGCCATGCAGATATTATTTTAACCTGATCTTCTTTTTTTTATTCTTTTTTGATGTAAGCAAAAAGTTTTTCTGATATAATAAAGAGTTATATTGAATTTGAAAGGAGATTTACTATGACAGCAATTTATTTGTTTTGTTGTATGATGGTCACACTGGGTGTACTTCTGTATGCCGACTTCGAATGTTCCCACTATATGATTTTAGTATTTAAAACAATTTCCAGTCTTCTCTTTATCTTAACAGGTTTCTTTTCTGCAAAATTTCAAAGAAAGAATAAGTTTTCCTGGTACACCCGTTTTATTCTTATTGGGCTGTTTTTTTCACTGGGAGGAGACTTTTTCCTTGCACTTGATACAAACAAAGGCATTTTCTTTATCATCGGAGTAATCTCCTTTGCATTGGCACATATTTCCTATATGGCGGGTTTTTTTCAGTATGATAAACTTGAAAAACTAAATGTAATCTGGAGTATTATTATCTTTACTCCGCTCTTTCTGCTTATGACTTTTTCCGGACTTTTCAGATTTGATGGATTGTATCCTATCGTCATTTTCTATGCCGTGCTGCTTTCCTGTATGGTAGCCAATTCCTTTAGTCTTTGGAAATACCGTCATCATCATAAAAGAGTAGTTTACATGACATTAGCAGGAACACTTATGTTTTTGATTTCTGACTACATCCTGCTTTTTTCTTTCTTTATGCCATCTTTTCCAGCAAGTTCTGGACTAGTATTCAACAATTCAATTTATTATATTGGACAAGGGATTCTGGCATTAAGTCTAAAATACTATATTCCTGCAGGACAGAAATAACTACATAATTTTAATTTTTATATTGCAATTTAAAAGTGCATATGCTAAAATATGGAACTGTGAACAAAGGCGTTTGGATTTACTTCCGATCGCCTTTTTTTATTTCCATTCTATATTTTATTCTAAAAAGAAAAGGGGTTTCGATTATGAACACTGGAGATACTGCATTTGTTTTTATTGCATCCGCACTGGTTTTATTCATGACACCAGGCCTTGCATTCTTTTACGGAGGTCTGGTACGACGTAAAAATGTACTGAATACGATGATATCTTCGTTTTTTATTATGGGTCTTTCCTCTGCCATGTGGATTCTATTGGGATATTCTCTCAGTTTCAGTGGTGACACAAAAGGTATTATCGGCAATTTAAACTGGTTCTGTCTAAGCCATGTAGGTACAGATGCTGGACCATATTCCGAAACAATACCACATTTATTTTTCGCCATCTTCCAAATGATGTTCGCCATTATCACACCTGCCCTCATTACTGGATCGGTTGCCGGAAGAATGCGCTTTAAAGCACTGTTCGCATTTATTGCAGTTTGGCTTTTAGTGGTATATTATCCACTTGCACATATGGTATGGGGAAAAGGCGGTCTTCTTGGAGAAGTTCTTGGTTCCGTAGACTTTGCTGGCGGCAATGTTGTACATATCAGTTCAGGTGTCAGTGGTCTTGTCTTATGTATTATGCTTGGTAAAAGAAAAGGTTATGAAAAAACAAGTTACCACGTCCACAATATTCCGTTCGTTATTCTGGGTGCATCAATCTTATGGTTTGGATGGCTTGGCTTTAATGCAGGAAGTGCTCTTAAAGCAAATGGGCTCGCTGCCCACGCATTCATTACTACAAATACCTCTGCTGCATTTGCCATGTTAAGCTGGATTATCATTGATATTATTCTACAGGGCAAAGCAACCGTTGTGGGTGCCTGCACAGGTGCCGTGCTCGGTCTGGTCGCAATTACTCCAGGTGCTGGATTTGTTCCAATCTGGTCTTCTATTATAATCGGTGCACTGGTCAGCCCAATCTGTTACTTTACCATGTCCGTTGTAAAAAAAAGATTTGGATATGATGATGCATTAGATGCTTTTGGATGCCATGGTGTTGGAGGTATCTGGGGGGGTATTGCAACCGGCATTTTCACAAAAGCTTCTATTAACAGTACAGCACGATGGGATGGTCTGATTTTCGGTAACTATCACTTATTTGCAGCACAGGTTATCAGTATTATTATCACCATTGCAATTGCAATTGTAGGAACTTTTATCTGTGCTTCTATCGTAAAAGTGTTTACTCCTTTAAGAGCCAGCGATTACGATGAAAAAATCGGTATGGATTTATCTCAACATGGGGAATCTGCTTATCCATCTTTTAACGGATTAGATTAATATTATGACAGGAAAGGGGTATTATTATGATTAAAGTGGAAGCAATTGTACGCGAAGAAAAATATGAAGATGTCAAAGATGCATTAAATGCAATTGAAGTACACGGTATGACTATTTCACAGGTAATGGGTTGTGGAATCCAGAAAGGTTACACAGAATACGTCCGTGGTACTAAAGTAGATGTGAATGTTCTTCCCAAAATTAAATTTGAAATCGTCGTTTCTACGGAAGAATGGGCAAAGAAAACCATCGATGTCATTAAGAAAACAGCTTATACTGGAAATCATGGTGACGGTAAAATCTTTGCTTATGAACTAATGGATGTTATTCGTATCCGTACTGGCGAAAATGGAGTCTCAGCAGTCTAGTAAATTCCTATTTTAATATAGAAGAAACTCAGTCTAATGAATACTGACTGGGTTTCTTTTTATATTATGTATATTTTCCCATACTTTTCCTATACTAGAATTAGAATCATTCTAAGGAAGTGAGGTAAAATGATGAAAGCAAGAACGTATTCTTTCAAAAAATATGTGACCTTCTCTGATTTATTCATCGGCTTTCTATTGGTTGTTTTTTTTCTATCCCTGGGTACCATATTTACAGTAAATTTCCGTCCTCTTTATTACTGGGATATAAAACGCTTAAATCTTTCCGCACGCAGCGGTCTTCCAAATCCCATCATCCGATTAAACTATAACACACTTATTGGATACTGCTCACCGTTTTATCATGGGACACTGAATTTTCCTACTCTGACACAATCGACTTCTGCCACCATTCATTTTGCTGAAGTAAAACATATTTTTAATGATTTGTTCTGCCTGTTCCTTATATCAGTTATTTCTCTATACGGAGGTCTTTCCTATAAATTTTACAGGCATCAGTTTGCCTGCCTGAAATACGGAGCTATTGGTATCCTGGTTCTGCCTTTCCTCTTCTTGACAGGATTTATTTTGAACTTTAACCAGACATTTACCCTGTTTCATAAAATCGTATTCCGCAACAATTACTGGCTGTTTAATCCCCAGACAGATCCCATTATCACCCTTTTACCGGAACCTTTCTTTCTGCACTGTGGCATTTTAATTATACTCACTCAGTTTTTAGGAAGTCTTTTTTTATTTCTTGCCTACCGACATCTAACAAAGAAATAACCTCCCTCTTTTCCTCACTCTCCGCCTGTGCTATAATATTACAAGAATTTTTTACGATCGGGGGATTCAAATGAAACGTCAGGAATACATTAACTGGGATACTTATTTTATGGGCATTGCCCTTTTATCATCTAAACGAAGCAAAGATCCGAATACAGCTGTTGGTGCCTGTATTGTAAGCAACGATAATAAAATTCTCTCTCTCGGTTACAATGGAATGCCGGTCGGATGCTCCGATGATGAATTTCCATGGGAACGAGATGGAGATCCTTTAAATACAAAATATCTTTATGTATGTCATGCTGAATTAAATGCAATTCTTAATTACTCTGGTACAAATATGCAAGGTGCAAAAGTCTATACAACACTTTTCCCTTGTAATGAATGTACCAAATCACTGATTCAGGCAGGTATTCGAGAGGTCATTTACATGGCTGATAAATACAAAGACAGCAACTCCGTCATTGCCGCAAAACGTATGATGAATACTGTCGGCATTGTCTACCGTAAATATGAGCCAATTGGAAAAGATATTGTCCTAAACCTTTAAGAATTTTTTTAATGTAGATATCAGATTATTTGATGATTCGCGCATCTTACAATCCCTAATATTAGTATAATCATGTTCCACAAAACCAAAAAGCAGGAAGCCTCAAATGACTTCCTGCTTTTTTTACTGAATAATGTCCTCTGTATCTCCTCCCGCATCTTCCTTACATTCATCATTCTCATCTTTGCTTTCACTGCACTCCATAGATACAGCAATCGTATCCAGTGTATCTCCTATCTGAGAAAAATATGTAGATAGAATATTTATCTCTTCTGTTGACTTTCCTTTTGCAATCGCAAGAGAAATTGCAGAAAGGGCAGCTACCGCCTCACATGGAGTCATACAGCACCTGGTTCCCTGATCGTTATCGTTACAGCTGCTCATAATTTTCACCCCTGTAATAGATTATGTAACTGCCCTTTTAACGTGCTAATCCAAAATTAAATCTCATGCAAATGGATTTTCTGTTTTATATCTGACACCTTTTGGCTGGTTATAATCAATTTCTTCTACTGGAACACCAACATATTTAAATACTTCATAAAGTGTCTTTCCAAAATGTCCAAATGCAACAGCTGCATGATGAGGATAATTCTTCTCAATCAGTACATGACGATAGAATCTTCCCATTTCCGGAATTGCAAAGATACCGATTGCACCAAAGGAACGGGTACGTACTGGAAGAACTTCGCCCTGAGCAATATAAGCACGGATTTTTGCATCTGCTGTGCTCTGTAAACGGAAGCATGTGATATCGCCAGGAATAATATCTCCTTCAATCGTTCCCTGTGTAACAGCTTCTCCAAGATTTCTAGCCATAATCTTCTGATTACGCATTTCACAGAATGCGAGTTTATCAACACCAGTATTTCCACAATGGAATCCCATAAATGTATCTTTGATTGTATAGTCAAATTTTCCTTTAATATCTTCTTCAAATAAATCCTTAGGAACGGAGTTGTTGATATCAAGAAGTGTAACCGTATCCTGACTGATAACTGTTCCGATAAACTCACTTAATGCTCCATAAATATCAACTTCGCATGAAACTGGAATACCTTTTCTTGTTAATCGGCTGTTTACATAGCATGGTACAAAACCAAACTGTGTCTGGAAGGCAGGCCAGCATTTTCCCGCAATTGTTACGAATTCACGGCTTCCCTTGTGTGCTTCTACCCAGTCTAATAATGTCAGTTCATACTGGGCAAGTTTTGGAAGGATTTCTGGTTTCTTATTTCCAGCACCAAGTTCCTCTTCCATTTCTTTTACAACCTGAGGAATTCTTTCATCTCCAGCATGGTTATTAAATGCTTCGAACAAATCTAATTCGGAATTTTCTTCAATTTCCACGCCTAAATTGAATAACTGTTTGATTGGTGCATTGCATGCGATGAAATCCTGGGGACGAGGTCCAAAACCAATAATTTTTAAGTTTCTTAATCCAATAATGGCTCTTGCAATTGGAGCAAAATCATGAATCATATCTGCACATTCATCTGCTGTTCCAACTGGATATTCTGGAATATACGCATTTACGTTTCTGAGTTTTAAGTTATAGCTGCAGTTTAAAACACCACAGTAAGCATCTCCACGGTCATCTAACAGCTTGTCTCCAGCTTCTTCTGCAGCAGCAATTACCATAGAAGGTCCGCCAAATTCTTTTACTAATAAAGTTTCTGGTGATTCCGGTCCAAAGTTTCCCAAGAATAATACTAAGGCATTGCATCCAGCCTCCTGAATGTCTTTCAGTGCTTTTCTCATATCCAGTTCATTTTCGATGCAGACTGGACATTCATAAATCTCACCATATTTTTCAGTATAAGATTTTACAATTGCCTCTCTTCTGCTGACAGACAGAGTCATTGGAAAACAGTCACGGCTGACTGCTACGATTGCTATTTTTTCTTTTGGCATGTTATTCATATGTTATATTCTCCCTTCTGATTTATAAAACTTTTCTACTAAAATTATTTGCTGGATATGCAGATATTTTCTCCAACCAGTCCGATATGGCTTCCTTCTTTAAGTCCACCTTCTTTATGACCAATCAGCCATTTATTCTTTGCTGCAAGCATGGCATCCTCGCCATCTTCTGCAACACTGCTCCCATGTTCTTCTTCTAATGGTTCATTGGTTCCTTTCGGAAGAACAACACAGACACGAAATCCATCATCATCTGCATTACAAGGTGCATAATGAAGTGTAGTTGCATAAATTTCAACGGCACACCCCTTCGGTACTAGGAATGCTTCTACTTTTTCTGTTTCATATGTAAAATCACTCTTAATATCCTGCTGGCATCCTAACAGTAAAATGGCATCTGTTGCAGCAATATTGATTTCAGAGCTTCTGTGATACTCTAACGCATTTAAATAAGTATTGTGTCCATTGCAGTATCCTACCTGAATTGGAATTTCACCAAAAACAACATTTTTCAATGTATCAAAAACCGGAAGGCTTTCCAGTCTTTCAATGGATGGTTCATAAACTACATCATCTGGTAATGGCATTTCCTCCATTACTTTTACAAGTTCCTCTGTTTCCACCCCAGTTAATATTCTTCCGTATTTTGAAAAATTACCTGCCGTTACGTTGTAAATTTTCATTTCACACACTTCCTCTCATTTGCTTATGCCATTTTCTGAAATAGTGCTTTACACTGTGGATAAATTTCCTTAAAGACTGAATATCTTTTATCATATTCTGCTGCCAGTTCTTCATCTGGCTCCACTGTGTCAATTATTTTTACTATTTTCCCAGCTGCTTCTTCTACATCCTTATATACACCGCATGCAACTGCTGCAAGCATGGCTCCGCCTAAAGATGGTCCTTCTTCTACTTCGATAATATCTACTTTAATGTTCAAAACATTTGCAATAATCTTTTTCCAAAGTGGGCTCTTTGCTCCACCGCCACAAATCTTTGTACGCTCAATCTGAATACCAAGTGATTCTGCCACTTCAAAGGAATCCCTTAAAGCAAAAGCAACCCCTTCTAATACAGCCTGGGTCATATCACTTCTAGTGGTGTCCATAGTCATTCCGATAAAAGTTCCTCTTGCATGAGGATCATTATGAGGAGAACGTTCTCCCATTAAATATGGCAGGAAATATACATGATTTTGTCCAAGTTTCGTAATATCCTGTTGTTCCTTTGCATAGTCTTTTGTTCCAATAATTTCATCCATCCACCACTTGTTACAGGATGCAGCACTTAGCATACAGCCCATTAAATGATAGTTTCCATCTGCATGTGCAAATGCATGCAGAGCATTATTTTTATCTACTCCAAACTCTTTGGAAGAAATAAAAATAGTTCCACTGGTTCCAAGAGAAATATTACACATTCCATCTCCTACGGTTCCCGTTCCAACTGCAGCAGCTGCATTATCACCAGCACCAGCTGCTACCTTCACCGTTTCCGGCATAGAAAGTTCCTCTGCTATTTCTGGAAGCAGAGTTCCAACTGCCTCATAACTTTCATAGATTTCTGCCAGCTGTTTTTCCGATATACCACAGATTTCACACATTTCTTTTGACCAGCAGCGATTCTTTACATCCAGCAAAAGCATACCAGACGCATCAGAAACATCGGTACAATGTACTCCTGTCAAACGATATGCCAGATAGTCTTTTGGAAGCATAATTTTCTGAATCTTTGCAAAGTTCTCCGGTTCATACTTTTTCACCCATAACAATTTTGGTGCTGTAAATCCAGTAAAAGCAATATTTGCTGTATACTTTGACAGCGTTTCTTTTCCAATTACCTCGTTTAAGTATTCACATTCTTCTACGGTTCTTCCATCATTCCATAAAATTGCCGGACGAATGACCTGATCCTTTTCATCCAGGATAACAAGTCCATGCATCTGTCCACCAAAACTGATTCCTCCAACTTGAGATTTATCAATTCCAGCTGTTAATTCTTTTAAACCAGCAATCGACTGTTCATACCAGTCTTCTGGATTCTGTTCCGACCATCCCGGCTGTGGAAAATAAAGCGGGTATTCCTTCGAAACAATATTTTCAATCTTTCCCGATTCATTCATGAGCAGAAGCTTCACTGCTGATGTTCCTAAATCAATGCCTATGAAATACATTCTTCTCCTCCTTTTCTATTCTCAAACCACAATTTCCCTGGTAAGCTTTATATTCCTGGAAGATGCCCCTGCTTCTATTATATACCTGCCAGACTCTTTTTCAAAGTTTCCTGTTTCTGTCTTGTAGTGAGAAATTGCTTTTTCATCTAAAATAATATGTACTTCTTTCTCCTCACCTGGGCGAAGCTCAACCTTCTGAAATCCCTGTAGTTCATGTACAGGTCTTCCCGGTTTTAGTTCCGCTGGCCTTACATAAATCTGAACGCTTTCTTTTCCAGAAACCTTACCTGTATTCTTTACAGAAAGTGCTATTTCAATCTCTATTTTATCACAGTTTGGTTTCACAATTACATTCATATTATTATATTTAAATTCTGTATAGGATAATCCATGTCCAAAACAGAATTGTACATCCGTCTGCTCTGTATCGTACTGACGGTAACCAACCAGTAGTTTTTCTTTCAGTTCAATTCTATCTGTTTTTCCCATTTCACCAAGCTTTACAGCAAGACAGTCTTCGATTTTCTTCGGAAAGGTTTCTGGAAGTTTTCCAGACGGATTTACGGCTCCAAATAAAACTTCTGCAACTGCCTGCCCGCTTTCCATTCCGGCATAATAGTAAAATACAATCGCCTTTGCACGATCTGCCCATGGCATACCAACTGGTGAACCTGCTGTCAGCACAATAACAGTCTCTGGATTTACATCCAGAACTGCCTCAATCAAACGATCCTGGTTATATGGAAGTTTTAAGTCTACTCGATCCATACCTTCCAAATCATAAGCATGATTAAGACCACCTACAAAGATAACCTGGTCACAGCTTTTCGCCAATTCTACGGCTTCTTTTAACAAAACATCTTCCTTTTCCGTATCTGCTTTTTTTCGTATCTTCGTAATATCAACTTCCTGAGTACTTCTTGCCTGCCAGTTTTCCTGAATATCATCTTCCAGATTATCCGGAACATCATAACCTTTCGCATAAAGTACTTCCGTATTTCCACCAAGCTGCTGACATATTCCAAGTAATGGTGTCTTTTCATATAAAGCCTTTAACTCTGAGCTTCCGCCTTTGCTAGAATGAATGCGGATTGCATTCTCACCAATTACCGCTATTTTCTTCAATCCCTTTTTCTGAATTGGAAGCCTGTTCTCCTCATTCTTTAAAAGAACCACGGAATCTCTGGCAATGGAAAGTGCCGCCTGATGATGCTCCGATGTGCTGAAAATTCCTGCTTTTCGTTCTTCCTTCTCAGGTCCAATCATCTTAAGCCGTTTCATCATACGGAGAATATTACGGACTTTTTTATCTACACAGGATTCTTTGATTTCTCCATTTTGAATTTTTTGAATCAATCTATCCGCCATATAATGATTTTCAAAATCAGGAATGACATCCATTTCTATATCCAGAGAGGACAAAGCAGCCTCGTCCGTGTCATGAACGCCGCCCCAGTCTGAAATAACAGTTCCATCAAATCCCCATTTTTCCCGAAGCACTCCATCCAGTAGTTTTCTGCTGGTACAGCACTGTTCTCCATTCAAACGATTATAAGCTCCCATTACCGAATATACATCTGCTCTTTTTACTGCCGCATAAAATGCTTTAAAATAGATTTCATTCAATACTTCATCATCTACAATGGTATCCACCTTCATACGATCAGTTTCCTGAACATTTGCTGCAAAATGCTTCGCACAGGCGGCCACATCATTTTCCTGTACTCCTTCAATAAAAGGAACACACATTTCTTCAGTCAGTTTTGGATCTTCACTGAAATATTCAAAATTTCTTCCACATAGAGGAGTTCGTTTTATATTAATACTCGGTGCCAGAATTACATCTTTTCCTCTTCCTCTGGCTTCTTCCCCCAACATTTTTCCATTTAATTTTGCAAGTTCCGGATCAAACGTCGCTGCCAGTGCACTTCCACATGGGAAATAAGAAATCTTATCAAACGTCTGATTTACAGGAATCCATCTCTGGTTATCAAATTCTTCCCGAACACCAATTGGACCATCTGACATGACAAGAGACGGAATTCCAAGTCTCTCTACTGCTCCCGTTTTAAACAGGCCTCCGCCATGGATCATGGTAACCTTCTCTTCCAAGGTCATCTGTTCCAGTATCTCTTCAATCCACAGTTCTTTCTGGTTCATGGTTTCCACCCTTTCTATTCTATCTATAGCTGGAAAAAGCCCGCCTGCTTCGCAGGCAGACCTCCCTTTTTTATTTCTAAAACTGTACTGTAATTTCGCTTTCTGTCGATTCCGGTATCAGAATCAGGCTTCCATTCTCTTCCTTCATTTCAGCATTTACAACTGATTTAGCTCCTTTTACAGAAACCAATTCAATTCTGCATGGTTTTGAAGATTTCACCTGAATTTTATATGTATTGCTGATTCGTTCCACACAAATTTCTGATTCCTTTTCTGAATTTGTATTAAATACTTCTGTAGAAGCCTTTACTCCATCTTTCACAGCAAATACACGATAGGTTACACCGTCTGCAAAATCATAAACAGGGCCGTCATTTTTAGCACCGACTGCAACAATCGTTCCTTCTTTTGCATACAATGGAATACTCAAATAATCATGTTCTTCGGAATACCATTTTCCACCTTCACGCTGTTCTCCTGTTAAGAAATTTGTCCAGGTTCCTTCTGGAAGATAATATTCTGCCATGCTGTTTTCATTGAAAATAGGTGCTACCAGCAAAGAATCTCCTAACATATACTGTTTATCCAGATAAGCACAGTTCTTATCCTGTGTAAATTCGATTACCATGCTTCGCATCATTGGAACACCAGTCTTAGAAGTCTCAATGGCATTTCTGTATAAATAAGGCATCAAGGATGCTTTTAATTTTGCAAAGAAACGGACAACATCTACTGCTTCGTCGTCATAAGCCCAAGGCACACGGTATGAAGTACTTCCGTGAAGTCTGGAATGGGTGGATAACAATCCAAATGCACACCAACGTTTGTATACATCTGCTGTGGATTTATTTTCAAATCCTCCAATGTCATGACTCCAATATCCAAATCCAGACATAGTCAAAGATAATCCTCCACGAAGGCTTTCCTCCATGGATTCATAATCAGACCAGCAGTCACCACCCCAGTGAACTGGGAACTTCTGTCCTCCAACTGTTGCAGAACGTGCAAATAAAACAGCTTCTTCTTTTCCTTTTTTCTTTATCAGCACATCATAAACGGTCTTATTATATAGATAAGTATAATAATTATGCATTTTCTGTGGATCAGAACCATCATAGTAAACTGCATTGGTCGGGATTCTTTCACCAAAGTCTGTCTTAAAGCAGTCAACCCCCATATCAATCAGTGCTTCTAGTTTACCGGCAAACCATTCTCTTGCAGCTGGGTTTGTAAAATCTACGATAGCCATTCCCGACTGCCACATATCCCACTGCCATACATCTCCATTCGGACGTTTGATGAAGTATCCGCCATCGACACCTTCCTGGAACATGGTAGATTCCTGTCCAATATAGCTGTTAATCCATACACAGATTTTTAATCCCTTTGCTTTTAACCGGGCAAGCATTTCTTTTGGTTCTGGAAATACCCTTTTATCCCAAGTGAAATCACACCAAGAAAACTCTTTCATCCAGAAGCAGTCAAAATGAAATACTGCCAATGGAATTCCACGATCAATCATTCCATCAACAAAACTGTTTACTGTTTCTTCATCATAATTAGTTGTGAAAGAAGTAGACAGCCATAAACCAAATGTCCAAGGTGCTGGCAGAGATGGTTTTCCTGTAATATCTGTATAACGCATTAATACTTCTTTCATAGTTGGTCCATTAATTAAGAAGAAATCCAGACTCTCTCCTGGTACGCTGAACTCTACTTTCGTTACCATTTCTGTTGCAACTTCAAAGGATACTTTCTCCGGATGATTGACAAATACACCATATCCTTTATTGGAAAGATAAAATGGAATGTTTTTATAAGACTGCTCCGTAGAAGTACCACCGTCTTCATTCCAGATATCTACGCTTTGTCCATTTTTAATAAATGGTGTAAAACGCTCTCCAAGACCATAAATTAACTCTCCAACTGACAAAGATAACTGCTCACGCATATAGGTATCGTGTTCTCCGCCATCATCATAAGGAACTCCTTTCCAATTAGTTTTCATATAGGCAAGATCACGGTTTCCACTGGATGTAATCTTTTCATTTCCACGATAATAAGTCATTATGCAGTTTTCCTTCTGGATTTCTACTCGAAGGTCACCACTATGTATAATCAGTAACTCATCGCTTTCTTCTGCTTTTAAATTACCACTTTCCTGTAAATTCAATTCGAACTCGGGCGATTTCTTCTGTACTCCCATGTAGTGGAAAGTCTGAATTCTCAATACTTCTTTCTGAGGAGCTGAAATCTTAATCGTAAGATTAATTCCTCCTAAAGTGTCACCACGGTGTGCAATTTTATAAGTTGGTGCACAGATTGTCACCATATTGGGTTCAATTTTTGAAAAATACACTTCTGCAGGTGTAAAGCATTCAGTCCCTTCTTTCTGCAGCCAGCATCCATTACTAAATTTCATATATGATTTCCTCCATTACTAGTATTTAATTTAGTAGTTATTCCTGGAATCAAAACCAGTATCCAATTTTATTATTAGTAGTATATAACATGTCCAAGAAAGAAAATACCACTATTTTTCTCACAAAACACTCTAATTATCAGAGACATGGCAAGGGGTGGGTATTGTAGAACAGCCATGCATTAAGTCCTGAAGGACAGCCATGCCATGAAGAGCCTGCCGATAAGATGGATTTTTAGCAGGATTTCTGCATGGCTTACCAGAAGTCAAATTGACAAGCCTCGTAAAAAGTGTTACAATTTCATAAAATTGTAAAAGTATTTTATGAATGTTTTGTTACTTACTTACAAAAACTTAAACAACATAACTGGTGGAGGTTAACATGTATTCTATATTAATTGCAGATGATGAGACAATCATTCGCCAAGGACTGAAATGTATTATTGACTGGGATGAACTTGGCTTTACTACTATTTCAGAGGCTTCTAATGGGGAAGATGCCCTTTCATACATATTAAATGAAAAACCGGATGTTGTACTAATTGATATCCGGATGCCGAAATTATCAGGACTGGAAGTCGTAAAGGAGGCTCGTGCCCATGGATTCAATGGAAAAATACTTATTCTAAGTGGATATTCTGATTTTTCCTATGCGCAGGAAGCCATTGCAAACGGTGTACAGTTCTATCTGACAAAGCCAATTGAAGAAGATGAACTCTTAAAAATCATAAAAGAGATTGCATCACAAATTGAATCAGAGCGGGAACATGAACAAATGATTGACAATTATAAAAACAAAGCAAAAGAACATCTGCTTCGTGATCTGCTTACTGGAGAATTTGATTCTTCTGCGTTTCATCTGGAGGATATCAATCTTTCTGCCAGCCAGTATCAGGTTCTTATTTATGAAAAATATGGGCACAATGAAAAAGATCCCTCTTACAGCTTTGCCGACCTGCTTCGTGTCACAAACCGTGAGAATAACACCTTTGATTGGATTGAGTATGAAAATCAAAATGTAATTTTATTAAAAGGAGAACATGCCCTTTCCAGATTTGAGGACTTCCTGGAACGATATCAACGAAATAAGCGTCCTCAGAAAGGTTCACCATTGGATTCTATCTTTATTGCTTATGGAAGAACGGTTTCTAAACTGGAGGATATTCACATTTCTTTCCAGGATTCTCTTTTACTAGTCTCCAGACGTTTTTTTTGTGCCAAACATCAGCATACTCTTGGTGTAAACGAACTACCTCCTCAAGAAGAAGGTTCCATTCATTTAACTAAAAATACGCTTCATTCGTATGCTGACCAGCTGGTTAACTACATTCAAATCGGGAATCAGGATATGGTATTAGACACATTGAAAGATCTGGAAAGCTTTTTAAATAGAGCACCCGACTCCATATCTGACATCCGGCTTTCCATGACCGATTTATACCTTCTTGTACGGGAGAAGATTTATCATCTTTATAACACAATTGAAATTCCGTTCCTGTCCAATGCCCAGATTATTCATTCTATAGAACATGCCTATTACCTATATGAAATTATTAAGCTTATGAAAGAACAGTTCTTTATGATGATTCGCTCCATTGGAAATACATCCAGTGAAAATATCATCGATAATATCATGCATTACATAAAACATAACTATATGAATAATATTAAGCTGGAAACGATTGCTCCCCTCTTCGGCTATAATAGTTCCTATCTAGGGAAAATTTTTAATAAAAAAACCGGAATCAGCTTTAATTCCTACGTAGATAATATTCGAATTGAACAATCCAAATATTTATTAGAACATAAAGCATTAAAGGTATATGAAATTGCCGAAAAAGTCGGCTATCAGAATGTAGATTATTTTCACATGAAATTCAAAAAGCACACTGGAATGAGCCCCGCCGAATATCGTAAGAAAAACCGAACGGAGAAAGAATAAAAATAAACAAGGCAGGTAAAAAATCAACGGATACTAGATTTTCCACCTGTCCTGTTTATTTTTTTGATTTTATTGTAAAAACATTACTTTCTTTCGCTTCGCACATCTCTTGTAGAACCTGGGTTATCATCTTCTACCTTCTGAAATACCTGAAGACAGAAACTGCTGTACGTATAAAACAGTGCCCCCGGTCCAATTACAATCATAAAATACAGCATGGTACGATTAAAGCAAAGAATCAACAGAATGAATGCAAGTGTTACAATCATCGCAATCGTTCTTCCAAAGTAATGCAGTGCTATATGATAAGAATTCTGAATAGTATGTAATACAGTATTATCATATCTCGCCAATAATGCAAATGCATAAGTAAATGATAAGAAGAAGACCACAACAGCTGCAATGCTTGCAATAATAACCAGCACACTTGGATTTGCCTGTACATGTAGAATCTGAAAGTCAAGATACAGGGCATATCCTAACAGAACCATCATAAGCCAGACAGCCGTTCCTTGTTTCCAGTTCTTTTTAAACTCCTTGACAAAAGATCTTGCAATATAGCCTTCTTCATTTTTCGCAATCTTCATTCCTACCGCACACGCTGCCACAGAAGATGCCCCAATTGTTACAATGGGAAGACTGAATAAAATCCATATAAAATTAAACACTAGCAAATCCTTAAACTGATTCATAAATCGGTATAATGGTCCATCGGTATTAAAAAATTTCAAAATATATCCTCCTCTAGCTGTTTTTCCAGAAAGCAGCCTGCTTTTGAATAATTTCAGTTACTTCTTTCTCTGCCTGCTCTCTGCCCGCGTTATCCAGTTCCTCCTGAAGCGCCTTCCACTGTTTCTCAAATTCATCTGGTTTACATGCAATACACTGAATCAACCTTTTCCATGTTATCTCATCCAGTTTATCCTGTAGTCTCTGTAACTGTACCGAAAATGTCTGAGACCATAACGGCGCATAAGATGGTTTTTCAAATTTATCCGGCTGTGGAAAGATATCGGTCAGCATTTCCATATTCCAGTTTTTTAATGCCTGCTTCTCCACTTTGTTATAAGATACCTTCACTGATTCCTTATTTTCCGGCATATAATAATTTCCAGTGGAATCCACAGCTTCGCTTCCATAAGAAGGAAACGGATAATTATGAAAACCTATGCCCGTATCCTCAATGTAGTTGGTATCTGTTTTTGTTCTCTGGATTTCCTCCCTGGTGCGACATCTTTTTCCATCATCATCGTAATAATAATTTTCCCCTTCAATTCCCCAGTTTAACAAAATCTGTCCTTCTTCGGAACACAGCCAGTTTATAAATTTAACTGCACGGACTGGATCCTTACAGCTTTTTGTAATTCCAACTCCCCATCCAATAGCAAGCCCTTGATCTGCCAATGAGGAACAGGTAATTGAATCATCTATCGTTATAGGAAGCCCTAAATAGGTTCGGTCATATTTTCCATCTTCTCGAAGCACCTGTTCTGCTTCTGAATAATCCCAATCTGAATCCAGAATTCCAAGTACTCTGCCAGATGCAATTTTTTCCACATAATCTTCATATGTCTGAGTTGCAAATTCCGGATCCAGTACTCCCTCATTATACATTTTGTTCATCCATCGGTAAAATTTCTTCTGCCCTTTTACCGATGGCTTATAATGAGCATTATGATCTGAATCAATAATCCACTGTCCATTATCTTTAGAACCATTTGCTATGTAACCAGACGGATTAGATAATGTCGTATACCAATGCCAATCCAAACAACAGATTGTCAATCCAATGGTTTTCTTTCCTGTAATCGTAGGATTTACCTGCATATAATCTTTAATCATCATCTCATATTCATCCAGTGTCTTCGGAACTTTATAATCATTTGCCATAATAACTCCCCACTGAAGCTGTGCTGTTCCTGATGTAGACAGGATTTTATTCTGTACTCTGCTGCAGCAGAGCTGATAAATAGAAGGGTCATCTTCACTATATCTTAATTTTTCATAATCGTCGCCATAAAGTTTCTTTATATTCGGCCCATATTTATCAATCAAATTCGATAAATCAATCAGACTCTTATTCTCTATTAGTTCTCCTGCATCCCCTTTGGCAAATATCAGATCTGGATATTCACCGGTTGCAATCATAAGTGCTATCTTTTTATCATTTCCCTCAACTGGATAATCCGTCTTTAATGTAACCCCCGTTTTTTCAGTTATCTTTTTTGCTACTGGATCTGTCCAAGGATCCTCCTTTCCGTCTGCATTATAAAATACAAAGGTAACTGGTTTTTTCTCCTGCTTTATCTCGCCTTTTCTACTATTAGAAGTATTACAGGATGTTATTGATAAAACAATAAAAATCCCCACTAGTACAACTTTATTACACCATTTATGACTCAATCCAACTTCTCCTTTCTGCTGCCTGCAGGGATACTTTGAATCCCATACCTTTTCAATCATTTTATTATAGTTGATTTCACCTATAATAACAAGATAAGGAGCAGGATAGAAAAAGAGCAGGTATAATTGTTCAATCATACCCACCCTCATTTAACAGCCTAAAGATTTTTATTTACTAGCTGAATCTTCTTCTGCTTTTACTTCATTTTCTGCTGCTTTTCTTGCTTCAGCTTCCTTTTTCTGGAATTCCTGGCACTGATCGTAACCATATTCATTTGCTTTCTTCTTCATTTCAGCAACGATTTTATCGTACTCAGCATCGCTTTTAGCATAAATAGCTTTCCATGAGTACTGTTTTACACATGTTGTAACCTGATTCCATACAATCTGTAAATCATCATCTTTTTCACTCTGTACATATTTTGTACCAAGAGATAAAGAGTAAGGCCTGGAAGCAAGATATTCATTTGCATTAGGAGATCCCGTAGCGTCACGCCATTTCTGCTGAATTTCAGAAACTTTGCTGTTTAACTCGCTGTCCCATTTTTCATCATTATATGTTTCACCATTAGAATCTGGATTTTCTGCATCCAATGCCCATGTTGTATTATTTAACTGATTCATACCATCTTTAAATACACCTGCATATTCACCAGTTAATTTTGTATTCTGGTCTTTGTTACACTTAGAACCTAACTCTGTGAACTCTGTCTTTCCTTCATCATTATAATCCCATGTCACTCCTTTTGGTCCATATAAAGATTCCATGTTTCCTTCAGGAGTAGACAGCCAATTAATAATTGCCATACATAATTCAGGATATTCTGTGTTAGCACCAATTGCCCACTGATATGTATTACCATAAATATTACATCCATAAACAAGTGGTTTTGCATCATCACAAGGAACAGCTAACATTGCTTTGCCTTCATTTAAATGCTTATCTGTGTTATATGCCTGTGCACCCATCCATGAGAAAATGTTAAAGAATGCAGCACCATCTGTGTAATCTTCGTTTACATTATCAAATGTCTGAGTAGAGGAGTCAGGGTCAAGTAAACCTTTCTGATATAAATCATTATAGAATTTCAGCATTCTTAAATAGATACTGTTGTCGTCTAATGCACCCTGATATGTCTGGTCATTTACATTATAAAGACCAATTCCAAACTCATCCCATCCGTATAAAGCAGCAGTTGCCTTAACGAACATAACCATGTCACCATCCCAGTCTGGGAATAAGGAAACACCATAAGTCTGCTTTCCAGAATCAGATTTTGGACAAGCTTTTACCATTTTTTCAAGAACATCTTCATAATCCTCTAATGTAGCAATCTTAGGACTGCCAATCTGCTGATATAAATCATATCGAAGGTCTGGATGATAATCAAATCCTTTGATATCAGTTGGGTCAGTTCCAACATCATTACCATATCCATAGCACGTACCACCATTAGACTGTGTATTTTTATCAATTGCATCTGCCATATGTTCTTTTATGTATGAACCATATTCCGTTAATAAGTCTTCATCATTCCAGTCCCAAAGAAGCCCCTGTTTGATAGCCTGTTTGTACTTGTCACCATTGCTTCCGAAGATAACAATATCTCCAAGATCACCAGATTCCATACGTGTTTCAAAAACACCCTGTCCTTCTGGATCTGGGACAATGTTTAATTTTACATTGAATTTGTCAAGTAACATTTTACCAAACCATCCTACCTGTTCACCAGAATAGTTTGCAAGCTGATCGAATACTGTCAGCGTAACTGTCTTATCAGGAATAATATCTGATAAATCAGCCTCATCTGCAGCTGCGGAAGCTGCTGGTGCCTTATCACTGGATGCCTGTTTGGAACCAGAACCACCACAGGATGCCAATGATACTACCATAGAAAGTGATAACATTAAAGCTAAAAACTTCTTTCTCATCTTTCTCTCCCTCTTTCTGAAATTTGTTGAAATATGAAATATTGTTTTGTAATACCTGTAATTTTATCACGGGTATTTATTTATTCAAATCCTTCTCTCTTATAGGATATAAATAAATCTTCTTTAACCCTTAACAGCCCCAAGCATAAGTCCTTTTTCAAAATATCTCTGCATAAATGGATATACACAAAGAATTGGAATAACTGTAACCATGGAAATAGTGTACTTAATTGTCTTTGAATTCAGCAAATCTGCTGTCGCACCTTTTGCCGTATCTCCACCGGACTGCATTACCGCCTTAAGATTCGAAGACTGATTCAGGTAATTGTATAATTTATGCTGTAATGTCTGAAGCTTTGGTGAATTAGACATCAAGATCAGAGAATCTGTAAAAGAATTCCACTGTCCTACTGCACCGAAAATAGCTATAGTTGCAAGAATAGGCTTACATAATGGCCATATAATCTTCTGGAATATTGTAATATAACCTGCTCCATCCATCTGTGCACTTTCCTCCAATTCATGAGGAATTGACTCTATATACGTCTTTACAAGAATGATATTATAAGGTGCTACGATAGAAGGAATGATATATGCTAAAAAGTTATTTGTCAAGCCCAGCATGCTCATATTCAAATACCATGGAATCAGACCAGCATTAAAATACATTGTAATTACAATAAAACGATACCAGAACTTTCTTCCCCACATTTCCTGCTGTGTTACCAGGTAACCAGTAACAGCCGATACAAATACCATCAATGCCGTTCCAATTATGGTTCTTCCGATGGAAACCATCATGGCAGATCCTAAATCTTTTACATTTTTCAATGCCAGATAGTTCGATATATGGAAACCTCTTGGAATAAACTGGATTGCCCCAGTTTTAACCAGTTCATTATTACTAATTGTATTTATGAGCAGGTAGTAAAACGGGAAAATACAAATAATAGTAAAAATAATAAATACTGCATAATTTATAATATCAAATACAATATCACCTGGCTTTTTCTCAAAGTGATTTTTTCCATGTCTAATTTTTGGTGTCTTACTGCTTTTTGATTTTTTATCGTCTTCCATTTTCCAATCCTCCTATACAATGCTTTCGCCACGGACAGCTTTTGAAATTCTGTTGGCAACAAACAATAAGGTTACACTGATAATGGATTTCAACATACCGACAACAGTTGATAATGGTATGATACCATTACCGATACCTAATTTATAAACATACAGATCAAGAACCTGAATACTCTGTGTATTATTCGTATTCTCGAATACATAGAACTGATCCATACCATTATTTAAAATACCTGCAACTGCTAACAGAAGCAATACACAGAATGTAGGAATAAGACCTGGAACTGTAACATGCCACATACGCTGAAATCTTCCTGCACCATCCACGGTGGCCGCTTCATAGAGCTGCTGGTCAATTCCTGATATCGCTGCTATATAAATAATTGCATTCCATCCAAGTGTTTTCCATAAGTTCCATAACAGCATTTTCAGCCATGTATGCGAACCACTCATCAGATAGTTAACTCCTTCTTTCAATACTCCATGCTGTACAAGGAAACTGCTTAAGAAACCATCAGTTGAGAAAATTGCAAATGCTACGGCATATACTAATACCCAGCTGATAAAGTTTGGAATTGTTGTGAAAATCTGAACAAACCTTCTAAACCAGTTACTCTTGATTTCTGAAAGAAAAATTGCAAATACCATTGGCATCCACGATGTAAAAATATTCAGGAAACTGATGCCTAACGTATTCTTAATTACATTTACAACATCTTTTCTTGTTGCTGCATTCTGAAACAGATAAGAGAACCATTTGAAACCAACAAAATTCTCCATAGTCAGCTTTTGTCCTGCCTTATAATTAAAGAATGCAAATCTCCATCCGAACAATGGCAGATAACTAAATACAAATGTTAAGGCAAGTATAGGAAGCAGTAACAGAAACAACTGGTACTTTGACTGCATTTCACATTTGTCTTCTTTCTGTGGTTTAGGAAGGAGAAAAATACCTGCCAATGCTGCAAGAAAACCAACAATCATAATAGTCAGAAGAACTCCAAAACCAACTGGAAGTTCTGGGGCTACTTTTTTTAAGTTTTCTGCCATGCACATCTGATCATAGGCATAATATACTCCTGCAAAGCTTAATGCAGATATGCCAGTTCCGGCTGCCAGTACATATGTACTGATTTTCTTTAACTTTCTCTCTCCTAATGTCATGCATCCACCTGCTGCTGTAATTACAGTACCAATTACTATAATCATACTGCTGATGAACAGAATATGTAATGTATCTTCTGTTACCCATCCCTTTAGTATGCAACGGCCAAATTTCGCTGTAAGCTGTGAATAGGAAATACCTGTCGTAAACAGTGACATATTTTCATCAATTAGGCCTGAAACTCTTGATGGATTCAATACCGGAACAAAGAGGCTGACCACTAATGCGATCGCAACTGCCCTTAAAAATACTACCAGGATTCCAGTAAATTTATTTGATTTTACACCATCCATCTCTCTGATCTCTCCTCTCATGTATCTATAGGTAAAATTATACGGAAAACCTGTCTAAAATAATACAGCAAAATATCTATACAATTTACCCTATTTTTTTGACTGTCAAAGAGACATTGCTGTAAAATGTGCTTATTTTTAAACATCTACTATGCAAACTTATCCATTATTAAAAAAGAGACCCAATAAAAGGTCTCTTTCTATTGTGCAATATGATTAAGTATTTTCCTCTTTTACAACCGGCATCGTAAGGGTTACTACGGTTCCTTCCCCTTCTATGCTCTTCATATCCAGTCCATATTTTATTCCATACTGCAGCTTAATCCGCTGGTTTACATTACTGATACCGATATGTGCCTTATCCAAATTATCAAAATCATTCAGATACTCTTCCAGCTTCATTAATTTTTCAGGACTGATTCCACATCCATTGTCTTTCACACGAATATAAAGAATGCCCTCTTCCTGGAACACCAGAATCTGAAGGAGTCCATCGGATTCTCTGGATTCTAGTCCATGAACAAATGCATTTTCAACCAGCGGCTGGATAATCAGCGGCATAATCATTACATTCATATCTACATTTTCATCTACTTTTATTTCCGAATGGATCCGGTCGCTGAAACGGTAATACTGGATTTTTAGATAATATTCCACCAGCTGTACTTCCGATTCCAGTGTTACCAGACTATCTCCTACCTGAATATTCCGACGCATAATCTTCGCCAGCATTTTTGCCAAATCAGCAATCTCTTTCTGTTTATTTACTAATGCCTTCATGCGGATGGTTTCCAGTGTATTATAAAGAAAATGGGGATTTATCTGGCTTGCCAGCATCTTAAATTCCACTTCTTTCTGTCTGGAATAGATTTTTTCCCGCTGTATTTTTTCCTCCACTACATTCGCCATCAGTTTCTGTATATCCTGAATCATTTTATTCAGGTCTTCATAGAGCATACTGATTTCATCTTTCCCACCAATTTTTGCTGCAATATCAAAATCACCACTGGCAGCCTTATGCATCTGCTCTCGGAATCGATTCACCTGATTGCTGAAATAATTAGAAAAAATGGTAATCAGGAAAAAGGTCGCTCCAATACAAATCAGAAAAGGCAGGCATTCCCGAATACTGTTTTTATTGACTCCCTTTACAATTTCCGTATAAGACTCAATGCTGACAATCGTATAATAATCATCCGAATAATCCGGCTGTATCCGCACTGCTGCCATAAAGCACTCTTTTCCTTTATAAGTAACCTTGGAATAATATTCATCTTTATTGCTTTTTTTCACCAGATTTAAAAGTTCCAGATAATTTTTTTCTTCAAAATTGGCATGAACAATTTCTTCATTATTATAAATCAGAGCAGTCTTATTCTGTCGCTCTGAAACAGCAAGCTCCGACCGTTTATTTTGAAGCACAATACACAGCACACCAACTTTGTTCATATTTTCAGTGAACAGTTCACGAGTCAGACGAAGGGATTTTTTCTTGGTTATAGTATTGTTTACATAAGACCAATAAGCATTTCCATGAGCCTCTATGGTTTTTTTATACCACTCTTCACTTCGTATCTGCTCACTTGCATAAATAAAATTAGCATTGCTTGCAATGGTTTCATTATTTACATATACACTGATACTTGCAATTTCCTGATAATAATCATTCAGGAAACCGGAAATAGAAGTACAGTCATTATAATCATCCAAAATTTCCTGATAAGTTTGGTAATGGGTAAATGCCACTTTCTCAATGCTGTTATCAAAATACATTCTCTTTGACACATCTCCCACTACACGCATAGTATCCGCCACCGCATCTTTTAACAGTGATAATTCTGCCACTTCTGACTCCATGGTCTGTTTAATCAAAATGTGCTTTGTCACCTGGTTATTATAAAAAATAACACCAAGCATCGGTATGATTCCACCGATAAGATAAATCAGAAGCATCTGCTCTCTAATTTTTATATTTCGAATTAGACTCTCAAATTTATGAATCAACTACAACCCCTCTGTCTGTAATATTACGACGTCTTTTTTCTCCATTGGGATACAGTTTCCACTATGATATGATTTTCCTGTAATAATATCTACTGAATCAGAAGGAACTATTACTTCTTTTGTTTCCTCGCTGTGATTTAATAGAAATAAGAATACACCATTATCATTCTTTCTTCTTACCGCTTCTACTCCTTCTGGTACCTCTGCTTCCTTCTCAATGTGTTTCTCTTTACAGATTTTCTGGACAAAGTCAGAATAAAATGCAGCTTCTGAACTTGTACCAATATAATAAGCTGTACCGTTTCCAAACTGATTCTTTGTAATAACCGGAGTCCCTGCGTAAAAATCTTTTTCATAAGCTGCCAGTGCTTCGGCACCTTCTAAGTGCATTAAATCACACAACAGTTTCGCCTCGTATTCCTTTCCATCAAAGCAGAACTGATTTCTTGCTTCAGGAAATAATGCATCGCTTTCTTCTACCCAGATTCCAAGTATATCCCGGAGTTTTCCTGGGTAACCACCTGTAATTACTAAATCATTTTCATCTACATATCCACTAAAATATGTTGTTACAAAAATTCCTCCGTTCTTTACAAACTCACGGATCCTCTCATCATGTCTTTCTTTGGTCATATAAAGAATTGGAGCCACTACAATTTCATACTGAGATAAATCATCCTCTGTTCCAATGATGTCCACTGCAATGTTATTTTCATGAAACGCACTGTAATACTGGATTGCTTCATCATGATATCTTAAATCATTGCTTGGTCCGGCAGAATATTCTACAGACCACCAGTTTTCCCAGTCAAAGACAATGGCTGCCTTTGCCATCCCTCTTGCTCCAAGTGTTTTGTCTCCAATTACGTCTAACTCTTTTCCAAGTGCCGCTACTTCACGAAATACTCTTGTATTTTTTGTTCCTGCGTGGTCTATCACTGCACCATGATATTTTTCACAGGCACCAATGCTTCTCCTCATCTGGAAAAACATAATCGAATCAGCACCATGAGCAACTGCCTGATAACTCCACAGACGCATCACCCCAGGACGTTTCAGTGAATTATATGCCTGCCAGTTTGTAACACTCGGTGTCTGTTCCATTAAAATAAATGGCATTCCACCTTTTAATCCACGAATTAAATCATGATTCATGGCAATTCTTGCTGGAGTATCCGTATTAGCCGGATAACTATCCCAGGAAACAAAATCCATATACTTGGCCCATTTCCGATAATCAAGCGGCTTATAAAATCCCATGAGATTCGTGGTAATTGGAATATCCGGTGTAATTGACTTAATGGTATCATATTCCATGCGATAACAGTTCAAAATGCTTTCACTATTAAATCTCCTGTAATCCAGAGAAATTCCCTGAAAATTTGTCTGTTCTAAATCGCCTAGTTTCCAATGCTCTGTCCGGTAATCTGGTAACACAATATCTTCCCAGTCGTATAAAGTATGTCCCCAGAAAGAATTATTCCAGGCACGATTTAAATTCTCAATCGTTTTATAACGTTCTTTTGCCCACACGCGAAATGCTTTCTGACAGTTTTCACAATAGCATTCTCCACCAAATTCATTGGAAATATGCCATCCAATAATATTGTCATGATCTTTATAACGTTCTGCCAGCTTTCCAGCCAGTCTTGTGGCATACTTCTGATATACCAGACTGTTTGGACAGGAATTATGACGGCTTCCAAACTTCCGTTTCATACCATCTGCTTCTGTTCGAAGTACTTCTGGATATTTTCTCGCCATCCATGCAGGATGAACTGCTGTGGAAGTGGCAAGGCATACTTTCATTCCGTTTTGTCTTACCAAATCCATGATTTTATCTAATCGTTCAAAATGATATGTATTTTCATCAGACTGTAAGGATGCCCATGAAAATACGTTCAATGTTAACGTATCAATGTGGGCGTCATGAAACATTTTCATATCTTCTTCCCAGACATCTTCACTCCATTGTTCTGGATTATAATCTCCTCCATAAGATAACTTATTATGATTCCATAATCTCTTTGACATTTGATTTTCTCCTTATTCTACTTCCACCTTGAATACTACCGGCAGTTCACTTGCAACGCGGCTTGTTTTTATTTTCAGTCCTTCATCTGTTACTTGATATTCTGGCTTTTCATTAAATCCAAGAATGGATATATTTTTTATAATTCCATGAAATTCCGGAAGATTTTGATCCGATGAATCTGCCAGGGATTTTACACAAATCTGTCCATTTTCCGGATACTTCATACAAAACACATACAGATTTCCTTTTGCTACGGTAAATCGGAAATCCTCACTTGTATACTCTGGCACATCACTTTCCATAAACTGTCCTTCGCAGTCTTTAAATGGACCTTCTTTGGACTTTCTCCATACTTTTGATTCCAGTACAGCTTCTTTATTATCTTTCATCCACATACCCAGTTCTTTTAAAATCTTACGATCCCCCTCTGGAATTGTTCCATCTGCTTTCGGTCCAATATTTAATAGAAGATTTCCATTTTTACTGACTACATCAATCAGTTTCCAGATAATTTCTTTGGTCGATTTATAATCAAGTGTGTCCGTATAGCACCAGGAATTTCTGGCAACCGCAGTATCCGTCTGCCATACATATGGCTTCGCTTCTGCAAATCCGCCACGTTCTACTTCTACAATTCCACTTCCAAACATCATTGCCTCATGCTTGTAGCAGATGCCGACTTCTTTTCCCCATTCTTTCCCGCGATTATAATAATACGCTGCTACCTTTAATAAATATGGTTTAAATGACTGATGTTGTATCCACCAGTCAAAATACAGAATTTCCGGCTGATAATTATCAATCAGTTCACAGGTGCGAATCATCCAGTCCTCTAAATACTCTTTTGTGGGATATGGTTTACTGAACAAGTCTTCTGGATCTGGTTCTGGCATAGACGGCCAGTAAAAATCGCCTCGTTTTAATGGTTCCTTAACATCGCTGTCAAATTCTTTTCCATGACTCATAAAAAACCAGTGCTCTGCTCTATGAGAAGAAGTTCCAAATACCATTCCTTTTTTCTGAAATGCATCTTTAAGCTCTCCTAGTATATCACGCTTTGGTCCCATTTCAAATGCATTCCACTTAGAAATCTCACTGCGGTACATCTGAAATCCATCGTGATGTTCTGCAACAGGTACCACATACTGTGCCCCTGATTCTTTCAGTAATTCTGCCCAAATATCCGGCTCAAAATTTTCTGCCTTAAACATTGGAATAAAATCTTTATATCCAAAATCTTTCTGAGGACCATAGGTTTTAATATGATGCTCATAGGCCGGCATACCTTTTATGTACATATTTCTGGAATACCACTCGTTAGAATTTGCCGGTACACTGTAGAGTCCCCAATGAATAAAAATACCAAACTTCTTCTTGGAAAACCAGCGTGGTGCTTCCCATTCCGATAAGGATTCCCAATTATCTTTATACGGACCTTGTTTAATAATTTTTTCAATTTGTTCTAAATATTTTTCCATTTAAAATCTCCTATTTTTAAATGACTTCATTTCTTATTTTTATCTTGTCCAGTCTGCACCAGCTGCATCCATAATCGTTTTGGCTATAATCATATGCCCCTTAATATCTGGATGTACTCGATCCTGCGAAATATGATAGGAAGAAAGTGATTCCAGAAATTTATCCATTCTCTTCTGCAGGTCTACATACATCAGTCCATATTTTTCTGCTATTTCTCTGGCAATCCCCGCATATGTCTCTACCATTTGGCGCATCTCATCATTTTTATTTTTCTCCATCATAAACGGACTAAGAATTATCATTCCACTCACTTTATTAATCGTCCGCTTTACAATGCTTTCATAAAGTCCTCTGTAAGTAGCTTCGTCTACTGTTCTTCTGTGTTCTAATTGTCCAGAGAAATGTCCCCATACGTCATTAATTCCAATTAAAACAGTAACCCAGGTTGGATTCAGTTCCAATATATCCTTATCCCAGCGTTTTTCTAAATCTACAATGGTGTTTCCGTTCACTCCTCTATTTACGACCATCACCTCATTTTCTGGATACATAGAACATAAAAATGCATTGACTAGATTTACATATCCATCTCCAAAAGAACCCCAGCCGGCCGGCTCCGATTCATATCTTCTGCCACAGTCTGTTACAGAATCTCCTGCCATTACCAATACGGTATCTTTTTCGAATATCACCATACATTCCTCCTCATTTTATCATTGTTTCTATTATAAAGTTTTAATTCGAAATCATATACCGAGGAAATGGCATGAAAAATACATCAATAATTAGATGTAGTGCTCTATCGCTAAATAAAACAAGTCCTATATCAAACTACTCCCTCTCCAGACATCTCCGATAAATCCGCTCAATTCCAAACGCTCCAAGTGGTGCTGTAATCAAGATTGCCAGAACAGCAACCGTTAAAATAATTTTTCCACATCCAAGTCCTGCTGCCAGAGGTACACCCCCAATTGCCGCCTGCACTGTCGCTTTTGGCATATATCCTACCATGCAGAACAATCTTTCTTTCATATTAAATGGTGTCTTTATTAAACAAATAAACACACCTGCCATTCGGAACACAAGCACACCAAAAATCAAAATAACCGCTGCAGTTCCAGCTGATACAGCATAATTTAAATCAACGGTAGCACCGACTAACACAAATAGAAGCACTTCTGCACCGACCCATATTTTTGAAAATTTGTCCGATAGTCTTCTTGCAGCCACTTCACGTTTCCTCTGAATTAGGATTCCCAAGCACATAACCGCAATCAATCCTGAAAATGGAACAATTCCAGACAATTTATCTTCCAGCGTGACCAGAATAAAAGAAACACTTAATATAATCAAAACCTTGGCAGTATCCCGAATATGGACTTTTTTAAAATAAGCTGTCAGGAAATATCCCACTACTGCTCCAACTAAAGCTCCCAGCACAATTGATACAGGAATCTGAGCAAAACTAAGTAATGAAATCTTTCCTCCCTTTTCCAGACCTAGGAAAGAAGCAAATAAAACAATAACAAATACATCATCCACAGAAGCACCTGCCAAAAGCAGCTGTGGAATTCCTTTCTTCGTTCCATAACCTTCTTCCATCAGTTTCAGCATTTTAGGTACTATAACTGCTGGTGAAACGGCCCCAACAACTGTTCCCATTAATGCAGCATCTAAAACAGAAATGCCTAACATCTTTGGTGCTAGAACTACCATTCCTATTATTTCAAAACAGGCTGGTACAAAACACATCATAACAGCAGGTCTTCCAACCTTCTTTAAATCATTTACATCCAAAGACAGTCCCGCTCTGGTTAAAATAATAATCAAAGCAATTCTTCTTAGTTCCGACGAAATGCTAAGAATCGATCCATCAATCAAGTTCAGTGCATAAGGACCTAGTACAATCCCCGTAAAAATCATCCCAAGCAGACTTGGCAGTTTTACCTTCTTACAGATCCATCCGGCTGCCATTCCTACCAACAATATTAATGCAATACTAAATAACATTTGTTTATCCTCCTAATTTTTTATAACACAAAAAAGCTGACACCTTCTGCATATTTGCAGAAGTCATCAGCTGATTAAGCGGTTTCAGTTTTCACTGCGGGAGTACTTCATTCCCTTTATTTAAAATATTTTAATTTTTTATATTAGATTTGTCAATACAAATGTATATAAACTTTATTTAATTTTCTAAACAGTTCTATTCATTATTTTAAAAAGAGAAATAGTTAGAAAAGTAAATAAAATTAACTAGAATCTGTATTTTTCCTTAGATAAACAGAAGACAGGACTTTTTTGTTGACTTATGGATAAAGATACCATATACTGCTAAACAAACAAATTAAATAAAATTACAGGAGGAAAACATTATGAAAAAAAGAAAAATTGCAAGCGTTGTATTAGGATTAGCATTAGTTGTAAGCAGTCTGACGCCAGTACAGAAAAGTTATGCAAAAAGCATAAATCATATGCATCCAGAGTCTTATAAAGAGGAACCTGCTTTTGCACCAGGACATGTTATCGTTGCTGTTGAACCATCCTCTGGAACATACTCCGCAGAAAGTATTTTTACAGGACTTAATATTGATACCGTTAAACTAATTTCTCATCCTGTTGAAACAAGTTCTCCAAAATCTGAATTATCTGCTAAAAGTGTAGATCAAAGTAACATATATTTGCTTACATTAGCTGATACAGATGAACAGTCTGTAACCGATGCAATCGACCTGCTAAATAATAATCCAGACGTAAAATATGCAGAACCCGATTACATAGTTACCGCTCAAGACATCACTCCTAATGATACTTATTACAGCAGACTTTACGGTTTGAAAAAAATCAGTGCACCAAGTGCCTGGTCACAGTTTACAGGGGATTCTTCCGTTGTTGTCGGTATCATCGATAGTGGTGTTGATTATACTCATCCTGACTTAAGTTCAAATATCTGGACAAATCCTGGTGAAATACCAAATGATGGAATCGACAATGATGGAAATGGATATATTGATGATGTACATGGCTGGAATTTCGCAGATGATACAAATGATCCAATGGATGATAATGGACATGGAACACATTGTGCTGGAATCGCTGCTGCTGCCGGAAATAATGGAATAGGTGTTGCAGGCGTTACATGGGGAGCACAGATTGCCGCTCTGAAGTTCCTTGATGCAGATGGTTCAGGTACAACTTCAGCTGCTATTGAAGCTATTAACTACGCAAACATGATGGGAATTCCTATCACAAATAACAGCTGGGGTGGCGGTGGCTACAGCCAGGCATTACATGATGCAATTAGTGAAAGTGGATTATTCATAACTGCAGCTGGAAATGAAGGTACTAACGATGACACTTATGCAAGCTATCCTGCAAGCTTTACCTGCAGCAATATCATTTCAGTAGCTGCTACAGACCGTTATGACAGACTTGCAAGTTTCTCCTGCTATGGAAAAACTTCTGTTGATATCGCCGCACCTGGTGTCAGTATTTACAGCAGTGTACCTGGAAGCAGCTACGAATATATGAGTGGAACTTCCATGGCTACACCTTATGTTACAGGTGCTGCTGTATTATTAAAAGAATATGATCCTAGCCTGAGTGCAAGTGAAATAAAAGCTAAAATTCTTAATTCAGCAGATAAAGTGTCCAGCCTAAAAAATAAAGTTTTGACTGGAGGACGTTTAAATATCAATGCTGCATTAGCTGAATAATAAAAAATAAAAAGCCGCCCCTATCTGTTATATTTCTTACAAAGATAGGAGCGGTCTGTTTTTATTTATAAATCAGGCTGATCTGTCGACACACAGATGACTTTGCCATCTTTCACAACGACAATCAATCCCTGCTGTACCAATGGATTTTTTTCCTCATCTGTTTGAACCAAAGCATCTACTTCCCCCGAAACATAATAAATACTATCGTATTTCTCAACCAAAGTATTAATTAATCCTTTTTTATCATTTAAAAACAGTGTAGAAAGGCTTTTTCCCGACCCAACCTGTTTTCTTGGAAACTTTGTAAAATCAAGCGAGGTTTTTGCCAAATCTTCCTCTCTCATTCCAACCTGAATACCATTTGTCAGAGAATAAGAATTATCCGTTAAAATAACATAGTTCAGACAGTCAAAATCACTTAATGTTTTCTTTCCAAGGAACACATAAGTAATTCCCTTATATCCATAATAATGCCAGTACTGTCCGTTTCCTGCCTTCTCCACTAATACTGACGGAACTTCCTTATGGCAGTCCAACATTTCTTTCAATGTAACAATTGCATATGGTGTTTCATTTAATAGCACATGATTATTTACCATCATATCATTCCAGGTCATTGGTGCTTTCTCCGTTAAATCCTGAGACGATTGAAGGGTAAATTTCTTTTCCTTATCATCATACAGGTACATCTGAGTTACATCCTGTCTGGATTCCAATGTAAAATCTTCCGAATCTTTCTCCGATTGATAGGTTTCTACAATTCCAGAAAGAATTACATCAGTATTTCCATCACCATCTATATCCTTATATTCTGGTATTAGAATACCATTTGAAAATACCTTGGAAAGTGTATAATTACTTCCATTACAAGGAAGTTTCTCATAATGAGCATCCACTGCCAACATCTGAAAATCTGGATCTGCTCCATTCTGACGGCCATAAAGTTTATTTATATCCACAAACAGAAGGTTTCCATTTCCCACATTGGAAGCACTATATACTGCAATATAGTTTCCTTCTGATAATGTTACAATATCAAATTTCAAATATTCATGCATACCTGATGCAATAAAATCGAGTCCTGCCACTGTTTCTTCTTCTAACCGTATACGATATAAAACAGAGAAACTGGTATCCTCTGGTGTACAGATTAAGAAAAACATAGGTTCTCCATTATATTCTCTTGTCTCAACCGACAATTCTTTTTCCTTGGCAGATGTCAGGGTTTCTTCCAAATCTGCCTTCTTTTCTTTGATGTATTTCTTCACCATCCGAACGGAAATGCCATTCTCATCTGCTTTGCTTTCTTCCTGTACACTCTCTGTGACTTTCTCAGATGGTTCTTGTGTTTCTTCCGTTAGACTTGATATGGAAGAAGATGTATCTGGTTTCCGGTGTCCACACCCGGTAAATAGTGCTGCAGAAACTGCCAGCCAAAACACTGCCCAAGCTCGATTTCGTCTCAATCTGTTCACTCTCCTTTTATACAAGCGGGTTACAACAGCTACGTAGTTCATTTCCTTGTCTATTATAATTATGTAAAGACAGGTTTTCAACCAGTTTATTTTCACTTCTAGTAAAGTTTTCCACTACCATAACGATCTACAAGTGCTTTTATCCTCTTCGTCATAACCGGGTGAGTGGATAAGAGATTATTCAGCCATACAAAAAAACCTTTTTCCTGCGCCGCATCTTCCAGGTAAGCATCCAAATCAACAGATTTATATAAATGACGATCCACTATTAATGCAAACATTGCATCAATTCCACGGCTCCCTGTCAGCAGCTGAGAAAGCCGGTCACAGCTATATTCTCTGGCACGGCTTGCCGTTGTTCCAATAATAGGAATCCCCATGACGAACCAGATTGGCAGATTATAATGAAATGTTGCGTGTGCATAACGGATATGAGACAATTCATGCCCAATAATAAAATCAAGTGCATCCATATCTTTATGTTCCCGATATGCAATTTCAAAAAGTTCCGAATTAATCTGAATATACTGCTTTTTCACAACAAAAGAAGAAAATGCATTTAATACGCCGCTTTGCTGGACAACATATGCTTTCGGCACTTCCTTTAATCCTAGTCTCCAAGAATACTCCACAATCCGCTGATGAACATCTGGAAAATTCTTCTCTGTAATCCGTACACCATTAATACGAAGCTTCGCATAATAAAAATAAAGAATAAAAGGAATTAGAAAGAGTATGAACATCCCAGTTACAAATAATTTCAGCTCAGTTGGTACTTTTCCCTCCATATAATTTTCAGAAAATAATTCATTCGCCACTTCTTCAATAAACTTTTCCTGATTTCCTTTCATTTTCTGTTCTACCGTCTTTTTATACTGCGGAATGTGTATCACACAGGCTGCAATGACTCCAACTATCAATATCATATTCAAAAAGACCATAAAACGATACCATCGCTTTTCTGATTTATGCCTACAGGATTCTATTTGTTCTTTTGTAAGTGGTTCCTTAGAAAGTTCATTCTGCTGTATCATTACTCAATCCTTTCTTTTATTTTTCATTATAGATTATATAAGAATTCAAGAATATAGTCTTTCATTCGCTCCCCCTTCTTTGTTTCTTATTCACGATAGAGTCGGTAACCCATCCTCCAGATTGTTTCGATGTAATCTTCGTACTCCCCAAATTTTTTCAGCTTTCCCCGAAGATTGCTTATATGTGTTTTTACTGCATTGTCATCTCCAAGATATTCTTCTTTCCAAACAGATTCATATATATTAGCCTTGGAGAATACTTTCCCTTTATTTGACACAAAGAGTTCTAATATCTTATATTCCTTGGAAGTTGCATCCAATACTTGTCCATTGGTGCTGACCTGCTTCAAATCCGTATCCAGAATCAAATCTTTGTAGGTTAACCGGTTAGAGATATGTTGCTGCTTTTCCACTCTTCCAAGGTTGGCAGCAACTCTCTCTGCAACTTCACCCAAATCAAATGGCTTTGTTATGTAATCGTCTGCTCCTAGTTCTAATAAATCAATTTTTGTGCCAGCCATATCTTTTGCCGAAAGGATAATTACTGGCACATTCGATTTTTTTCGTATTCCACGAAGCACTTCATCACCATTCTTATAAGGAAGCATAATATCCAATAAAATTAAGTCACTGTCTTCTTTTTCCGCCTTCTTAAGGCCCTCCATTCCATCATAAGCAGATTCCGTGTCATAGCCTTCTGCCTCCATGACTTCCTTTAATATTTCATTTACATCTTTGTTATCTTCAATAATTAGAATTTTACTCATTTATCTACCTGCTGCCCCTTCCTAATCTACATCAACCCAAAGCCTGTATTTTCCACAATGAAGACACCGATACAAATAACCACTCATCCACCCTTTTTTGGAAAGCCCCTTTAAAAGAATATCCTTCTCAATCCAAGAGTCATTTTTTAAATAATTATCAATTACTTCATCTGTAATACCAAGCTTGTCCAGTTCTTCCACTCCCACATATCCTACAAAGGCACAGTAGTCATTACAGCATGCAAGCCAGTATTCACCCTGCCAGGATACAATTCCAGGTGTCCGTTTAAACAGTTCTTCTCTCTTCTTCCCCATTGGATCGGAAATTGGTTCTGCTGCCTGAATAAAATCTCCTTGAAACTTTTCTGCTGCTTCCCCACTCTTAATGCATTCTGGACAAAGGCAATCCACATTTTCCTGTGAATACATTAAAAGTTCATAGTAGTACTTTGTTTTCTTTCCACAGCATTGACAGACTACTTCTTTTCCGTCTTCTGATTCTGTAAAAATCTCATTTTCCACTAAATTAGGCTGGTACTTAAAACTTGGCAATTGATACGCCATTGTAATTCCCTCCACTAACTCCACTATTATAATAAAATCTAAAATCCTCTATTTTTTGTTTTCCGTTCATTACTCCAGCATCCTGGTTCTCTATTCCTTACACAATTTATTACAATCCTTGTGGTAATGTCTCAGAATCATCCACACGAATACTGCTACTCCAATAAACCGAAGATTTTAAAGTACAGGGTATCACATATTTTGCGATACCCTGCTTCTGTCCAATTATTAACATGCATTTATTATAAGACATTCTACATCAAAAATCTATAAATTTATTTTCCTTTCTTTTGATTTCTTTGAAACTACATTGACATTTTTTTCATATATGATACATTGATAATATATGTTTATAATAAAGGAGGATTTGTTATGAATCTCATTACTATGACCTCTATTTGTATGGACCGCTATGTAAATAATCTAGGACAGGAAACAGCACTCTATGCTGGCGGCGAATCCCTTAATTTTGCAACAAACTGCTGTCAGTATGATGGACTTACCGTACATCTTCTTGGTGCTGTGGGCACAGACGATTATGGAACATCTATCCTTTCTCTTTTAAAAAACTATCCAATTGACATTTCTCACTTACATATAACTCCCGGAGTAACTGCAAATAATATTACCTATCTGACTGAAAACGGCGAACTCTACTATAAACCTGATTCCTGGACAGGCGGTGTATATGAAACATTCCGCCTTTTACCAGAAGATTTTGATTTAATCAAATCTGCTGATATCGTTCATACCTCTATTAACTGCCCAGTATTTTCTGATATTCTGACCCTAAAAAAAGAATATTCTTTCTGTCTTACCGTGGATTTTAATACATGCAGTGATTATGATAAATTTGAAAAATTTCTTCCTTATATAAATATCTTATTTATCAGCGGAAATGCAGATACTGAGCAGGCATTAAGTGCATGGTCTTTAACTTACAGTGGCATCTTTATTGCGACCTATGCAGAAAAAGGAAGCGTTGCATGGTATAATGGCAGACGATACCCGTTCTCTGCAGACAAAGTCAGTGAAATTGTCGACACAACTGGATGCGGCGACAGCTTCCAGGCTGGCTTCATTGCCGACTGGCTCATTCATAAAAACATTCCTTCTGCCATGAAAGAAGGAAAACGCCTTGCCACAGAAACTCTAAGCCATTTCGGTGGTGCCAGGGCATTATAAATATTTTTAAAATCTAAAACAAATATACTGCGGAAGAAATCCAGTGTTTCCAATTCCTCAATAAACTTATCAGAAACACGGATTTTCCGCATTTTCTGTTATTCTATGGATTTCTTTTTACAAAGTGCGCCTTATTCAATCTCTGCCACTCTCTTATTCTGGAATCCCTCTCCAAGAACTTCATTGGATTCCATAATAATTGTAAACGCATTTTCATCAATTTTTTTAACTGATTTCTCTACCAAATACATCTGTTTTGTACTGCATGCACACATTACAACGTCTCTGTGGTCCTGTTTGTATCCGCCCTTTGCATCAATAATCGTAGAACCACGTCCGCAGTTTTCATCAATCATCTGGGCAACTTTGGAACCATAATCTGTTACAATCAATGCTAGCTTCCCAGCATTCATTCCATACATCATCTTATCTACTGCAATGGCAAAAATATAATTAATAATCATTCCGTAGACAATACCGTCCATATCTTTAAAAATAATCCCACCAGCAAGAATAATTCCTACATCAGATAAGAATACAATTTTTCCAAGAGACAGATACGGTTTTAATGCCTTCACCGCCATAACAATAAAATCAGAACCTCCTGTAGATGAATTTCTCATATAAATCATGGAGTAACCAAATCCCCCCAAAAAACCTGTACAAATAGCTGCTAACAGGCGGTCTCCATGATAAACAGGCAGAAGCGGCGCTATATAATCAATCATAACAGAGGATATTATCATACAACGGATAGAACGTAAGAAAAATCCACGCCCTAAAAGCTTGTAGCATAGAATAGCTACTGGTATATTTAAAAAAATCGTTGTTAAACCAATCGGCAGTCCAAACAATCGATATAAAATCATAGAAATTCCTGAAAATCCAGTCATCGGGAACTCTGCCATCAAAGCAAAATTATATAGTGCCAGTGCAACAAGAAAACTTCCCACTACTTCTATCAGAATATCAAAAAAACATTCCTTGTTTAAATATCCTTTCATTTTTAAATAGTCTTTCATTTTTATCAACTCTCCCTTTTCCATAAAAATATCTGAATCCATTTTTCGAACAAAAAAAGAGCAACCACAAATTATTATAAATATAATTCGCAACTGCTCTTTTAAATAGTATTATTTTATCATTTTTCTTATAGCAAGTCAAGATATAAATCGGATGCTATTTTTGTTAAAATAGTCTTGATATTTACATTTAGAATTTTCAAGATATTTTTTACTTCTCTGATGTGCCATGAGCAAACATATCAACTAGTTTAATGCTTTGTGGAATTACAATAATATGTCAGATTATACAAGAATACTATTGTCCACCATTTCCCAATTTGGTATAATAAACTTATACAGATTTATCCTTATTTCTATGTTTTTTGAGATAAATCGATATTTTCTATTTTCAGTCTCTGATATTCGACAATAAAATCATATTTTCATCATTTTTATTGTCAATCTAATTATTATTTAAGGAAGGATGGTACAAAATGACAATCAGAATTGGATCGATATCTATGGATTCTATGGCCGATAAACAAACAAATATAAAAAAACATTTAAAATTTATTGAAAGAGCTGCAAAAGAAAAAATAGACCTCCTTGTATTTCCAGAGGTCTCCGTACCAGGATTTGGTAAAAAATTTTGTCCTTCTACAATCAGTCCAGACGCTTCTTATGCACTGCTGCAGACAGCAGAATCCGTTCCATCTGGTCCTACTACTCAACTCATCATGGAACAGGCTAAAAAAAATAATATGTACATATCTTTTGGTATCTTTGAAAAAGATACACTTTACTGTGAACGGGCATATAATACAGTAGTATTAGTAGGACCAAATGGATTTATCGGAAAATATCACAAAATTCATCAGCCTGGAACTGAACGTCTTTACTTTTTTCCAGGCGATCATTTCGAGGTATTTGATACTCCAATCGGACGGATTGGTATTATAATCTGCTTCGAACAGTCTTATCCCGAAGCATCCAGGTGCCTAAAACTGTTAGGAGCAGAAATTGTTATATGTCCAACTGCCTGGCCAGCTACTGATTTAAAAAAAATAGAAGACGACCCTCTCCTGATGCAGTACAAAATGTTTGGAAACTGTCGTGCTATGGAGAATTCATTCATTTTTGTTGCTTCTAACCAATATTGTTCTGGCGATGCACTTTGGTGTGGTGCCGGTCATGCAAGAATTATAAATCCACAAGGTGTTGAACTTGCATCTACTGGTTTTGAGGAAGGAATTGCAATCGCAGATGTTGACGTAAAAAAAGAAATTCAAAAATCTTTTTCTTTCGGTATGGGAATTGGTGGAAACAGTTTCTTTCGTGATATGCGCCCTGATATATATATTCCAGTATATGAAACCTTTAAAAAATAGTACCTAAATAGTAAAGAAGTCTTACAATACCTAATAAAATTATTGTAAGACTTCTTTATTTCTTTACAATTTATCTTTCAAAAAACATTACCTTTCTTTTAACAGCACACGTATTACATACATCTGTTTTTACAAAGTTCCTACAGATTCAATCCTTTCGCCTCATCACATCCAGTAATAATATTCATACACTGGATTGCTGCACCGGAAGCACCTTTTCCTAAGTTATCAAAGCGGGAAGATATGAGAATTCTTTCTTCATTTCCAGTTACATAAATCTCTAAACCATCCCAGCCGGAGCATCCGTTTCCGCCTAAGAATCCTCTCATATCCGCTTCCACACCACATGGCATTACTTTGATAAATTTCTCTCCTGCATAAAAATCACTGAAAAATTTATGTACTTTTTCCGGTGTCATGGAACCGTTTAACATCTCTGCATATAATGGAAGAGAAACAACCATTCCGCTATAATAATCCGCTACAATCGGACTGAATAAAGGTTCTTTATCAAGTCCTGTAATTTTCCTCATTTCTTTTAAATGTTTATGCTTCTGTGTCAAAGCATATTCTCTTGGTGCATCATACTCTGCTGTACGTTCTTCTGATTCATACTCTGCAATCATTTTCTTACCGCCACCGCTGTAACCAGTCAAAGAAAAACTTGCGACTGGATAATCACTCGGAAGAATTTTTTGACTTACCAGTGGATAAGCGAGAGAAATAAATCCCGTTGCATGGCATCCTGGAACAGCTACACGTTTTCCATTTTTAATATTCTGTCTGAAACAGTCTCCTAATTCTGGGAATCCATATGCCCAGCCTTCTTCGGTTCTATGTGCTGTAGATGTATCCAAAATTCTTACATGATCATTTTCTACTAAAGCAACTGCTTCTCTAGCTGCCGCATCCGGTAGACATAAGAATGTAATATCGGATTCATTAATAAACTGCTTTCTTGTCTCCGTATCCTTTCTTAATTCTTCCGGTATCCGAAGAATCTCAACATCATCTCTGTTTTGGAAACGTTCATTAATACGCAGTCCTGTTGTTCCTGCACTTCCATCAATATAAATTTTTGTCTTCATTCCAAAGTTCCTTCTTTCTCCTAAATCGTAATATCACAAAAATTTTCCTTGGAACTATTATACCGTAGTGATGGCTGATTTGCCACTAAAAATATGATTTCGTTCCCCATACAGGCCTTTTCACTATAATAGAAATGAGATTTTTAAAAAGAAGAGCCCACAAGGGCTCTCCCCACAAACGCTTCCATTAAATTTGTTCTTCTAAAATTTCCTCGTAATTCTCAGGGAATCCAAGCTGTGTCAGATCTACCGTTCTTCGATAATGGCTTAATACCTGCTTCAGTTCTTCAAAAAGCTGTTTTTTCTCTTCTTCTGAAAGCACCTTCATTGCATTCAGGGCATATGAAAACAGCCCCTCCCCTTCTGTGTTCAAATCATACTGTTTGTTTGGTTCCATCAATTTCCTCCATCGAAGTGATGGTAACATTATATGTCAGAGTGATGTTCTTTACAACCAATTAAATAATACTTCATATTTTCAATATTTTTATTTCTGACTCCAGCTTCCACTGCCGTTATTGTATACATAATCTGCTCCTGGATAAGAAAGGTCACCTGTCTGTGTTCCACTTCCATTTGTAAAAATTACATTTTTATAACTTTTAGAAACTTCAACAGACCATATGTTATTTCCTTCGTTTTTCATTGCAACACCAGGCCAGGAACCGATGGTATCACTTGTGCTGTTCCACATATAACAATATACATTAGATCAGCCTGCTGTATTCTTACAGTAAACTTTATAAGTATCCGTAACTGGACTAGTTGTTGGTTCCGGACTAGTTGTTGTCTGTGTGCTTCCAGGAAGCTTTGTGAAAGAAGAAGTTTGATTATCGTAAATATAACCTGCTCCTGGTGATACTAAATCTGCTGTCTGTGTTCCGCTTCCGTTATTGAAAATTACATTTTTATAAGAAGAAGACATCTTATAAGACCATACGTTGTCACCTAAATAGTTCATCTTAACACCAGGCCAGGAAGCATTTCTATCACTGCTGTTGTTCCACATATAGCAGTATACATTAGACCATTTTGCTGTATTTTTCACATAAATGGTATTCGCTTCTACTGTTATTGGGGTAGACGCAGATGGTGATGGTGATACCGTTGCTGATGTAGATGGTGTTGGTGATGGCGTTGCTGATGTAGATGGTGTTGGTGATGGCGTTGCTGGTGTAGATGGTGATGGCGTTGGTGTTACAATTGTTGGATTGTAAATAACTGCAATACCATCGCTGCTTGCAATATTTCCAGATAAAGTACCATTTGATACTGTAAATGTATTTCCGGAAACCTGATCTTTATAAATACCATTTGACATGTTGTAAACTGGAATAGAAATGTTTCCTGCTCCGCTTAAGTTTGCAACTACAACACCAGAGTTTCCTCTTTCTGTATATACAATATTTCCATTGCTGGATACTCTTTCACCCTGCCCAGCAAAATAGTTATGGAATTTGTTTACAGCAGCTACACTTGGATCACACCATGTCATTGTTCCAACTTCACCCATCTGAGCTTCTTTTATTTCTGATTTATTAATCTTGTTTCCATCTACATTGTCGTTAACAAGAATATCTTTTGAATAGTAAGGTCTTGCAAAATATAATGCGGTAGAATCTTCTTTCGCTGCAACGATAGACCACGTATCTTTAATCATTTTATCTGTTGTCAGATAAGATGGTCCACCCATATAGGTATCATGTGACTCTGCCCAAAGTACTGTCTTATCTTTCTGATAACGTGCACCTGCACTACCTGCACTGGATGCGTTGTTGTAACGAACATCACTTAAGATATGGTCGCCTGTAGAGTTATCTGTTACAGACATGTATTTTGTATAACTACCTATATCAAAGTTATCACCGACTGTGTTTAAAATTTCACCATAAATGAATAAATCATGGTCAGCATAATTACGAATTCCATTGATTACGGTTGGCCAGAAGTCACTAGCAAAAGAAGAATCATCATCTGGTGTTTCAATATGTTTTGCTGCATCGAAACGGAAACCATCTGCCCCGCAGTCAACACATTCTTTTAACAGATTTAAAATCATGTTCTGTACTCTTTTATCAGCTGTATTTAAGTCCGGCATACCGATGCTGCCTCTTGTGATATCATAACGTCCATCACTGTACCAGCACTGTGTTGTATTAATATGCCAGAAGGAAGGATCTGTCAGCATATCTGGATTGCAGTATTTTCCAACCTGTGGAGAAACATCACTTAAGGAATTCTGCCATCCTTTTATATTTGCCATATGGTTTGCAACGATATCTACAATAACCTTTACACCATATTTTTCTGCTTCAGAACACATTTCTTTAAATTCATCTTTGGTTCCAAGCCATGTCTCACCATTGTCACAAATATTCTCAGATACCGGCTGATATAATTTCCACCAGTTACCTTCGCTTCCACCACAGCCATCTGGAATACCAACATCATTGCTTACTTCACCATCATATGTATAATCTTTGGGCTGAGTAACTGGTGATGTCTGAATTGCGGAATATCCAGATTCTGCAATGAGTTTCATATTATTTTTAATATTATTATAGGACCAATTCCAACAATGAAGAATAACTCCATCCTGTACATCATTCTGTAATCCATACACATTGGATGCAGCTTTTGCGGTTGTATTCTGTAAAACATTTTGTGGAAACGTTTTCAGAAATGGACAGTCTAAAATGGAAACTGCTAAACTCATTGTTAAAACTGTAGACAGGATACGTTTTGCAACGCGTTTTTTGTTATCAAATCTCATTTTCATTTCCTCCTCTTTTTCTTTGCTCTTAATATGTGGTTATTTTGAATAAACATCTCTTATTTCTCATTATATTTTTATGTACTTTGTTGTTATTAACTTTTGTCTATGTATAAATTATAGTGCAATTTGTCTATTAGCACAACCATCTTGGTATTTCAATATTCTTAGAAACATATCACTTTTTTGTTTTCTTTCATTTTTCTTAAGAAAATCTTATAATAACATGTGCAAAATATGACCAAAATCATCACTATTGTTATATTCTTTTTTATTCAATTTGTTTGAAAAAGCTGCTGTATTGCTCTAAATTTAATCACACTATAGATTATCTTCAAGACACAAATTCCTCAAAAACCATTCACAGACCAATCACAATTTTTACAAGAACCCATCACAATTTCTTAGTATTATAAGTACATGAAAACAAAACAAACTTAAAAACCTTATTTATTATAGAAGAAAATCAAAAGGAGAGATGATTTATGAACAATGAATTTAAAAATGAAGAACATATTATAGATGCCATTAAGGTAAAAGAAAATACTTATCAAACTAAAAAAACAGGAAAAAAATCCAGATTATTTGCCAAAAAAGCTGGCGTACTTGTTTTATCTGGTGTTTTATTAGGAACTACTGCCGGAGGAGCTTTCACAGCTACTAATTATTTATTTGGAGGACATACTGCTGCATCCATTTCCAACGAAACAGAAACTGCTGCATTGAAAACAAATACTGCTGCATTAACCAACACAAGCTATGAATCATCAGCTTCTCTTTCCACAGACACTTCCGCTGTTGCTTCCATTACAAAGAACTGTATGCCTTCCATTGTAGCAATTACAAACAAAGGTGTTACAGAAACAATGACCATGTGGGGAAATGTACAGCAGGAAAGCGAAAGCTGTGGTTCCGGTATTATCGTCGGAAAAACAGACGATGAATTATTAATTGCTACCAACTATCATGTTATTGCAGACAGCAAAACCCTTACAGTAGTATTCAGTTATGATGAAAAAAATGATACACCAAATGCAGTTGAATCTTATATTAAAGGATATGACGAAAACAAAGACCTTGCCGTTATTGCAATTTCCACGAAAAAACTTTCCAATGATGTATTAAAGCAAATCAGTGTTGCCACAATCGGAAATTCTAATGATTTGAATCTTGGCGAGCAAGTTGTTGCCATCGGAAATGCTCTAGGATATGGACAATCTGTAACAACAGGTATTGTAAGTGCCCTGAACCGTCAGCTTTCTACAAATGAAGACGGAAGCAGCAATGGAAATAAATATATCCAAACAGATGCAGCTATCAACCCCGGCAACAGCGGTGGTGCTTTATTTAATATGAAAGGGGAATTAGTTGGTATTAACTCCGCAAAAATTGCATCCGATGAAATCGAAGGCATGGGTTATGCCATTCCTATTTCCGATGTATATAATCTGCTTGAAAGCATGATGAATGAAACAGCAAGAACTGATGTGGTTGCAAAAAAAGAGCGTGGATATCTTGGAATCAGCGGCACAGACGTAACCTCTTCTATTTCCTCCACATATGGAATGCCAGAAGGTGTTTATGTATACAGTGTTTCTGAAGGAAGTGCCGCTGATAAAGCCGGCATCCAGAAAGGTTATATTCTAACCAAGCTGGATGGTAAAAGTATTTCCTCCACAAGCAGTCTTCAAAAACTGCTTACTTATTATAAATCGGGTGAAAAAATCAAAGTAACAGTAGAAGTTCAGGAAAACTCCGAATACAAAGAAAAAGAACTTACTGTAACTTTAAGTTCCGCAGATGAAGCCGGTATTTCCTCCTCCCAGTCCGACAATAGTTCAGACAGCCAGGCTTCTCCTTCAGAATCCTATGGAAACCAAGGAAACAATAATGGAAGTTTCTTCGGAAATAACAACGATTTTGGCAACTCCTATAATAACCAAATTGGATAACCTTATTATCACACTTGTCACATAAAAGAAGACACATTCCAGAGAACAGATTCTGCAATGTGTCTTTCTTTTTCTTCTATGTACTTTTTCCTAATAGCATTTTTTACATGCTCGGAATCCATGGCTTCTAGCCCATTTAACACTTACCTTATTTACACCCTTCATATTGCTGCAGCGTCTATTATTATGATAACATTTTCCATTTCCTGACGATGCAACATATACATAAGTTACCTTTGCAGATACCTGGACAGGCGGCTGAACCGAGTTGGACGAAACCATAATACTCATAATCAGGACAACTGCTAACGCCTTGGCTTTTTTCTTAATAATTTCCATATTACTCCTCCTAAAAAAAATCTAAATTTATCCCAAACATATTATAAACATCTTGTTTAGATAAATCAATTATTTATTTAGGTCAAATTTCATTTTTCTTATACCATTTTCCCATAACGAACGGGAAGTATCGTTTAATAATAACTGTCGGTATAATTAATATAACAGAAACAATCTCTGCAACGACAAAACTGTATACCACAGATAATGGAAGTATTTGGCTGATTTGTTCTCCATGGAGAGATGCGTAGCTTAACAGTTTCTGCACAATACATTCAACTTTTCCATGCAATGCAAAGTAAATTAATGTATTTGCTCCTACAAATGCTATGTAACGATTCATCTTCATTTTCTTGGCAATCATAATTACACCAGCCACTCCTAAGAAACGAAGCAGATAATTCATAAAAACAGAAATTAAAAATGGATATGAATCATGAAATGTATAATTAAAATATGTAAGAACCAAATAAACTCCCCATACAAGCACCAGCATCTTTATGTCTTTGGTTTTCTCGAAAAAGGCCTTTTCTATATCTTTAAAGTAATAGCCGCTAAGCATAAATACCATATAAGGAAATAACAGCTGAAGGTGCCATGGAAGCTGATTGTCTCCCCAAGGAAATACATCTGCAGGCATATAAGCTCTATAAATCTCAGTTAGCAATGTCATAACTGCTACCAGTATAAATGCATTTCTTCGTTTCATCTTTACTATAAAATAAAATGGAATAAAGATAATAAACATACATGCAATAAACCATAACTGGTCGGCATGTCCTCTAACCTGAATAAGGCTCCATAACAATTCGTTTTTTAAACTATCATGTGTATTAAAAGTAATAATGTGAGATAATATGATGTTGAATAAGCCTAAGAAGAACCACGGTATCATAAGTGTTCTCGCTTTTTTTGCCATTAATGCTGGAAATGGAAGATTATCCTTATATACATAACCGGCAACAAAGAAAAATGGATTTAAAAGAAATGGCAGATAAAATGTTCGAAATAATGGATTAACACTTTCCAGATGCTGAATCATGACTAGAGTAATACAAATAAATTTTACGATATCAACCCATTCAATCCTCTTCCTTACAGGAACAACGGTTTCTTTCACTATATATACCCTCCTATTTTTTGGTATATTATACCACTAAAATTATGTAATTACAACTTTATTTTCCCTTTTTTGCACATTTTCTCATATTATATATTTCATTTTTTGACAAAAGAAAAAGATGGAAGACCATCTTGGAAAACCATCTTTTTCTTCTTATCATTCTATTAATCCAGTTTCACTGCATTGGAAGAATCTCCAATATAAATAACTGTATCTGCACCAGTTGTGGCAGATGCACCATTTGTCAGGCGGATACGTTTGCGGTTTCCGCTTCTTTCGTGCAGAATAATATTTTTGTCTGAATGATTGACTACACAATACTCTTTCGCTGATGCATCATAACTGATTATACAGCTTTCTCCATCTATGTGTTCTACACTTCCACTTAAAATACGGTTCATGGCTTCTGGCGTTGTTCCAATCGTAAAGCTGTCATTTTTTCTTTTTACCAAATCAATGTCAATTCCCTGATATATACCGGCTACTCCACTTACATGACCAGCAGCCTCCTGTAATGTATTTTTCTCATCCTGTTCCTGACTATTGTTTTTATTGTTTTTCTGCTGCTCTTTACTGCTCTTTGTTTTTTTCCGTTTCTTTCGTCCAGATTTCCGTTTTCTACGGCGTTTCTTCCCGCGTCTGTCTCTCCAGGAAGAACGTTCCTTTTCATTCGAATCATCATCCTTATCATCAGAATCACCTTCTCTCCTCTTTGGACGGTTAAATCCACCAGTGAACCACAAAAGCAGAATAATGGCAAATGCGATTCCACAAAGCAGTGTAAATGCATAAATTCCGCTTAACAGTCCAAGGCTGATTCCACTCCCCTGAGTCTGAGATAAAAATAGATTTTCCAATTTCCCAAAGGAAAGAATAATTACGATATTTTCCAGAAACGCCAAGGCAATCAAAAGAGTTGGCAGCAGCATGGTTTTCTTCCCAATTGCCATAAACGTAAAAACCATTGCCAGAAAACAGAAAACCACAGGAAGAATACAAACCGCCCCTGCAAGTTCTGCTTTCCTTAATTCTTCATTCTGTGCCGCATAATTAATGCTGCTTTTAAGCTGCCCCCAGGTCAAACCACCTTTTAATTCATAATTATTATCAATAGCTCCCTTGCTATAATGCTCATACCCTAGTCCAGCTCCTATTTTTATCATTTCGTATCCGGATATACTTGTCGTCGTCACCGGCGTTGTAACCTGAAAACAAGGCAGAAGCAGAGATAGCAAGGCTAACAGCATAATCCATGCCGCTAATGTTTTACCGATTGCTCCAAATCGTTTCATGTCAGTCCTCCCAAATATATTTTGTCCTTTGAATTATATACTCTTTTGTGACAAAAGTATACCTGGAAAACTGCATCCTCTATGCGCAAAGTTTAAATTTATTCATTTTAGTGATGGAATAAACGGATTCCTGTAAAGCACATCGCAATATTATGCTTGTTACATGCTTCGATTACTTCACCGTCACGGATAGAGCCGCCTGGCTGTGCAATATATTTTACACCACTCTTGAATGCTCGTTCAATGTTATCGCTGAACGGGAAGAATGCATCAGAACCAAGTGTAACATCAGTCTGTTTGGATAACCATTCCTGTTTTTCTTCTTTTGTGAAAATAGGAGGTTTTTCAGAGAATACTTTCTGCCATTCGCCGTCTTTTAAGACATCCATGTAGTCTTCTCCAATATATAAATCAATTGCATTATCTCTGTCTGCACGTTTGATACCATCTAAGAATGGCAGGTTTAAAACCTGTGGAGACTGACGTAAGAACCAATTATCAGCTTTTGTTCCGGCAAGTCTTGTACAATGGATTCTGGACTGCTGCCCTGCACCAACACCAATTGCCTGACCACCCTTTACAAAACATACAGAGTTGGACTGTGTATATTTTAATGTAATCAGAGAAACGATCATATCAATCTTTGCCTGTTCTGGTACTTCTTTATTTTCTGTTACTATATTAGATAAGAAGTCTTCGTCAATTTTTAATTCATTGCGTCCCTGTTCAAATGTAATTCCATAAACTTCTTTATGTTCTACTGGCGCTGGGACATAATCTGGATCCATCTGGATAATTGCATAATTTCCCTTTTTCTTTTCTTTTAAAAGTTCCAGTGCTTCTGGTTCATATCCTGGAGCAATAATTCCATCGGAAAATTCTCTTTTGATTACTTTCGCTGTGGAAACGTCACATACATCAGAAAGTGCGATGAAATCACCATAAGAAGACATACGGTCAGCACCTCTTGCTCTGGAATATGCGCATGCAAGTGGAGATAAATCTTCCATATCGTCTACCCAGTAAATTTTTGCTTCTACTTCACTTAATGGTAGTCCAACTGCTGCACCTGCTGGTGAAACATGTTTAAAAGAAGTTGCTGCTGGAAGTCCAGTTGCTTTTTTCAGTTCTTTTACTAACTGCCATCCATTTAATGCGTCTAGGAAGTTAATATATCCTGGTTTTCCGTTTAATACAGTTACAGGAAGTTCTCCCTCTTTTGAATAGATACGAGAAGGTTTCTGATTTGGATTACATCCATATTTTAATTCAAGTTCTTTCATGTTTTTTCTCCATTCTGCACGTTTTTCTAAACATGCGCTTTTTATTTATTAATAAGTTATTTATTCTTGTTTACAATTTTAGATTCATATTTTCCAGTTTCAATATCAATATATCTTACAAATAAAGAAACTTTATTGTCTTCATTTAAGCTGTTCCAAAGCATATCGGTGAAATCATTCATGTCATCCTGGATATCAACTAATTTTGGTTCACCTTCAAAACTTGGAAGTGGATTTCCATCACCCATATATGTATGGATAAAGTGACCTTCTCCTGCTACTGGAGTACTGTAAGAAAATGTATAACGGTTGCATGCCGCACCATTTCCATTATTGCTCTTTAAAATAGACATTGCATAGCTGTATTTTCCATCTTCTACATGCATAATACCAGAAATTCTAGGGGTATAGTTTGGAGCATCCGGCTCAAATTCACGGGTTCGTAATGCCTGTTCAAATGTCTGTTGTTTGCCCATTAACTCATAAATTGTATCGGTCTGGTCTCCGTTTGTTACGATCGTTTTGCTGCCAAGCACACGTACAGGTGCATAAATAATAAGACTTGGATCAGATAATTTAGAAGGCTCAAAAGCCTGTGTACGAATTCCTTCACCGTCCTTAATAAATACTCTGTTTCTGCTGTTTTCACTTCGTCCCATAATAAAATATGCAGTTACAGCATAACGTCCGTTCGGGGATTTTCCAATAATAATTCCTCTTCCTGGATAAGTATTTTCCTTCAGTTCCTTCTCAATGGATAACATCTGCATGTTCCAATCTCCTTTCTTTGCTGGCCAAATAATACGTAAATTCAATATTTAGCAGTCCTTTGTTAAAAACAAGAAAGTGTCTGCGACACATCAACTCCCCTGCCCCTCAATCTTGAGGGAGAAGAGACTTTCCTAGTAAACAAAAAAGACCGCCTGAGTAACCTAAAAAAATTAGATTGCCCAGGCGGTCGACTGCTTCGTTCACCATACTCCCTGTGGTTATTCCACTGATCCGCCAGTTGTATGGTCGCTAAATCTACTATTAGAATATACTAAAATGGATGAAATTTCAACACTATTTTTTCTTGCAGAAAATTCCACTTTGTTTTTCTGCCTAATTGTTATTACTTCATCTGATTTATAACAGATAATGCACTACGCTCCAAATAGCCAGCTTTCTCTGTTGTCTGGTGCAGATTATTTTGAAATTGCTTTACTAAATAGTGATTCTGATATTCTTCTTTTTCTTCTATGAAATTGTCCTGTAATGCCAAAATTAAATAAGCAGTTAACACATTAGTATTCTTTTTAGATAAAAGATATAAATAAATATCCCCATAATTCTCTTCTTTACATTGCAGCGTATTCAGACAGATTCCAATATTAAAGTTTGAAAAGAAGATCCAAAAAAGTCTGCTATCCTTCATAAAAATAAACAGCATAACTCCTATTACACCAATCCCTAAAGAAAACAACGGTGCTGCCAATAATGAAAATCTTATCCCATTTATATATTTATGATATTCCTGTTCTTTTGTTATTTCACCAATATAAGGGGTAACATACCCATTACCCAAATTAAAAGAAGGAGTAAAAGAAACTTTTCTACCTTGTTTTGGGAAACTGAAGATTCCCATTGGAATACACATCTCCTCCACCTGTATACCTTTCTTTTTATAACTTACTGCATGAGCAGTTTCATGAAGTATTAGTGAAATATACAGACAGATAAAAATTGTAACTACCACTTTAATATACCAGAAAACAGTAATCTGATAAGGTGGCATATGGTAAAAATAATAAATATCCCATAAAAATAGAAACAGCATTCCTACATAATAAATTCCCTTTAACTTCTTCATATAATCCACCATCTCTCTATAATGAAAGTTTTTCCTTTATTATATCTGGCACATATTTATCATACCATTTGCATTTATCTCCTATTTTCTTTCTCATAGTAAGTGGTCTCACAATACACATTCCACAGAAATTAAAATGTTCACAATTTCTACATTCATCAATTTGTGGTACAGGAGCCTGCAAGGCAGCAAAAGCACGGATATAATCCTGTGTTTCATCATAAATATCTTTTAGGTTTTTCTCCAATACATTTCCTATAGAACTGTCACAGTATTCTAAAGTATCTACTGTACAAATTTTAATATCTCCTTTGGAATTAATTACTACATGACTTGATAAACATCCACAGTTACATGCTTTCAAACGTTTTTCATAATCTGCTTCATGTACAAAATCCGTATACTTCTGTTTTATATTTTCTAATATCTGATTGTATTTTATCTGATTGTCATAACTCAAAAGTAATCCTTCCTCTTCTGCAGCTCTACCGACACCCACTACCATACTACAACCATATTGCTTTACTTTATTTTCATATGCCCACTCTGCTACATCCTTAACACTATCAATATTCTTATCTGTAACCATAGAAATCACACGTACATAAACACCATTATTGGATAAGTATAAAATGTGTTCCTTAATCTTTTCAACCGTATCAGCTACCTGAGTAAACCATGTATGATAACTATCATCTAAACTATGTAAATCTATCTGCACAAAAATTTTATTTTTATTTTTAATACAAATATCCATAACTTCCTGACTCAATAATACGCCATTTGTCAAAATATCAATCTGCATAAAATCCAGACTAAGGGCATATAACAAAATTTCAGCAAAATGTGGATGTGTAGTAACATCACCACCTGTCAATTCCAAGGTCAGTACACCAATATCAGATAACTGTTTAAGTACGTTATAAACATCTTCCAACGGCATCGGTCCCCCTGAAGATGGAGTTCCATAACTACCATAACAATGGCGGCATTTCAGATTACAGGAACTCGTAATCTCCACTGAAGCTGCCTTAGGATACATCGTTTTCATACATATTACTTCCAGCTGTCTGTGTACTACTTCTTCTGATTCCTGGATTTTTAATCCATATTCATTTTCCACATTATTTAAATACTCATCCACTATTTCCTTTACATCTTCTGGATTTTCCTTGTATTTCTCCACAAAATAAAAAATTACATCATCATATGTATTCGATCCATTAATATTACTAATGATTTCCATCCCTGTATCATTTAAAACATATAAATTTTTTTCTCTTTCATTCCAACTGATTTCTTTATCTGAATCTATAATTTCCATTTGCCAAATATCAGATGCACATTGCACAATTCTTAAGTCCTTATTCCAATACAAATACTTCATTCTGCTTCTCCTTAATCACAATTTCAGCTTTATATAAAATTCTCTTTTCCCCTTGTATAGAAAAAGAGGGTGTTGCACAGTCGGCAACAGCCTCTTTTTGTTGATATGTACTAATGTCCAATCGTATAAGCAGCAGCAAAAGCAGCAAATGTAACAAATCCTGCTGCTGCACATGCTGTACAACATGCACTAGATGCCATACATACAATTGTTGAACCAGCACCTTTTGAAATTGTTGGTTTTTTCATTCGTATCACTCCCTTCTTTCATTTGTATCTTAATATTACGCCTTTAAAACAATTTTAGCAATACTTTTTGTAAATTAATAAAGAATTTTTTATATTTTTATTTTCATTTTGTATAGTAATAATATTTTGTTGTTTATTTTCATCACTCCTGTCTCAAGTTTACACTCGTTCCGTCTGTTGTAAAATGAATCGTTCCGTTCTGTGTTAAAAATGTTTTCGTTCCTGTTTTTTCAAGTGCTGCAAGAGTCTCTAAATCTGCCGTTTTCTTTTCAGAGCAACAGACAATAGCATACTCTGCATTTACTAAATGAACAAAATCGTCTACTCCATCCTGATAAACTCCATGGTGTGGCATTTTCACAATATCAAAGTTCCATTCTTTAATCTGAGCATATAGTTCCTGTAAACGTACTGTTTCTGCATCACCGGTAAACAGCATTCTTATTTTTCCATACTTTATTTCTGTAACGAGAGAGAAATCATTTTCTTCATTTTCTCCATAATAATCTTTCATTGGCGGATAAACCGTAAATACAGCATCATCCCAGGTATACTGGGTTTTCTCCTTCAACGTTGTTACCGGAATATTCTGTCCTGCGGCTGCATCCACATATTTATTGTAAGCTTTACTGTCTTTTTCATAAATTCCATAATCTGGCTGGATAATCTGTTTCACCGTAACTGCTTTCATTATTTTTGCTGCTCCGCCTACATGGTCCTTATCAAAATGAGTGATAATCAGGCCGTCAATTCTGGTAATATTATTTTCTACCAGATACTCAATCACATCATCAGCCGTATCTTTCAATCCAGTATCAATCATTACAACTGAATTCCCCATTTCAAAAATGGAACAGTCCGCTTTTCCAATATCCAGTACTGTTACCTTTAAATCTCCTGTTACAGTAACCTTCTCTTCTATGTTCTGTACAGAGTCCTGTTTTTTATTCCACCACATTCCTGCAAATGCAAGAGTGCATAACACTGCTATTATAAGTATCATTTTCTGTTTCATTTTATCGACCTCCTATATCGCTTCTATTCCTCTTATATACTATTATAATGGTATAACCTTAAAATAATATAACATTTTTTAGAAAGCAAAAAAGACTCCAGGTTTTCTCTAACTGAAGTCTTTTCAAACTTTTAAAGAATGATTATTCCTTTCCTACTGCTGTTTATAATCCGCCAGAAATTCCCTAAGTGCCTTAACTGCTGTCTTCAGCTCCTCAATTTCTGGAAGATATACAATTCGGAAATGATCTGGTGTATCCCAGTGGAAACCGCCTCCATGGGTAAATAAAATCTTCTTCTCTCGAAGGAAATCAAGAACAAATTTTTCATCATCCTTAATGTTAAACTTCTTCCTATCAATTTTGGGAAACATGTAAAATGCAGCTTTTGGTTTCACAACACTCATACCTGGAATTTCAGAAATAGCACTGTAAATATACTCTCTCTGTTCGTAAATTCTCCCGCCTGGAACCAGCATCTTCTTCGTATCATCCAGATTATCTAATGCAGTCGGAATCAGAGACTGGGCTGGGACATTAGAACACAGGCGCATGGCAGAAAGAAGATTTATCCCTTCAATATAGCCTTTTGCCTTGGATTTATCACCTGCAAGACACATCCATCCACAACGGTATCCTGCTATCAAATGGGATTTGGAAAGTCCATTAAAAGAAACGGTCATTAAATCCGGCGCCAAAGATGCCAATGCAACATGTTCTTCTCCATCCATGCACAAACGATCATAAATTTCATCAGCAAATAAAATCAGTTCATGCTCCCTTGCCACTTCTACGATTTGTCGTAATAATTCCTTTGGATAAAGTGCACCAGTCGGATTGTTTGGATTAATTACAACGATTGCTTTTGTCCTTTTCGTTACTTTTTTCTTAATATCCTCAATATCCGGATACCAGTCCGCCTGCTCATCACACATATAATGTACAGCAGTTCCGCCAGCAAGCGTTACAGATGCCGTCCAAAGTGGATAGTCCGGTGCCGGTACCAGCACTTCATCGCCATGGTCTAACAGTCCCTGCATGGAAAGAGTAATCATTTCGCTAACTCCATTTCCTGTGTATACATCATTTTCCGTTACATTAGGAATATTTTTACTCTTACAATACTTCACAATTGCCTGTCTTGCTGCCAGCACCCCCTTAGAATCGGAATATCCTTCTGTCTCTGTCAGATTTTCCTGCATTTTTTTTATAATCGCATCTGGTGCACGGAATCCAAATGGTGCCGGATTTCCTATGTTTAATTTTACAATATGTTCCCCATTTGCTATCATTCTGTTTGCTTCATCCATAACAGGTCCCCTGATATCATAACATACATTATCTAGTTTTGATGATTTTTCAAAAGTTCTCATATTATCCTCCTTGTAAATACCCTTAATCTTTTTCACAGTTTCTAATTCCTGTGATTTATAACATTACCAAATAGTTTTCTTATCTTCTACTCCTATTTTTTATTTCCTATTCCTCAAGCTGCACCGTCCTTACCCCAAGCTCTTCCAGCCTTTCCATATCACAGATACGATATACGCCCGATGATTTTTCCAGAAGTCCATCCTTCACAAACTGTGCCAGAACATATAAAAGATGGCGATAGCTTACCCCTAAATAAGCTGCCGCTTCTGTATGGGGTCCTGCATAAATACCATTATTCTGTGCATTAAGCAGAAATGTAGCAAGCCTGTTTTTCAACGGATAACTTTGACTGATAGTAATGTATTCTGCATTTCTCACTGCTTTTTTCCCCGTGGATACACATAGATACCGTAGGAAAATAACATCATTTAAAATTTTATCCCGACATCCCTGCAGATGAATCACCTGACAGATACAATCACTAATAGCCACAATGGAACTACAATTTGTCTGTACCCCAACCAACTCTAAATCGCCTAAAAAAGAGGGTGCACTGATAAAATCAATCAAACTTATTACACCATTTTCATGGGTAAGACCACATTTCGCCTTTCCTTTTTCCAGATAAATCAGTTCCTTCATTTTCTCTCCCTCATGTAAAATATATTCTCCGGCACGAATTATGCGTTGGCTTACATAAGGCATTATATCAAATGAAAATAATTCCTGTAATTTCATATTTCCCTCCAAGTGTGAGATTTCTCATATACAGTATACTATAAAATACCTTATAATAACCAATATTTTATTTGGGAGGGAACTTTTTTGACAATACAGGACATACTTATACAAGTAATCGGATTTATTCCATCTGTGATTGCAATTACTTCACTACAAAGTAATAATCGAAAACGAATCTTAGTACTTCAGTTTATCTGCTGTATTATGTGGAGTGTCCATTACAGCTTTCTCGGTGCTTATACTGCAGTGCTGACCAACATTATCTCTTTAATACGTTCGGTCATCTGCTACAATAACGAACAGGAGTGGGCAAAAAAGCCGGTTATGCCAGTGCTTCTGATTATTCTGTACCTTGGCAGTTCATTTATTACATGGGATGGTTTTTATAGTCTGCTTCCATTTGTCTCTATGGCTTTATCCACATTTGCACTTTGGACACACAACATGAAAAAAACAAGACTTTTATTCGTGCTAAACTCACCACCGCTGTTGCTCTATAATATTCTCGCAGGTTCCTATTCCTGTGCACTGATTGAATTCATTGCATTCCTTTCGTTTATTATAGCTGTTTACCGGTTTGATATTCGGAAAGTGGCAATAGAATAATTATAGACAAATACACCCCCTGCAGTTCACATAGTAAACTACAGGGGGATTCCATTTTTATGCTTCTCGTTTTTTCTGATCCAAGTAAGCCACTGCTGACAATGCTGCTACATTTCCCTCACCAGCTGATTTAATATACTGATATGGTTTTCCTGTGATATCTCCACATGCAAAACATCCTGGAATATTGGTTGCCATCTGGCGGTTTACTGCTACATGATTCTCATTTAGTTCAATCCCAGGTACTAACTGTGCTGGTGAAATACTTTCTCTTAAAATAAACACACCATCTACACAATAGCTGTTTTCCTTTGTAACAAGTTTTTCAACAAACTGCTCTCCTTCCACCGCACTTGGTGCTTCATGGATAATCTCAACTTTATCAGAAAGTTTTGCTTCGTCCTTATAAGTTGGAAAATAATATACTTTCTCTGCAATTTCTGCAAGAAATTCTGCTTCTAGTTCCTCTTTTGGACTAAATCCAATTACCGCTACCGTTTTATTTCTATATAATGGTGCATCACAGGTGGCACAGTAACTAACGCCTTTTCCCAAAAATTCTGATTCTCCTGGATATGGTTTTCCCATAACAACACCAGTTGCCAGAATAATGGAATCTGCCTCGTAAATCTCCTTGGCCGCCTGAATGCCAAAGCAGCCTCCCATATCATAAACTGCATTTACTTTATCCTCTGTAATCTGAATATCCATAGCCTTCAGATGTTTTAAATACGCGTTTCCCAAATCTTCTCCAGCAATGGCCGGAAGGCCAAGGTAATTCTGAATCGTATGTGCCTTTTCCACCTTTGTACTTACCCGAGAACTCCCTATCAGTAATATTTTTTTATTTCGGATTTTTGCTGTAACTGCCGCAGAACAGCCTGCCGGTCCGGTTCCGATTATAACTATATCATAACGTTCCAACTGCGTTCTCCTTTCTATACTTTCTAAAATAACGTTGAATCACGATTAGTATATCACATATTACACAAAAATTTTATCGGTTTTATTTTCACTAACAATTCTTTGCCGCTGGAATTATTGATTTGAGATAATATTCTATATCTGCCATCTATGCTTCTTCAAAATGTTCTGCTACTTTCTTCAAATTTTCAATAATCGGAAGATGCTGAGGACAGACTCCTTCACATTGTCCACACTCGATACAGGCACTTGCTTTACCAAAATTTTTAATCAGTCTGTCATAATATTCCCCTTGTGGTGTCCATTCTTTTCCTTTAATTTCCTGCTTATCTGCATTATATAAAGAAAAATATTTTGGAATGGCAATACTCATTGGGCATCCATCGGTACAATAGGAACATCCCGTACAAGGAATCTCAATACCAGAATTAATCTCTTTGACCGCTTTCTGTACAATTTCAAGTTCTTCCTGATTCATAGGTTGGAAATCTGCCATGTATCCAGTATTGTCCAAAATCTGTTCCATATCACTCATGCCGGAAAGAACCATCATAACATTTTTCTGACTGGCTGCAAAACGAACTGCCCAAGATGGGATGGACATACCTGGATGATACTCTTTAAACATTTTTTCTACCGATTCTGGAACTTTTGCAAGGGTTCCACCTTTTACAGGTTCCATAACAATAACCGGCTTCCCATGTTTCTCGGCAACTTCATAGCATTTTCTTGACTGTACCCCTTCACTATCCCAATCCAGATAGTTAAGCTGAAGCTGAACAAATTCCATTTCTGGATGCTCTGTCAGCACTTTATCCAGCATCTCAGCATTATCATGGAAAGAAAATCCCATATGTTTTACCAGCCCCTGTTTCTTTTTCTCTGCCAGCCAGTTAAAACAGTCCAGTTTCTTGTAGATTTCATAATGATCGGTTCCAATGTCATGAAGAAGATAATAATCAAAATATGTAACACCTGTTTTCTCCATCTGTTCCTTGAAAATTTTATCGCAGTCTTCTTTCGTTTTTATAAATCCAGCATGAAGTTTTGTAGCCAATGTAAAGGAATCTCTTGGATGGCGGTCAACTAATGCTTCCTTGACCGCATTTTCACTCTTAAAACCACAGTACATCCACGCTGTATCAAAATATGTAAATCCTTTTTTAAGAAAAGTATCCACCATTTTTTTCGTTAATTCCATATTAATATCTGAATCATTGTTGACGTCATTTAATGGCAGACGCATCAGACCAAAACCTAACTTTTTTGCATTCATTTCGAAGTCCTCCTTTAAATTTATAAGTGCTCCATCTGTACCAGTTTAACATAATGTAGAAATATTGACAATGAAACCAAAAGCAGATTTCATATCAAATTCTCCTTCCAGTTACTTTACTATTTTATAGGCTTTCCAGCCCAAAATTCCTCTTTGCTTTCCGAAAATAAAGCATCATTCCCACTCCTCCTGTGAAAAATTCCGATACCGGGAATGCAGTCCAGGTATACTTAAGACCTAGAAGGGAGAAAAACCAGAAAATCGGAATCAGGCAGAAAATCTGTCTTGTCAATGAAAGAAGAACACTGGTAAAAGACTCCCCAATCGCCTGAAAAAATACCGGCATAATTAAGGAAAAAACAGCCGGAATAAAACTAATTCCAATAATCCGAAATGCTCTCTCACCAATCCTCAAAACCTTTGGATCGTGGCTGAATATCTGAATAAGCTCCGTTGGAAAAAATAGAAAACATAATGTTCCAAGAAACATCAGCACTCCTGCCATCCATGCAGAACTCCTTACTATCTGCCGACACCGTTTTATCTTCCTGCATGCAAAGTTGTAACTTAAAACTAGAACAATGCAGGTCTGAAGCCCTCCAATTGGAATAAAGAAAAATGTCTGTACTTTATAATATAGTCCAAGAACCGTCACTGCCTCATCGCAAAATCCCGCAAGAATAACATTTAAAGCTACAATATAGACCGTATATAAACTCTGCATTAAAATAGATGGATAACCTAGCTGGTAAATTTTCTTCACATATCCTGCTATTTTTCCTTGGGCTGGTAGCTTTTTTATAGCCCCCTGAGCTGTAATCACTGCTGCAGTTATCTGCCCTAAAACAGTAGCAATGGCTGCTCCCGCCATCCCCATCCTTGGTACAATTCCTATCCCAAAAATCAAAACAGGATCCAGCACAATATTCACAATCGCCCCAATAATCTGTGCTGTCATTGGCAGACGCATATTTCCGCCAGCCTGATGAATTTTAGAAAACATGCTTTCCATAAAAACTCCAATGCTTCCAACACACACAATTCTTCCATATACAACCGCCTGCTCAATAACTGTCTGGGCATTTGCAGAGATGGCTGCATATGGTCTCATAATGAGAACAGAAATCACCGCAAAAAAAAGCCAGCTTATTCCCGCGAGAAAGATGCCAGTTCCTGCTGTCTCCTCTATTTCCTTTTTAAGCCCCTTCGCACTATACCTGGATAAAAGTGTATTCACTCCTACACCACTTCCAACTGCCACTGCAATAATAATCAGCTGAATTGGAAAAATAACAGAAAGTGCCGTCAATCCACTCTCCGAATATCTTCCAATAAAATAACTGTCAACAATATTGTACACAGCTTGAATTAACTGGGCTAACATGACCGGAGGCGCCAGCTGTAATAATATTTTCCACACTTTTTCTGTTCCAAAAAAATCGTTGTTCTCCATCTTTGATATACTCCTATGTTTTTATCTGTTTCATCACAAAAAGCACCAGCACTCCCTATCTTCTAATACCTAATGATAGAAAGCCTGGCGCTTAACTCCTGCCCCCTGTGGCAGAGAAGTATTTTTTATTAATTTATCTTCACTATAGCATAATTTTTTTTTTAAGTGCAAGATAGTTTGGATAGATTATAATGCTCCAACAATCTTATGTGCTACATAAGGCTCTTCTAGAAATGTAACATCCTCCTCAGATAGCGAAACATTAAAACTTCCAGCTGCATCATCAAAATATTCTGCTTTAGTTGCTCCAATAATAGGGGCAGCACTTCCTTTGGCAAACTGCCAGGCAAGAGCAATCTGTGTCATAGTGGCATTCTTTTGTTCTGCCAGTTCAGCCACTCTCTTTACAATCAACATATCACTGTCTTTTGTGCTGTCATATTTTCCTTCTGCTACTACATCGGTTTTACTTCGCAGCGTATCAGCAGACCAGGTAGGACGTGAAAGTCTTCCAGCTGCAAGTGGACTGTATGGGGTTCTGGATACCTTCTGCTCGTCACAGATTGGAATCAGTTCTCTCTCATCCTCACGATAAAGAAGATTATAATGATTCTGCATGGAAACAAATTTCGTCCAGCCATTTAATTCCGCCACATACTGCATTTTCATAAATTGATATCCATACATGGCAGATGCCCCAATGGCACGGACTTTCCCAGACTGAACGACTTTATGCAATGCCTCCATGGTTTCTTCAATCGGAGTACTATAATCAAATCTGTGGATAATCAAAAGATCAATATAATCCGTTCCAAGTCTTTTCAGAGAACCTTCTACTTCTCTTGGAATGGCTTCTTTCGAAAGTTTTCCTTCATTAAAATATACTTTTGTTGCAAGAACAACCTTTTCTCTTGCAATATTATTTTTGATAGCTCTTCCCAGATATTCCTCACTAGTTCCTGCCGAATAGCAATTTGCTGTGTCAAAAAAGTTTATCCCCAAATCCAGTGCATGTTTTATAATAACCTCACTTTCCTGTGGATTTAACGTCCAGTCATGCATCTTACTGGCTGGATCTCCAAAACTCATGCATCCCACACATAAACGTGAAATTTCAATATCTGTTGTTCCTAACTTTGTATACTTCATCATAACCCTCCTACTATTTTCTTTTACTCATGAAATAACCTAAGAATAGAATAAACCCTGGAGCGTACTCCAGGGCAAGAACTTTTTTATTTTTTTTGTAAAACACCATTTAAAATCATATATCCGGCTAAAACAACCAGTTCTACCGTAACCATAACTCCCCACAAAACATTTCCTCCAAACAGCATTGGTGCTGTCAGAATCAACACTCCGCTCAAAACAAGATTTCGTAAAACAGAAATCACAAGTGCTTCCTTCGTTTTCAAAATAGATTGTAAATAGTAGGAGGTGAACAAATTTACTCCCATTGGTAAAAATGTAAGGAAATATACCCGAATGGCATAACCTGCGATATCAGAAATTTCTGTACTCTCGTGAATAAAAATTCGACAGATTTCATGCGGAAATAGTACCCCTACCAGTGTGAAGATTCCACCCATAATAAATACCGTGTAATAACCAAGCTTCTTGACTTTTGCAATACGCTCCATCAATCCAGCACCGTAGTTATTTGCAATAATGGGCTGAACAGACTGCCCCACTCCCGTAAAAAGAGAATTAAATAAAATAACGCAGTTGGCAATTACGCTGTATACAGACAAGGCATTACTTCCGCAGTATTTTAAAATCTGTATATTAAACAAAAATACAATAACTCCATTTGCCAGTTCATTGAAAAAGGCAGAAATCCCACTTCCTACTATCTGTGCAAAGCTGCTCCCAATATGTCTCGGAGCAATAAAGTGAAGCTGGTTTTTTTGGGATACAAAGTGGCTTCCGACAATTAAAACCTGCACACACATTCCTAGACAGGATGCGAAGGCTGCTCCACCGATTCCCATCTTCATTGGAAATACAAACAAAATATCCAGAATAATATTTACAACTCCTCCTAGAATTACCCCAAGCATCGCTCTATTGGGATCATTGTCTGCACGGACAAAAATAGCTATAAAGTTAGAGAACACAGCTACCGGAAGAAATTTATTAAAGTATCCCATATATTCCATTGCATATGGATACAACACTTTATTTGCTCCCATCAAAACCAGAATTTCCTGCATAAACATTCCATATATCACCCCGATTAATATGGTTACTAATCCCAGGGAAGCAAAAGAGATTGTAAAATATCGATTCGCTTTCGGAATGTTTCCGGTTCCCCGATGGACATTCATATGAACAGAACCGCCTACGCCAAATAAAATTCCCATAGACATCAAAATGCACAATAAGGGAGTTACAATATTTAATGCTCCCAACGCATCCGATCCAACACCTTTTCCAATGACAATGGCATCTGTCATAGTATAGATGGACATGACCATTGCACTTCCAAGAGACGGCAGTAAAAACTTAAAATAAAGCCTGTCTATTTTTTCTTTCTGTAAATTCACTTCTCTACCCTCTTTGAATCAAATATTATCTGCTTGCACAGACACAGATTTCATTATAAACTATAAAGTAACTTTAGAGTCAATATGGAATTTCATTTGAAAATGGAGGCGTCATCTTATGAAACAAAGTAAATATAATTCCATACACGAAGTTGCAAAACTATTTGGCATTACCGTGCCTACTCTGCACTTTTGGGAATCGAAAAATTTATTTCATATATCCAAAAACACTCAGAATAAATACCGTGAATTTAAATTCTCTGATATTTTAAATATTTGGGAAATTGTATTTTATAGAAAACTAAATATTCCGATTAAGGATATCCAGAAGATCCTTAAAAATGATTTATCGAATCTGGAACAGATTTATTCCGCCAATGAAGATAAGCTTATCAATGAAATCGAAAAACTAAATAAAAATTTAGACTACGTGAGAAAACAAAAAAAAATAATCCAGGTCGTTAAAGAATTAAAAAGCCGTGGATTACAGCCGGAATCACCTGATTTTACACTCTGTCAGCGGGATTATTTTGAATTGGATACACTTCATGCCTCTTTGATAAATCCATACTGCTGCTGCATGAAAATCAGTTCCGATTTCACTACCTTTGAACGTGGCATTCAAGTGGATTCCTGTGATAAAAAAAATGTATTATGGGAATCTGATTCGAATTCATCTGAAAATTACTATTCCTTTTTATTAAAAATAAATATAAATAACCAGTCAGATAACAATCTCCCTGAAATCCTAGAACAAATCCATGGACTTGGACTTACTCCTAGAGAAGTCATTGCAAGATATCTCCTTGTGGTATCGGAACCATCCAGCACTGCTGTTTCCTCATCGGATTACGAGACTCCCCCAAGATATGAATATTACAAGGCATGGATTCGGGTAAATTAAAATCACAGTACCTGTTTTTTTTACAATAATGTGAGAGATTTATAGTAAATGAACTTATTTGAAAACTAATAAATAAGGCGGCCTATCCTCCAATAGACCGCCGCACTATATTTGCTATATACCAATTCTGTTTTTTATTCTGCCATAGCCATTGCCTCTTTGAAATCCTTTGTATCTGTAAAAATCTCTTTCTTCCAGGGATTTACATTCTGTGTTTTTGCACGTTTTACAACAAATGCAAATGCAGCTACATTTACAAGAAGATAAATAATAGAGAGGATTCCTTGTACTTTTGGTTCGGCTACAGTAGTCACTGTGGCTCCTGTAGCAGCTATCTTTCCGCCTGTCCCATATAAAGAAGAAACGGTTGTAAAGCGGCTCGCATCCTGGAATAATGGGAATACCTGTGCAAACATACACCAGATTGCAAGGGTATTTGCACGATTCTGAATCCAGCCGCCTTTATTCCAAAGTGCATTTGCAAAGGTTGGAGCAAGCAGCAGTGCAAGACCACAATACCAGGAATGTGTTGGAAGATTTAAATATGTGTACTGGAAATTCCATACGTCGTATGCAAGTATATATACCCAAATCATATCCGGCCAAAGCATATCTTTCTTATCTTTTGAAGAATAAACTGACCACCATCCTGTCATACAAAAGATATTAATTAACCCTGCAATACCATTGAGTATGTTCCACCACCCTCCATAAAGCCATACACCTTCTGATGATTTCCACCATCCACCGGCTAAAGAGCCCGCTCTGACTGCGGATTCAAAGTCCGATGCAACTGCAATTAAAATGTTAACTGCAACAATTACAAATGGGAATACCTTAAACCAGTCTGCTTTTCCAAGCATTCCCCAGTGATATTTTAAAACCATAAAACCAATACAGCCTGCGATTGCTGCATAAAGTTTCGCATAGTGGAACCAGCTGTTCATATGCACATACGTATTATTTTCAAGTGCCCATTGGGAACCTCTTATTACCCCTACATAGATTGCAGTAAAATATACTGTCAATACAGCAGGAAGAATAAGAAAACATGAAACGCCACCGATTTTGCTACGTCGTGCAATTTCATTCATAAATACTAATCCAACAAATACCATCAGCCAGCCCAAAAGCTGCCATCCTGCTGTCTCTCCATAAATTTGAAAAATCATATTCATTTTCCTTTCTCATTTGTATGTTTAACAATAAATTCACGGACTTTTTTCTTTTATGCCTTGTTCTAACAATATCATTCATAAAAGGCAGTTTAGTTTTCCGAACCGCACTATATTATCATTTATTGCTCATACTTTAAAGAGTAGAATTGCAGGAATCTATTCTAATTAGCAATCCAATTTCTGTAAATTTAGTGTTTTACAAAGAAATATTTTTAATAAATATATTGCTTTTTCCTTATTCTTAGGCGGAGATGCTTCCACCATCGGACTTACCACGCATAAACCATGCCTTCATACTGTCACATACCTGTATTAATTCATCTTCTGTAATGACATATGGAACCATGGCATACATATAATTCAAAAATGGTCTTGCAAAAACACCTCTTTTATATGCAAATTCCTGATAGCCGGCTAAATCCTCACTGTTATAGACTTCTACACAGACACACCCACCCATAATACGTACTTCACGTATACGTTCATCTTCAAAACCGATCATCTCACGCTTCGTAATCTTTTCAATATTTTTAATCTTAGACATATAATCTTCTTGTTCAAAAAGTTCAATGGACTTCAGTGCAACACTGCATGCAAGTGCATTTCCCATAAAGGTTGGTCCATGCATCAACGCCTTTTCTGCCTCATCACAATAAAAGCCATCATAAACTTTACGATTTGCAATGGTAGCTGCGTGTCCAATATATCCTCCTGTCATGGCTTTTCCAATCACAATAATATCTGGAAGCACTAAATCAGCAACAAAACGGTTACCTGTTCGTCCAAATCCAGTTGCCACTTCATCAAAAATCAGCAGTACGCCATACTTATCACATAATTCACGGGCCCTTTGAAGGAAGGAAATATCATACATACGCATACCGCCTGCACCTTGTAAAAGAGGCTCTACAATAAAGCAGTTTAACCGGTCATGGTATTTTTCAAAAGCTTCCTCCAGTGCTGGAATTTCCGTAGGAATATTTACCGTATATTTTTTCTCTCCAAATGCTTCTAATACAAAATGATAATCATCATCATCCCCCACTTCCATGGTCTTAAATGTATCACCATGATAAGCGTGTGTTAAGGATAGAACCATTGTTCTCTGCATTTCTCCCTGATTCATGTAATACTGAAGTGCCATTTTCAGTGCAACCTCAACGGCTACACTTCCGGAATCTGAAAAGAAACAATAATTCAAATCACCTGGAAGCCATTCCTGTAATTTATCAGATAATTTTTGAACTGGTTCATGCGTCAATCCGCCCAACATTACATGTGAAAACTTATCTGCCTGCTCTTTAATTGCCTCCGTAAGCACTGGATGTTTATATCCATGAATCACACTCCACCAGGAAGAAACTGAATCAATCATTTTATTATCTTGTGTATATAAATATACGCCTTTTGCATCGATTACTTTATAAGGCTGTTTCATTGTTTTCATTTGCTCATAAGGATACCAAATCATCATATTCCTCCATTTTCATCTGTATATAGAGATAACAGTGTATCAATATCAATGTCCAGTTCTGTATCATCATCGCTTACACAGGAAATTACTTTTAACCCTGTCATTTCTTCACACATTCTCCGATTATCTTCTTCCATAACATCTCCAGGATGATAATGATTAAAAATAATTCCCTGAATGGAAATACCTCTGTTTTTCATATATTCCACTGTAAGCACAACCGAGTTAATGGTTCCAAGACCAGCATCTGCAATAATGAGGCATGGCATATCCAGCTCTTTGATAATATCCTCAAGCTGAATCTTCGCTTCATCGTAGCAGATCGGGCAAAGGATGCCTCCGCTTCCTTCCATCGTTATGTAATCATATGTTCGACACAGATCCTCATATCCTTGCTTAACTACTTCAAGTTTCACAGGATTTCCTTCTATTCTGGATGCTAAATGGGGAGAAACCGCATTCTTATAAATATACGAACACATACTGTCCAGTGGCTGTTCAATGTGAGCCATATTTTTCACAAATAATGCATCCCCCGGAATGAGTTTGCCCGATTTGTCTGCTTCATTCCCACTCATAGCAGCCTTATAGTATGCCGGATTTTTCCTATATTCCTGTAGTTTTTTAATAATTAATCCCGTCACATATGTCTTTCCAATATCTGTGCCGGTCCCTGTTATAAATAATTTTTTAGCCATTACAACGTTTTACCTCGTATTCTATTTTTTAATGTCCGCAGATCTGTTCTGGCATGAAAAAATAATAGGTATTTGTCATTTTTCAGTCAATTATGTACGGCAGATTCTACTATATATAATATAGTATGAAATGGTGCAGTTGTCAACCGTTTTAAGTGCTATGGTTGACAATCTACAAATACACATCTTATAGAATTTCGTATAAAATCAGTACCACCCGTCAAACGGGTGGTTTGCTCTAGGGCTATAAACCTTTGTTATTAGGCCAGCATCTCAAGGCGCTGGCTTTCTCTTTCAGCTCTGGGAATCCTGTTTACACATTCTTCCCAAAGCTCCGTTCAAGCCATATTGCTCTTGACTCGTCGCTACCCCTTAAGGGGTATTGTTACTACTTAGCCCTAACCCTTAAAAGGGTCTTCATATTCTTTCACGCTTAACTTATCCATTGCAATATCATGCTTTTCTTGTTCTTGGATATATTTCTTAATTGTGGCTTCATTTAATCCCACCGTGCTGACATAATATCCATCTGCCCAGAAATGCCGTTTTCCAAATTTATACTTTAAGTTTGCGTGTTTATCGAATATCATAAGTGCACTCTTTCCTTTTAAGTATCCCATAAATGATGATACGCTTATCTTCGGTGGAATACTTACTAACATATGGATATGGTCTGGCATCCGATGTCCTTCTATAATTTCAACACCTTTATAACTGCACAGTTGCTTAAGAAATCCAAAACAACACACCGCTATGGATATATTACCGAACCGAACTGCCTCTCACTTATCCACCTACTTTAGAGAAATGGATCGGAGCCAGCGATACCGTGTTAAGTTTTTCCTATGGGATATGTGGCAGCCATACGTAGACATTGCTCATACCTACTTTCCAAATGCAAAGGTAATCGTCGATAAGTACCATTTTATCAGACAAGTTACCTGGGCAATTGAAGGCGTTCGAAAACGGGTGCAGAAGACAATGCCTGCTACTCTTCGTAAATACTACAAGCGTAACCATAAGCGGATACTAACACATTATGATAAACTGAAGGATGAGAATAAACAGGCATGTGATTTGATGCTTCTATATCATGATGAACTAAGAAAAGCACATATGCTGAAAGAATGGTTTTACCGCATTTGTCAGAACGAAAAATACTCTATTCAGCGAACGGAATTTTATGACTGGATTAAAAATGCGGAAAGCTGTGGAATAAAAGAGTTCGAGAAATACGCAGCTACTTATCGACGTTGGTCAAAATATATACTTAATGCTTTTAAGTATGGACTTACCGGTTTCGAAACGGAGATTTATTTGTCATGCCCAAAAACAGGTGAATTTAGTTCAAACATAAAAACAGCCCTACATCCAGTGATAGAGCATGATTCAAAGAATCACACCCCAATACTTGACATAGAGCCTAAATTTCTTTAGAAAATTTCCTCTTAGTAGTTCATATTTGATTGAATCTATTTCTTTTCAGATTGTGTACCCTTTCATACTAATATAAAGGACTATATCAAAATGCGTCCTTTGACATATTCACATTCCTCAACCCCTCATAAACACTGGCTCTATTTATCCAACGTCTTCATTGTCGGGAATAACAGAACGTCACGAATTGCTGGTGAATTCGTCAGTAACATAACAAGACGGTCGATTCCGTATCCGATACCACCTGTTGGAGGCATACCGATTGCAAGTGCATTTAAGAAGTCTTCATCTGTGTGGTTCGCTTCTTCATCACCTGCTGCAAAAGCGGCTTCCTGTGCTGCAAAACGTTCTCTCTGATCAATTGGGTCATTTAATTCGGAATATGCATTACACATTTCACGTCCGTAGATAAATAGTTCAAAACGTTCTACATAATCTGGATTTTCTGGCTTTCTCTTTGTTAATGGAGAAATCTCAACTGGATGATCCATAACGAAAGTAGGCTGGATTAAATGTTCTTCAACAAATTCCTCGAAGAATAAGTTGATAATATCACCTTTTACATGTCTTTCTTCAAATTCAACATGATGCTCTTTTGCTAACTGCTTTGCTTCTTCTGTTGTCTTTACTTCATTGAAGTCAATACCGGTATATTTCTTAACTGCATCTACCATTGTAATTCTTTCAAATGGCTTTCCAAGATCGATCATAGCTTCCGCATATGGGATCTCTGTTTTACCGCACACTTCCTGTGCAACGTGACGGAACATGTTCTCTGTTAAATCCATCATGCCATAATAATCTGTATATGCCTGATATAATTCCATCAGAGTAAACTCTGGATTATGTCTTGTGTCTGTTCCTTCATTCCGGAACACACGTCCAATTTCATAGACACGTTCCATTCCACCAACAATCAATCTTTTCAGATATAACTCCAAAGAAATACGAAGTTTTACATCTTCATCTAATGCATTGAAATGTGTTTCAAAAGGTCTTGCGGATGCTCCACCTGCATTAGAAACAAGCATAGGTGTTTCTACTTCCATAAAGTTCTGGGAATCTAAGAAACGACGAATACTGCTGATAATCTGGGAACGCTTCACGAAAGTATCCTTTACTTCTTCGTTCATAATAAGATCCACATATCTTTGACGATATCTGGTATCCGTATCGGTTAATCCGTGAAACTTTTCTGGTAAAACCTGTAAGCTCTTAGAAAGTAAAACAACCTCTTCTGCATGGATGGAGATTTCACCTGTCTTGGTCTTAAATACTTTTCCTTTAATTCCTAAAATATCACCCACATCATACTTTTTGAAATCTTTATAGGAATCTTCACCGATTTCATCACGAGCTACATATGCCTGGATGCGGCCTTTGAAATCCTGAATATTACAGAAAGAAGCTTTACCCATAACACGTTTGAACATCATACGTCCTGCTAAAGATACTTCCTGCCCTTCTAACTCTTCAAAATTTTCTTTTACATCTGTGGAATGATGTGTTACATCATATTTTGTAATTTCAAATGGATTCTTACCTTCTGCCTGGAAATCTGCAAGTTTCTGTCTTTTTACCTTTAATAACTCACTGATATTTTCCTGCTGCGGTTTTTGATTATTTTGACCTGCCAAGATATCTCTCTCCTTTTCCTATTGTAGATTCTAGTTTGAACGCTGAATTTCCACGATTTTATATTTTAAAACGCCGGCATGTGTTTCTACTTCTACAACATCACCCTGTTTTGCACCAATTAAAGCTCTTCCTACTGGGGATTCATTAGAAATCTTGCCTTTTAAGCTGTTTGCTTCTGTTGAACCAACAATTTTAAATTCTAATTCATCATCATATTCCATATCGATGATTTTTACACGACAGCCAATATTAATTACGTCTAAATCAACATCTTCTTCTACAACAACTTCTGCATTCTTTAAAATCTTTTCGATTTCTTCAATTCTTGCTTCGATGTCGCGCTGTTCGTCTTTGGCTGCATCATACTCCGCATTCTCGGATAAATCTCCCTGCTCACGAGCTTCCTTAATCTTTGCTGCAACCTGTTTTCTTCTATTTACTTTTAAATCTTGTAACTCATCTTCAAGATGTTTTAAACCTTCATATGTTAAAATATTTTTTTTATCTGCCATATGCCCAACCTCCATAATAATCTTTTATCGGTAAATGGTCTTTCACATTCTTTGTATTATAACGCACCATACCCTGACTTGTCAATCCAGTATGGATTTATATGGCTGTATTATTTTCAGCGTTTTTACGGATATCTGGTATTGTCCGGCCAGTTCATTCATTTCATCCGGCTCCAAAGACACCTCTCTTTTTTCCAAAAAACGTTTCAGTTTCCAGCTGTCTCTTGTGATCACTTCAGCCGCAAGTTCTTTCTCCACGGATTCCCCCTGAAAATCAATTTCAAAGTCATAAAATATAGTTAAATCTTTTCGTCTGCTTAAGATGTATTCCAGTTTCTGATCTGTAAAACCAAGATCAATAACATAAGCTCCCGCTTCCAATCTGGAATAAAGACTAACAGGACTTCCTCCAAGAAAAACCACTACGTTCCCATGTATTGTTTCCGTAAGCATGTCAGTTAATACCTGAATCAAAAGTCCAGTTTCATCAAATACCTGTTCTACTGCATTTTGAAAAAATTCTGGCCGCTTCGTCACAACTGTCATATAATTTGCATCCGGAATCAGACATTGAAGAACCATTTCGATTTTTTGATTTCCACCATCAACCACAACATACCGTGCTTCTTTCTGTGAAATTCCATATGTATGAAAAAATTTCTTCATTCCCTCTGGAAACAGCATATACTTAAAAATCCAGCTTTTCGGACTCTGAATCCGATTTCTCATAAAGTATAAATCCCGTTCCAGATAACAAGAACTAAATTCATACTCATCCATTACCTTTTTAATATAGCATTCCAGAAAATCCTGATCAATTTCTTCCATCTGCTCCTGAATAAACGGAAGTTCAATCTGCAGTCCACAGACGTGCATTACCTCTATTATTTTTTGCTTATGAGGTAATTTTTTATATAATTTATTAAAATATCTCTCACGAAAAATTTTTTTCTTCCAAACATGAAGTATCTTTTTTCTGCTGCAAGGAGTCAGACAAATTATTAGGAATTCCGGTCGTACTGTTTCTTTCATAAAAAGACCTCACTTAACACATTTATTATACTATACTCCCGAACTCCTATTATTATGAAGGAATACATACTTTCGTCCTTTATATCAAAAGAGACCGCCACGGTGGCCTACCGTGACAGCCTCTATTATAACGTTATAAGTTGTAACTCTTTGCTAGCATTTATTTTGTATCATTTAAAACTATTTACTTGCTTTTTCTTTTAAAGCTTCATATTTAGCTTTAGCATCTGCAGCAGCTTTGTCGAATAACTCAGCAGCTCTTTCTGGATTAGAACGTGAAAGTCTGTTATAACGAACTTCACTCTGGATGAATTCTTTATAATCAGCAGTAGGCTCTTTTGAATCTAAAGTGAAAGGATTCTTTCCTTCCTCAGCTAATGCTGGGTTGAAACGGAATAAGTTCCAGTAACCAGACTGAACAGCACGTTTTTCTTCGTTCATAGCACCCTTCATACCACCTTTGATACCATGGTTGATACATGGAGCATAAGCGATAATTAAGGATGGTCCATCATAGTTTTCAGCTTCTACGAAAGCTTTGATACACTGGTTATAATCAGCACCCATAGCGATCTGTGCTACATAGACATAACCATAACTCATAGCGATTCCAGCTAAATCTTTCTTTTTAACTTCTTTACCAGCTGCAGCAAACTGTGCGATAGCACCTGTTGGTGTAGCTTTAGAAGCCTGTCCACCTGTATTGGAGTAAACTTCTGTATCGAATACAAGTACATTTACATTCTTATTGCTTGCTAATACGTGATCCAGACCACCGAATCCGATATCATAAGCCCATCCATCACCACCAAGGATCCACTGGGATTTCTTGGAAGCAAAATCTTTATTGTCTAAGATATATTTCTTTAATTCATTATCACAGTCACAGCCTTCTAACGCATCAATCATTGCTTTTGTAGCAACTGCACTTTCAGCTGTTGTCTTATCTTTTGCTGCTAAGTAATCAGCAATAGCAGATTTAACTGTTTCGTTTTCAGCCTGTTCAGCTAATTCAGCTGCAGCATCTTCTACACGGTTTCTTAAAGCTGTCTGAGCTAAGTTCATACCAAAACCATATTCTGCATTATCTTCGAATAAGGAGTTAGCCCAAGCAGGACCCTGTCCTTTGCTGTTTACTGTATATGGTGATGCTGGTGAAGAACCACCCCAGATAGAAGAACATCCTGTAGCATTTGCAATGTACATTCTATCACCGAATAACTGAGTCATTAATTTAGCGTAAGGTGTTTCACCACAACCTGCACATGCACCTGAGAATTCAAGTAATGGCTGTTTGAACTGGCTTCCCTTAACTGTTGTTTCTTTAAATTTATCAGATATAGCAGCTGGAGTATCAATAGATACACCATAATCGAACATCTTCTGAGCTGGTAACTGGCTTTCCATGTTAGCCATAGTAAGAGCTTTTTCACCTTTCTTACCAGGGCAGACATTAGCACAAGAACCACATCCTGTACAGTCAAGTACGGAAATGCTCATTGCAAATTTATATCCTGGCATTCCTGTCATATCCATTGTTGCACCTTCAGGAGCATTAGCAGCCTGAGCTTCATCCATAGCTACTGGACGGATACATGCATGTGGACATACATAAGAACAGAAGTTACACTGGATACAGTTTTCTGGATTCCATGAAGGAACATCAATTGCTACACCACGTTTTTCATATGCTGCAGAACCGGATGGTAATGTACCATCTGCAAAATCAACAAATGCTGATACAGGAAGATCATTACCTGTCTGAGAGTTGATTGCATTCTGAATTGTATTAACATATTCAACAACGTCTGCTCTATCACCGGAAACTTTAGAACCAAGTTCTTCTTCTTCCGCATTAGCCCATGATTCTGGAATTTCAACTTTAACTACGTTCTTAGCACCAGCTTCAATAGCTTCATGGTTCATACGAACGATGTCGTCACCCTTCTTAGAATAAGTAGCTGTAGCAGCATCTTTCATATATTTAATTGCATCGTCAGCTGGAATAATTTCTGCTAAATTAAAGAATGCTGACTGTAAGATTGTATTGATACGTCCACCAAGACCGATTTCTTTACCTAATTTGAAACCATCGATTGTATAGAAATTAATCTTGTGGTCATACATGTATTTCTTAACCTGCCCTGGAAGATGTTTCTCAATTTCTTCCATATTCCATGAACAGTTCAGAAGGAATGTTCCATTATCTTTTAAGTCCTGAACCATATTGTATTTTCTAATATAAGCTGGCATATGACAGGCTACAAAGTTAGCTTTATTGATAAGGTATGTGGACTTAATTGGGTCTTTACCAAAACGTAAGTGGGAAATTGTAACACCACCGGATTTTTTGGAATCGTAATCGAAATATGCCTGAGCATACATGTCTGTATGGTCACCAATAATCTTAATAGAGTTCTTATTAGCACCTACAGTACCATCTGCACCAAGACCCCAGAATTTACAGCTGATTGTGCTTTCTGGTGTTGTATTAGGATTTTCTGTTCTTTCAAGAGAAAGATTTGTAACATCATCAACAATACCTAATGTGAATACTTTCTTCTCTGTATTTCTGTAAACAGCAATAATATCAGCAGGTGTTGTATCTTTAGAACCTAAACCGTAACGGCCTGATAATATAGGAACATCATGGAATTTAGAATCTTTTAATGCAGCACATACGTCTAAGAATAATGGTTCACCAAGTGCACCAGGCTCTTTTGTTCTGTCTAATACAGTAATCTGTTTTACAGTATCAGGGATTGCATCGATTAAATGTTTTGCACTGAATGGTCTGTAAAGACGAACTTTAATAACACCAACTTTTTCGCCGGCTTTTAATAAGTAATCAATTGTTTCGTCGATTGTTTCACATACGGAACCCATAGCTACGATAACTTTTTCAGCATCTTCAGCACCATAGTAGTTAAATAATTTATAATCAGTACCAATCTTAGCATTGATTTTATCCATGTACTTCTGAGCGATATCAGGAATAGCATTATAGTATTTGTTGGAAGCTTCTCTTGCCTGGAAGAATACATCAGGGTTCTGAGCTGTACCACGCTGTACTGGATGATTTGGATTAAGAGCTCTCTTACGGAAAGCATCTACAGCATCCATATCGCACATATCTTTTAAGTCTTCATAATCCCAAATCTGAATTTTCTGAATTTCATGGGATGTTCTGAAACCGTCGAAGAAGTGCATGAAAGGAACACGTCCCTCAATAGAAGCAAGATGAGCAACTGGACCTAAATCCATAACTTCCTGAACACTGCTTGTACATAACATAGCGAAACCTGTCTGACGACAGGCATATATATCTGAATGATCTCCGAAAATAGATAATGCATGGGAAGCAAGCGCACGGGCTGTTACGTTAATAACACCTGGAAGAAGCTCACCAGCGATTTTATACATATTAGGAATCATTAATAATAAACCTTGAGATGCCGTATAAGTTGTTGTTAAAGCACCTGCCTGTAAAGAACCGTGAACAGCTCCAGCAGCTCCACCTTCTGACTGCATTTCTGACATTACTACTGGATGTCCGAAAATATTCTTTCTCCCCTGTGTAGCCCACATATCTGTGTAATCTGCCATAGGAGATGATGGTGTAATAGGATAGATTGCTGCAACGTCTGTGTAGGCATAAGAAACATGAGCTGCTGCTGTATTTCCATCCATGGTTTTCATTTTTCTAGCCATTTTAAATATATCCTCCTTCTTATATATACATATCATGCATTAATCGAATTATCTGCGCGCTATGTAAACTCTATTAATGCATACACTAGTCATTATTCTAACACTTTAGAACTTAATTGTAAAGATTTTGATGGTTTTATACTGTTTTGTACACACAAGGCGATTTTTCACGAACCCCTTATAAACAGTGGTTTTCACGAGCTTATCTTTTCCTGTACATGATTGTTTTTTTTTATATACACATCCTTTTTTCCAGTCTATGGTTGACATTTTTATATCCCTGTAGTATTATTGTACTAATCAGTTAATACAATAATACATTAATACAAAGAAAGGATGGATATTATGTCTTGGAATTTGTCAACAGACAGACCGATTTATATACAGCTCATGGAGCACATTCAGCTTCTGATTATATCAGGTTATTATAAGCCTGGTGATAAACTTCCGTCTGTCCGGGAATTTGCAGCAGAAGCATCCGTGAACCCAAACACGATGCAGAAAGCGCTCTCCGAACTGGAACGTGCAAATCTAATTTATACCAACCGCACAAGCGGAAAATTTATAACGGAGGATGATTCTATGATCGCAGTAATGAAACAGTCTTTAGCAAAAGAAGAAGTTAGAAAATTTCTGGATGGAATGAAAAAACTTGGCTTTACAAAACAGGAAACCCTCGATATTTTGAATCATATTTCCGATGACAATAAGAAATAGAATACATCGGTAAATGAAAGGATGGATTAGAATGGAATCTATTTTAGAATGCAAGAATCTCAAAAAGCTATACAGCGGACAGCATGGACTCAAAGATGTAAACCTGACACTGGAACATGGGAAAATCATTGGTCTGCTTGGTCCCAACGGAAGTGGAAAAACAACGCTGATTAAACTGATTAATGACCTGTTGACGCCGGATTCCGGTTCTATCAAAGTAGCAGGCATGACTCCAGGAGACAGCACAAAAGCTCTTATCTCCTACCTTCCAGATCGTACCTATTTAAATAACTGGATGAAAATCAAAGACTGTCTGGAATATTTCGCAGACTTCTACAGTGATTTTGACACGAAGAAAGCACTGGATATGCTGGCTCGATTAAAACTTAATCCGAATTGTCGTTTAAAGACTCTTTCCAAAGGAAACAAAGAAAAAGTTCAGCTGATTCTTGTTATGAGCCGTAACGCTCAGCTTTACTGCCTGGATGAGCCAATCGGCGGAGTTGACCCAGCATCCAGAGACTATATTCTCCAGACGATTCTTTCCAATTATAATGAGAACGCAACCGTTTTAATTTCTACACATTTAATTGCCGATATTGAAAACATTCTGGATGAAGCAGTCTTTTTAAAAGAAGGCATTGTAACGATGCATTCATCCGTTGATGACATTCGTATGTCAGAAGGCAAATCGATTGACGCTTTATTCAGGGAGGTATTCAAATGTTAAGTAAACTAATGAAATATGATTTTAAGGCAACCTCAAAATTTTTTGTCCCTTGCAGTATTTTTATTCTGCTTTACTCCTGTGTTGCAACATTATTTTTTAACTTTTCAACTATTGCTGATAAAATGGATGGTTCCATAAGCTTTACTCTTCTCATCACTCTACTGACTGTATTTTATGCAGGAATCCTGATTGCTTATGTTCTTGGTACCTATGCAATCTCTATCGTTCATTTTTACAAAAGCATGGTTACCGATCAGGGATACCTGACACATACTCTGCCTGTAAAAAAGAGTAAAATTATTTTAGGAAAATTCCTAACAGCAAATATTCTATGCCTCATTGGTGCCATTATCACAGGTGTGTCCGCCATTATTTATTTTGATGTTCCAAGCCTTCTCTCCAGTCTGAATCTTGATTTTGCAAAAATGTGGAGTACGATTTATCCTGAAATCGGTCCAGTCGGAATTATTCTGACTATCATCTCCTGTTTCCTTGGATTCATGACAAAAATTGCTATGTTCTATCTGGCAATTGCCCTTGGACAGCTGGTAAACAAGCATAAAGCATTAGGTTCTATCCTGTTTTTCTTCGCACTGCTGTTCGTATATCAGATTATTGCAACCTTCTTTGGATTCTTCTTTGTAGATTCCAGTGCAAAAATCTTATATGAAAATGGTTCCAGATTTTTCAGTACACCAGGTGCTTATACTCTCACAATGCTTTTAGGAATTGTTTCCAGCATTGTGGTAACAGCTATACAGCTTTTCATTACCCACTTTATCTTCCAAAAGAAACTTAATCTGGATTAAGAAAGCAAAAATGCCTGTGTATTACACAAGTAATCACAGGCATTTTTATTAAATATCAATTTGTCCGGAACATGGAATTCCATTCACAACATAATAAACTCTGCTCTCTTCCGGTTTTACATAAAGCTCAAGAGTTTCAATTGCTTTTTCATCATTCCCATTAGCAGTCCAATTCTCAACTACCCGTTTTATCAAATCGCCCTGCTCAATTTCTTTTCCAAAATATTGTATGTACGTTGACACAGCCATCTGTGGTACTTTTTTCTTTGCTGCCTTTTCGCTCTTTTTAACCACTTTCTTTGGTTTTACCGTTTTTTCTGTTACGGGTTTGGCAGCTGCTTTTCTAGCTGTCGCTTTTCTTGAAGTTTTCCTTTTTGGATTTTCTTTCGCCAGAACCTGTGCTTCTTTCTCTGGTTCTGCAGCTTTCACTGTTTCAGAAACTTTCTCTTTGGTTTCCGTCTTCATTTCTTTTTCTGTCTTTTTCACAGATACTGTTTCTTCCTTATTGGAAATAACCGCTGTTTCTTTTACTGGTTTTGCAGTCTCTGCTTTTTTGCTTCCAGCTTTCGCATCTGCTTTTACCGATTCTTCCTTAACGGCATCTGTTTTCAAAACTTCTGGTTTAAATTCTTTTGAATCAAGTTTCTGTTCTGGAATATCCTTTTTTTGAACAGATGATGCACTTAACTTCATTCCCTTATCCATTTTATCATCTCCTCCTTCAACGATACACACTTGGTATCTAGTTTCATAATATACCTATCTTTACAGGTTTTCAAGTTTTATATCAATAAACTTCAAATTAATACTTATGCTGTTACATATTGTAATATTCCAAAAAACTCATAATATTAACATAATATTAATATAAAAAAGGTGTTTAAGTAACAAAAAACACCATGAAACTCATGATGTTCTTAAACTGGGCTAGAAGGATTCGAACCTTCACATGCTGGAATCAGAATCCAGTGCCTTACCGTTTGGCGATAGCCCATCAATTCGTTTCAGTTGTCCTGAACACGTATGATATTATATATCACTATCACCAAACTTTCAAGTATTTTTTTAAAAAATTATCTTTTCAGCATTTTTGCTCAGTATTTCTTGTTTTTTTTCATCCTCTATTGGTAATTGTGTTATAAAATCTACTGCCTCTTTCTGACTATCCCACGGCGAATCTGTTCCAAAAAGAATTTTATCAGCACCATGTTCTTGAATTATTCTAACGCAGTCTTCTTTTGTCATATAATTTCTACAGAAACTGGTATCAAAATAAACATTTTTCTCAATCAGAAGACTGTGTACTTCATTCCACATCTGAAACCCTCCCATATGTGCCAATACAATCTTCGAAATATCTGCATTCTTTTCTACTTCCTTTAGCATACGAAGAGTACGCTTAGGCGGACAATGTACCGGATTTGGAAGTCCTAAATCAACACCCGCATGAATGGAAACAATCAGATTCTTCTGTAATGCGTATGAAATTAATTTTATATAAGGTGGTTCATCAATATAAGTATCCTGAAAATCCGGATGTAATTTGATTCCCTTTAAGCCAAGTTCACAGATTTGATTAATTTTTTCTTCTATCCGATCTGATTTGGGATGAATTCCTCCAAATGAGATAATACCATCCTTTCCAGTAATAGAAGCCGCATATTTATTAACAGACTCGAACTGCTCTGGCCTTGTCACAACCGGAAGTATCACCGAGTAATCAATACCAGATTCTTTCATAGAGGCTTTCAGACCATCAAGCGTTCCACACGTATATGGCTTTGTATCTATCATCTCCCCTAGCTTGTCCAGTGTTTTCTCTGCAATACTTTTCGGAAATACATGTGTATGAAAATCAATAATCATTTTAAACCTTCCTTTTCTTTCTCCTGTCATGGTGTCATCTGCTACTCTACCGACAAAATTGAATGAAGCAGTTTCTTTGTATAGTCTGTCTTCGGATTATAGAAAATTTCCTCTTTCGTGCCGTTTTCAATCAATCTGCCATTTTCCATAACATAAATCCGGTCGCAAATCTGATAGACCACATTTAAATCATGAGAAATAAACAGATACGATAAATCATAAGTTTCTCGGAGTTTTAAAAGAAGCGACAAAATCTGGGCCTGAATGGTCACATCCAAGGCAGAAACCGGTTCATCCAATACAATTAGTTTTGCATTTGTAATCAAGGCACAGGCAATACTGACACGCTGTCTCTGACCACCGCTTAACTGTCTGATATAACGTTCTTTAAACTCAACTGGAAGTCCGACCTGTATCAGCATTTCATCCACTCGTTTTTTTCTTTCTTCCTTAGAAAAACCGCCCTGATTTCTTAATGGTTCTTCAATCAACCATCCGACTTTTTTCGACGGATTCAATGATGAATATGGATCCTGAAATACCATGGCAGGTCTATCTTCTTTCAACTGAATTGTTCCGTTTTCATAAGGCACAAGCCCTGTTACCGCTTTGGAAAGTGTCGACTTTCCAGAACCACTTTCTCCAACGATTCCAACAATCTCTCCTTTTTTTATATAAAAATCTGCTTCTTTCACAATATGTTTTTTCTTTCCTTTTGAGAAAAGACCATGTTTATTTTGATAAAAAATATCCACCCCGAAAACTTCTAATATCAATTCCTCCGAAGCCGCTTTCATCATTCCGCTCTCTGAAAACTGCAGTTCCCGATTTCTTCCTGGCACTGCTGCTAACAGTTTTTTAGTGTAGTCCTCTTTGGGATTGGAAAACAGTTCTTCTACACTTCCTTCTTCTATAATACGTCCTTCGTTCATCACAACTGCATGGGAACAGCATTTTTTTATTACTCCCAAATCATGGGAAATCAGCAGTACACTTGTATGATATTCTTCATTTAACTGATTAATCAAGTCTAAAATCTGAGCCTGCACAGTAACATCCAATGCAGTAGTTGGCTCATCTGCAATCAAAAGTTTTGGTCGAAGTAACATTGCCATAGCAATCATTACTCTCTGGCGCATTCCTCCGGAAAGCTGATGCGGGTAACGGTTCCACAATTCCTCTCCATTTCTCAGTCCAACTTCCTTTAACATAGAAAGAACCCGTTTTCTACGTTCTTCTTTCGTCATTGGTTCATGAAGCATAAAAACTTCTTCCAATTGTCTTCCAATGGTCATAACCGGATTCAGTGAAGTCATCGGTTCCTGAAATACCATTGCCAGTTCTCTGCCACGAATATCCTTAAGTTCTCCTGGTTTATATGAAAGTATTTCCTTTCCTTCAAAATAAATGGTGCCGTTTGTTATCTTTGCATCCTCTGGAAGAAGCTGCATCACAGCAAGGGAAGTCATGGATTTTCCAGAGCCACTCTCTCCTACAATTCCAACCTTTTCTCCTTCTGAAACAGAAAGGCTGATTCTTTTTACGACCTCTTTCTTTCCGGTTTTCTCCTGAAAGCTAATCTCCAGTTCTTTAATACAAAGAAGCTCTTTTTTCTGTTTTTTATCCACGGTTTCCACCTCTTTCGCTTACCAGACTGAAACTCAGCACAGTCAGAATAATCATAATTCCAGGTGCCAGTGCACACCATGGTGCATTTACCATATAGGCCTGGGCTTCCGAAAGCATTCTTCCAAGACTGGCTTCCGGTGGCTGCACACCTAATCCCAGATAGCTCATTCCAGCTTCTGTTAATACAGCATTATTAAATCCAATGGTAATACTGGAAAATAAAATCGGCAGAATATTAGGGAAAATATGAACAAACATAATCCGCATATCTCCTGCGCCCATAAGCTTTGCATTTTTCACATAATCCAGTTGTTTTTGTGTGACAAACTCACTTCTTACTACTCTTGCGAAACTGGGTATAAATAAAATCCCCATTGCAATGATAATATTATACTTTCCAATTCCCATAATACTAATAATGATTAATGCCAGTAAAATGTAGGGAAAGGAAAGAAGCACATCATTGATACGCATGATGATTTCATCTAAAAATCCGCCAAAATATCCAGTCACAGCACCAATCAGACTTCCAACAACACTTCCTATTAAAATAGTGCAGAATGCAATAAAAAATGTAGTTTTACTTCCATCCATGACACGGCTTAATACGTCCCTGCCGAAATTATCCGTTCCAAACCAGTGTTTCAGGCTTGGACCCATGTTTTTTACACTGGCATCCATTTTCTCCGGATCGTATGGCGTATAAAAAATACCAACCAGCACAAATAGAAGTACTGCTGCCATAAGCACAATACCGAATATATATTTTTTATCTTTTACCCTTTTCATTGGTTTACCATCCTTTACAATGCATCCTTCACCCTTGGATCAAGATACTGGTATAAAATATCAACAATACAGTTCATGACAATAACAACTGCCGCAATATAGAGTACAATCACCTGTACAACTGGATAATCACGACTCGATATAGAAACAACCAGAAGTCTTCCCAAACCAGGCAGATTAAATACTGGCTCCAGCACGATACTTCCTGCCAGCACTTCTGCAATCACCATTGCCAGAAACGTCAGCACTGGAATCAATGCATTTCTAAGAACATGATGATATAAAATCCGTTTTTCGCTGTTTCCTTTGCTTCTTGCCGTCCTCACATAATCCTGATTCATCTGTCGGATTACTGACGTTTTTAAAAATTTGACCAGCATAGCAATTTTCGGTATGGCAATTGCAATCGCCGGAAAAATCATATATCCAAAATATCCACTTACACTATCCTTCAAAGAAACATAATCACCTGGTGTAAACCACTTTAAAAAAATTCCAAATACCAGGCAGATTAACATTCCTAGAAAGAAATGAGGAACCGACATAAAAATCTGATTTACAGTATTAATAATATGTCCACCTATTCCATTTCTAGTTCGAGACGCCAGAATTCCAAGAGGTAGGGCCACTATTATAATAAGTAGAATTGCAATCAATCCCAAACCAACTGTTACTTCCATTCGTTCAGCCACAAGCTTTCCTACTGGAACATTATAACTATAGGAATCTCCGAAGTCTCCCCGAATTGCACCTTGTAACCACTCTGCATAGCGCACCGGAATGCTTTTGTTGAGGCCATATTCTTCTTTCAGTTCCTCTACCTGCTCTTTCGTCGCATCCACCCCAAGCTTTGCCGTCACCACATCACCATTAATCACTTGAAATGCACTGAAGGTAACAACAGAAACAAGAAACAGCGTTAGAACCATGGTCATCGCTTTCTTTACTAAAATCTTCATCGTTTTTGTTACTCCACCTTTGCTACAATCTAAAAATCACATTTCGCAAATTCTCAAAAAATCTCCTATCACATAAAAAACCACAAGAAACGCGTCCAGCGCTTCTCGTGGTTTCGGATATACTTCTACTGCGCAGTATAATAAATACTGGACATATCTTGTACATAGACAGGATAGAATTTATATCCTCCTAATTTCTTATTTACAGCAACTAATAAAGCTGGATCCTGTAAATAAACAGAAGCGGAATCTTCTGCTAAGACTGCCTGAAGTTTTTTATAGTCTGTGACTTTTGTTTCATCATCCGTTGCGGATAATACTTCTTTTAATATACTGTCATATTCTTTGTTGTTAAAGTTGATAAAGTTATTATCTGCATCTGATTTGAATCGTTCCATAAAGTTTCTAGGAGATAAGTTTCCATCCAATCCTACAATCGTAGCCTGATAATCACGCTTTGTATAAACATCGCTTAACCATGTAGACCAGTCGATCAAATTGATTTCTGCGGTAATACCAGCCTGTTTTAACTGTTCTACGATTACCTGTGCCGTATCTACATGGAACTGGTAATTAGAAGGAACGGAAATCTTAAATTTCAGTCCATTTTCATAACCAGCTTCTTTTAATAATTCTTTTGCTTTTTCTACATTGGTCTGATAAAGCCCGCTTAAGCTTTCATCATAATAAGAAGAAAGTCCTGGAGTCAAGTTACTTCCAATAATAGTTCCTTTTCCATCTGCAACCATATCAATAATTGCCTGTTTGTCGATGGCATAGTTTAATGCTTCTCTTACTTTTGGATTATTAAATGGTTCTGTCTTATTATTTAAAAATAATCCCTGTACCAGATTCATATTTCCTTCTTTTACATCACAATCGCTGTTTGACAGCTGATTTGCCTGCTCATCTGTCAGGTATGCAAGAATATCAACACTTCCTGCCTGTACCTGCAAGAATGCCGCATCTGCACTGGAGAAAATTTTAAATGTCACTTCGTCCAGATATGGCATTGCTTCCGTGTTCCAGTAATCTGCATTTTTCTTTACAACCATGCTGTCTAATGGGCTGTAAGATTCAAATACAAATGGGCCTGTCCCAACTGGCTTCGTTGCTTCGTCTGTGTAATCAGCCGGAATAACAGCGCAGTCTCCAGCTGTTAAATAACTGGTAAGTTCTGTATCTGCAACTGCCAGTTTCACCTCTACAGTACTGTCATCTTTTTTATTTACTTCACTGATATTTTTCAGCGCTGAAATCTGTCGAATATCTTTTTCATTCTTATCCAGCAGGCCGGCAACACGTTTTATAGAATAAACCACATCATCTGCTGTGACTGTATTTCCGTTATGGAATTTCACTCCTTCACGAATGGTAAATGTATAAATAGTACCCTCTTCATTTACACTGTAATCACTTGCTAATGCTGGTTGTAAATCTCCATTTTCATCTGGTTTAAATAAACCTTCAAAAATATTAAACATGACTTCTCTGGTTCCTGCCGCTACTGCTTTGTGTGGGTCAAGACTGTCAAGATCCTGTGTGATTCCTACAACTACAGAACCGCCCTTAGTCGGCTCTTCGGAAGAAACAGACTCATCAGACTTTCCTGCATTATCCTTCTTATCGCTTCCACAGCCGTAGAATGCAATAGACATCAAAAGCATCAACGCCATGAATAAAAATCGTTTCATTTTTTTCATACTTTATTCCTCGTTTCTCCTCGTGTTATCATAATACCACTACATAATATAGTATACAGAATATATTTGCAACTTTTTTTGAGGATTGTACTAATTATTATACCATTCTATTTAATTTTCCATAGCAAATGCAGCAAATAATTTTGCAGCAATCACCAAAGCCTTTTCATCAATATTAAATTTGTCATGATGGTTTGGAAATGCTCTTCCAAGAGATTCATTTCCAGCTCCTACAAACGCAAAGGTTCCTGGCACTCTCTGCTGGTAAATAGAAAAATCCTCTCCTAAAAACATTTTTGGTGCATTCACAAACATCTTTTCCGGAAATACTTTCTTTGCAGCTCTTAAAGCAATTTCCGTCACTTCCGGATCATTATGCACTTCCGGATGAAGTGCTCTCTGGTAATCAATGTGTATTTTTGCTCCATAGGTATCGGCAGTACCCTCCACAATTCTATGTACCGCCTGTTCAATCATTCTTCCATCTTCATGGGCAAACGTCCGGACTGTCCCACGGATATGCGCTTCTCCTGAAATAATGTTATGTGCTGTTCCCGATTCAAACTTACCAATCGTAACAACTGCTGATGCATTCGGATCTAAATTACGGCTGATAATACTCTGAAGATTCATAACCACTGCTGCCCCCGTCAGTGTCGCATCCACGCACTGCTGTGGTTTTCCAGCGTGTCCCGCTCTTCCTGTAATATCAATCTGAAAAATATCCGTTGCAGCCATTCGTGGTCCTTCTTCAATCGAAATGGTTCCACAAGGCATATCACCAAATACATGAAGTCCAAAAATAGAGGAAACATCTGATAAATGTCCATTATCACAAATCATCTTAGCACCTTTACAGTTTTCCTCGGATGGCTGAAAAATCAATTTTACCGTACAATTCAGTTCATCTTCATATTTCTTTAGTACCTGGGCTGCCCCTAATAAAGCCGCCATATGTGCATCATGTCCGCAGGCATGCATAATACCGTCATTGACCGATTTATAATTCACTTCTGTTTTTTCCTGAATTCTTAAGGCATCCATATCGGCACGAAGTGCAATGACCTTTTCTCCTTTTCCGATAAAGCCAATCACTCCAGTTTCGCCAACGCTGATATATGGTATCTCCTGATTGGAAAGTTCCTCTTTAATCCGTTTTGATGTTTCGTATTCTTCCATTCCCATTTCTGGATACTGGTGAAAATGCTTCCTTAATAAAATCATATAATTTGCTAACTGATCTACTTCACGGTTAATGTCCATAAAATCCTCCTGTTTATTCCTGACATTCATTTATAATCCTAATCTTTTTTATTATACTGCCGTTTTTGGGGAAGGACAACCGTTTTTCTCATATCCAGCTAAAAACAAAAAGACCTGCCGACTCTCACCGGCAGGCTTTAAATATTTCATATCTTACAATAATTATTTAATCGTCTGAACCAACTGTCCATCGTAGTAAACTTCTACGTTTCCACCTACGAAGCCAGAGTAGCTTGACCAATCGCTCTGGTTAAAACGAATCTGGAAGGTCATAGAACCGTCTGTAAGTTCTACTGCTTTATCAAATGTGATATCAAGGTATCCATCACCAAATGTGCCAATTACATCAGAAGCGTAATTTATATAGTATGGAGCGGTTGATAAGGAGATTCCTGCACTATCACACCAGAAGGACTGTGCTGTGGAACCACTTCTGGAGTAGTTGTAACGAATCTTAATCTTAGATACATCGATTGCAGAATTTCCGTTTCTCTTGATTGTATAAGCCTGGGATACGGATCCGCCTGCATTTGTTGTAACAGATACAGAAGGCACTGCATCAAATGAAGGTGCTTCACTCGTTGTAGGAGTTTCACTTGTTGCTGGTGTTTCGCTTGTTACAGGTGCTTCACTCGTTGCTGGTGTTTCGCTTGTTGCTGGTGTTTCACTTGTTGCTGGTGTTTCGCTTGTTGCTGGTGTTTCACTTGTTGCTGGTGTTTCTGTTTCTACTGGTGCAGATGCATCCTCAAATTTAATTTCGGAAGAATCTGTCTTAACAGCTTTTACTCCATCATAGTAAATTGTTCCGGATACTTTTCCATCAACAACTGCATCCGTTCCTTCAAGAGCATTTACCCAAAGACCTACAGATGAAATGCTGGAAGCATCGTTTACAAGTCCTCCGGTAGGATTTCCTGCTGTATCTCTCTCACAGAATTCACTAAACGGAATTGTAACTAACATTGGTTTTGTTGAATCTGCATACTGTGTATATTTATTTAAGTATACTTCATAAACCTTTGAATTTGCTGTAATCTGTACAACTACCTTCTGCTTATTTCCATCTGGAATTGTCCATAACTGAAGAGCGTTGCATCCTGACCAGTCTGCTTCTTTTGCAATGGTTGCTCCTGCCCATCCGTCAGAAGTTTCATCGTATGTGAACTTCATACCATAAGAACCATCATAGAACTTGCCAGCTTCTTTGGTTAATCCAAGAGAAATGCTGTTTCCTGTTGCTTTGTTCGTTGTCCATGCTTTGTTTAACAAGGATTCTACACCATAGTAATCCTCAAAATCATCTACTGTTAAAGGATCTTCAACTGGTTCAGGAATATTGTAAGTTGCATTGATTGTCTGAACTTTTTCTCCATTGATAACAAGCGCCATTGTTCCAACCGCTTCACCAAGTGCTTTTAATGTATCTGCATCTAATTTTGCTGTATATACAGAACCATTTTTAGAAGAAGCAGTTACTTTTTCTACGGTATCATCTGCTCCATAGAAGTAGAATTCCACCTTATCAGAATCAGAAACATTGGAAACCTTAGCAGTTACATCAGTTGCTTCCAGAATTCTAGAGCCGGAAACTGGAGCTGTAATATATCCTGTTTTCGCATTTGAAATAGGAGTTGTAGAGATACTTACTTCTTTTAACTGCGTTAATGCATCCTTCATATTTGAAGTAAATGCACTGGTTGGATTGTTATAGTAGTCAATGAAGTTATCCAATAATTCATGACCATATAAAGAACCATCATCGTTTACAGATTTTACATATGGTGTATAGAAACCATCATGTTCACTGAAGTTAGCCCATAATAAGAAGTAACTTGCATCAGATGCAGCAACTGCTTTCATGACTTTGTTGTACCAGTCTTTATCTTTGTTTCCGGTCTTATGTACAGCTGTCTGGTTATCTCCCTTATCAGCTCCGGATGTTGCCATACCTGTTTCTGTTACAGCCATTAATTTGTTATGCTGCTTTGCAAATTCATTTACAACATTTAACTGAGCTGTCAGCGTGTTAATAAATGTGTCATCAGCTTTTGGATTGGTATTATAGATATCCGTACCAACTAAATCAACATATTCATCACCAGGATAACGTATTTCGTAATCTGCCACGCTTTCTGCATCACTGCTTGGACCATATTCATATAACATGTTATGAATATCCTTTGTATCACGAAGATATTCCACCGTGTAACGATATACATTCTTATATGTTTCCGCATCACAGCAGGAGTTGCCCCACCAGAACCATCCGCCTGTATTTTCATGGAATGGTCTGAACAAAATAGCTCCATCTACCTGTGAAGCATAGTCAGCAACCATATCCAGATATGCATTGAACATTTCGTTGTATTTTCCACCAGGAAGCATCTGGTTCATAGTATCACCAGTTAAGTCATTTACTGTATATCCTTTGAAGCTGTATTTCGTATAAGAATGTACTCCATCGTAATTTCCTGCTCCTACTTTAGAGAAGTTAGGCATATGTAAAGATAAGGTAACTAAAGAACCATTTTTAATTGCTATATTAGAAATCTGTGCTGCTGCCTGAACATTTCCTGCTGCTGTTTCTGGAACTCTTTCGGTACCCATTTTAGGTGCAATGTTGTTATTGTACTGGGAAGCACTGTATTCCTGTCCTGCCAGTTCAAGTCCATCAAGACCCATAATTCCTGAATAAGCCCCCGTAATATCATATGTATCAGATAATGATAAATCACTGGAACCAGCTTTATAGAAAATATCACATTGATGTCCAAAAATGGTAGTATCTGTGCTTCCAACTGCTTTCAAGTAAGCATATGCCTGTTTTACAGCATCAGTCGCATTCTGATCCACAGTAGATACGCTTGTAGCAAGCTTTGTCTTCACTTCGTTTCCATCTTCATCATATGTAGTAAGTTCACCATCTTTAATGCTCTGTTTATACTTTCCACCAGTTACTTTAACTGTAGAATTTACATAAGCATCTTTAATTGTAGCATCTTTTGATAACGTAATGTTATCTAAATATAAGGCTCCCTTGTAATCTGTACTGCTTCCAATCACACACACAGAAAGATCATTTACATCTGCTGCATCTAATGTTGAAAAATAAAACGCACATGGAACTTTAATTAAATCTGTTCCTTCTACTTCTTCTGCATTGGATAAATCAACATCTGTTGTTGCTTCGATTGGCCCACCATTAGAGAATAATTTCAACTTAAAGGAACCACTTGTTAATTTTGTTTTATCATAATAAAAATCTAATGTAGCTGTGTTAACACCTGTTAGATCCAGTCCGGAATTCTCCCATACACATGCTGCCATCTGGCTCCATGTCTGAGCAGAATCATTACTGTAATCTACATTTAATTTCAATTTTCCATCTTCATATCCTACGGATGAATTAGAAGCTCCTGTGTAGTTGTATTCCCAACCTGTTCCATAATACCAGTTCTGTGCAGAATTATCGAATGTATACTGTTTTACAACATCTAAAGGTGTTGTTTCTTTATTGGTAGCCTGAATTTTAATATTATCAAACCACATGTCACCTTTGTAGTCGGTTTCATTACCTACAACACAGATAGCAAAGTCATTTACGCCTTCTACATCTTCTCCGGACATTTCATCCATTTCACATGTAATAGAAGCTTTTTTAATTGTTCCACTAACTGTTTTAGCAGAAGCAGCATCGAATGAAACTGTCTTGTCGATTCCACCATTAGAGAAAAGCTTGAACATAATGCTTCCCTGTGTCATACAGCTTGTATCATAATAGAAATCGAAAGAAATCTGATTTGCACCTGTTAAATCGAAGGAGTTGGAACACCAGGTAGAAAGCGCCATCTGGCTCCAGCTCTTATCTGAATCCTGGCTGAAATCTACAGTTGCTTTCAGTTTTCCATCATCCCATGCTACAGATGAATTATCAGCTCCACTATACTGATATTCCCAGCCTGTACCATAGTTCCATCCGTCTACACCAGTTGTAAAATTCCATGATTTAATTGTAGTGCCCTCTGTACTGTCTTCTGCAGCCTTAACAACAGAATATGTATGATACTGAGGTGCATATACGGTTGTTGCAGCCAGAACAGCTGTTAAAAGGATAGCTCCCGTTCTCTTTACAAAATACTTCTTTTTCACAATAAAAATCTCCCTTCTTCGTTCCAAGCATTAAGAAAATTTACTGCCTTCTTAACTAATTTTAGTTCCATAGGAAATTAATTTTTCGCTTAATTTCGCATCCACTCACACACAATTATATTTTATCATAAACAATGCTTTTTTTATATTGTCGTTTTAACCAAAACATTTTTCACAATTTTTATCAGAATAGCACTAGACTTTTCGTGAAATGTTCTAATAAAAAAAGAAAGTGCTATCAATAGCTTTAGATGCTGTCTGATAACACTTTCTTAACCTTTTTTAACTTAATAAATTAACACATCAATTTTGCATTTATTAGCCCATTACTGCAATAACAGTATGTGTCTTTCCATCTCCGAATACTGGAAGGACATTTCCATCTACTTTACTGCCATCAACAGTTAATTCTTTGATTCCGTTAAATACATGAGATGGATTCTTCACTTCAATTTCAAATACATCGCCACGGAATTCTCTCTTAACCTTATATCCGTCCCATTCTTTTGGAATACAAGGATTTATTTTCAAACCGTCAAAATCTGGCTGAATACCAAGAATGAACTGAGAAATCGCTACAAAGTTCCAGGAAGCGGTACCTGTTAACCAGGAGTTCTTTGCTTCACCAAAACGTTTTGCATCTTTACCCGCAGCCATCTGAGGGTATACGTAAGGTTCTGTTCTATGAATTTCACTTACATCTTCCAGATATGCTGGTGCAATTCTTGTATAGTAATCAAACGCCTTATCACCACGGCCTGCAACTGCCTCTGCACACATAATCCATGCATTATTATGACAGAAGATACCTGCATTCTCTTTATATCCAGCTGGATAAGTCGAAATTTCCCCGTATTCAACTACATACTTCGTAAATGCTGGATTATTTAAAACCAAACCGAACTTAGTCCCTAATCTTTCTTCTACAGAATCTAATGCCTGGATTGCTCTTCCATCATCCAGTCCACATCCTCCCATGACGCAGAAGCCCTGAGATTCGATGAAGATTTTACCCTCTTCGCACTCATCACTTCCAACTTTTCTTCCGAAATCATCATATGCACGAATGAACCATTTTCCATCCCAGCCGTCTTTCATAATGACATCACGCATCTTCTGAACTTCGCTGTTTGCACGTTCACATTCTGTAGTATCCCCTATTTTAGCCATCATGTCTGCATATAATCCTCCGATATATGTAAACATACCAGCAATCATAACAGATTCAGCGACTTTTCCATCTTTACTTGTTGTAGTCTGGAAAGATTCACCTGGTTCCGTAGAGAAACAGTTCAGATTTAAGCAGTCATTCCAGTCAGCACGTCCGATTAATGGAAGGCCGTGAGGTCCTAAGTTATTAATTACATGGTCGAAAGATCTCTTTAAATGATCTTTTAATGGTGTTGCTACACTCATATCATTATCAAAAGGAGTCATGACATCAAGAATACTATAATCTCCTGTTTCTTTTACATAAGCGACAACTGCAAGAATCAGCCATAATGGGTCATCATTGAAGTTGCCACCGATGGCATTATTACCACGTTTGGTAAGTGGCTGGTACTGATGGTATGCACCGCCATCCTGAAGCTGTGTAGAAGCAATATCAATAATTCTTTCTCTTGCTCTATCTGGAATCTGATGAACAAATCCTAAAATATCCTGATTGGAATCACGGAATCCCATTCCACGGCCAACACCTGACTCAAAATAAGAAGCACTTCTGGAAAGATTGAATGTAACCATACACTGATACTGGTTCCAGATGTTTACCTGACGATTTAATTTATCATCGCTTGATTCAATTGTATACTTGGATAATAGCTTATCCCAGGAATCTTTTAATTCTGCTAAAGCTTTATCTGCATCTTGTGTAGTAGCAAACTGGCTGATCATTGCTTCTGCTTTCTTCTTATTAATAACACCTTTGGATTCCCATTTATCATCAACTGGATTTTCTACATATCCTAAGATAAATACGTATTCTTTTGTTTCACCTGGTTTTAATTCCATCTCTAAGCAGTGGGAAGCACATGGAGACCAGCCATCTGCTACGGAGTTCGTAGGCTGTCCAGCTACAACTGCCTTAGGGGCATCAAAACCGCCATATGTACCAATAAAGCTCTCTCTGTCACTGTCAAATCCTGCAATTGGAGCATTTACGGAAAAGAATGCATAATGATTTCTTCTTTCTTTATATTCTGTCTTATGATAAATAACAGAGCCCTTAATCTCTACTTCACCTGTACTGAAGTTTCTCTGGAAATTTCTATCGTCATCATCTGCATTCCACAGACACCACTCAAGAAAAGAGAATAGTTTTAAAGATTTTGTCTGGCTGCTTTCATTTTTAATCAGAATCTTATGTACTTCACCATTAAAATTCAGTGGAACAAAAAAGGTAACTTCACAGGAAACATCTCTTCTCTTTCCTGAAATCTTCGTATATCCCATACCATGACGACACTCATAGGACTGAAGTTCTTTCTTTGCAGGAGCCCATCCCGGTGACCAGAAATCTCCGTCTTCATTATCATATAGATAGTAATAACGTCCACCGCCTAAATCAAGAGGCACGTTGTTATAACGGAAACGGGTAATTCTTCTTAATTTTGCATCCTTATAAAAGGAATATCCACCTGCTGTATTGGAAATTAACGAAAAGAACTCCTGGGAGCCTAAATAGTTAATCCAAGGATAAGGTGTTGTCGGGGTAGTGATTACGTACTCTTTATTCGCATCATCAAAAAATCCAAACTTCATGGTAACTCTCCTTTTCTTTATGTAATGCCAATACACGCTAAAAAATTACGAAAATTTTCGGTATTTTTCTTACATTATTATTTCCTATTTATTTGATAATTCCATTATATATTATCGAAAAATCATTTTCAATATGAGATTGTTATAATTTTTTTATAGAATATTTGTGCTAATTTTTTGCATTTAATTTTACTAAATCCTTTTCGTCGAAGAGAGGTTTATCTTGACATTTTACGGTTAATCATGTATGATCGAATCATTTGTAAACCTGAATACTAAATAAATATGGAGGCTCATTATGAACAAGACAACAACTAAAAGTATTTATGATGTAAAAAAGCTTGGTGTACCCAAAACCTTATTATTGGGATTACAGCATGCTTTTGCTATGTTTGGGGCAACTGTTCTCGTACCTATTATCACTGGGTTAAGTGTATCAACCACTCTGTTTACGGCTGGAATTGGAACCTTAATCTTTCACTTGTTAACAAAAGGTAAAGTTCCTGCTTTCTTAGGCTCTTCCTTTGCTTTCCTGGGCGGTTATGCCGCTGTAGCTCCTTTAATCGACAATCAGCCGAATACAGAAATGCTTCCGTATGCGTGCGGCGGTGTATTCGCAGCCGGTCTTGTTTATGTGGTTTTCAGTGCACTGATTAAGTTTTACGGTGTCAAAAAAATCATGCGTCTCTTTCCACCAGTTGTTACTGGACCAATTATTATTTCCATCGGTCTGATCCTTGCACCTTCTGCAATTGAAAACTGCAAAAGCAACTGGCTTCTTGCCTTTATCGCTCTGGCAGTAATTATTGCATGTAACATCTGGGGAAAAGGCATGGTTCGAATTATTCCTATTATGCTTGGAATTGTAGTTTCCTATCTTGTGGCTGTCGCTTTGGGTGAAGTAGATTTCTCTTCTGTAAAAAATGCCAATATTATTGGTTCACCAATTAGAACAGATGCATTTGCAAAATTTAATATCAGTGCCATTATTACAATCGTACCAATTGCCATTGCAACTATGATGGAACACATTGGTGATATTTCTGCTATTGGTGCTACAACCGGTAAAAATTATATTGCAGACCCCGGACTTCACCGTACCATGCTTGGTGATGGACTTGCAACAAGTATCTCTGCTTTATTTGGTGGACCTGCTAACACCACTTACGGCGAAAACACAGGGGTCCTTGCTTTGACAAAAGTATATGATCCTCTTGTTATGCAGATTGCGGCCGTATTCGCAATTATCCTTTCTGTATTTCCTAAGGTAAGTGCATTAATCAGCTCCATTCCAATGCCTATCATTGGAGGTGTTTCCCTTATTTTATACGGTATGATTTCCAGTATCGGAATCCGTAATCTTGTTGAAAATAAGATTGATTTAACCATAAACCGTAATTTAATCATTATCGCTGTCATTCTAGTAACTGCTTTAGGCTTTAACAGCATAGGCGGCATTACTTTTGAAGTGTTTAAAACATCCATCAATCTTTCTGGTCTTGCGATTTCTTCTATGTTGGGAATCTTCCTAAATATCATTCTTTCTGGAAATGATTATGAGTTTAATTTAAATTAATTTCAAAAAAATATTGACAAGAAAATATTTAAGCGTATAATAGAGGTCATCAAAACAAAGGCGTTTCTACTAGAGGTAGAAGCGCTTTTTGGTTTTATAAGGTTAAAGTGCCTTATAAAAGTGGCTGCAGGTTAAAACCTGTGTTGATATCAATAAGGGTATTGCTTGGTATTTATTAGAAAAGGAGGTAACATGTATGAAAAAACTTGAAATTATTATTAAACCGGAAAAACTGGAAGATTTAAAAAGCATTCTAGATGATTCGAAAGCAAACGGTGTTATGATAACAAACATTATGGGCTATGGTAACCAAAAAGGTTATAAACAAGTTTACAGAGGTGCCGAATTTAATGTCAATCTACTTCCTAAAGTTAAAGTTGAAACTGTTGTTGAAAATTCTGCAGCTGAAGAGATTATTGCAAGAGTAGTTGATGAAATCAATACTGGTAATTATGGAGACGGTAAAATCTTTGTATACGACGTGGAAGATGCGGTTCGTATTCGTACTGGTGAACGTGGTAAAGATGCTTTATAAAATACATAGGAAAAATAAAAAATGAATATAAATTCTTATTATCAATGGGGATAATGCAGAAAGCGCATAATCTCCATTTTTTTATTCTCAAAATTGAATAAAGGAGGAATTTCAAATGGATAAAACACAATTACTTTTAAATATAGTATGGACAATGCTTGGTGCATTTCTTGTTTACTTTATGCAGGCAGGTTTCGCAATGGTAGAAACTGGTTTTACCCGTGCTAAGAATGCCGGTAACATTATCATGAAGAACATGATGGATTTTGTTTTAGGTTCTATTTTCTTTTTCCTGATAGGATTCGCTGTTATGTTTGCAGGTGACAATCCTATCATAGGAACAAGCGGATTTTTTAATCCAACTTCTTTAGCAGATGCAGATGGAATGTTTCATGACCTTCCCATTGGAGTATTTCTAATTTTCCAGACTGTTTTCTGTGCTACTGCAGCAACCATCGTTTCCGGTGCAATGGCAGAACGTACAAAATTCTCCGCTTACTTAGTTTACAGTGCCTGTATTTCCATTTTCATTTATCCGGTAACTGGACATTGGATTTGGGGCGGTGGCTGGCTGGCTGATTTAGGATTTCATGATTTTGCTGGTTCTACTGCTGTTCACGCAGTTGGTGGCTGGTGTGCTCTTATCGGTGCCAAAATCCTTGGACCTCGTATTGGTAAATACGATAAAGATGGAAAACCAAAGGCTATTCCAGGACATAACATTCCAATGGGTGCACTTGGCGTATTTATTCTCTGGTTCTGCTGGTTTGGATTTAACTGTGGCTCTACAACCGCTGCAGCTACAAACGTCGGTGACATTGCCATGACAACAAATCTTGCCGCCGCAGCTGCTACTCTTACTACTTTAATTGTTACCTGGGTAAGATATGGAAAACCTGATATCTCCATGACATTAAATGGTTCACTCGCAGGTCTTGTAGGTATCACAGCAGGATGTGATGTTGTTTCAAACTATGGTTCTTTAGCAATCGGTATTATTTGTGGTATTGCAGTTGTATTCGTAGTTGAATTTGTAGATAAAGTATTAAAAATTGATGACCCTGTCGGTGCAACTGGTGTTCACTGGGCATGTGGCATTATTGGAACCATTCTTGTAGGATTATTTGACAAAACAGACGGGCTTTTCTACGGTGGCGGTGTTAGTCTTCTTGGAAAACAGCTTGCAGGTGTTGCATCCGTTGCTGCTTACACCGTAGTACTTGCACTTATTATCTTTACATTAATCGATAAAACAATTGGACTTCGTGTCAGCAAACAGGAAGAACTGGATGGATTGGATGTCCATGAACATGGATGTTCCGCATACGGTGATTCACAGGAGAATATTTAACTATGATATGTTCAAACAAAAACTTTACTATGCTTCATAAGTCTTTTGAAGACTTGACATACATATCGAATACCCTTAATTAATCTAACAAAGAGTCCCCTGCCTGGGAAATCAGACAGGGGATTCTTTGTGTCTGGATTTATAAAGATTTAAGAATATAATTATTTGCTAAACTGGAATCATATGTTAAACTAAAAGAGTGTAATTCAGATATTACACTCTACAAATCAATAAACAAACAATAGAAGAAGGATTAAGACTATGACAGATTTTAAAGGGAACAAATTGACTGATTCTCCAGAAGACAAGCTGGAGAATACCAAATCCGTCCTGAAAAACGATGCCTCCATCTATGATAAGCATCACGATGACAAACAGGACTTAAAAAAAACATGGCATACATTGAACCGGAAAGAAAAATGGCAGTTCTTTAAAGATTATTACCTTGTAAAACTTCTGGTTGCCATTATTGCCTGTTCTGCCGTTATATACACACTTGTCATTACACTAGGGCCTCACACAGAAAAAGTATTTTATGCTGCTGTTTTACAGGACAGCCTGGATACTGAAGGTGTAAAAAATATGGAAAGCGATTTATCTGATTTACTTCATGTAGGAAAACATGAAATAGTCTCCATTGATACTTCCTTTAATTTCAGCGATGAAAATACTACTTTTTCCGGAAGTGATAAACTAACTACTATTCTGTATTCCGAACTGATTGATGTCATTATTACCTCACCGGAACATTTTGAAGAATATGCATATTACGGAGATTTAAAGAATTTATCTACTTATCTGCCGGATGATATTCTGAACGCACTTTCTGACTGCCTGATTTCTTCCAAAGTAAATGAAGATGAAGAATCCAGCGACCAGTCCTTTGACGATGCCATTTATGGGACAAATGAAGAATTAAAGAACGACACACATTCTAAAAAATATGTAGTCGGAATTGATTTGACCAAATCCAAAAAGTATATGGCATTAAATCCAAGAACAGAAAAGCCGATTCTTTCCGTGGCTTATAATGTACCAAATAAAGAAAATACATTTAAGGCAATCCGCTACTTATTCGATCTGCCTCAACCTGATGAAAAAGAAAAATAATTTTCAGCACATAAAAACAGCAGCCGTATATATCATCCAGCTGCTGTTTCTCCTATATTCTATCTCTATATTATTTCTTCTCGATATATCCCTGTGCTTTTAATAACTCAGCGCATAATACCGCACCACCTGCTGCACCACGGACTGTGTTATGAGAAAGACCAACGAATTTGTAATCAAATACAGTATCTTCTCTTAATCTTCCTAAAGAAATACCATAACCGTTTTCAAAATCAACATCTAAGGATACCTGAGGACGGTTATCATCTTCTAGGTACTGGATAAACTGCTTTGGAGCACTTGGAAGGTTTAATTCCTGTGGAACTCCTTTATACTCTCTCCAACATTTGATAATCTGCTCTTTGGTTGGTTTCTTTTCAAAGTTAACAAATACAGCTGCTGTATGACCATTTAAAACTGGTACACGAATACACTGTGTTGTAATCACTGGAGATGTAGCTTTTACAATTTCTCCATTTTCAATATGTCCCCAAATCTTTAATGGCTCCTGCTCGCTCTTCTCTTCTTCACCACCGATATAAGGAATGATGTTTCCTTCCATTTCAGGCCAGTCTTTAAATGTTTTACCCGCACCGGAAATAGCTTGGTATGTTGTAGCAACAACAAGTTTAGGACCAAATTCCATTAATGCATTTAATGCTGGTGTATAACTCTGGATAGAACAGTTTGGTTTTACTGCAATGAAACCTTTTGTCGTACCAAGACGTTTTTTCTGAGATTCAATGACTGCAAAATGTTCTGGATTAATTTCTGGAATAACCATAGGTACATCTTTTGTCCATCTATGTGCACTGTTATTTGAAACAACTGGTGTTTCTGTTTTAGCGTATGCTTCTTCAATAGCTTTGATTTCGTCTTTTGACATATCAACTGCACTAAATACGAAATCTACGGTTTTGCTGACTTCTTCTACTTCATTGACGTTCTTTACAATAAGTTTTTTAACACTTTCAGGCATTGGAGTTGTCATTTTCCATCTTCCTCCAACAGCTTCTTCATATGTTTTTCCTGCACTTCTTGGACTGGCTGCAACTGTAACAACCTCAAACCAAGGGTGATTCTCTAATAATGAAATAAAACGCTGTCCTACCATTCCTGTAGCTCCTAAAATACCAACTCTTAACTTTTCACTCATAACTATTAACCTCTCTTCCAACCTGATTGTATGTAATATAAAGGTGTGTAGTGACACTATAAAATAACCTGTATTCTATGTATGTCAGCACCCTTCGCAACAGGTCTCCCTGTCTGTTCTCCAAATGTAAAGAGCACACTTCATCTTAAATGTTTTTTGTACACGAACATTTGTCTTTCTCCTAAGTATACTACTCTCTTTTCTTTTAAAATGCAAATAGAAAATAAGAAAAATTTTCATTTTTGTTAAAAATGGATAAGGGCAATGCTCTTATCCATTTCTATTTGTATATATCGACTAGATTTATCTACTATATCATTTTCTACTTAAATCTGAGTAAATTAATCAGCTGGATAAAACAGATACTTCGGAAGTCCGTTTTCATACTGAGGAACTGTTTCTCCATAAATTAGAGGCTTCAAATACTGAATCATTTCTTCTGTTACATCATTATTCTCTTTTGTAATCCATTCGTCCGGAATTTTCTTTTCCTTATTTGCAACCTTATTAATATCAGCCATTCCATACTCTGCTTTGTATGGTTCATCCGAAATACGCTTTAGTGTAGCCATAAATCCAGTGCAGCCAGCAAGAGCATATTTTACACCATTGCTTCCTAATTCAAAAGCTTCATTAATATCTGTCAGAGATGCAATATGAGCGGCAGATCTCTGAAGTACATTTAATTCCACTGCACGAACTTTACATCCGATAGAATCATGAATCAGTTCTTCCAGATATTTTCCGGTTCCACTTAGCCTTACGTGCCCAAAATTATCCATATGGGATGCCTGAGAAGAAACATACGCACCCTCCATATCCTTAATACCTTCAGATACTGCAATAATCACCTGCTGGTGCTCTTTCATTTTCTGTTTTACATCCTGAATGAATTTTGCAGTAGAAAATTTCTTTTCCGGAAGATAAATTAAATGTGGTGCAGCACTGTATTCATTTCTTGCCAGTGCACTGGCCGCAGTAAGCCATCCAGCATTTCTTCCCATAATCTCTACAACTAGAACACTTGGCAGATTATACGTATATGTGTCATGGGCAATCTCTAAAATACTGGTTGCAATATATTTTGCTGCCGAACCAAATCCTGGTGTATGATCAATTTCCATCAAATCGTTATCAATAGTCTTTGGAATTCCCATAACAAATACTTCGTAATCCATCTGTTCTGCGTAGGCAGAAAGCTTTGCAACCGTATCCATAGAATCGTTTCCACCGATATAGAAAAAATATTTAATGTCATATTTCTTTAAAAGTTTAATGATTTTACTGTAATCAGAATCATCTTCTTTAAAATCCTTAAGCTTATAGCGACAGGATCCTAAGTACATAGAAGGAGTTGTTTTTAACGCTTCCAGCTTCTCTTTGGTATCAAACAGGTCTGACAAAACCAGGAGATCTTCCTCTAAGAATCCTTGTATCCCATGTTTTGCCCCATATACCTTACGAATACTCCTGCTCCCCATTGCAGCACTAATAACTCCTGCAAGGCTTGCATTAATTGCAACTGTTGGTCCCCCCGACTGGGCAACCAGTACATTTCCTTCTACAGACATTACTTTTCCTCCTAGTGTTGTGCTCAATACATAAATGTGTTCAATTAACTATCTGCTTTGTTCGAGAAACATATACATCAGTTCTTCCAGGTTTTTATAAGTTTCAATTTCATTGACTCTGCTACGAAGCTTTGCAGAATTTTTATATCCAGCTGTATACCAGGCAATATGTTTACGCATTTCCCGGATCGCAAGATATTCACCCTTAAATTCTACCTGGAGTCTTCCATGTCTCAAAATCATCTCTACCAGTTCTTCCATTCCCGGCTTTTCTAAAAGTGTACCGGTTTTCAGATATTCTTTCACCTGCTTAAAGATCCATGGATTACCCCTTGCACCTCTTGCAATCATAATTCCATCGCATCCCGTTTCCTCTATAAGTCTCTTGGCATCCTGTGGTGTAAAGACATCTCCGTTTCCGATGACTGGTATGCTGACAGCAGATTTTATCTTTCGGATAGTATCCCAGTCTGCTTTTCCGCTGTAATACTGTGCTCTGGTACGGCCATGAACAGCAATCAACGATGCACCACTGTCTTCCATCCTCTTTGCAAAGTCTACAATATCTTCATGGGGTTTGTCAAATCCGATTCGAAACTTAACAGAAACTGGCTTTTCAATCGATTCTGCTATAGAAGAAACGACCTTTCCTGCCAGTTCTGGTGTCTTTAGCAAAGCGGAACCTTCTCCATTATTTATAACCTTTGGTACCGGACATCCCATATTAATATCTAGAATATCAAAATTAAGTCCTTCTATCTTATGTGCCATCGGCCCCATAATATCTGGATCTGCACCAAAAAACTGAAGTGCAACTGGTCTTTCTTCTTCTTTGACTTTAAGAAGAGCCTCTGTATTCTTATTATTATAATAAATTCCCTTGGCACTCACCATTTCCGTATAAATCAGGTCAGCACCCTGCTCCTTGCATAGCATACGAAATGGCAGGTCAGTAACTCCTGCCATTGGTCCTAGGGCTAAATTTCCATTTATTTCCAAATTCCCTATCTTTATACTCATGTTATTACCTTTTATTCTTGTTATAAATAATCTTCAAACCTTTTAATGTGAGATCTGGGTCATATACTTCAATTTCATCGGTTGCATCTGCGATAATCTTACCGAGTCCGCCTGTTGCTACCACATGCATATATTCAAGTCTCATCTCTTCTTTTACTTTTCTTATAATATATTCGGTCTGACCGATATATCCGTATACAAGTCCTGCCTGCATGCTGGTTATGGTATCTTTCGCCAGTATGGAGTCCGGCTTTTTGATTTCAATTTCAGGCAGTTTTGCTGTTCCTGACCACAATGCATTTGCCGCCAGTTTAATTCCTGGACTTGTAATTCCAGCTATAAATCCGCCTTCTTCGGTTATCACATCAAATGTAGTTGCAGTTCCATAATCCATAACAAGAATCGGTCCACCATATAATTCATATCCTGCAACAGCATCTACGATACGATCTGCACCAATTTCAGCCGGATGAGCCGTCTGAATTTTAATTCCTGTCTTAGTCCCAACCCCTACAATAATTGGTGTTACTTTTAAATATTTGCGTATTCCACTTTCAAAGGAATACATAATGTTTGGCACAACGCTTGAGATAATTACGCCCTCTACCTCAGAACCTGTCCCTTTTAACTGTACTGCCTGACTGATAAATATTCCATATTCATCTGAAGTTCTCTGAATGTCTGTTGTCATTCGGAACGTTCCAACTAAATCATCGCCTTCAAACATACCAATTGTAATATTGGTATTTCCGATATCTACTGCTAGTATCATGGTAACTCTTCCACCTTTAACCTTTAAAGTTCATAATCAATGCATGCTCTTGATACACGACATTTTCCTATAAATGCTCCCACCTTCAAGTGCTCTGGATGATTCTGATATACCTGTAGATCGTCAAATGTCTCGAAATCACAGGTTAGACATAAAGTATAATTCGTTTCATCTGCCTCCGCATCATTAATGCCTACTTCAATGTTTTTCAGTCCATCAATCTTCCCTTTCAGGGCTAAAAGCATATCTCTGGCCTTTACCGCATTCTCAATCTGGTTTCTGCCATCATATTCCTTCGCAAAATCAAATAAAACAATATGTCTAATCATGGTACTTCTCCTCTCAACTGATTTTATTCGTTAATGAGTTCTGACATATCCTGTTTTAAAATAAAGGCTTTATAGTATAATTCAAGGGCTTCAAACAGTTCATTTTTCGTTCTCTGCATCTGTCTTATCTTAAGACCGCTTCCAATCTCATCGTATAATAAATCACCTTCATCCGAAGCAACGGAAATACTTAAATCCCCATTTTCCTCAAATTCCAGAGTCAGGATTCCACCTACATCCGATGTAAACTCAACGCACATAATCTTAAGTTCGTCCTGGATGGCAGAAGGTATTCCTGAATACAACTTGTTAAAATAATATTTTTCTTCATATGCACTGGATGCACATAGAACACGATCCTCAATTCCCATGTCTTACTCCTTTACTTTAAACGTCTTCTTACAATCCTCGAACACAAGCTTCGCCTTAAAACGAATCCTTATTCTCTATTATTTTAACTTTTTTTCCTTTGTTTATCAATAATAAATTATAGGAATCCGCAGTTTTCTTTCAATTACCAGATGTATAAACCTTTTCCTGATAAAATCAAGAAAACGGGATAACAGTATTCCAGAAATCCTCCTGGTCATACTGCCCCCGCCTTCTGATTGGAAAGAACAGAATTCTTTTTATCGCTCGCTCAATGGTACATAAGATTTATGTTTTGAAACACTCTTATAACCTGGACGTATAATCTTACCGTCATTAATCAGTTCTTCTAATCGATGAGCTGACCATCCTGCAATTCTGGAAATTGCAAAAATTGGTGTAAACAGTTCCGTCGGAAGACCCAGCATAGTATACACAAATCCACTGTAGAAATCCACATTAGCACTGACTCCTTTATAAATCTTTCTCTCTTCTGCAATTACTTCCGGCGCAAGGCGTTCTACCATAGAATATAAGCCAAACTCTTTCATCATCCCTTTTTCTTCTGATAAGCGTTCTACAAAAGATTTGAAAATATTCGCTCTAGGATCAGAAATTGAATACACTGCATGACCCATTCCATAAATCAGACCTGCTCTATCAAAGGCCTTTTTATTCAATAAATCAGTCAGATACTTACGTACCTCATCTTCGTCTGTCCAGTCTTTAATTTTCTCACGCATATCTTCAAACATCCGTACTACTTTAATATTGGCCCCCCCATGTCTTGGTCCTTTTAAAGAACCAAGAGAAGCCGCGATAACGGAATAGGTATCTGTTCCAGAAGAAGATACCACATGGGTCGTAAAAGTCGAATTATTTCCACCACCATGCTCTGCATGAAGCACGAGTGCAAGATCCAGTATTTTGGCTTCCAGAGGTGTAAATGTACTGTCCTGGCGCAGCATATGTAAAATATTTTCTGCCGTAGAATATCCTTTTACCGGCTGGTGGATAAACAGGCTGTTTCCATCATGATAGTGGCTGTATGCCTGATAACCGTAAACAGAAAGCATTGGAAACAATGCAATCAACTGCATACATTGTCTTAGTACATTTTCAACCGATGTATCATCCGCTTTTTCATCATAAGCATAAAGCGTAAGTACACTTCTTGCAAGGGTATTCATCATATCTCTGCTTGGTGCCTTCATAATAATATCTCTTACAAAACCAGTTGGAAGAGTTTCACGGTAAGACGCAAGAATATCCGTAAAGCTTTTCAGTTCCGTTTCTTTCGGAAGACGCCCAAATAAAAGCAGATATACGGTTTCCTCAAATCCAAACCGTTCTTCCTTTAAAAATCCATGTACTATCTCTTCAATATCAATTCCATGATAATAAAGTTTTCCATCACATGGTACAATATCGCTGTCAACAATTGTGTAAGAACGGATTTCAGATATATCCGTGAGACCCGCTAATACACCCTTTCCATTAATATCACGTAGTCCTCTCTTTACTTCATATTTTGAATATAAATCAGAATCGATATGAAAATTTTCTCTGCAATATCCTGCATACTGTTCTATTCTTTCTTTAAACTCTCTATTCTCAGCCATCTCGCTCTCCTTTCAATATGGAAAATTCACTGCCTCAGACATACTTTCCCTAAGGACGCCGGTCAAAACTTCCTATTCTCCCAAAGTTGCTACCATAACGGCCTTAATGGTATGCATTCTGTTTTCTGCTTCATCAAATACAACATCTGCAAAACGCTCAAATAGCTCTTCTGTTACTTCATTTCCTTTTACTGCTGGAAGACAGTGCAAGAAAATAGTGCTGGATTTTCCTGTTTTAGCAAACATTTCATCATTTACCTGGTATGGACGTAATAATGCAACACGCTCTGCTGCCTTGTCTTCCTCACCCATGGAACACCATACATCTGTATAAATTGCATCTGCTCCCTCTACTGCATTTAAGTCATCTGTAATTGTAATATCGCTCCCGGATTCTTTGGCATAACCTTTACAAAGGTCTACCAGGCTGTTCTTTGGCCATAAAGACTTCGGTGCAAGAATGGTAAAGTTAATTCCAAGTTTGGAAGAACCAATCATCAGACTGTTTGCCATATTATTTCTTCCATCACCAACAAATACAAGATTTAATCCTTTTAGCTCTCCAAACTGTTCTTTTAACGTTAAAAAATCTGCAAGAATCTGTGTTGGATGATAATCATCTGTCAAACCGTTCCATACAGGCACTCCGCTGTATTTTGCAAGTTTTTCCACAGTATCCTGTTTAAATCCACGGAATTCAATTCCATCAAATATTCTTCCAAGTACACGGGCTGTATCTTCTACACTTTCCTTATATCCAAGCTGAATATCATCTTTGCCTAAATATTCAGGATGACCCCCTTCATCAATACATCCAATTGTAAAAGAACATCTCGTTCTTGTAGAAGGTTTTTCAAATATTAATGCAACATTCTTTCCCTTGAGGCTGTTTCCGGTAATACCATTCTTTTTCTTTGCTTTTAAATCTGCTGCCAGATCAATAAGATATGTAATTTCTTCTGGTGTAAAGTCTTTTAATGTAAGAAAGCTTCTTCCTTTTAGATTCATACTAATCACTCCTGTATATTTATTCATGATATTTAATATATTTACAATACCTTTATTTTGTGATTTCGTCAAGGGAATTTCCTCTATTTTTTCTTACCAGAGTAATGATTTATTTATTATATCATACTCTGCCTTCACAAATAATTAAGAGTATGTAAACTTTTTATTAAAAAGCAGGTATTCCTGTCAATAGAAAAAGAGGTGGCAGGAAACCTTGGTATTCCTGCCACTATTTTACATGCATTCTGCATCTGATACTGATTCTATTGTTCTTTTCCCACTTCTGTAAGAGATTTCACAAGACCTGCCATTCCCTGAATTTCAGATGGAATAATAATCTTCGTTGCCTTGCCGTCAGCAGCTTTTTCAAACGCTTCTAAACTCTTTAGCTGAATCACTGCTTTTCCTGGCTGAGATTCATTTAAGAAACGAATACCATTTGCATTGGCTTCCTGTACCTTCATAATCGCTTCGGCTTCACCTTCGGCTTCACGAATCATTGCTTCCTTCTTTGCTTCTGCACGAAGAATAGCAGCTTCTTTTTCTGCCTCAGCCTCCAGAATTGCAGACTGTTTCTTACCTTCTGCAACAAGAATCGTAGATTTCTTTTCACCTTCTGCAATCAGTATGGATTCACGACGTTCACGTTCTGCCTTCATCTGTTTCTCCATGGCATCCTGAATAGCATCTGGCGGAATAATATTTTTAAGTTCTACTCGGTTCACTTTAATTCCCCAAGGGTCGGTAGCCTGATCAAGGCTGACTCTCATTTTTGTATTAATAATCTCTCTGGAAGTTAATGTTTCATCTAATTCTAAATCACCGATAATATTTCTCAATGTAGTAGCGGTAAGATTTTCAATCGCCATAATTGGATTTTCTACACCATATGCAAAAAGCTTTGGATCAGTAATCTGATAAAATACAACTGTATCGATACGCATTGTAACATTATCCTTTGTAATAACGGGCTGTGGAGGGAAATCTACTACCTGTTCCTTTAACAGCACTTTCTTAGATACACTTTCAATAAACGGCCATTTCCAATGAAGACCTACATCCCATGTAGCCTGGTATCCGCCAAGTCTCTCCAAAATAAACGCATGTGCCTGAGGTACTATCTTAACACAAGAAGTAAATAGCAAAAGAATTAATACAATAATGATAATACCAATAATTAAACCTGGCATTTATTCATCCTCCTTTTTCTTTACAATCAGTTTCACACCCTGTACGTCCATAATGTTTACTTTCGCACCGGCTTCAATAATGCTTTTGTCATTTTCAGCTCTCGCTGTCCATTCCAGTCCATTTATAACTACGGTTCCTGTCTGATTAAAATTATCAATCTTCTCTGTTACTTTAGCTTCCATCCCAATTAAACTGCTGTAATTAGTCTTAATTCTCTCACTCGTAAATTTTCTCGCGACATAAGGACGAACAGTAAAAAGGGATGCCAGAGAAACAATAATAAACAAAAGCAGCTGTAAAGGAATTCCTCCGCCTGCGATACACACAACAAACGCTGCTGCTGCTCCAAATGCAAACCAGACAGTAGTAAGTCCCAGCGTTGCTATTTCAATAATGATAAATATTGCTAGTGCTATCAGCCATATTACTGACTCCATTTTTATCACCTCGCAATTCTGATTGACATCATTCTAACCTATTCTTCCATATTTTACAACTATTTTCTGCTGTCTTAAGGAAAACGTAAGTAATCTTACCTGCGTCTCTGACGAAATGCTTCATAAATCATAATGGATGACGCAACCGCTGCATTTAAAGACTCTACTTTGCCGCACATTGGAATTTTTACCAGACAGTCTGCTTCAGCTGCAGATGCATCGGAAATTCCATTGGCTTCGTTTCCAATGATGATACCAAACTTCGCCGCATACGTAGTCTCATCGTAAAATTCTTTTCCCGATAAATGGGTTGCATAAAGTTTTACACCACGTTTTTTCACCATTTTAAGAGCTGACTGAAAGTCATCTACATACACATGTGGCATGCGGAATACAGAACCCATGGTAGCACGGACAACTTTTGGATTATAAATATCAACCGATTCCTTTGATAAAATAATTCCCGTAATTCCAGCACCTTCCGCAGTACGTACAATAGTTCCCAGATTTCCAGGATCTCTTAGGTTATCCAGAAGGAGGAGTCTTGATTCTGCCTGAGCCAGGATATCTTCCAGAGAAGTTTCATGGTAATGAACCAAAGCAATGACTCCCTGTGGATTCATTGTCTCAGTTATTTCCTTAAATACTTTATATGCTACAGTTTCGTAATCTATTCTAGCAAGCAGTTCAGGCTTTTCAGTGGACCACTGTTCAAACAGTTCCTCAGAAAAATATGCTTTTTTCACAATGCCAAGCTTCTCTGCTTCCAGAAACATCTTGATTCCTTCCACAATATAGATCTGCTGCTCTCTTCTTGTTTTCCCGCTTTTAAAAAGTTTCTGAATATTTTTAACCTGGTGGTTTCCAGTACTTGTAATCATAAAAGTCCTCCAAATCTACTTTAGCTTTGTCTTAAATTTGGATAACATATCATTGTCTCCAATTACTACTAAAACGTCATCCTTAGAAAGCGGCCGTTCTGCGGATGGATTAATATCCAATTCATTATCCCGTTTCAAACCAATGACATTAATTTTATATTTTGCACGAATATTTAGTTCTACCAGCGTATGTCCATCCCACTGCTCTGGTACATCCAGCTCCATAAGGCTGGATGTGGCTGACAATTCAATTGCATTAAAGAAGTTACCCATCATCAGGTTATGAGCCATGCGGATACCAGTTTCTTTTTCTGGAAATACAACCACATCAGCTCCAACTTTCTTTAAAATCTTGGCATGCAGATCATTTTGTGCTTTTGCAAGAATATAAGGAATACCGAGTTCTTTTGATAAAATAGTAACCATGACACTTGCCTCAAAGTTCTCACCAATGGCAACTACTGCACCATCAAAATTGCTGATTCCCAATTCCTGAAGCACCTCTAAATCAGTAACATCTGCTTTCACGGCATATGTTACGATATCCGCCATATCCTGAATTTTCTCCTGGCTGTCATCTACAACTAACACTCCGCATCCGCTTTCTGCCAGCGTAGCTGCAACGCTCCTTCCGAACCTTCCCAGACCAAAAACAACAAATTCTTTTTTCGCCATAATATCCTACCTCTTATCCAACAATAATTCTTTCTTTTGGTAACTTTCTTATATTCTTCCTCTTCTTTGAATTAAAGAAAAGTGCCAGTGTAATCGGTCCAACACGGCCAATATACATGGTACAGATAATAATCAGCTGTCCGATTGGATTCAGCTGTCCAGTAAATCCTCTTGTCAGCCCTACGGTTCCGATAGCGGATGTACATTCAAATATAACATCCAGGAAATCTGCATTCTGCTGGACAATCGATAACAGCATGACAGATGTCGTCAATGCAGTAAAACTTACCAATACAACAGCAAGTCCTTTTTTAATATACCAACTTGGGATTTTACGATTAAATGCTTCCGTATCTTCATTTCCTTTTACAACACCAACAACGGCAAAGAACAACATACCAACCGTCGTGGTTTTGATACCGCCGGCCGTACCAGATGGTGAGCCACCGATAAACATAAAAATCAGGAACAGCATAGAAGTTGCATTTTCAAAATTTTCCTGTGGAATCGTCTGAAATCCGGCTGTTCTTAAAGTGACTGACTGAAATAAAGATGCCAGTCCCTTCTGCCACCATGGAAGTTTTCCAATGGTATCCGGATTATCCCATTCCAATATAAAAATAAGCAATGCTCCACTAAAAATCATAATCAGAGTTACCGTAAGAACGATTTTTGTATGAAGCTCCAGTTTCCGTAATGTATCCCCCAGTGTTACTTTTTCTTTTTCCTTCTGGCGAATGCGCCAGATACGAATTATATCCCACCAGACTGGGAAACCAATACCGCCCATAAGAATCAAAAACATTATTACAAAATTCACTAAAATGCTTCCTTTATATGGCTCCAGACTGGCAGTTCCCAGTGTATCCATACCTGCATTACAGAATGCGGATACCGATAAAAATACAGCATTTCCAATTCCTTCCAAAAAATTCATTTCAGGAATAAATTTAAGACAGAGCAATGCCGCTCCAAAACCTTCCGTGAGCAATGTTGCCTTCAGGATTTTTATCGTCAGTTTCACAAGTCCTCTTAAAGTATCAAGATTATAAGCTTCCTGTATCAACATTCTTTCTTTCAGTGTAATCCTTTTTCTTAAAACCAAAAATACAACGGTCGTAAATGTAATGACCCCAAGTCCGCCAAATTGTATTAAAATGGTAATCACTGTTTTTCCAAACAAACTCCAGTGAGCTGCCGTATTCAGCGTTACCAGTCCAGTCACACAAATGGAAGTTGTCGCTGTAAACAACGCATCCAGCGGATCCGTCCATTCTCCAGAACTTGAAGAAATCGGAAGCATTAGCAATAACGCTCCAATCAGAATAGCTGCTAAAAAACCATCTGCGATAATCTGGGTTGTGGTGAACTTTAATCTCTTAAAACGAAACACTTTCTTATCCTCCAGAATCGTCAGCTTTCTGCTTTCCCTGCTGTCAGAGAAGGCAGGATGCACCTATTAATAAATATATATCTTTCAGTATGTGCATTATGTATTGTACCATACCATTCAACACACTGCATCATATTTTTTGTCCCGTCTTTTCCTTAGACTTTATTGTATTTTACTAGAATAATTCATCTCTATATTCCAGACAGTTCATCCATTTTATCCTTACACAGATAATTAAAACCTGCTACTGCTCTTCCGACACCAATTACCGCAACAACCGTCCCGACACCGATTCCGATTAATTTTCCCCTGAAAATCATACCTACTAAAAATGTAATGCTGATATTAAATAAATCAAAACAATTCTTTGTAAAACCAACTTCTTTATGTATAAAATCTGAAATAGCCTGTACAATTCCATCCCCTGGATTTGGCACAATCCGCATGTTTAATGACATAGCAGCACCAACTCCAGTCAAAATCACTGCCACTATCAAAAGAAGCATATTCTGCCAGAATAATTCCAGCTTCACATCAAACAGATTGGAAAACAAATTCATAAACCTGGTAAATACAATAGCCAGTGGAATCTGAAGAATATCATAAATCTTTGCATTTTTTCCTTTTAATAAGAATTCTGCCAACACGAAAATACAGTAAATCACTAAGGTCATATTTCCAAAATTCAGGCTCCAAATCTGTGAAATGCTGTATGGAACTGATATAATCGGTGATACACCAAGTCCTGTCTTTGTATTCAAGGTAATTCCCAATGCCAAAACTAAAAGTCCCAGCAGGTAAAAGGTAACTCGATAAATTTTCTGTCTCCTCAATATTTTCACTCTCTTTCGTAAATGAAACAAAAACCTTGCTTGTACTTTATAAGCTAGTTCAAGAAGGTTTTGTATCTTCAATTCGTTCAAATTATCAGTTTAGTATATATATTTAACTTATATAAAGCATATTATCCAGACGCTCCAGATAACTTTTAATGCGGGAAAATTCATTTTCTTCAATTACCTCTTTGCCAGAGTAATAAAATTCTACGGTCTGATTTTCCTGTTCCAGACTTCCTGTTTCCTGTAGTTCATATATAAGGCGGTTTACCGTTCCCTCATTTCCATCTACAAAGTTAATGTATTCCGGAAGTACTTTCCGAAAACTATCTTTAAAATAATTGAAGTGTGTACACCCTAACACAATGGAAGAGTACTCTGAAAAATCATACTTTTCAAATTCCTTCTCTAAGTATTCTATAACATCATCCGTTTCAAACTCACCGCTTTCCGCAAATCGTACCAGCCTTGGAAGCGGAACCAGATCCACAAGATGTTCTTTGTCCACCCGCTCAATAAGCCCTTTCATTTTCTCTCCACGCACGGTAATTGGTGTTGCTGCAACCAGCACCCGTCTGTCACCATACAAATCAATTGCCCTCTTTACTGCGGGTTCCATTCCAATAATAGGAATTGGATATCTTTTTCTCAGAATATGGATAGCTGCACTGGTTGCTGTATTGCATGCAATTACAATCGCCTTCACATTTTGAGACATCATAAAACGAACCGCCTGGTCGACGTATTCTATTACTTCTTCTTTTGTCTTCTCTCCGTAAGGAACGTGTTCCTCATCTGCATAATAAATAAACTGCTCATTGGGAAGTGCCTTCAACGCAACATGCAGCACAGATAACCCGCCCATACCGGAATCAAAGAAGCCAATCTTCATTACTGTCACCTCACACCTGTTCTTTCGTTCATTCTACAAAAGTATAGCACATAAGGCCTTGGTCTTAAAGTGAGATATGAAAAGAACTTTCTGCTTTTTTCTTTTTAGCCATGTAGTTCCTCCTATAAGCCTTGATCAAATGTTAACCTTCAAAAAAAGTTATGTTGTTACAAAAAGCCTATCTTAATCAGTAATTAAGACAGACTTTTTTCATTTTTTGACACAATGTTTTATTTCTATTCTTCCTCTAATTCTCCTGCATCTTTGCCAGCTTTGCTGCCTGGTCTGCTGCAATTAGGTTATCAATTACTTCAGTTAAATCACCATTTAAAATATCATCTAATCTATGGGATGTGAACTTGATTCTATGGTCAGTTACACGTCCCTGTGGGAAGTTATACGTTCTGATTTTTTCCGAACGGTCACCAGTACCAACCTGGCTTCTTCTTGCTTCTGCTTCCGCATCATGTGCCTTCTGCTGCTCTAATTCATACAGTTTGGAACGTAAGACTTTAATTGCCTTATCCTTGTTCTTTAACTGAGATTTTTCATCCTGACAGGAAATTACGATACCTGTTGGAATATGAGTCAAACGAACTGCGGAGTCAGTTGTATTAACACACTGTCCACCATTACCAGATGCACGGAATACATCGAATTTACAATCATTCATATCCAACTCTACATCAACTTCTTCTGCTTCTGGCATGATTGCTACAGTTGCTGTTGATGTATGAATACGTCCGCCGGATTCTGTTACTGGGATTCTCTGTACACGGTGAACACCACTCTCATATTTTAATTTAGAGTAAGCACCCTGTCCGTTAATCATAAATACAACTTCCTTAAAACCACCAATTCCATTTTCATTTAAGTTCATCATATCAACTTTCCAACGGTTATTGTCAGCATACTGAGAATACATTCTAAACAGTTCTGCTGCAAATAAAGCAGCCTCATCTCCACCAGCACCTGCACGGATTTCCACAATAACATTCTTTTCATCATTAGGATCCTTAGGAAGAAGCATAATTTTAATCTCTTCTTCTAATTTCTCAACTTTACACTTACATTCATTTAATTCTTCTTTTGCAAGCTCTTTTAATTCTTCATCTGTTTCTTCGTCAAGCATCATAAGGCTGTCTTCAATGCCCTGTTTTGCTTCCTTATATTCCAGATACTTTTCTACAATCGGATTTAAATCAGTTTGTTCCTTCATTAACTTACGGAATCTTGTCTGATCATTTACGACTGTTGGTTCATTTAATTCATTTACAATTTCTTCCTGTCTTCTTACGATATCATCTAATCTACCTAAATCAAACATAAAAAATGTCTCCTCTTACTCTTCTAAACTTCCTCTTACAACTCTGTCCAGTCCGGCCAAATCCTTAATAACCGAAACATCCCGAAATCCTGCTTCCGTTAACAGTTCCTTTACCTTATATCCCTGATCATATCCAATTTCAAAAAATATTCTTCCACCTGGGTTCAAATATTCTTTCGCCTGGTATATAATGCGGCGGTAAAAATACAGGCCGTCTTCTCTGCCATCCAGTGCAAGCATTGGCTCATACAGACGCACTTCCGGCATCAGTGTTTCAACCACCCTACTCTCAATGTAAGGCGGATTCGACACAATTATATCATATTTATCTGAAACATTTTCAAATAAATTACTTTTTATAAAATTAATTTCAACCTGATTCCTTTTGCTGTTCTCTTTCGCAACTTCTAATGCACCGTCAGAAATATCCACAGCAGATGCTCCTGACAGTCTGGAAAGACTTGCGAGACTAATAATAATACAGCCTGAACCAGTACACATATCAAGCACTTTCTTTCCCTCAGAAACCTTTAATACTTCTTCCACCAGAACTTCCGTATCCTGTCTTGGAATTAAGACATTCTCATTTACAGCGAATTCGAGTCCCATAAATTCCTGCTTTCCGATAATATATTGAAGTGGATAATGGGATTCTCTCTTTGCAATCATCTTTTCAAAGTTTTCTTCTTGTTCTTCCGTAACAGGCTCACTCTTATGAAGCATATAATCTACTCTGGAAAGTCCAGTTACATGAGAAAACAAATACCACGCATCCAGCTTTGCCTCTGCAATTTCCTGTTGATTAAGCTTCGATATGCCGTCCTCATAAAGCTGTTCTCTAGTCATCCTTTTACGTGACTCCATTATCTCTCTTCCTCATTTTCAAAATACTCATCTAACGCCTTCAACACCTCGTCATCCTCATCTTCCTCGATGTCATCCGGCTTTGCTTCACTGTATCCACAGAAATCCTTCTTTTCGTCAATAACGTTATACTTCGCTTCTTCATGGCCCCGTTCCGAAATGTCTTCTTCTCCATCCCATTCCTCGATATCGAAGTCATCCACATCTTCATAATATTCATCATCGTCTTCGTCATCTTCCAAAGCAGTTTCTTTTTTCTGCTCCAGTGCAGCTGCTTCCAGCATTTCTTCCGGCTCTTGCTTTTCCTCTCCGCCCGGAAACTCCTTCTCCAGAAATGCCTTCCAGTCAAATACTGCTTCTACTGACTGGATTGCCACTTCGATCATATGATCATCCGGTTCCCTTGTAGTCATTCCCTGAACCCACATTCCTGGCTTTGAAAGGACATTCATGATCTTTGAACTGCTTTTTCCTGCAAAACGGATGAATTCATAGGAAACACCTGCAATGACAGGAATCAGAATAATTCTTAATATAAGCTGAAGCAGTCTGTCATTCACACGGATAACCGTAAAAAACACAATACTGATTAACATCACATATACAAGAAAACTAGTTCCGCAGCGTTTATGCTCCTTAGACTGCCTTCTTACATTTTCTACAGTCAATTCATATCCATGTTCAATACAGTTAATACTCTTATGTTCCGCCCCATGGTACATAAATACCCGCTTAATATCTTTCATCTGCGAAATCAGCAGTACATATGCTAAAAATACTGCAAGCCTGAACAACCCCTCACATAATGACAGCAGAACTGAAGATTCAATATATAAACTAAACAAATTTGCTGCAACAAAAGGTACAAAAATAAACAGCACTGCTGCCATCAGGATCGCCATAACAATTGTAAATCCCATTAAAACCGCATCTGTCTTATCCTTAAAAACCTTCTGAAACCACACATCTACCTTAGACTCTCCCGTTTCCTCTTCTTCCTCATAAAACTCAGAAGAATACGTAAGTGCCTTCATTCCAACCACCATAGATTCCACAAAAACAACCATTCCTCGAATAATTGGAAGTCTTAAAATTCCATGCTTTGTGATTATGCTTTCATATACGTCTTTTTTTATTTCAATCTGGCCATCAGGCTTTCTGACTGCAATGGCATAGTCCTTGCCATTCTTCATCATTACACCTTCCATAACTGCCTGTCCGCCAATTCCAGATGTTTTCATCCTTCTATCTGCCTCCATGATAAAAGATTAAATTCCCTTCATGTATAAAAAAATCCTCTGATGAGGCTTCCCAATTCATTTTTTCTATTTAATATATATTTAATTAACCATAAGAAAACAGGCTGAGATTAAACAACCTCAACCTGAATTTAATCATTTATTTCTTTAAGCCATATCTACGATTGAACTTATCGATAGCACCACGAGCTGTAGCAGCTTTCTGCTGTCCTGTGTAGAATGGATGACATTTAGAACAAATTTCAACGTGGATATCTTCCTTTGTTGAACCTGTTACAAATTCATTTCCGCAGTTACATGTTACTTTTGCCTGATAGTAATTTGGATGTATTCCTTCTCTCATGATTTCACCTCTTCATATTATTAATCGGTTCCAACCGATCTAAAATCAATATGATGTCACACTCTGACATCATACATAAAGCCTTTTTATTATAGCATAGCTGATTTTGATATGCAAGTATCATTTATATCAACTTAATTTTCTTTATCAACTCAATAAACTCATTATTATTTTTTGTTTTAACAAATAAATCAATGATTTTTTCTACTGCATCATCTGAGCGCATACTATTAAGCGCCTTCCTCATCAAATAAGAAGCCTCTAATTCATTTTGATTCAGCAGAAGATCCTCTCGTCTTGTACTGGACTTTGGTAAATCAATTGCTGGGAAAATTCTTCGCTCGGATAAATTACGATCCAGGACAAGCTCCATGTTACCAGTTCCTTTAAATTCCTCAAATACCACATCATCCATACGGCTTCCTGTATCAACCAATGCCGTTGCAAGAATAGTCAGGCTTCCACCCTCACGCATGTTTCTGGCAGCACCAAAGAATTTCTTTGGCATATAAAGAGCTGCTGGATCAAGACCACCGGAAAGTGTACGGCCGCTTGCCTGAACCGTTAAATTATAAGCTCTCGCAAGTCTTGTAATACTATCTAATAAAATAACAACATCTTTCTTATGCTCTACCAAACGACGTGCTCTTTCAATTACCATTTCAGAAACCCGTTTATGGTTCTCTGGAAGTTCATCAAATGTGGAGTAAATCACCTCTACGTTTTTTCCTTCGATAGATTCTTTGATATCGGTAACTTCTTCTGGACGTTCGTCTATTAAAAGGATTAACAGATTCATCTCTGGGTGGTTTCTTGTAATTGCTCTGGCAACCTGCTTTAATAAGGTAGTTTTACCTGCTTTTGGCTGTGAAACAATCATACCTCTCTGACCTTTTCCAATTGGACTAATTAAATCCACCATACGAAGACCTACACCACCACCTGGATATTCCAGATGAATTCTTTCATTTGGAAAAATCGGTGTTAAATCCTCAAATTTCTTACGACGCATTGCCTCTGTTGGATGAAAACCGTTTACACTCTTTACATATAATAATGCACTAAATTTTTCATTTTGATTCTTGATTCTTGTATTTCCGACTACAATATCACCTGTTTTTAAATTGAACCGACGAATCTGTGCTGGGGATACATATACATCATTTTCACCTGGAAGGTAATTATCACAACGAATGAAACCATAACCGTCTGGAAGTACTTCCAAAATTCCTTCTTTAGTCTCACCACTATCTAACTGTTCGATCTCCGTAGGGATACCATTTCCTCGTGACTCTTCTCTCTTAAAATCCTCACGTCTTGTTTCCTGCGTTCTAACATGCTCGTCCTTTCTCACATGCTCACGCTGCACATGAGACATTTCTTTTCGGTTTTCCTCTTTTCTATCTTCCTTTACAACAGGAGTTTTTTTCATATCCATTTTCTTTCTCTCACTTCTTACGCCTTCCTGCTGTTTTCTATTATCCATCATTCGATGAGGCTGTCTGACAGCTGACTCTTCCTGATGAATTTCTTTTGTTTCTTCTTTTTTTGCTTCTTTCTGGCTCTCTTCAAGCGAGATAAGCTTGTCCAGTAATTCCTGCTTTCTCATTACGGACACATTTTTCAAGCCTTTTTCCTTAGCTGCCTTTTTCAGCTCAACTAAAGAAAGTCCTTCATACATACTACTCATATATTTAACTCCTTCTTTTATATCGGATACTACTAACAGATTTGTTTTAGATCAAAGATGTAAAAAGATGTATTTATGTATTTCATTATTATACACCAATAATTTCCTTTTGAAAAGCCCTCTCTTCAAATTTTCTTGATTTACACAAATTGTAGTGTTATTATAAAGCATAGTTATTGTATTATTCCAAATACTAGCACATGGAGGAATCATTATGACAAATGAAAATGCACTAAACTTACATGAAGAATGGAATGGTAAAATCGAGACCACCCCTAAGTGTACTGTTAAATCTCGAGAGGATTTAGCCATTGCCTATACACCTGGCGTTGCAGAACCATGTAAAGTGATTGCCAAAGACCAGGAAGCAGCTTATAAGTATACCATCAAATCCAATACAGTTGCTGTTGTCTCCGACGGAAGTGCCGTTCTCGGACTTGGTAATATCGGACCATATGCTGCAATGCCTGTAATGGAAGGGAAAGCTGTTCTCTTCAAAGAATTCGGTGGCGTAAATGCCTTTCCAATCTGCCTTGATACGCAGGACACAGAAGAAATTATCAAAACGGTAATTAACATCGCTCCTGCTTTCGGTGGTATCAATCTGGAAGACATTTCTGCTCCTAGATGTTTCGAAATTGAGGAACGTTTAAAAAAAGTTTTAGACATTCCGGTATTCCACGATGATCAGCATGGTACCGCCATCGTTGTGCTTGCTGGAATTATAAATGCTCTTAAAGTTGTAAATAAAACTAAAGAATCTTGTCGTGTTGTTGTGAATGGTGCTGGCTCAGCCGGTATTGCCATCACAAAATTATTATTAACATATGGTTTCAAAAACGTTATTATGTGTGACAAATCGGGTATCCTTTCTAAAGATACACCAAATCTGAACTGGATGCAACAAGACATGATGAAATATACTAATCTGTCCAATGAAACAGGCCTTTTAAAAGATGCCCTCGTTGGTGCTGATATTTTCGTAGGTGTTTCCGCACCAAATATCGTTTCCAAAGAAATGGTTGCATCTATGAATAAAGATGCTATTCTTTTTGCTATGGCAAATCCAGTTCCTGAAATTATGCCAGACGTTGCAAAAGCTGCTGGTGCAAAAGTTGTTGGAACAGGTCGTTCCGATTTTCCTAACCAGGTAAACAATGTAGTAGCATTTCCAGGAATCTTTAAAGGTGCTCTGGAAGGCCGTGCAAAACAAATCACTGAAGAAATGAAGCTTGCTGCTGCCCATGCAATTGCTGGTTTAATTCCAGAGGATGAACTCAACGAAAACAACATATTGCCAGAACCATTTGATCCTAGAGTATCAAAAGTAGTCAGCCAGGCTGTCAAAGAACATATCAAGTAACAATATTATACTATATCAGAAGGGTTTAGACAATATTATGATGACATGGAATGAAAAAAGGTATTATTCTCTAGATTATTACTTAAAACATAAGTACGGAGAAAAAGTTTATAAAGTATCATTAAATGGCGGCATGACCTGCCCAAATCGGGATGGTAAAATTGCCACTGGAGGCTGTATATTCTGCAGTGCTGGAGGGTCTGGAGACTTCGCAGCTCCTATCAGAAAATCTGTCAGTGACCAAATCGATGAAGCGATATTGGAACTCTCCCAAAGGAAGTCTGTTGGCAGTAAATTCATTGCATATTTTCAGGCATTTACTAATACTTATGCACCAGTTAATTATCTGAGAAAATTATTTACAGAAGCAATTATGCATCCTTCCATCGTCGGACTTTCCATTGCCACAAGACCTGACTGTCTGGATGATCATGTACTTGCTCTGTTAGAAGAATTAAATAAAATCAAACCAGTCTGGATAGAATTAGGTTTACAGACTATTCACCAAAAAACAGCAGATTTTATCCGCCGAGGTTATCCTCTGGAGATTTTCTGTGATGCAGTCGAAAAACTGTCCATAAGAAATATAGATTGTATTGTCCATATTATTTTAGGACTTCCTTATGAAACAAGAGAAAATATGCTGGAAAGCGTCCGCTTTGTGAGCAGTCTGCCGATTCAGGGAATCAAACTTCAGCTTTTACATGTGCTAAAGGGTACTGATCTTGCTGCTTACGTAAATGATTTTCATATTTTATCCATGGACGAATACGTTGATCTTGTGATTGCATGCCTTGAGATTCTTCCACCTAATATTGTGGTTCACAGGATTACAGGCGATGGTCCTAAAAACTTATTAATTGCTCCATTATGGAGCCAAAAGAAACGTGAAGTTATGAATCTTATAAATAGTGAACTCTCCCGCCGCAGCACCTGGCAGGGAAGACTTTATAAGACGCACTAGGAAAGGAGAGGAATTTTGGAATCTGATGCATTAACACTATACAAATTAATTATTTTATATATGTTGAATAAATTAGATTTTCCTTTGACAAATGCGCAAATAACTGACTTTATTTTGGAAAAGGATTACACAAATTATTTTAATGTTCAACAAGCAATATCGGAAATGAAATCTTCCGGTCTTATTACTTCAGAAACGATCCGAAACAGTTCTTACTATCGGATTACTCAAGCCGGCCAGCAAACCATTCATTTCTTCAGCTCTGATATTTCCGATGCGATTATCAATGATATTAATGCTTACCTGAAGGACAATAAATACAAGCTACGTGAAGAAGTATCGATTCTTTCGAACTACTTTGAACGGAAAAAAGATGAATTTGTAGCAAACTGCTACGTGAAAGAACAAGGCTCAAAAATAATTGAAGTAAACCTTACCGTTTCGACAGAAGATGAGGCAAAAACAATTTGTAATAACTGGAAGGAAAATAGTCAGGATATCTATGCATATCTGATTAAAACCCTTATGACGGATTAATTCACAGATGGAAATAATAGTTGAAGGCTGGCAGAAATTCTGCCAGCCTCCATTTCTGTTCTTATAAAACAGTTACTGAAAAAGCACACCTTTCATTCCTTTTACGAATCCACACGCGTTTGCTTCGTCGTAATCAATATGAATATAGGTTCGGAAGTTTTTATTGACCCTTACTACTAAATCGTCAAAAATCAATGCCCTGTCTTTCTCCCCACATACCTTGACCTTAATGACCTGACCATCGTTAACATGAAATCTTTCCGCATCTTCTGGAGTAATATGAAGATGACGCTGTGCAACAATCAACCCTTCATCCAGTGTAATGGACCTATCTCCATTGGATACAGTCACTCCTGGTGTTCCTTTAATATCTCCACTCATCCTCACTGGTGCCTTAATTCCAAGTACATTGGCATCTGTCATAGATACTTCTACCTGAGATTCTGGTCTGACCGGTCCTAACACAATCACGTTGTTTAATGAACCTTTCGGTCCACTAATAGTAACTCTCTCCTTACAAGCATACTGTCCTGGCTGGGATAAATCCTTAATTGGTGTCAGTTCATATCCTTCACCAAAGAGAGCCTCTAAATCCTTCTGACAAAGATGAATATGTCTTCCAGATGCTTCTACTTCAACGACTGCGTCATTACTTACCTCTTCAAACATAATGTCGATACGGTCTGCCATATTAAGTCTCCTTCCTAGTCGTGCTTTTCTGTGTGTTATTTATTTAAATGAGCAAAATACTCAACTAAATAACGCTTCCACATCCTTTGTGTCATATATCACACTGGGATTCACTTTTCCACCATTTTTCGTCTGCCAACTCCATTTTTTTACTTTAACGACATATTTCGATTTTGTTTTCTTTATTATATTATGTAAATCAACTTATTCTATTCCATATCTGTCATGGCAAAAAATGAACATTATAATTTTTTAATTTTTAAACAACAAAAAAACAGCCTTTCGGCTGCTTCCTGTATCTCCATACCTTCAAAACCACACACTGAAAGCTTCATCCGTTTCCCTTTGATTAAGCCCTCGACCTATTAGTAACAGTCAGCTCCATGCATTACTGCACTTCCACCTCT
>CAKSBP010000001.1 GCA_934438135.1 uncultured Clostridium sp. | reverse complement strand
CTGAATGTATTATAAATCACAAATAAAAAAGAAAGGAAATGTGATATTTAGCTTATATAAATATCATACAAGAATATCATGAGCATGTTTTTAGGACCAATTCACCATTGGCTATACAATAAAATCATAACACAGGAAAAAATGGTGCAGGTGGTGCTTGCCTTCAACGAAGTAGAAAATCTCGTAGAAAACTTAGAAGAACAACTGAAAGAAACCTGCGGAGAACTGCATCAGGGTGCTCTTGAGGATATGATTGATGTCTCTAACATCCATGGCTGGCTTCAACATCAGGTGAATATTGTGGAAGAACGTTTTGCCTATGCGGTAACTGCTGTTTCAAAAAAGGATAAAACTGCTGTATCCCGTCTGTCAGATAAAATGTATCTGGCAGGGGAGGAAGCTGTCAGTGAAAAAGGTTTGGCGGGAACACTAAAAACAGCTGAGGATGTTTACAAACTGTTAAATGATATGCTGCTTGATGGTATGCCTTGTGACCATGTAAATGAATTGGTTTCCTCTAATGCAGATGAACTGATATACAGACGTTCAATGTGTATTCATGAGCAGTACTATATTCCTTATGATGGAAATGTAGTGGACTATTATAAACTCCGTGGCGACTTTGTCAAAGGAATGCTTGCAGGCACAGACTTCTCTTATTCCCAGGATCAGTCAGGAAATTATCATATTGTAAGAAATAAATAATAAGCATGGAGGTATCTTAACATGTACGGAATTGATATTTTAGTAGATGAGCATAAAAATATAAAACGGATGGCAGCAGTAATGCGAAATGCCAGCCTTCAGGCAATGCAGGATGGTGAAATCTGTGTAGCCGATTTTGATGATATGAAAGATTTCGTAAGAAATTATGCAGACGATCATCATCACAAGAAAGAAGAAAAAGTCTTGTTTCAGTACATGCAGGATGAACTTGGAAAAGTCGCAGAAAATCTTATAACACATGGAATGCTGGTAGAGCATGATTTGGGACGTCTTCATATGATGGAGCTTGATAAAGCATTAAGAGAATATGAAAAGACCCAGAGTGCAGGTGCGAGACTGGATATCATTGCAAATGCAACCGGATATACTTATCTGATTCATCGTCATATCGACAAAGAAGATGCAGTTGTGTATACTTTTGCAGCAAATAATTTAAAAGATTCTTCTAAGCAAGAAGTGGATCGTAGAACAAAAGAACTGGAAAAAAATGCTAAATCGGAAGGCATTCCAGCGAAGTATATGGTGATGCTTGAGCGGTTGGAGCAGAAGTACTGTTAAGAATAATAGTAAAAATAGTCTGAGTCTTGTGCTCAGACTATTTTTATAATTTATATACAACGGACTTTTTGATAAGTCTTGTACAAAGAAAAAAAATATGATAGAATAGGTGTCAAGAAGTACATAATTTAACAGAAACAGCAATTCTTAGGAAATATTCTAATTTCTTATTATTACTTGTTATCTACATTAGGATAGCTTGTTAATTTACTCAGTTTATAGCAGTTCGCTATAATATTTTCACAGATATTCAGACAGTAAATCGAATCATTTTAAGGAAAAATCCAAAGTTAATAAAATGAAGGGATGCTATAAGTATGTATATAGTAGATTATAAGACCGTTAAGGAAGAGGACTATTCTTTTTTAGGTGGAAAGGCAGCATCTTTTGCAAAGTTAAAAGATTATATGCTGCCTATTCCAGAGTGGATCGTTTTAAAAAACAATGCGTTTTTTGACAGTTTATCAGAGAAACAGAAAAAAATGTATCAGGATGGAAACTGGACAGAATTTAAAGAATCAATAAAAGGGTTCCATTTAAAAGATAGTGTTCAAAAGGAACTGGAAGATAGAATTGCGTTAGTTCCTGCTGATTATTTTGCAGTAAGATCGTCGGCACTCAGTGAGGATTCCGGTGGTATGTCCTTTGCAGGACAGTTTGAGACATATTTGTGGAGAACGAAAGAACAGTTAGGGGGGGCAGTTGTTCAATGCTTTCTATCTGGTTTTTCAGAACGAGTAGCATATTACCGCCAGCAGAATAATCTGGAGGGGATGCCAGAAGTGCCATCGGTTATCATTCAGAAAATGGTGAAATCAGAATGTGCAGGAGTTGCATTTGCTGTAAATCCACAGAATGCAGATATAACCACGAGTGTAGTCAGTGCTGTTTATGGTCTTGGTAGTGCATTGGTTGATGGAGAAGCCAATGCAGATACCTATTATGTGGAAAAGGGAAAAAAAATAACGGATAAGAAAATCGCTTCTAAAAATGTATGTCATGTAGTAAGTCAAAGCCATGTGGTAACAAGAAAAGTACAGGACAAGAAAAAGAATCTTCCTGTTCTTACGGAACAGCAGATCTTAAAAGTTGCCAGACTGGCACGAAAGACAAGCCGTATTTTTTCGCAATATCAGGATATTGAGTGGGCGTTTGAAAAAGGAAAATTATATCTTCTTCAAAGCAGACCGATTACTTCTCTTGGAAAAGTGGTTCCGATAAAGGAGCGATGCAGTATATTTGACAATAGTAACATTGCAGAAAGTTATAATGGAGTGACACTGCCGCTGACATTTTCTTTTATCAGCTATGCATATGAGGGCGTATATAGAGAGTTATGTAAAACATTTGGTGTGTCAGATAAAATACTTAAAAAGAATTTCAGAGTATTTAAAAATATGATCGCTATAAGAAATGGACGAGTATATTATAATCTTCGTTCTTGGTATAAGATGATATCAATTCTTCCGGGATATAAGTTTAATAAGGAGTTTATGGAACAGATGATGGGCGTAAAAGAGAAACTTCCAGAAGAATTTACTATTTCAGAGGAGGAAGGGGCATCTGGTTTTGAAAAGATATGGGAACGGGTTTGTTTTATAAAAACATGTCTGTGTTTCTATGGACAGTATTTTACCTTAGAAAAAAACATGAAGAAATTTTATAAAATGAACGACAAGGCAGTATCACATAGGAATATGGAATATTTAACAATGAATGAGCTGTATGAACGATTTTATAAAATCAGATTTTTTGTTGTAGAGCAATGGAAAGCACCTCTTGTAAACGACTTTCTTACTATGATATTTCATGGGATGCTGAAAAAAATCTGTGAGAAATGGATTAAGGAAGACGGAATACATAATGATTTGCTTTGTGGACAAGGTGGAATCATCAGTGCAAAACCCGCACACATGATTGGTGAAATGGGGAGGATTACGGCAGATGATACAGAGATGGTTCAGACTTTTCTGACAGGTACTATCGGAGAAATCGAATATGCCCTGCACAAGAGAAAAAAACTTTATAGTATGGTAAGGCAATATCTGAAGCTGTTTGGGGATCGGTGTCTGGATGAATTAAAGTTAGAATCGGACTCGGTCAGAGATAATCCATTATTGCTTTATCGGACAATTGGCGAGACTGCTCGACATAGAAAATGTGCAGCAGATAATTTATCGGATGAAATCGGAGAGGCTGCAAGAAAAAAAGCAAGAAAAAAACTAAAGGGCTATCCGCTTAGAAGATTGATTTTTTATTGTGTGTATAAAAATGCCAGTCGGTTTGTTAAGAATAGAGAAAACATGAGATTTGAGAGAACCAGAATGTTTGGGTATGTTAGGAATCTTATCAATCAAATGGGAATGCGCTTGGCTAGTACACAGGATTTAGACGATGCAAAGGATATTTATTATCTGGATATGGAAACGATTCTTGGTTTTATTGATGGAACAAGTGCAGTTTATGATTTGAAAAAGATAGTGGCATCCAGAAAGGAGGAGTATAAAAACTATCGAAATAAGATAGAGGAACCTAGATTTACTATATATGGAAAATTCGGAAATGCATTAAAAGCAAAGAAACAGGACCGCAGCTGTGTAGAACAAAGAGAAGCAGAGCTAATGAAGGGAATATCCTGTAGTCCTGGGATTGTAGAAGGAAAGGCAAGAGTTATTTTTGATTGTAGGAATGCAGTTATGAAAGATGGAGAAATCCTTGTTGCCAATCATACAGATCCTGGGTGGATTATGCTGTTTAATCAGGCAAGCGCAGTTGTTGTAGAGTGTGGAAGCCTTTTATCACATGCAGCCATTGTATCAAGGGAAATGGGGATTCCGTCGGTTGTTTCTGTTTCAAATGTATCAGAACGAATTCATACGGGAGACCGGATTCGAGTGGATGGTTCATTAGGAACTGTAGAAATTCTTGAAAGAGGTAATAGAAATGAAGAGTGAAATTGAAAATTATGCGGATTTTAAAAAAATACGTTACTCCCAATGTTGGGAGGACGCAGATATTCTGCTGAAAGCATTAAAGGTAAAGAAAGATGGAACGTATGTTTCTATTGCATCTGCGGGGGATAATTCTTTTGCAATATTATCAAAGAGCCCTAGAAAAGTAGTTGCACTGGATTTAAATGAACAGCAGCTGTTCTGTGTGGAGCTTAGAAAAGAAGCTTATAGAAGATTGAGCTATGGCGAATTTATGATACTGGCAGGAGTGAAAAATGGTGATAGACAAAGTATTTATCAGAAAGTAAGAGAAGGTCTTTCAAAAGAATGCCGTGATTTTTGGGATGAAAATAGAGAATACATAAAAGAAGGATACTTTAGAGTTGGAAAATTCGAACAGTATTTTCACTTATTTTCACAAAAAGTACTTCCAATGACCTTTAAATCAAAGAAGATTCTTTCTTTTTTTCAGAAAAGGACAATGGAGGAACAAAGAAAATTTTATTATAAAAGCTGGAATACATTTCGTTGGAAAATCACCATGCATTTTTTCTTTTCTGAAAGAGTCATGGCAAAGATTGGACGAGATAAAGCCTTTTTTAGATATGTAAAAAATGATGTTGCGAAGCATGCCTATAAGCGGTTTGAAAAGGGATTTCTGAATGTACCTATGTATAGCAATCCATATATGCGTTATCTGATGCTTGGCAATTTTAGTGATGATGCACTTCCGTATGCACTTCGGAAAGAAAATTTTGATACTATAAAGGAAAATATTGATTGTCTGGAAATAAGGAAAGAGTGCCTGGAAGAGTATCTAGAAGGTGTAGAGGAACATACGGTAGATGGATTTAATCTAAGCGATATATTTGAGTACATGTCAGAAGAGAATATGAAGAAAATATATGCTGCTATTTTAAGAGCTGCTAGAAAGGATGCAAGGGTGGCTTATTGGAATATGCTTGTGGATCGAAACTGTCCATCAGATTTCAGAGAACAAGTAGAAACGAAATGGAAAGAATCAGAACGGCTGACAAACGAAGATAAAGCATTTTTTTATAAACGTTTTTTGGTGGAGGTAGTGAAATATGTTTAGTGGGGAAATTACAGTTTTGATTTTTTTAGTTGTTTTGGTTATTTCAGTATTTTTTATAAAGAAATATGAAAATGAAATCAGCCATAGATATACGAGAAAGGTATTTCATGTTATAAATGGAACAATGTTATCTATATCACCATTTATTTGTAGAAAAGAAGATTATATGGCAATTATTCTGGTTGGATTTCTATTTATTCTTCTTTTAGGAATTTTTCGAATTCGTTCCAAGAAAAAAATGGGATTATGTTCCTTGCTTTACACGACATCAGGGTTTGAATCTTATGGTGAACTGTTATTTCCTATTGCAGTCATTATTTTAACTGTGTATACAAAGTTGGATCCTTTTTACTATGTTATACCAATTCTTATTATTACATTTTCCGATACCTGTTCCGCTATTGTAGGGAGAGAGTATGGAAAAGTGTATTTAAACAGAGGAGAGGAGACAAGAAAAACGTTGCTTGGTTTTTTCGCATTTATGGGGAGCTGTTTCGTGATACTTATGGCAGGTTTCTGGTATTATAATGGAGAAATTTCAAGTGACTCAGTTATAGCATCAATTTTATTTTCTTTTAGTCTTGCCGTATTAGAAGCCACTTCCATATCAGGAACAGACAATATAAATGTCCCATTAACAGCCTATCTTTATCTTCTTATATATATGAAGGAAAGAAATTTAAATTTAGTGATATTAACTATAATCCTTGGAACCATTATTTTAGTAATACTTGCTGTCCTACTGAATAGAAAAGTAACTCCTTTAACAGTAGCACTTTTAGGAAACAGCTGCCTTATTTCATTCCTGTATTCTGGAGTAAATTATATGCTTTTTGTCCTATGCTTAGAATTATCCATTTTTATGGTATTGTTTGTACTACAAAAAAGAAAATCGATGGTGCAGTTATTTGATTTTGAAAAGTTTCAAATATTTGTCCCATTGAGTCTTATGGCAATCTCCGCTGGTATGAAAGTAATCAATGCTGAAGCAGTACTGGCAGTTCTAACATGGACTTTTCTGTGGAATAGAAAAATGCTTAAGTCAAAGGAGGAATTTTATGAAAAATAGACAGCTTCAGTGCATAGAAACATTAAAAAACAAAAATGGGAAGTTCTTTTTAACCTGTAGTGGAGAAAAGGTGGGGGAAATAAGCTGGTGGACAGATTCTGTGCCGGAAGGAATAAAACATGAGAAATTAGGAGTCTTCGGGAAATTTCATTGCATAGATGAAGAAGGTGCTAGGATACTTTTTGATGCTGCATATCAGAAAATGAGAAAGATTGGGGTAGAGAAAGTAATAGGACCAATGGATCAGAGTACTTGGAACAGTTATCGTTTTCTTGTTCAAATGGAACGTCCTATGCCATTTTTTATGGAGCCATATCAGCCTATGGAATATGGAGTGTGGTTAAAAAGAGCTGGATGGAAAGAAAGTCAGGTATATCATTCGTTATCTGCCAGCCTGAAAGATTTTAAACAACCTCAGGAACAAAGAATGGAATTATATAACAAAGAAGGAATTCTCATTCAGAATGCATCTGGTTTCACGGATAAAGAGATGCTTAAGATTATTTATGAAATCAGTCTTCAGTGCTTTGTGAAAAATCTTTATTATGTACCGGTTGATTACTCGGTGTTTTTAGCTCGATATGAGCCTTTGCTTTCTTATTTTCGAAAAGAATACATTTATATTGCATGGGCAAAAGAACGGCCCGTTGGATTTTTAATTGCATTTCCGGATTATAAACAAGGAAATACGATAGAACAAATAAAAACGATTATATTAAAGACGTTTGGAGTGATTCCCGAATTTCATCAAAAGGGAATTGCAACGTTATGTATGAATCTTGCCGCCTGGCAGGCACGAAAAGACGGGATGGAGGAGGCAGTAATGGCACTTGTATATGAAAAAAACCATACCATGCATATGATGCCACATGGAAAAATATGCAGCACTTATATGCTTTATGAAAGGGAGGTCTAGTGTATGAATTTTTGTAAAAAATGTGGACTGGAGGAAGGATATCCAGATCTTGTTCTAGATGAAAACGGAGTTTGTAATTATTGCTCCTTTTATGAGAAAAATAAAAGTATGTTAACGGATTTTCCTCATTTGGAGGAAAAATTTATACAAATCATTCAGAGAGCAAAGATGCAGGCACAGACAAAAGGGGCGGCGTATGACTGCCTTGTTGGATTCAGCGGAGGAAAGGACAGTACTTATGTAATCTGGAAGTTAAAAAATACATATCATATGCGGATTTTGGCATTTACATATGATAATGGATTTCAGACAGAATATGGACGGCAGAACATCAAAAAATCTTTGGAGAAACTAGATGTCGATTATATTTCATTTACTCCATCCCATGATAAATTTAAATCACTTACCTATAAAGCAGCATTTACTTATAATCATTTCTGCACCGTATGCTTTGCACAGATGCATTATTATTCTTTACTGCTTGCCAAAGAAAAAAATATTCCCATTATTATAAATGGAAGATCAAGAGGACAGGTATTGCAGCGCGCACTGGATACAGAGTATCTGGAACCGTTCCAGGAGACATGGGGACTTCATCAGTTTACACATCAGATGTTAAAGAAAGCTGAGCCGAAGATGTTGGAAGAAATAGAAAGAGAAGATGCAAGAGTCATATCAGATGCTCCAGAAATACAGATGCTGTCCTATTTTATGTACCATCCTTATGATGTAGAGACGATTATCAGTGAACTAAGGGAAAGTCTAAACTGGAAACAGCCGGAAGTGGGACAAAAACATCCAGACTGTAGTGCCCATGATATTGCAGAATATTTTCATTTATGCCAGCATAGCTATCCACAGTCAGCGGGAGAAATGGCGGTTGAAGTCCGTGAGGGGATGCGTGATCTCAAAGAAACGCAGAAACGTTTGAGTGAGGATGTAGAAAAATATCAAAATATAAACCCAGAAAGGATAGATGAATTTAAGAAGGAAATTTACGGATATGAATATAAAAAATAACAAATGGTATATTTATCAAAGAGAAAGATTTCCCCTTTTGTTTTATGTTCCAGCAGTACTAATTGTTTGTTTTGGAACTGTAAAATACGCTTGTTTCTGTATGAGAAGACAAGGAATGGAAATTATTCCGCATTTAAAATTAACTTATCTGTTTATCTGTCTGGAGATTTTTATTTTCTATCTGCTGTTTCGTATTGTAGATGAGCAGAAGGATTACGAAAAGGATAAAATACTTTATCCAGAGAGACCGATATCCAAAGGACTTATTACCTTGAAGGAATTACGGCAGTTAGAAAGAATCTTGATAGTTGTTCAGACAGCAGCAGTTATTCTATTTAACCATTCACTTATTTTCTTTCATATGATAAATTGGGTTTATTTTGGACTTATGACAAAGGAGTATTTCCATCCAGAGTTTATGAAAAAACATGAATATCTGGATGGAGTATTTCATCAATTTATACTGCTTTTACTGGATGTATTTGCGATAGAATCTATAGGAATAGATTATGAGGAAATATGGAACTTTTCAGAACTGTCAGTTTTTCTCTTAGGAAGATATACAGGTTTTCTTGCACTTTTTTCCTCTATCTATTCAACAAAACAGAAGAAATCACAAAAAACAGAGAAGATGGGATTGTTGTGGTTTGTATTTTCCGTTTTTTTAGGACAGAGTATTGTATTTAAAACATATAGAGGCATTTATATGGCAGAGAAAGGAAGTGTTGCAGCAGGTATTATATTTCTTATACTTTGGATGGCAGGAAAAAAGATAGGAGAAAGGAAATGTAAAAAAGCATCTATAAGAATTTGCTGTTTGTGGATTCTCTTTTTTAGTTTAGAAATGGGACTGCTTCCATAATGGATGAAATTGTTTGAATTCTGAAAAGAAAAAGGGGGATTTGTATGAAAGAATGGTTTGAAAAACTGGAGGAGAGATATTCAGCGTCTTCTAGAAAAATATTATTTTCCGATGGAGGGAGACAATGGAGTGAAGAAGAGTTCTGTCAGATGGTAATTCAAATACATAATAAACTAATAGAGTCTGGAGTGTTAAGAGGAGAGAGAATTCTTCTTATGATACCGGTCAGTATTGAATTATATGCCTTTTTATATGGAGTATGGAGTGTAGGAGCGACAGCAGTATTATTTGATTCTGATATGACATTTGAAAACCGAGTAGAATGCATGAAACGGGTAAAACCTAAAATGGTGTTTGCAGCTCCAAAGACAGAAATTTTAGCGGATAAATTAGTGAAAACGGCAGGACTTTCTTCGACAAAGAAAATACAAGAATTTTTTCGGAATGGTTCTAAGAAAAAAATGTTAGAAGGAGTAGCAAACTATCAGGAGGAGTATGCTCTTATTACATTTACCAGTGGAAGTACGGGCATCCCAAAAGGCATTGCAAGAACATATCAATATCTGGAAAGAGAGCAGGAACTTATTCAAAAATATTTTTTGTATAGAGAGGGAGAGATAGACTTCGCAGTGATGCCGGTATTTACATCACTTAATGCTATGTGTGGTGTGAAGACGGTAATTCCTGAGGTAAATATTAAGAAGAACAGTGAAAAGATAGAAAAAATAGTGCTTCAAATTCAGGAAGAAGGAGTGAACAGACTGATTATTTCCCCAAATCTATTGAAGCAGTTTGCAAAATGCATGGATAAAAAGAATACTTTCTTTGAAAACGTCAAGAAAGTATTTGTTGGTGGTGGACCATTCTATTATCATCTTCTTGAATCTGCGGAACGGATTTTCCCTAATGCACAGATAAAACTGCTATATGGATGCTGTGAAGCAGAGCCGATTGCAATGATTAATACTGCCTTGATAACACAAGAGCAGAAAAAATCGATGCGATTAGGAAAAGGGCTGTTAGGAGGAAAAATAGTGGAAGAAATGCTAGTGAAGATTATAAAAAATGACCCAAATATCAATGCTTCCAATATGACAAACGAAGAGTTTCAGGAAATATGCGTTGAGGATACTCCAGGGGAGATTGTAGTTAGTGGAGAGTATGTATTAGGTTCTTATCTGAATGGAGAAGGGAATGCCAAGAATAAGATTCAGACAGAGGATACCGTCTGGCATCGTACCGGAGACTTGGGACAGATTAGGGAGGATGGAATTTTATATTTGTATGGTCGCTGCAAAGAACAGGTCTGCTATAGGCAGGAAGTGTTTTATCCTTTTTCGGAAGAGAGTAGGATATATGAGAACTTCGATGTGAGACAGGCTGCCTATCTGCAATGGTCGGAAGAGAGGGTTCTTGTTGTGGATTGTGAGCAGGAAGTTTATAAAGCAATTTGTAAACAAAAAGAAAAATTTCATAGTGATTTGGTTATTCAGATAGATAGGATACCGTTGGATCGGAAACATCGGTCTAAGATTGATTATAAGTATCTTCGGGAGATTCTTTCAAAAAAGGAAAGTCAAAATAAAACTTGATACTTAATAGGACCGTTTTTTTGCAGTTGAAGGCTAATATTTGCGTTTTATAGTTTTTTAGATCTGTCTTTTGATATATATGATAATATAGAAAAACAGCAGGTAAAAAAGGAAGAGTTTGCTTTCAAATGAGGTAAGAAAAGAAACTGACATGGAAGAAACTACTTCCCATGCCTTCGAAATTGAAACGGCGTTTTTCCATACGTCTTTTTAAACATCTTAATAAAATTGGCCGGGTATTCGTATCCGGCTTCTTTTGCGATTTCTCCTACGGAAAGTTCGGTCGTACATAACAGGTTTGCTGCAAGAGACATTCGAAGAGACGTCACATATTCTCCAATGGACATGTGGTAAATATGAGAAAATCCAGCTTTTAGTTTTTGCTGGCTTAACAGAATCTGCTGGCTTAATGCCTCAATGGTAGGCGGACTGCTAAAAGAATTTGTCAGGATTTTATGCGCCTGTTTAATACTTTGGATATCTTCTGAGGAAAGGTGGACTTTTTTCCCAGAGCCGATGGAAAAGTCGGCGTATTCCAGCTGGGTGGCGAAGCAGTTGTTCTGCCTATCGTTGATTTCCTTTAATAAAATGGCAATAGACTCAATCATTTTGCCTGCCAGATAAAGCGGGCTTAACTGATTTTTGTCGGAGAATGTCTGCATTTCTTGAAGGATATGAACGATTTCCAAGGGAAGGTAACGATAAGTTGCATTCAGGCAGAAAGCATCATAAGGAAACGGCTCTCCAGAGATCGGCTCAATAATTTCATGAATGAAATTTTCATAAATGGTCACTTCTATACCGTGGAAATGCTGTCCTTTTTTCCATGCCTGCTTCCCGGAAATATTTTCTTCGATAACAAAAAATGAAGACGGGGAGAAAGAGGAAACAGGGGCATCTTTTATTTTAAAATGGGTGGTTCCTTTGGAGACAATGCCGAAACGGATTAATTTCTGGGGATTGTCAAAGGAGAGAGAAAAGTCTTTTTGGATGGTATAGTCCGCAATGCCAAACTCATAATATTCTTTTCGCTCGTAAAACAAATAATATCCGTATTCAGGATGTGATAAATTGGTATATTTCGTGAAGTATGGTTCGCTTTCTTTTTGGAATTCTAAGAAAGAGAGCATAGTTTCACGAAATTCCTGTGCCGAAGTAACAATCATGGAATATCCTTTCTGTTTTAATATGATTTCAAAAAGTTATATTAATATATCACAAAGTAAAAAATAATGCAATTAGATGTTAAAATAATGAAAATAGGTGCATCTATTGAAAAAGATCGGAAATCTTTTTATAATGTCAACAGTTAGAATTAACTAACTTTTGCAAGAGGAGAAAAAAGATGAAAAAGAAAATTAAATTATTAGTGCTTGCAGGTATTATGGCAGTTATGATGGCAGCCTGCAAAAGTGGAGACAATACATCTGGTTCCAAACAGGAAAACCAGGCAAAAGCAGAAACAATTACCGTAACAGATGCAAAGGGGAGAGTAGAAATCCCGGCAAATCCAAAAAGAATTGTAGATTTAAGCGGTAACAGTGATATTTTATCTGTATTAGGATATTCTGTTGTCGGAACAGCAAATTCAGATGCGTATGATTATACAAAATTCCCAAGTTATTTAGAAGATATACTTTCTGGGGCAGAAATCTTAGGATACAGCATGCAGGATACGATGGATGTAGAAGGAATTTTAGAATTAAATCCAGACTTAATTATCATTTCCAGCGTACAGGAAAAAATGTATGATCAGTTAACAGAAATTGCACCTACCGTAATGATTCAATTAGCACAGATCGACTGGAAGGAAGACATCCAGGCTGTAGGAAAAATCATGGACAAAGAAGCAGAAGCGGATAAATGGCTTGCAGCTTATGAAGAAAAAGCAAAAGAAGTTGGAAATAAATTAAAAGAAACTTATGGTGAAGACACGACTTACCTTTCTTTATTAGCAAGCGGTGGACAGATTTTCCTTTTTGACGCAGCAGGTATGGGAAGCATCTTATACACAGATATGGGACTTGCAAAACCAGAAGGTATGCCAGAGCAGGAAAACATCAGTCTTCCAGTAGTAACTTATGAAGGCCTTGCAGAAATCGATGCAGATTATATTTTCGTAATTGGTACAGATGACGATACAAAAGCATTAGAAGAGAGTAAAATCTGGCAGAGCATGCCGGCTGTTTCTAAAGGAAACTATATTACACTTCCAGCAAGCCCATATTTTAATCAGGGTTACAGCTGTATTGGAAGACTCGGATTTTTAGATGAAGTGGCGGGAATTATGGAGCAGATAAATGAATAAGAAAAGCTTGTGTATACTGTTCACAGGTCTAGTGCTTATGGCAGCGGGAATTACCGCTGCCACATGCATTGGAACGAAGCAGATTCCATTATCTGTTGTGTGGGACAGTATTTTTCATTATGAGGAAGTATTAGAAAAACAGTTGGTCCGAGATGTAAGAATTCCCCGGGCAATTGCAGCAGCACTAACAGGCGGTCTTTTGGCGGCGGCCGGCGGGGCAATGCAGGGTGTCGTAAGAAATCCAGCAGCGGAACCATCCATTATGGGAATGACCCAGGGAGCAACTCTGGCAGTTGCAGCAGTAAATGTATATGGAGCTATGAACGGCATAATAGGAAGAACGGGAGCAGCCTTTGCGGGAGCAGTCATAGGCGGGATTCTGGTTCTGATTTTTAGTATGAGAAACACAAAATCTATGAATATGACGAGACTTCTGCTGGCAGGAACGGCTGTCAGTACCTTTTTTCTTTCTTTGGCGTCTATGATTGCTATAATTGGAAATCGTTCCTATGAACTAGCTTTCTGGATTGCTGGCGGCTTTCAGAATATTGGCTGGAAAGAGGTTGCAGGGCTTATGGTAATTGGCGGACTTTGTCTGGCAGTTATTTTTCTGTTTGCCCAGAAAATCAATATCGTCAGTTTAGGAGAAGATACGGCAATTGGTCTTGGAGTAAATCCATCGAAAATACGTCTGATTGTAATTATTCTTTTAATGCCAATCTGTGGAGTATGTGTTGCGGTAGCAGGAAATATTGCCTATGTTGGTTTGATTATCCCACATATTATCCGTAAGATTACTGGAAATGATTATAAGAAAATTCTCTCCCTGTCTTTTGTCTGGGGTGGAACGCTTCTGGTATGGGCAGATATTGCCGCAAAAATGGTCAATACGCCATATGAAACACCAATCGGTTTGTTTACGGCACTTCTTGGTATTCCCGTATTTTTAATTTTAATAAGAAGGGAGCGGAGTGTATGAGAAAACAGAAAAAAACAAGGATTATGATATGCCTGGTTCTGCTCCTTTTAGCGGCTGTAGTAGTTGGGTTAATGTGTGGGAGTTATTCCATGTCTGTATGGGATGTTTTAAAAACGTTAGCAGGACAGGGAACAAAAATGCAGAAATTTGCTGTATTTCAAATTCGTCTGCCAAGAATTTTAATGGCAGTCATTGTAGCATTAGCACTTTCCACAGCAGGAAGTATTTTTCAGAATGTTATGAAGAATCCACTGGCGGATCCTGGCATGATTGGGATTAATGCGGGGGCAGCACTATTTGTCGTGTTGTTTATTTCTTTAAAAACCAATACCTATTATTCGTCACTGGATATGAATACAATCGTAGTGATGCCTTTGGCTGCTGTGATTGGAAGCTTTTTGGCAGCATTTTTGATTTATGGACTGGCACAGAAAAATAAAAAGGTGGAGCCGTCTAGATTAATTTTAGTGGGAATTGGTGTGAACGGCGGATTAAATGCCCTGATTACATTGTATCAGCTGAAACTTTCTAAAGGAAGCTATAACGAAGTGTTTACCTGGGTAAATGGAAGCCTTTGGGGAAGCAGCTGGATGTATGTAAGAATAGTATTCCCCATTATACTTCTTTTATTTTTTATGGCAGTTTATCAGCATAATAAACTGGATGTGTTAAGCCTGGGAGAGGAACTGGCAACGGGTCTTGGCGTATCGGTACAGAAGCAGAACAGAATTCTTCTGGCACTTGCGGTAGCAATGTCAGCAGCAGCAACATCGGTTGCTGGAAATATTGCATTCTTAGGTCTTTTGGGACCGCATATTGCAAGAAAGCTGGTTGGACCAAAACATAGATTACTGCTTCCAGCGGGGGCGTGTGTTAGTGCAGTGCTGTTGATTTTAGCAGATACGGCATCCAGAAACCTATTCCATCCACTGGAAATCCCAGTCGGAATTACCTTATCAATTTTTGGGGTACCTTATTTTATATATTTAATGATGAAGGAAAAGTAAACCTATGAGTATAGAAGTAAAGAATCTTCAGGTTTCCTACGAGAAAAATGTGATTATTCCTCATATGGACATCCAGATCCCTGAAGAAAAAATAACCGTATTAATCGGAAGAAATGGATGTGGAAAATCGACCTTTTTAAAGGCTGTGACAGGAATTATTCCATTCAATAACGGAACAGTAATGATAGATGGAGTGGATCGAGCAAAGATTTCTTCCAAAGATGTTGCAAGAAAAATGGCAGTGCTTCCACAAAGTCCGAAAGCACCGGAGGGCCTGACGGTAAAAGAACTGGTTTCCTATGGTCGTTTCCCTTATCAGAAAGCATTTGGCGGCATGAGTATCCATGACCTGGAAATGGTAGACTGGGCGATGAAAGAAACCCACGTATATGAATATAAAGATAAACTGGTGGAAAGTCTTTCTGGCGGTCAGAGACAGCGTGCATGGATTGCTATGGCGATTGCACAGGAAACAAAGCTGCTTCTTCTGGACGAGCCGACCACGTATTTGGATTTATCTCATCAGTTGGAAATTCTGGAGCTTTTGCAGAAGCTGAATCAGAAAAATAAAACCACAATTGTCATGGTGCTTCATGAACTGAACCAGGCGGTAAAGTTTGCAGATCATATTATTGGAATGAAAAAAGGCGAAGTATTGTTTGAAGGCGCCCCATGCGATGTGATTACAGAGGATAATTTGAGAAATCTGTATCATATTGAAGCAGCTCTTCAAAAGAATGAAGAAAAGGGATATCCAATCTGTATTGATTATGAACTGGTGAAAGACGATGAAGAATAAAAATTTAAAATTAATTCTGGCAGGACAGGCAGTTTCTTTATTTGGGAGCGCAATCCAAAGGGTGGCACTTTCTCTTTATATTTTAGAACTGACTGGAAATGCTACGCTGTTTGCGAATATTCTGGCTTTTTCCACACTGCCTTATATTTTGTTTGCACCGTTGGCAGGAATTATTGCTGACCGGGTAAATCGAAAGAAAATCATGGTGGTACTGGATGGCTTCAGCGGAATTCTTCTGGTTTTATTTGGGGGAATTTTAAGCAGTGGAAATTATCTGGTTCCCTCGGTCTGTATTACTATGTTTCTGCTTTCTGCAATCACCTGTATGTATAATCCGGCGGTAGTTTCATCTATTCCACAGATAGCAGGAAAAGAGGAACTGGTGCGTGCAAATGGATTGGTCAGCCAGATTGGTGCATCTGCCAATTTTATCGGGCCGGTTCTGGCTGGTGTGCTGTACAGCGTATTAGGAGTCTGTGGAATTGTGTGGCTCAATGCAGTCAGTTTTTTTATTTCTGCAGGAATGGAATGTTTTATTCAAATTCCTGATGTACCAAAGGCGGCAAAACGCCAGAATGGAAAATCAGAAATTAAGGAAACATTTTTGTTTCTTCAGAAGGAGAAAAAGGCAGTTGTCGGAATTATTGCATCTTATGGTTTGTTAAATATCTGTTTGGTGCCGGTAACGACCGTTTTATTTCCATATATGGTAAACACGGACTGGGGGCTGGGAACAAAAGTTTATGGTATTATGGAAGCATTTTTAGTGGCAGGAATGATAGCAAGTGGTATGTTTGTTACGAAAAATCCGAAAAGAGTTCCGATTTTATCTGTTCATAAATGGAATTACCCTATGTGCTTTGCACTTTTCTGCATGGGCGGTGGACTCATTCTTTGTTCCGAAAATCTGACAGGCAGAATGGTTTTGTTTATGGCAGGTATCTGGACCTTATGTGGTAGTTTAATCATGCTCTGTTTGGGTGTTGGAAATATTGTAACGGCAGCTTATATTCAAAGCCAGATTCCTGGAGAGCTTCTTGGAAAAGTATCTGCCATTTCCACGGCAGCAGCAACCGCAGCCATTCCAGTTGGACAGATGCTGCTTGGCTTCATTATGGGCTATTCCGTAAAAATCTCAACTATTTTAATTGTAATGAGTGGATTGAATTTACTGGTTGCACTGTTTGTGCGATGGAATATTTTAAATCATGTAGAAAAGAAACCAGAGTTTTAGGTGGAATCCGAAATAAAAGACGTGTGCAGAATGATTCTGTACACGTCTTTTTAGATACTAGCTTCTACCTAGAAGATGAAAATGGAAAATGGTCATGAAAGAATTTACGAATACGGCAGATAAATTTACGTTTCTGCTTTTTACAGCTGCATTCAAACGGTGCATCTGCCACTCGGAAAATTCCCCACATTCCGGATTCGATGTCCCAGCGGAGACTGCCGGAACGGTAAAGGTAATCGCCTGGAAGAGAAGCACCATCTAACAGTTCCATATCATAATTATTTCCGATACTGATGTGTCCCTGACATGGTACGATCCGTGAGGAAGGATCGCCTGGCTGTTCTGGCCACATGTGTCCATGAACTATGAAAGATACGTTTCTAGGTTTATCTGCCAGCATGGTTGTACGGAAGACTACCCGCTGTCCAGTGAATGCATGAAATACAGGAGTTGATGGATCTCCATGTACAGTACTGCTGAATACAAGATAAGGACGGTCGTCTACTAAAAGCCGGTTATAAAATCTTTCTGAACGATAGTTGTATCCTTTTTCTACTGTGTCTTCCGGATCAACGTCTTCGTCTGGTTCCTTTGGGTCAGCAGCTGTTTTTATCAGATTTCCATCAATGTCTAGGAGTCGGATTCCATTTTGAATGAAAACTACATTTTCAGAAAATGGTTTCTGTCGAGGCTCGAATACCATAACCTGCTCTTCGTAATCTGGATTTACATATGGGTTCGCACTTTCCCAGGATGAGCCTGCTGGTTCAATGATAATAGCACCAAATAGTCCATGATATCGGTGATTCCGGATATCACCAAAAGAGTTTATGCCGCAGGTTCCATAGGCTTCATCAGCATACCAGGTATACGTTCTGGATTCTCCTGGACCTACCGTCTGTTCAATACCGTTGTAGCCAATGTTTATGCCAGAGTCCATAAGATTATTATATTGCAGAAATTGTGGATTGATGGAAACGCGGTTAGAAGGGATATGCTCTTTTTCCAGTGGAACTGTTGGATAATTAAAGTATGGTACCGGGTCATCATAGGATAGTTTGTTATGAAGGGTAACCTGAATAATATCTCCTTTATTTGCACGGAGTATTAATGGTTTTGGTGCTTTCTGCCCCAGCATTACAGCATTATAGTCTTCCAGTGGAACAAACAACAGTCCATCTGGGTCGTGGTCACCATATCGATTGTACTGAATATTCGTTTTTATAGCTGCGATATCATACGAACGGACTCTTGCATTTCTGGAAGGTTTTGCTCGCTTTTTCGACAAATGGCGTGAGCATTTAATTGGGAGAAGATGGTTTGAAGGTGTGGAATAGGAACGTATAATTCCCCAGGCACCAAGCCAGATATCATCGATTCCACCAAAGTGATACATATAATCTCCATCCCCATATGGTTTGGTAATGTGAATATTAAATGCTTCTGAGATTCCAAGGGTCTGAGATGCGGTATGAGTCGATTTTTTATCCTTGATTTCACGAAGCCACTGCATTCCTACAATATTAAAACAATGCTGTTCTTCCTGTGCACCCTGAAATAAACGAATGATAATTTCATCATTCGGATAAGTTTCCAAAATTGGAGTAGCAGGGTCACCATGAGCAAAGGAACTGAAAATATAAGCAGGATCAATATCATCATCATATAGTCGTTCACGAAGTGGTTCGCAGCGGTAGTTTACACCCATTACACCAGGATCATCATGGGAGCCAGGTACTTTTGGAGGATTCAGTGCCTTTTTGTCTCGGTCAAAAAGATAAGCAAAGTCATGAACTGCTAATGCAAATTCACGGAACTGACTTCCATCACTTCGGGTAATAACTGCCTGTGTACCATATTTGATTGGTTCTCCAGTGTAAATATCATGGAAGGTGCTTCCTTTTGGCTCTATGATTAACGCACCGAAATAACCATGCTGCTGATGGGAATTCGGGAACAAATGATCGTGGAAGAATATAGTATTTAATTCCTCATTGGCATAAAAACGTTCAATTGTTGTCTCGCAGGTAAAAGCACCTGCAATATTACACCATCCGTTGGCAGAACCATCTGATGTAATTGTGTCGAATTTTACAAGGTGGATATGGAATCCGATAATATCTGTCAGCGTCATTGGTTCAAATGGACTGGGTTCCAGAAATTCCGGCAGGAGATTGGTCATTCGAATTTCAATACAATCTCCAGTATTTGCTCGTATAATAAGAGGTTCCACTTTTATCTCTCCAGTATTAACCAGAGTTAAATATTTTTCTAATCCGCCGTATTTTTCTGCCTGTTCTCGGAGAACCATAAAGCGCCCCTGTGGATCATGCCATCCATATTCATTATAGATAATATTTGACTGTACAGCGACAACTTCAAATATTTTATCTGGTTTACAAGGCGGTGAGTCTTTGCAGGTCTTGGAATATAAGGCACCAGGAACGGCATTTCTCACGAAGTTTGCTTCCTCTAATTGAGTAGGAATTCGTTTTATCGAACCATCTGGAAGAAGGACACCAAGAGCAGGCTGTTCTGGACGAATCCCTGTTTCTCCAGGTAGAAAATTTGGATACCCTGGGTGAAGTGTATCTTTTGGTGGCGGTAAAGGCCGATCAAATAATGGCATCAGTGCTGGAATAGGTGTTCCATCTGGAAGCATACCAGTTCCGTCTTCCAGCCGATCGAAAATTCTAAAAAGCCCCCACATGCCTTCCATAAAGTGTGGATATAGATGGCAGTGCCAGATAACATCACCAATGGATTTTGTCAGGCTTCCTGCACCATAAAGAAATTCGATATTATAGCATTCCTGTGGACTGATAGATTGAGAATCAATAATGATAGAATTTGGATTTCCAGGTTCTAAATGCCATTGATGATTGTGCACATGCATAACATGTGTTTCTTTTACACCTGCATGTAGAAGCCGCATCGTAGCGGGATCACCAACGTATGCATTTAACAGGAAAACGGCAGGATCTCCAAAGGTCCAGGAACTCATGCTTACATCTTCTCCAACTACAATGTGTTCCTTGTGTCCGTCATTTTCACCATGCTCTGTGACAGTTGCAAAAGTTTCACAGTCATGCTTTGTGGCTTCATGTCTGTCAAGAACTGTATCCATATTTACAATACGGTTCCTCATTGGTTCGGAACGGTAACTGATACCCATAGTGCTGGATTTCAGTCCGGTATGAGGGTCAATTGGTGGATTTCCATCTTTATCAACAACAGCAAGTTCATCTTGAAAAAATACGGTATATTCCCGGAAGCCTTTTTTTCCAGGAGAATAAACATCTGCAAATAAACCACTTTTTAGTGGATTGCCTGTAACGGGATCAAACCATCTGCTTCCGGATTTTTCGACAATAATTCCACCGAAAAGTCCATGAATATTTGTAAATTCGCCGCTTCTTGGGTCGGCTAGATCGCTGAATAGATAAGTACCTTCATGGTCAGCAAACCAGGTGTAGCTGATTTGATCACTTGTTGTAGTGTCTGGATTATATCCAACGCTGGCACCATCTGAGGTTAGAACATTGTAATTTAGTCCCTCAACATGAATAGAAGCTCTTGTGTCATGAAGGCAGTTATGAAAGTTTATCCGAATTACATCACCTTCATTACAGCGAAGAACCAGAGGAACAACTTTTGGTGAAGGCTGTGGAGGGTACATATTAAATTTGTCATAAGCATCCTGAATAATGTCATTAACATCTTCTTTTAAGGCGTACATGACTCCGTTGGGGTCATTGTCCCCGTATTTGTTATAAACAATTGGGACGGAGATTGTTTCAATATCAAATTCTCTAAGGAAGGAAGATTCAAAATTTTTTGAGTGTGACATAGTTTTTACCCTTTCAGATTTTGATGGATGTATTCTTATGGGTGAATACACTATATAATATTCTTAAATACGACATAATGTGACATCAAATAATGCTGGATTTGGAAATAAAAATTCTTCAATGTGGGAATATTATGGATAGAGTATTAGAATGGAGGGATTTTTTGAAGAAGCAAAGAGTTATATCGGTAATAATGCTCTGTATGGTTCTGATTTCTGGATGTAGTACTTCAGGGGCATCGGGTGGAACTGGTACTTCATCTGGAAACCAGCAGACAGACTGCTATTCCAATTTATTTGAAGCAGATGATCAGGAAATAGAAGTGAAAAAAATCATGGAAAAAGAAGAACTGTCTAATGTTGCAGAGTTTTTTAAGTGGGTCAACCGATTTAACCGTGATGTGGGAAGCAATGCTGGTTTGACAGGGGAGTGGACTCCAATAGAAAAAATGAATTATAAAGATTCGGTGATATCCAGCAACTGGGAGGCTGAAAATAAAGGAAAAACCGATGCTAATAGCAGGATTGCAGCGTTTCTTATATTGAAGGACAAGATTAAGACAAAAGGCCTTGAAAATTCGGGCTCTTATCTTACGAGGGATATAAATGAACTGGAAAGTAACAGTAGATATAAAATTCTTTCAAAATCTAAGAAAGATTATATTGCTTTATTTCATGAAGTCTCTGCTGCCGATGCAGAAGTGGGAGAAGACTATGAAAAAGCATTTCCAGATGCATGGAAAGAGCGTGGTGTCAAATTTCCAAAGGGGAATGTATCTCTAATCAGTGTAATTATGAATGATCCAGATGCAAAGGTGCTGCATGTTGGTCATTGTGGAATTTTACTAAAAACAGATGAAGGTATTTACTATTTTGTAGAAAAGTTAGGTGCGTTCATGCCATATCAGGTTACTAAATTTAAGACAAAAAAAGAGTTATCGAATATGCTTTTGGGACGGAAGGAATATAGGACAGAGAAGGAAGATTATCATGCATTTGTTTTGGAAAATGATAAAGTAATGGAGTAGTAGAAGAATCCATTTGTAGTTCTTACTGCAGATGGATTTTTATATAGTTATAGGTTTATTAAAGATGCTATAAAGTTTGCGAATAGGGAAAAAATAGATTATATTTCTATCTTGAATTATCTGGTATCCTCAAATAATTCAAAACTGGCTGTTTTCAAACAGCCAAAATGCAAGTATGCTTATAGGCAATTAAAAAGTAGTATAAAAGCAGTACATAAAAAAGCGAACTGCAAAACAAAGGAAAAGAGGAGTCAATATGAGACAGAACAGCGTAGCGGACACACAGGGAAAAATTATGGGCAGATCCGATATCCGGTTTTGGGTGATTGCAGCAGTATTTACTGCATTAACTTATGTATTTACTGCATTTGTGAACATACGTCTGCCATTCGGAGGAAACGGCGGGCTAATTCATTTAGGAAATGTTCCATTATTTTTAGCAGCGATTCTCTATGGAAGGAAAACTGGAGCAATAGCAGGAAGCATTGGTATGGGAGCATTTGATTTGCTTTCCGGATGGACCTTATGGGCACCGTTTACATTCGTGATTGTAGGGTTCATGGGATATATCGTTGGAGCAGTAACAGAAAAACACCAGAAATTCGGCTGGAGAGTTTTTGCAATGGCTCTCGCCCTTATAATAAAGATTGCAGGATATTATGTAGCAGAAGGAATTATTTATGGAAACTGGATTGCGCCGGTTATGTCGATACCGGGAAATATTATTCAGGTTGCTACAGCAGCAGTAATTGTAGCTGTTATTGCCGGAAGAATAAAAGTAATTTCTGATAGAATAATGAGTTAGAGGAATGGATAGAAAGTATTGGAGGATTACGTGATGTATAAAATTATGACGCCAGGGCCGACTCAGGTGTTGGAGAATGTACGAAAAGCGAGAAGTATGGAATGCACTAATCCGGATTTGGATGTGACATTTTGTGAATTTTATAAAGAAACCTGTGAATTAATCAGTGAACTGCTTTACACTAAAAATGAAACTTTGATTCTTGGTGGAGAGGGAATTCTGGGACTTGAAGCAGCATGTGCTTCTATGACCGAACCGGGTGACCGTGTATTAATTATTGATAACGGAATTTATGGAAATGGATTTAAAGATTTTGTCAGCATGTATGGTGGAAATCCTGTTTTATATACAGTAGACTATTTGAATGAAATAGATGTTACAAAGCTGGAAGAGTATTTAAAAGAAAATCATGACTTTAAATATGCAACAGTGGTTCATTGTGATACACCAAGTGGTATGTTAAATAATATTTCAAAAATCTGTCCTTTGTTAAAGAAGTATGGCATTATGACAGTAGTAGATTCGGTATCTGGAATGTTTGGTGAAGAAGTGCGTGTAGATGATGATCAGATAGATATTCTATGCGGTGGTTCTCAAAAAGCAGTGTCTGCACCTCCAGGATTAACATTTGTTGTTGTTAGTGATGATGCGAAAGCTGCTATGAAAAATAGAAAGACACCGATTGCTTCATTTTATGCCAACTTAATGGTATTTGAAGGTTATTACGAAAAAAAATGGTTCCCATATACCATGCCGATCAGCGATATTTATGGACTTCGTGTGGCATTTGATAATATTAAGGCAGACAAAGGCATGCTAGAACGCCATGCCAGGATTGGGGCTGCATCCCGTGAGGCGGTCAGACAAGCAGGACTAAAGCTTCATCTTGAAAGTGGATTTTCCAATACAGTAACTGTATTTGATGTACCCGAAGGGGTAAGTGCTGAAGAAATTTTAGAAGGAATGAAGCAGAAATTCGGTATCATGATTGCAGGTTCTTTTGGGGAACTGGAAGGAAAAGTAATTCGTATCGGTCACATGGGAACCAATGCAACAAAAGAAAATATGCAGGAAACATTTCACGCATTACAGGCAGTTCTTACTGAGGCAGGTGTATTCCTGCAGGCCGATATGGAACAGATTTTCCTTCAGGAGATATTATAAGATATATGGATAACAGATGTAAAATAATTTGACAATCTATACAAATAGGAGTAAAATTTAAATATAGTTAAGAGAAATTCCTCTTATAAATAATAATTTGGATTAAGCGTTCCTTTTGGACGTGTAGTGGGTGCTGCGAATGCGGCACCCATTTTTATGTTATAGAAAAGTCTTATTGTAGTTGAAGAAAGATTTTTGGATGAAACTTTCACTAGTTAGAAAACGAAACAAATGTTATAATATTTTTTATAAACAATTATATAATGTTTTTGCGAAAGGAAGAAAAATATGGACATAGAGAAGAGATATATTTATATTATCTTGTCCCAGACACCAACCAAATTTGGCTGGCTTATCCGTAAGGTTGCAAAACAAAACTATAATCACGTTTCCATTGCTTTTGATGAGAAGCTGGAGGAAATGTATTCATTTGCAAGATGTCAGAATAAGACTCCTATTGTAGGAGGGATGGTAAAAGAATTCCCAGAGCGTTTTTCGCTGGGAAAAGTAGAATATGTACCAGTCCAGATTTATCGACTGGAAGTAGAAGAAGAAATGTATTTGGCAGGAAAGGATTTTACACTTGCTATTTATGAAGATCCGGAATATTTATACAATTTATTTTCTGCATTGACGTTTCCGCTGTTTCACGGTTTTCGTACATTTAAAGCGTATACCTGTTCAGAATTTGCAGCCCATTTTCTTTTATTTATGGGGTTTCATCTAAAAAATGAAAAAAGAATTTCGGCCTATACACCGGAGGATATTGGAATCTGTTTTAAAGATGATTTATTTTATGAAGGAAATTTATTGACATATAGTGATATAGAATCGAAGGAAGCAGAGCATTTCTTTGAGGAGCTTGGAAGAATTCAGATTATGAAGAAAAGCATGTTTGTATTATTTCAATTATGTTATAGAAGGATACGATTATGCGGTTTATGATGGACATGGCGGGATTCTGCCATGTTCTTTTATGGAAAAAGAGGCAGGGGGATAGATGAATTTGAAGCGACTGAAAAACTGTTTTGCTATATTGTGCGGGGGTGCAGCTGTCGTATTTGTATTAGGAAGAATGATTTCTTTTCATTGCAGTGAAGAATTGAAAAGAGGAGCAGACACAGTAGCAAAACAACAGGTAGATATATCAGATGAACAGCTTACGAAAGCAGTTATAAACCGTATCCGTGATCGTTACAGAATGTATCGAGAAGAGCCAGAGATGCTTTTACATATGACCGATATTGAGAGAACGGTATATTGTGCAGGTACATTTGGGCATGAAATGGAACGTGGAGGAATGTTAAACTATTTTGCATCCTGTAAATTACAGGCACCGTATCTGCTGGATGCTTTATCTGATTTAAATGCAGGGGCATATCGTCAGATGGTATATGACTTTGTACATAAAAATAAACTGGATTTAAACAGTTTGGAACAGTTTACTTATTATAACCAGAGAGAATATGAAATATTATATTGGAAGTATCCCTTTCAGAAATTTGATGAGAATTATAAAAGTTTACAGAAGAAGAAAACACTGGAGGCAATGGTTGGTTCTTATATCAGAAATCATATTGAGAAATTGTGAAAAATATGTATATGACTTTAGTTCTGTATAAATATAAAAGAGGCGTGGTGAAAGAATTTTAAAATTCTTTCGCCACGCCTTTAAAGCTTAATGAATTCCTTTTACTTTCAATGCTCTTGCTGCATTTAAAATTGCAATAACGGAAACTCCCACATCAGCGAATACAGCTTCCCACATGGTAGCCATACCAAATGCACCCAGACCGAGAATAAAGAATTTTACCGCAAGGGCAAAAATAATATTCTGATAAACAATACGGAGTGTTTTGCGGCTGATAGCAATTGCGGAAGCAATTTTGGATGGTTCATCAGTCATGATAACAATATCTGCAGCTTCTATAGCAGCATCGGAACCAAGTCCTCCCATAGCAATACCAATATCGGCTCTTGTAAGAACCGGTGCGTCATTAATTCCATCACCGACGAATACGAGTTTTCCTTTGGCAGATGTGCTGTTAATCAGGCGTTCCACCTGGTCAACTTTATCTCCAGGAAGCAGTTCGGAATGCACTTCATCAATTCCGATGGCTGTGGCAACATGCTCAGCGGTTTTTTTGTGGTCACCAGTCAGCATGACAATACGTTTTACACCACTCTTTTTCATGTCTGTAATGGCTTTTTTTGCATCTTCTTTAATCTGATCCTCAATGATAATGTATCCGGCATAATTTTTATTTACTGCAACATAAACAATTGTTCCTGCAGAAGGGTTTACTGGAACCGAAAGACCGATTTTTTTCATCAGTTTTTCATTACCAGCATGGATAATGTCATTGTTCAGCTTGGCAGAAACACCGTGTCCGGAAAGCTCTTCTACATCGGAAAGTCTTGTCTGAACAATTTTTTTTCCATAAGCTTTTTTCAGAGAAAGAGAAATTGGATGCGTGCTGTAAAATTCTGCGTATGCACAGTATTCCAAAAGCTGTTCTTTGGAAAGAGACACAGGCACAATATCGGATACTTCAAAAGAACCTTTTGTAAGTGTTCCGGTTTTATCCATTACTACAATTTCTGATTTAGCAAGAAGCTCTAGATAATTGCTTCCTTTAACAAGTACACCGATTTTGGATGCACCACCAATTCCACCAAAGAAACTTAATGGAACGGAAATAACCAGTGCACAAGGGCAGGAGATAACTAAGAAAATGAGTCCTCTGTGAATCCAGTCGGCAAATGGGTGACCGCTGATAAAAAACGGTGGAATAAATGCCAGAAGCACAGCAATAATTACAACTGCAGGTGTATAATATTTTGAGAAACGGGTAATAAACTGTTCTGATTCTGCTTTTTTGTTGCTGGCGTTTTCCACTAAATCAAGGATTTTAGAAACAGTAGACTCACCAAATTCTTTCGTTACTTTTACTTTTAACATTCCTGTCAGGTTAATAGTTCCACTTAATACGCTTTCTCCTATATTTACGCTGCGTGGAACGGATTCACCAGTAAGAGCAGAAGTATCGATGGTTGATTTTCCGTCGATTACAACGCCGTCTAGTGGAATTTTCTCTCCAGCTTTGATTACAATAATTTCGTCAATAGAAACTTCTTCCGGATCAACTTCTTCGATAACACCATTACGTTCTACATTAGCGTATTCCGGGCAGATATCCATCAAATCACTGATAGACTGACGGGACTTTCCAACAGCAACCTGTTCAAATAATTCACCGATACGGTAAAACACAATAACAGCAGCACCTTCTGGATATTCGCCGATTAGAAAGGCACCAACCGTGGCCAGCATCATTAAAAAGTTTTCATCGAAAACCTGACCGTTTCGGATGTTGCGAATGGCTTTCATAATGACTTCCCGTCCAACAATCAGATAGGAAATCAGGTAAAGTACCAGTTTTATGTTTTCATTGACTGGAAGTAGAAGTGTAATGACAAATATAATAAGGCTGGAAATAATTAGTTTAAGCGTTTTTTTCTGTTTTTTTGTCATTTTGCCCCCCCCTTGCAAATATTAAAAAATAATAGTGCAGTCAGGTTCTACTTTATTCATTGTTTTCTGTACGATTTTCATTGTTTCATCAAAATGAGCATCTTCAATATCAATTGTCAGTTTCTGAGTCATAAAATTAACTCTCGCAGAGTTTACATGGTCTAATTGTTTAATCGCTTCTTCCATTTTTGCAGCACAGTTTGCACAGTCTAAATCTTCTAATTTAAATACTTTTTTCATAATTATCATTTCCTTTCTTATTCATTAATATGTTCCATACCCTGGTCAATCATAGTACGGACGTGCTCATCAGCAAGAAAATAAATAATATTCTTTCCTTCACGTCTGAATTTTACCAGGCGGTTTTGTTTTAATACTCTCAGCTGGTGGGAGATAGCACTCTGTGTCATATTCAGTACATTTGCTAAATCACAGACACACATTTCGCTTTCAAACAAAACGTATAAGATTTTAATACGTGTGGTATCACCAAATACTTTAAAGAGTTCAGCTAAATCGTAAAGATTTTCTTCTGCTGGCATTTCGTCGTAGACTTTCTGCACCTCATCCGGATGAACACAGAGAAAATCACAGGTTTCGATATATGCTGAATTTTCTTTCTTTATTTTTTTTTCATCACTCATGAGAAACGCTCCTTCATATGAACCATTGTTCATATATTAATATTAATATAATTACTTTTCATTGTCAACCATTAATGATATAATTTTTTAGCATAGTTAAATCTAAAATAAAAAACAGCTTATAAGGAGGTTCATGCATGGTTCGCAGAGTATCTTATGGAAACGTTTTCAGAACGGATGCGGTAGTAAAAAGTGCAGAGCAGATGACAGCTGCTCCGGATTATCTTCAGGTTTCAGTAGGGAATACTATTATCCTACAATATAATATGGATAAAACAGATATTGTATACGGCTTAGGAGAAAATGTAAGAGGAATAAACAAAAGAGGATTTACTTATATATCGAACTGTTCCGATGATTCCAGCCATACGGAAGAGAAACATTCTCTTTATGGAGCCCACAATTTTATTATGGTAAGTTCCCAGAAAAAAATGTTTGGTTTATTTCTGGACAGCCCATCCACGATTACATATGATATTGGGGATTCTGATACGGACTTACTGAAAATAGAAGCAGCAGATTCTAATCTGGATTTATATATAATAGAAGAAAATTCATTGATAGAAATAGTGAAATCGTTCCGTGAATTAGTTGGACAAAGTTACATGGCACCAAAATGGGCATTTGGTTATCAGCAGAGTCGCTGGAGTTATATGACTTCGGATGAAGTAAGAGAAGTAGCACGAAAATATGATGAGTTGAAATTTCCATTGGAAGCCATTTACCTGGATATTGATTATATGGAAGCTTATAAGGACTTTACGATTAATCGTGAAACGTTCCCTGATTTTGAACAGCTGATTCAGGATATGAAGCAGGATGAAATTCATCTGGTGCCGATTATTGATGGAGGCGTCAAAATAGAAGACGGGTATAAAATTTATGAAGAAGGAAAGCAAAATGGATATTTCTGTAAAAGAGAAGATGGGACAGACTTTGTTGCAGGAGTATGGCCGGGAAAGTGCCATTTTCCAGATTTCTTAAATCAGGAAGCGAGAGCCTGGTTTGGTGAAAAGTATAATGTTCTTCTGGAAAAAGGAATTGATGGATTTTGGAATGATATGAATGAGCCAGCTATTTTTTACTCTGAGGAAGGTTTAAAGGATGCATTTTCCTATATTGATTCGGTTAAGGGAGAAAATCTGGATATTAATACGGTTTTTAAGCTTCGTGATGCGGTAAATAATATTGCTAATAATCCAGACGATTACAAACGTTTTTATCATAATGTAGATGGAGAGAAAATCCGTCATGACAAAGTCCATAATTTATTTGGTTACAATATGACCAGAGCTGCCAAAGAGGCATTTGAAAAGTTAGTCCCAGGAAAACGTATTTTAATGTTCTCTCGTTCTTCTGCAATAGGTGCTCATCGTTATGGCGGAATCTGGACTGGAGACAATGCATCTTGGTGGTCCCACCTTCTGCTAAATATAAAAATGATGCCATCTCTTAATATGTGCGGATTTTTATATACAGGTGCGGATATTGGGGGATTTGGTTCTAATATTACGGAAGATTTGATGATTCGTTGGCTTCAGTTTGGAATGTTCACACCATTATTCCGTAACCATGCAGCCATAGGAACAAGACATCAGGAACTGTATGAATTTAAACAGAAAGATATTATTCGAAATATGCTGGAGTTAAGATATGCCTTGGTTCCTTATTTATACAGCGAATATATGAAAGCCGTTTACAAAAATGAGATGATGTTTCTGCCTCTTTCTTTTGTTTATACAGAGGATGAATATGTAAATCAGGTGGAAGACCAGCTTCTTGTTGGGGAAAGTATTATGATTGCACCCGTATATCAGCAGAATGCCACAGGAAGATATGTGTATCTGCCAGAAGATATGCTTTGTCTGAAGATGAAGGGTGTATCAGAATATGAATCCAAAGTATATGAAAAAGGTCATCATTATATCGAAGCAGGCTTAGGAGAAGTTCTTGTGTTTGTAAGACCAGAACATATTCTTCCGTTAGGTGGAAAGGCTGACAGGGTAAGCAGAATTGATTATAATAGCCTGAAGTTGATTGGTTATAAAGCAGAAGGAAAAGGCTACGAACTTTACAATGATGATGGAATAACAGAAGGTAATTGGGACGAGAAGAATATTCGAATAGTGAAATAAAAACAAGAAAGGGGCTGTCGCTTCACGATTTTTTAATCGTTAAGGCGACAGCCCCCTCTTATTTTTATATAAGGAAATAATTTTCTTGTTTATATTTTCATAGAACATTGTGTATGACTTAACAACCCGTAATTTACAAACCCCACATCAAGTGTTATACTTTAAAGTGTTTTATAGCGGTTATGGGGCGAATTTGGCATAATCGTAAAAAGAATCAGATAAGAACAGGGAGGATGTAATATGGCATTAGTAAAACCTTTTCAATGTGTCAGACCAAATGAGCAGGTAGTAGATAGAGTAGCAGCCCTGCCATATGATGTTTACAACAGAGCAGAAGCAAAAGAAGCAGCGAAGAAAGAACCCTTATCCTTTTTAAATATTGACCGTCCGGAAACACAGTTTGATGACGATATGGATATGTATGCACCATGCGTTTATCAGAAGGCTTCCGAGATATTACATAGCTGGATGGATAATGGGACATTTGTAAAAGACGAAAAGGAATGCTATTACATTTATGAACTGATTATGAATGGCCGTTCCCAGACTGGAATCGTGGCTTGTGCATCAATTGATGATTACGTGAATAATGTGATAAAAAAGCATGAAAATACCCGTGCGGATAAGGAAGCAGACCGAATTAACCATGTAGATACCTGTAGTGCCCAGACAGGACCAATTTTTTTGGCATACCGTTCCAATGACGTGATTAACCAGATTGTGAACGCCGTACAGAAAGAAAAAGCATTGTATTCTTTTACATCAGAAGACGGCGTAACGCATAATGTCTGGAAAATTGAGGATAATAAACAAATAATGGATATTAAGAATGCGTTTGCATCAATTGGAAGTATTTATATTGCAGACGGACATCACAGGGCAGCCTCCGCAGTCAAGGTAGGACTTAAAAGAAGAGAACAGCATCCAGGATACACGGGGAAAGAAGAATTTAACTATTTCTTATCTGTGTTATTCCCACATGACCAGCTGATGATTATGGACTATAATCGGACAGTAAAAGACTTGAATGGTTACAGCAAAGAGCAGTTCTTAGACAAAATTAAGGAACATTTTAATATAGAAGAAATCGGTACAAAGGCAGTTTCACCAGAGAAAAAGGCGGACTTTACCATGTATCTGGATAAAACATGGTATCTGTTGACAGCAGATGATGAGTTAAAGAGTATTACTGATCCTGTAAAATCATTAGATGTGTCTTTACTTCAAGACTATTTATTAGGACCAGTACTTGGCATCGAAGATCCAAGAACCGATGAAAGGATTGATTTTGTTGGTGGTATTCGTGGATTATCCGAATTGGAAAAGCGTGCAGATTCCGATATGAAAGTGTCTTTTGCTATGTATCCGACTTCTATTACAGAACTGTTTCAGGTTGCGGACGCGAAGAAACTGATGCCGCCAAAGTCAACTTGGTTTGAACCAAAACTCAGGAGCGGCATTTTCATTCATGAAATTTAAAGCTTACAAACTGTAACGAACCGGAAATTTCATTGATTTTTTATAGGATTCTTATTATAATAATAGAATATTCAAAACTGGAGGTGAAATCATGGATTTAATTGGCAATGGAATAGATTTTGGGAGAAAAATTGCGAAAAAAGATCATGCCAGTCTGTCTACACCAGAAGACTTTACAAAACCGGAAATTTTATATGATAGATTAATAAAAACGATTCGAATGTATCATCCGTCTGCCGATCTTTCCATGATTGAAAAGGCGTATACGATTGCTCATACTGCTCATAAAGATCAGTTTAGAAAGTCAGGGGAACCTTATATTATTCATCCCTTATGTGTAGCTATTATTCTTGCTGAATTAGAGCTGGATAAGGAAACAATTGTAGCCGGAATCCTTCATGATGTGGTAGAGGATACCATTTGTACGGTAGATGATCTGAAAGAGCAGTTTAGTGATGAAATCGCACTTTTAGTGGATGGAGTTACCAAGCTTACAAATTTAAATTACCAGGCAGATAAAGTAGAACTTCAGGCAGAAAATTTAAGAAAAATGTTTCTGGCTATGGCAAAGGATATCCGTGTTATTCTAATTAAGCTTGCTGACCGTCTTCATAACATGAGAACTTTACAGTACATGAAACCAGAGAAGCAGCGGGAAAAAGCAAGAGAGACCATGGATATTTACGCACCGATTGCGATGCGTCTTGGTATTTCGAAAATAAAAATTGAATTAGATGATTTGTCTCTGAAGTATTTGGAACCAGAGATGTATCAGGAACTGGTAGAGAAAATCGAGGCAAAGAAAAGCAACCGTGAAGCATTTATAAAGAAGATTGTAGACGAAGTCAGCTATCATATTAAGAATGCTAATATTCAGGCCGATATTGACGGAAGAGTAAAACATTTGTTTAGTATTTACCGTAAGATGATGAATCAAGGCAAGACATTGGAGCAGATTTATGACCTGTTTGCGGTACGGATTATTGTAGAATCGGTAAAGGACTGTTATGCAGCCCTTGGTATTATCCATGAAATGTATAAACCGATTCCTGGACGTTTTAAGGATTACATTGCGATGCCGAAGCAGAACATGTATCAGTCTCTGCATACCACACTGATTGGACCAAACGGACAGCCTTTTGAAATTCAAATCAGAACCTACGAAATGCACCGGACAGCAGAATATGGTATTGCTGCCCATTGGAAGTATAAAGAAGGTAATGATGGAAAGAACACGAAGGACAATGAAGAAGCAAAACTGACATGGCTTAGACAAATTCTGGAATGGCAGCGGGATATGTCTGATAATAAGGAATTTTTAAGTCTGTTAAAGAGTGACTTGGATTTATTCTCAGAAAGTGTGTATTGTTTCACGCCTTCCGGAGATGTGAAGAACCTGCCAACTGGTTCTACGCCTGTGGATTTTGCATACAGCATCCATAGTGCAGTCGGCAATAAAATGGTTGGTGCCCGTGTCAACGGAAAACTGGTAAATATTAATTACCAGATTCAAAATGGTGACCGTATTGAGGTATTAACCTCTCAGAATTCCAAAGGACCAAGCCGTGACTGGCTGTCTCAGGTTAAGAGTACTCAGGCGAAGAATAAGATTAACCAGTGGTTTAAGACACAGTTAAAGGAAGACAATATTGTACGTGGAAAAGAAATGCTTAACACGTATTGTAAGTCAAAAAGTATTGTGATTAGTGACTTATTAAAGCCGGAATTTATGAATGAGTGTATGACCAAATATGGATTCCGTGACTGGGATTCTGTATATGCAGCATTAGGTCATGGTGGATTAAAAGAGGGACAGGTAATTAATAAGCTTCAGGAATGTTATCGAAAGAAGCACAGAAAAGAAATAACGGATGAACGTGTAATGGAAACGGTGCAGGAAGTAAAAGAAAACAAGCCGGCATCTATTGGAAAATCCAAGGGTGGTATTGTCGTAGAAGGAATTCACGATATTGCGGTACGTTTTTCCAAATGCTGCAGTCCAGTGCCAGGGGATGAAATCGTTGGCTTTGTTACCCGTGGGAGAGGGGTTTCCATTCACCGTACTGACTGTATTAATATTTTACAGCTTCCGGAAGAGGACAGAGTGCGTCTGATAGAGGCAGAGTGGAGTGTAAACTCTGTTAAATCAGATAATGAACTGTATACAGCAGAAATTAAGATTTATGCGAAGAACCGAAGCGGTGTACTTGTAGACGTATCCAGGACATTTACAGAAGACAATATTGAAGTAACTTCTATGACGGTTCGTACGAGTAAGCAGGGAACGGCAACTATCAGCGTAGGATTTGAAATCCAAGGCGTGGAGCGGCTTCGTGTAATTACCAGTAAGATTAGAAAAATTGAAGGCGTTCTGGATATTGAAAGAACGTCCGGCTGATATAGATAGGAGCAGGAAATGCAGGATAATTTTGAATTAAATGGAATGAAAATAAAAAGTATTGTGGTTGGACCAGTTCAGACAAACTGTTATATTCTGAGTAATATCCGGACAAAGGAAGCCATCATTGTAGATCCAGGTGAAGAAGCAGAAAAAATTATTTCTTATATAAGGTCAGAAGGACTTGCTGTGAAAGCAGTCCTTTTGACACATGGTCATTTTGATCACATCGGTGCGGTAAACCAGGTAAGAAATGAATTTCATGTGGATGTATATGCACACGAAGCAGAACAGGATGTGTTAGAAAACTCCGTTATAAATTGTTCTGGCATGAGTGGCGGTGAGCCGATAACGGTGTTTGATGCTGTCTTGGTAAAAGATGGACAGAAACTTAGTCTGGCAGGTTTTGAAGCAGAAGTATTGTTTACACCAGGCCACACACACGGTTCTGTGTGTTATTACTTTAAGAAAAATAGTGCACTGTTTAGTGGTGATACCTTATTTATGGAATCAGTTGGAAGAACAGATCTTCCAACTGGTAACAGCAGTGCAATTTTAAAATCGATAAAAGAAAAACTGGCTGTTTTAGCAAAAGAGACTTATGTATTTACAGGGCATGGTTCAGCTACAACAATCGGATATGAAACAGCAAATAATCCATATATGAGTGATTTGGATTTCTAGTTAGACAGGTAGGATGAAATATGTTTGTTTTTATGTCGGAAGATATATTTTCATATGAGATACAGGCATTGGTAAAAGCTTTCTATCCGGTGGAATCTCCTGTACTGCAGGTTGGTGAGCCGGGAGAAGAAGAGGAGTATGTCCATATCCTTTTATTAGAAGACAGTGTTGAAGTTTCTCTTGTGGAAAATGGAACCAAGACAGTCAGTACCAGACGGGAAATAGATCGGAATAGTGGCAGGGCATTTAAAAATAACGTGAAGTTTGCGTTGTATGATACCATTGCCAAAGCAACTGGGAAAACACTTCCATGGGGAACACTGACGGGTGTCCGTCCAACAAAACTGGTAATGGAATTAATTGAACAGGGGCTGGATGAGGAAGCGGTTGTAGAGCAGATGTATCAAAATTATCATAGTTCAGCAGAGAAAGCAGAGCTTGGCTATGAAGTCGTAACAAAGGAAAAAGAACTTCTTGCACAGTTAGACTATAAAAATGGATACAGTGTATACATTGGAATTCCATTTTGCCCGACTACTTGTTTGTATTGTTCTTTTACTTCCTTTGCATTACAGCAGTTTTCTTCTTATGTGGAAGAATATCTGAATTCATTATTCAAAGAAATTGAATATGCAGCAGGATGTCTTGGAAAGAAGAAATTGGAAACTATTTATATTGGCGGAGGGACTCCGACAACACTGACTGCGGAACAGCTCGAACGATTACTGGAAAAAGTCAGAGCGAGTTTTGATTTTACCAATGTAAAAGAATTTACTGTAGAGGCAGGACGTCCTGACAGCATTACTATGGACAAGCTTCTGGTGCTTCATAAGTATCAGGTTTCCAGGATTTCCATTAACCCGCAGACCATGAAGCAGGAAACGCTTAACATTATTGGAAGACATCATACGGTAGAACAGGTAGTGGATACGTTCCATATGGCAAGGGAAGCGGGATTTGATAATATTAATATGGACTTAATAGCAGGGCTTCCCAATGAAACAACAGAGGATGTAAATCATACGCTTTCCATGGTTCAGAATCTTAATCCAGACAGCATTACGATGCATTCTTTAGTACTAAAACGGGCAGCAATGTTAAACATGCAAAAGAGTAAATATGGTGAATTTACCTTTGGGGACGTTGACCAGATGATAGAATTGGCTTATGATTATGCAAAGAAAAATGATATGAAGCCGTATTATCTCTATCGACAGAAAAATACAACGGGCAGCCAAAATTCAAGCCGCGAGAACGTAGGGTATGCCAAAGAGGGAAAAGAAGGACTTTATAATATCCTAATCATGGAAGAAAAGCATACGATACTGGCTCTTGGAGCAGGAGCTTGCTCTAAATTTGTATTTCCGGAAGGCGGAAGAATTCAGCGTATTGAGAATGTTAAAAATGTTAGGGAATATGTTAACAGAATCGATGAAATGATTCTTCGTAAAAAGGACTTCATAGAAGGGGAATACAATGGATTTATCTGAACAACAGGTTTTTGAGGATAACAGCCAGATGACTAAGGCTGTCTATGAGGATTTGGCTTATGCCATCAATCATGGAATTGTGGTAAGTAATTTAGCTTATAACGTGGCAGAGGAGCTTGGAAAAAATGGGTTATTCTGCCATGAAATGGCGACAGCAGGACTTCTGCATGATATTGGAAAGCTGAGGCTTTGCAAATATCTGTATGGCAGGAGTAAAGATACATTGAAGATTGAAGAAATGAAGTATGTCAGAATGCATTCAAAGTTCAGTTATCAGATTTTGCAGAAAGAGAATTATGATCCATTTATTCTGGAATCCATTTATCATCATCATGAAAATTATGATGGAAGTGGATATCCAGATAACTTGAAGGCAGATGACATTCCGTTTGGGGCGAGGATTTTACGTGTCTGTGATGTGTTTGCAGCACTGGTTTCCGACCGGCCTTATCGGGAGGCATTTGATATTGACACAGCTGTGGAACTTATGATAGACGAAGTGAAAAACTTCGATATGAAAGTATTTCTGGCATTTCAAAGATTTATAAATTCAGATAATTTTAAAAAGACAAAAAAATTAATACAAGATAAAAGCAGTATACAGTCTTTATTATTGAAGGAGGAACAACATGATTACGCAAAGACCAAAAGGAACGCAGGACTGGTTCGGTGAAAATATGCACAAACGTACTGTAATTGAGAATACAGCGCGGGAACTCTGCCGGACGTTTAACATAAAAGAAGTAATTACCCCTGTTTTTGAACATACGGTATTATTTCAGAGAGGTGTTGGCGAAACAACGGATGTAGTACAGAAAGAGATGTATACATTTGAAGATAAAGGACATAGAAGCATTACATTAAAACCCGAAGGAACAGCTGGTGCAATCCGTGCTTATCTGGAAAATAACTTATATGCAGAAAGCCAACCAACAAAAATGTTTTATGTAACACCTGCATTTCGTTATGAACAGCCACAAAGTGGACGTTTAAGACAGCATCACCAGTTTGGAGTGGAATTTGTAGGAAGTAAGAGTCCTCTTGCAGAAGTAGAATTAATTACACTGATTACAACCTTTATTAAAAAAATTGGTTTAAAGGACGCAAAACTTCATATTAACAGCATTGGATGCAGCAGCTGCCGTAAAACGTATAATGATGCACTTCTTTCCTATTTAAAGAAATATGAAAATGATTTATGTCCAACCTGTCAGGAGCGTATGAAGAAAAATCCTCTTCGTGTCATTGACTGTAAGGTACCAGCCTGTAAAGAAATCGTTGCAAATGCACCTCGGACAATTGATTATCTGGATGACGAGTGTAGAGAGCATTTTGAAGAATTAAAATTTTTACTGGAAGAATTAAATATTCCATATGAAGTAGATACGGGAATTGTTCGTGGTCTTGATTACTATACAAAGACTGTATTTGAGTTTGTAAACTCGGAAGGATTTACACTCTGTGGAGGTGGACGTTACGATAATCTGGTTCATGAAATTGATCCAAAACAGGATATCCCTTCGGTTGGATTTGGTATGGGATTAGAGCGTATTATTTACTTCCTGGAAAAAGAAGGAGTAGAATTAGAGCCAGCTCCAGAGGTTACTTTATATGTTGGTATTCTTGGGAAAGATGCCAAGGCAAAAGCTTATGGCATTGTAAATGAAATGCGTATGAATGGCATTGTGGTAGAGACAGATTATTTGGATCGAAGCGTAAAAGCCCAGATGAAATATGCAAATAAAATTCATGCGAAAAATACAGTTATTATTGGTGCTGACGAACTTGCGAATAACAAAGCTGTTATCAAAAATATGGATACTCATGAGCAGACAGAAGTTGCATTAGATGAAATCAGCAAGTACTTTTTAAATAAATAACAAACGATTGAATGGAGGAAAAAAACATGGCAGAATCAATGGCGGGCCTGAAAAGAAGCCACAGATGTACCGAAGTAAGCAGCCAGAATGTTGGCGAAACAGTTACAGTAATGGGCTGGGTACAGAAAAGCAGAAATAAAGGTGGAATTATTTTCGTTGATTTAAGAGACCGTTCTGGAATCTTACAGATTATTTTTGAAGAAAGTGACTGCGGGAGTGAAAGTTTTCAGAAGGCAGAAAAATTAAGAGCGGAATTTGTAGTTGCGGTTACTGGTAAAGTATTTAAACGTGCCGGTGGTATAAACGAAAATTTAAAGACTGGAGATATTGAGGTTCGTGCAGAATCTATTCGTATTCTTTCCGAAGCAGAAACACCTCCATTCCCAATCGAAGAAAATTCAAAAACAAAAGAAGAGCTTCGTTTGAAATACCGTTTTCTGGATTTGAGAAGACCGGATATCCAGAAAAATATTATGATGAAGAGCCAGGTGGCTACTTTAACAAGACAGTTCCTTGCAGATGAAGGATTTTTCGAAATCGAAACACCTATCCTTTGTAAGAGTACTCCAGAAGGTGCAAGAGATTATTTAGTACCAAGCCGTGTACATCCGGGAACATTCTATGCACTGCCACAGTCACCACAGTTATTCAAACAGCTGTTAATGTGTTCTGGTTATGATCGTTACTTCCAGTTAGCACGTTGTTTCCGTGATGAAGATTTACGTGCTGATAGACAGCCTGAATTTACACAGATTGATATGGAATTATCTTTCGTAGATGAAAATGATGTTATGGACGTAAACGAAAGACTCCTTGCAAAATTATTCAAAGAAGTATTGGACGTAGATGTTAAACTTCCAATCCAGAGAATGCCTTGGCAGGAAGCAATGGATCGTTTCGGTTCTGACAAACCAGATTTACGTTTCGGTATGGAACTTCATGATGTAACAGATGTTGTAAAAGACTCTGAGTTCGTTGTATTCAAGAGTGCTATCGAAAATGGTGGAAGCGTTCGTGGTATTAATGCAACAGGCGAAGGAAACATGCCTCGCAAGAAAATCGATGCATTAGTTGATTTTGCAAAAGGTTATGGTGCAAAAGGTCTTGCATATATTGCAATTCATGAAGACGGCACAGTAAAATCTTCTTTCGCAAAATTCATGAAGGAAGAAGAAATGGATGCATTAATTAAGGAAATGGATGGTAAAGCCGGAGACTTATTATTATTTGCAGCCGACAAAAATAAAATTGTATGGAATGTATTAGGTGCTCTTCGTTTAGAAATCGCTGAAAAACAGGGACTTCTTCATAAAGATGAATACCGTTTCGTTTGGATTACAGAATTTCCATTATTAGAATGGTCTGATGAAGAAAACCGATTTATGGCAATGCATCACCCATTCACAATGCCTATGGAAGAAGATATTCAGTATATTGATTCTGATCCAGGCAGAGTTCGTGCGAAAGCATACGATATTGTATTAAACGGTGTTGAAATCGGTGGCGGAAGCGTTCGTATTCATATGAATGACATTCAGGAAAAAATGTTTGAGGTTCTTGGTTTATCCAAAGAAGTTGCCCATGATCGTTTTGGATTCCTGTTAACCGCATTTAAATACGGAGTACCACCACACGCTGGACTTGCATACGGTTTAGACCGTCTGGTTATGTTAATGGCAAAACAGGACAGCATCCGTGATGTAATTGCATTCCCTAAGGTAAAAGATGCATCAGATTTAATGTCCAATGCACCTGATTACGTTGACCAGGAACAGTTAGATGAGCTCTGCATCCAGACTGTACTTCCAGAAGAAACGGAGTAATTAGAAATAGATATGGAAAAGCTGATAGTTGTCTATCTGCTGCTGATAAACATCATGGGATTTATTATGATGGGAGCAGATAAGAAGCGTGCAGTAAAGAATGAATGGCGTATCCCAGAGAGAAAGCTTTTACTTTGTGCGTTATTTGGTGGTAGTATTGGTTCCCTTTTTGGAATGTTTCACTTCCGTCATAAGACAAAGCATTCAAAGTTTTTCATTGGAATTCCGGCGATACTGATTTTTCAGATTGAGATGGCAGTGATTGCATTAACTGTCTATTATAAATCCAATTAGGAAGAAAGGGCTGTTACGAGAGTAGCAGTCCTTTTTAGTGTGAGAAAACCTCATATCTTGTAATATACTGAAAAACATGATATAATAAGTTTTGCTGATTTTTCAGCCCAATTAAATAGGACAGTTCGTAACCATCCTGTCCACAAAAATAAAACTATGGACCTTAATAACTGTTTTGCAGTTATTTCTATTTGGGTACATATGTGAATGATCATATGTACCTTTTTTGTATGTCCAACTGGAGGAAAATATGAAAGAAGAAACACAAATGGAGCGCTATTCGGTGATTACCGAAAAGAATCCTCGTGAAATTGTGCTGCTTCGGGGAAGCGGGTGTGTCTGGAGAAGATGCACATTCTGCGATTATCATTTGGATTTTGACCAAAATGAAGAGGAAAATTATGCACTTAACTGCCGGGAACTTTCTAAAGTAACCGGAATGTATCATCATCTGGAAATCATCAATTCCGGAAGCTTTTTTGAACTGGATGAGCAGACATTTGAGAAAATAATTCAAATCTGTAAGGAAAAGGATATCCATATGCTGCATTTTGAGAGTCATTGGCTGTTCCGGGAACGGATTCCTTCCATGCGGGAGCGGTTTCAAAAAGAGGGAATTGAGTTAAAAATAAAAATTGGAGTGGAATCTTTTGACAAAGATTTTCGCGAGAATGTTCTGAAAAAAGGAATTGATACGGATAAGGTATCTGATATTGCCAAGTATTTTGATGAAGTGTGTCTGCTGCAGGGATTAAGCGGTCAGACAGCAGAGTCCATGCAGCAGGATATCGAGATTGGATTATCGAATTTTGAGCGGGTCTGCGTAAATATTATGGTGGAAAATACAACGAAAATCAAACCAAATTATGTAGTAATTCATGAATTTAAAAAAAGAGTATATCCAATATATAAAGATAATAAAAGAGTAGATATTTTATTAAATAATGTAGATTTTGGAGTAGGGGCGAGAAAAGAATGATATCAAATGAAATTTTATTAATTGGGAGTATTGTATTTTATTATGGACTGTTAATTGCATGGTTCTGGATGTTTGGAAAACAAGGGCTGCTTACCTTTACAGTGCTTGCAACGATTGCAGCTAATATTGAAGTGTTGATTCTGGTTAATGCATTTGGCATGGAACAGACACTTGGAAATGTAATGTTTGCATCTACATTCTTGGTGACAGATATTATGAGTGAGATTTATGGAAAGAAGGAAGCACAGAAAGCAGTGAATGTGGGAATTGCGACTTCTTTAAGTTTTATTGTCGTAAGCCAGTATTGGCTGTTATATACGCCAAGTGCAGGTGATTGGGCATTTTCATCGATTAACGAAATTTTTTCATCTACACCACGTATGATGATTGCAAGTTTTGTTGTGTATTTGATAGCACAGAAGTTTGACGTATGGGCTTATCATAAATGGTGGGCATTTACAGAAAAAATCAGTGGTGACCGCCACAAATATTTATGGGTAAGAAACAATGGTTCTACTCTGCTGTCTCAACTGGTAAATACATTGTTATTTACTTTATTTGCATTTTGGGGAACGTATGATATGCCAACTATTGCAAGTATTGTTGCATCTAGTTATGTCGTATTCATTTTTACCAGTTTAGCCGATACACCAGCTGTATATCTGGCCAGATATTTGTCGGAAAAACATAAAATAAAAGGAATTGAATAAATAGAAAAAGCCATTTGTCAGAAACATATCTGTCATAATGGCTTTTTAAAATTAGGTTTTGCTTCGGAAGGAGTATCCGCATTTTGGACAGCGGATTTCAACTTTTCCCTTTCCTCTTGGAATTCGAATGGTTTGTTTACAGTTCATACATTTAAAGTATTTGTACTTTGGAAAATCCTTTATTCTACGGATTAATTTACTATTTCTGCTTAAGTATTTATTTTGAAAATTACACCAACGGTAGTTTTCCTGCTGCCTCTTCACAAAATTTTTGGAAAACATTCGAAATAATCCATAAATAAAAAGACCACAAGAAAGCAGATAAAAGATTGTCCAGCGGGACAGACTGTAAAGCAGGGACAATACAGCACTGCTCATTAAAATCCAAGTGGCTAAGGTATCAATACCATACCGCCCATAAAAAAGTTTTCTTAGAAAATTACGCATGTTTGATTTCCTTTCCAGTTGAATATTTATATAAATGAAATATTTTTTGATAGCTAGATTTTAGCACAGATTACAGGCAAAAGAAATGCTGATAATATTAAATAATGTTAAAAAAGAATAAAATATAAGAGCCAAAGGATAGAAGAATGAAAAACTCCCTGCCAAAGGCAGGGAGTAAAATAGAAATTATAGAAGGAACTGATTTTATTCATTGGTATTCGTTAAAGAAGGATTTTCTGACTTATCATCTGGAAAGAGTTCCTGATGTTCCACATAAAGAATATCACTTAGTTTTAAGTCTTCTACCAGTTTTTCAAAGATATAATGGCAGCCGATATTTGTGTTATAAGCATAGGATTTAATAATGCTGATACACATTCCGGCATATTGTTTTATTTCTTTGCTGACAGGTGCAGCTAATTTCTGCAGTCCGCGAGCTTTCTTTGTATCTAAATCAAAATAAATAGAGGCAATCTGTGTTGCATAAATATATTCCAGGTATTTTTTATCTAATGTTTTCAAATCTGTATTGTTTTCATTCCAGTAACGGATTCTACAGTAAAGTTCAGTATATCTTTTATCCAATGCATCAATATCCAGAGGATAGCCGTTACTCTTAAAAATACTATGTACATAACGATCTAATACAAGGCTGTTTAAAGCCATGGCAAGCTGTGCTGCTTCCGTATCATTTCTATCTTTTTCTTTTACATATGGGAAATCAGAATCCATCTGCACACAATGACAAAATTGATGGATAAAATACATTTCAGCCTTTTTACCTAATGCTTCTGGGTTAATATAAACAGGATAGCAGTCTGGATTATCAAATACCATAAAACAAGGCTTGTCTTCATTATCTGTAATCGTAAGCCTTAATGGTTTGGATTCCTTAAACTGATAGATAGTCATTAGTTTCTGTGCCATAGGCGATAGGCTTGCTAAAAATTCTTGACTTGTTATCATATTATTACACCCCTTTTTCGTTTCAATGTAAGAACATATATTAATTTTACCCCAAAAATGAGATATTGTAAATGTCTTTTTGTTAAGATGTTACAAATTGAATCATAAGATACAGAAGAAAAAAGTAATTATATGGTAGGAAATATAGAAAAAGAAAGATAAAAGAAAAATAAGAGAAAAATAATTGTAATAGGAACTTTTTGTATTGAAAATTGAAGTTTCTGTGATATAATAGAGTTAAAACGGAATAGAGTGTATTAAATATTAAACATAAGGTAGATTTCTCTAAAAGATACAACTCAAAATGGAAAAATTATTTTCTATATTTCTTGGAATTCTGACAATTATTCATTTATTATAAATACATAGTTAGGGGGGCATGTATATTATAAGTATTTTTAACAGATATACCTTAAATCTTAAAAGATCCTATCGACTAATCCAGCAAGAAACAGTAAAAATTATGCTATATACAAAACGATTTATAAAATAATTAAAAAAATATACACAAAATAAACGGGAGGACATATTATATGGAAAAATCGTTTGTTTTATCACCGAAAAAAGAGAAAAGATACATAGTTCAATTAAGTAACAGTAACGTAGATAAAGGCAGAGAGCAGAATGTTATTCTTACAAATAGTGAGGATGAAGCAGAGATGATTCTGCAGCTGCTTGGTAATAATGTACAGCTTTTAGATGACGAAGAATTAAAACTTCACCATTCTGCTTTGAGGAAAAAGTATGAAAATAAGGCATGTGATGTATTGTGTGAGCGTTTTTATAAATGGAACTACACAGATGTAAATACGGTAAGAAATCTGTTTAAAAAGATTCCATTTAATTATGACTGTATAGAGAAATTGGATAAAAAAGAAAAAATAAGTAATAAAATGGTGCACAAGAAAAATAAAAATAATATATTAATATCAGATTACTATCAGGATGGTATGGTTAATTATTTTCGAGGTTTTACAAGTACAGAAGAAATTATTTTTGATCATACAAGAGATCATATCGCGGGGATTCTACTGTTTGAAGTTATCAGACAGGCTGGAATCGCATCAACTCATTTAGGAGGATTGAATGAGGATGGAATAATTGTTATTTCTGATACCTATATCCAATATAGTAGATTTATTGTTAGCTCAAAACCATTTTATATAAGAACGATATCCATCAATCGTTCACAAGGAGGAAATGGTTTTTTTGTTTATGAAGTTTTCCAAGATAATCAGATTTGTGTAAGTGGTTGGTTTACGGGAATTTCATTTATAAATAATGATGTTTATGAAGAGCTGAAAAATATGGTGTCATCCATATGATTGAAAAAGAGGAAAGGGGATAAAGCTGCGTTGAGCAGAGTATAAAAATATGAAAATAGGAATTACTGGAGGGACTGGCGGACTTGGCACAAAACTGGTACAAAAGCTACAGGAAAAAGGGCATGAGATTGTACTGCTTGTTCGTAAGTCAAGTAATATTAGTTATTTTCAAGGATTGAAGAACATTAGTTATATAATAGGGGATATGCAGGAAGTAGAAAGCCTGAGAAAATTTGTAAAGGATTTGGATGTTTGTTATCACATAGCAGCACAGGTGAATCATACAACCAAAGAAAATTATTTTCGTATTAATGTAGAGGGAACCAGAAGATTATGTAATGTACTTTTAAAGCATAATCCAGGATGTCATTTGATATACTGCTCAAGTATTGTGGTTGGTGATGTTAATATTTTTTCAAAGCATATTTTATCCGATTACACTATGAGTAAGTATGAGGCAGAAAAAGTAATTGATAGTTATATGGAAAAGAATCAGTTAAATATAACAGTGGTTTATCCAGGCTACATATACGGAGGAAATGATAAAAATTTCCTTCCTAATATTATAAATATGGTACAGTCAGGTTTGAAGTTTATGGTTCATGGAGGAGAAAGAAACGTTCCGGTTATTTATGTAGATGATTTATGTAATTTATTTTCTATGTGTGGGGAGAATCCGTGTACCATAGGAAAAAAATATAGCAGTATTGAAGAACAGGAACAAGGGATGCATGATTTTATCCGCATTGTAGCTAGAATGCTTCATTGCAGTGAGCCAAAGTATATATATCCTAAAAGTATTATGATATTGCTTAGTAAATGGAATCATATCCAGGCTAAACTATTTCATGGCAAAGAAAATCCTATGTTAAGTATGAGAATTATTAATGCACTATCAAAAAGAGGCTGTTTATTTACAAAAGAATTAAATCATGAGTTAGGCTGGAAACAGGAAATATCATTGGAGGAAGGAATTAGTCGTGCTTTTCACGACTATGAAAAAGCAGGAGGAAAATAAATATATGGAAGTTGTAATGATCAAAAATGATAGTCAATGTAAATGGTTTAATAATCAGGTTATTCAAAAAGTATTTCCAGATATGATAGAATCTGCCTTGGATCCGAATAGAAAAACCAAATATATGATTAAAGATTGGATTAGTAATGACCATGGAAGAGTAGGGGCAGATTTGGGATGGCTTAAACAGCTTGGTCTACCTGTCATTGAAACATATAAGGATCTTCCTAAAAACAATAATTTTATTATTGTGAACACAGGATATGATTCTATTATTGAGGAAGAAAAAGTTTTAAAAGAGAAGAATATTGAAATTGAAGATAGACCATGTCCATATGTTCGTAAATTAAGAACATTATTTGAAAATATAGATGAGAAGTATCAGTATATTCTTCTGTGTGAAAAAAATCATATTCTTATTAAAAACTTTAAGTCACTTTTCCCAGAAGACATGATTCTGGTACAGATGGGAAATTATAAAGAAAGAATAAAAAAACAATGGAATGGAAAACCAATTGTTTTTGTACCTTACGTTACATTTTTGCCAAGGCATATTGATGAGATTGCAGATTATATTCATGAGGTGTGTCCAAATGTAGAGTGTCAGGTTATTCGTTCTACCTGTATGTGGGCATCCAGTCCAGTCAGTCCAATTACAGAAATAAAAAATATGAGTCAGGAAAAACTGGAAGGGATTAAAGATGCATTAGTTACTGCTACAAAAGGTTCTAGTAATAAATCATTAATGTCTCTTTGTGAAATTCTTGAAGAACGGGGACTTAATGTTGTAAAAATATGCAGCTTGAAAGAATATCGTGATTATGAAAGGAAGCATAAAAATGATAAAGTTCTATTAGTTAGAAGTCCAATTCCGAATAAAGCAGAAAAAGAAGTTATGCTTTATATACAGCATGGATTGATAAAAAGCCGTTTTATTTTACTTTCTGATAATATTAAATTATATCGAAGAAGAAAAAAGGTAGAACATGCTTTAGCACAACAACAATAAAAGGAAGATAAAATTGAAAAAGATAAAATTGTTTTGTTTTAGTTATGCAGGTGGTTCTTCTATTTTTTATCATCAGTGGGCAAACGACTTTGATGAACGGATTCAAATTATTCCAGTAGAAATTCCTGGTCATGGAATCCGTATGGAAGAAGATTTACTGGATACAATAGATGATATTGCAGAGTTGATATTTGAAGAATTAAAATCGGAATGGGAAGAAAATTCCTATGCCTTTTTTGGACATAGCATGGGAACTATTATTATTACAGAACTTATGTACAAAATATTGGAGTATCACTATCCCAAACCTTTACATATTTTTATGTCAGGACGTTTTTCACCAGATAGACAGGAGAAACAAAAAATAGCATATCTGCCAGATGAGCAGCTATGCAGGGAACTTGTTTCGCTGGGAGGCACACCAGAAGAATTGCTGGAGGATAAAGAGATGTTGGAATTTTTTCTTCCAGTTATCCGGAAAGATTACCAATGTGTAGAATCCTATCAATTTAGTCATCCTAAAGGAATTTGGCAGAATAATATGTCAATATTTTACGGTGATGAAGATAAAGAAGTAGAAGAAATAGGATATGATGGATGGACAGAATTTACAAGTGGAAGCTGCGATTTCTACAAATTTCCCGGGGGACATTTTTTTATTCATAGTGATAGGCAAAATGTTATGAAGAAAGTAGAATCTATACTATTACATAAAATATAAGGAACTTGTTACTATACTAGAAAGGGGAAAAAGATAAATGAAAGAATGTACAACAATACAAGATATACTTAAAATACGGGCAGTTGAGACACCAAATAAAATGGTATTTACACAATTAAAGTATAGTGGAAATGAAAGAATAGAAAACCAATTAACATATAAACAGCTGTATCAGCAGGCAAAAAAAATGGCAGCATATTTTCAAAAAACAGGCATGAGTTCTAAGACAGCAGTGTTATTATATCCAACGGGATTAGAGTTTATGACATGTTTATTTGGATGCTTTTATGCAGGTGTTTATGCAGTTCCATTAAATAGTGTAATATCAAAAAATAAAATAGAGCGTTTGTTATCTGTGATTGAGGATTCACATTCTAATTATATTTTAACAGACAGCAGTACTGCTGAAAAAGTAAATGAGTTTATAAAGGAAAATTTAGCAGACACCGAAATATCGGTTATTGTAACAGATACAATAGAAGGTATATCGGAAAATGATTTCAAAGAAGTAGAATATGGTGGAGATGAATTGGCGTACCTTCAATATACATCGGGTTCTACTTCAGCACCAAAGGGAGTTATGATTACGCATAAAAATATTATGCATAATCTGAAAATTCAGCGTGAACTGTTTGGTGTGGACAATAATTCCATCGGATTACTTTGGGTTCCACATGATCATGATATGGGGATTTTTATAGGAAGACTGATTGCAGTCTATAGTGGATATGGACAGTATTTTATGGATCCATTTGATTTTATCAGTAAGCCTCTAAGATTTTTACAGGCATTATCAGATTTTAAAGTAACAATTACAGGTATGCCTAATTTTGGATTTGAACACTGTGTTTCTATGATTAAAGATGCAGATTTGGCCAAATTGGATTTATCCAGTGTCAATATTGCGATTAATGGGGCAGAACCAATACATGAAAAAACATTGATTAAATTTAATGAAAAGTTTGGAAAGTGTGGATGGAAACAAGATATTATTGCACCAGGATATGGCCTTGCCGAGACAACACTTGTTGCTGTAATTAATGGCAGTTATGAAGGATGGGACAGGCTGATTGCAGTTCCATTTAAAAAAGAAGCACTGGAGAGAAACAAAGTACAGGAAGCAGGAGAAGCGGATGAGAAAGTAAGTTGTGTTAGTTCTGGTCCATTAAAAGAAGACGTCGATATCCGCATTGTGAATCCAGAAACATTTCAGGAATGCAGTGATGATAGTATTGGTGAGATCTGGATTGCATCGGAAAGTAATTCACCAGGATACTGGGAAAAAGAGGAAATTAATAAACAAGTATTCCGGGCTAAATTACAAGGAAGTGATAAGAACTATCTTCGTACCGGAGATTTGGGATTTATTTTTAAGAAGAATCTGTTTATCACAGGAAGAATAAAAGATTTAATTATTATACGTGGTGTGAATTATTATCCAGGTGATATTGAATATACCGTTGGCAGAGCAAACCCTAATCTGGTAGCTGGAAATAGTGCGGTCTTTGCAAATATTACAGAGGATGAGGAAGGTATATATGCTTTAACCGAAGTAAAAGAGGATAATCAAGAGGATTATGAAGCTATCATTGAGGATATTCGGCGGGAAGTAATTAAGCACCACGGAGTGGACGTGAAAGGAATTGTATTACTGAGAGAAAATACGCTTCCAAAAACACCGAGTGGAAAGATACAACGTTTATCCTGTAAAAATATGTATTTTGCTAATAAATTTCAAGTATTATATCAAGACATTCATGGAGATGATTTAGAAAAAAAGGATAGTCACGAAAATGGAAGAAGCAGAACAGAAAAAATTGAAAATAAGGTAATGGAATATATTTGTGAATGTCTAAGAATAAAGAGAGACAGCCTGGATAGAAACAAAAATCTGGTTGCACTTGGAATGGATTCTCTGCATCTTTCTATTTTTAAGCAGGATTTGGAAGATGAGTATGGAGTTTTCATTGAAATGTCATTCTTATTTGACTGCACCATAGGAGAACTGATTGAGTTTATAGATAGCAACTACTCAGAAGATAAAAAAGAAGAGAGACAGGAAGAAAAAGAAAAGCAAAGTCAGCTGGTAACCAGCCAGGGAGATAAATATGAAGCATTTCCTTTAACAGAGCTTCAAAATGCATATTGGATGGGACGAAATAAAAGTTTTGAATTAGGTGGTGTTTCTGCTCATGGTTTCTTCAGTATTGATTTAGCAGAAAAATATTCTTATGAGAAAATGGATGCAGCATTAGGAAAATTAATTGTCCGTCATGAAATGCTAAGGGCGGTGCTGACAGAGGATGGAAAACAAAGGATACTTGAAAATCCTGGTGAATATCATATTACATATCATGATTTAAGGAAAGAAGAAGATACAGAGAAAGAATTAAAATGTAATGAAATAAAAGACAGTCTTGCAAATGAAGTGATAGACTTGGAAACGTGGCCTTTATTCCATGTTCATTATATCGATTTGGGTGTAAGAAAAAAATTATATTTCAGTATAGATTTAATGATTGCAGATATCTGGAGTATTAATATTCTTTTCAAAGAGTGGTTTTCGTTATATAATAATTTGGATGAAAAGCTTGCAGATATTGGAGTACAGTTTAAAGAATATTGTACATGGTTTTATGAGAATGAGAATACGAAAAAGTATCAGAAGGCAAAGAAATACTGGGAAGAACGAATTCCATTTATGCCACAGTCACCAAAACTTCCTTTGCAGGTAGAACTAAAACAGGTAAAGGATAGTAAATTCAGCCATCGTAGTTTCGTATTAGACAAGGAATTGTGGTTGAAATTCCGAAATGCAGCAATGAAAAACAGCGTAACACCAACAGCGGCAATTCTTACCGCATACGCTCAGATTTTAAAATATTGGTCACAATCAAAAGACTTTACTTTAAATCTTACTGTATTTAACCGTTCTGCAATTCATCCAGACATCAATCAGGTAATTGGAGACTTTACATCAGTGCTCCCATTAGAAATTCAGGATCAGAAAGACAGTACCTTTTCTCAAAAGGCTCGGTGCATTCAAAAGCAGCTGGCATCTGATTTACAGAATAAAGACTATAGTGGAATAAGTGTTCTAAGAGAACTGGGTAATGAATGGGGAAAGAAGCCAAATGAAGTACTTCTGCCAGTTGTTTTTACCAGTGCATTATCCAGTGATATGGAAATGGTATTCCAGTCAGAAGAACACTTCTTTGGAAAATCGGAAACATTTTCACAGACACCTCAGGTATATTTGGATCATCAGGTATATGAAAGTAATGGAACATTAGTATTTAACTGGGATACAATAGATGCAGTATTTCCAGAAAATATGATTCATGATATGTTTGAAACATATCAGAATTATGTGAAAAAATTAGCTGTGGATGAAGAAGTATGGTCAGTAAATCTTGAACCGGAACTTCCAAAAGAACAAAAACAAAGAAGAATGGAGTATAACCAGACTCAGGGTCCTGTTTCAGAAGATGTACTGTATACAAAGTTCATTGAAAATACAAGGTCTTGTAAAGAACAAATCGCCATTTATACAGTTGAAAAGGAAGTAACTTATGATCAACTATATCGTAGTGCAGCTTATATTGCATCCAGTTTACAGAAAATGGGTGTTAAACCAAATGATATTGTGGGTGTAAGCATTAATAAAGGATGGCAGCAGATCGTAGCAGTACTGGGAATTGTTATGTCAGGTGCAGCCTATGTCTGTATTGATCCAGTATATCCAGCAAAACGTAAAAATTATATAATTGAGCATAGTGGAGCAAAAGCTGTTCTGGTTTATGATGAGAGTGCGGCAAAGGAACTTGATTCAGAAGTATTTTATGTAAAAGATGACATTCTGGAAGAAGAGGAGCAGGAATTTGAGATTGTAAACGAACCAGATAATCTTGCATATATTTTGTATACATCAGGTTCAACAGGAAATCCGAAAGGGGTTGCAATTACTCATCGTGGAGCATTAAATACAATACTGGATATCAATGAAAGGTTTGATGTTACAAAGGATGATAAAGCATTTGCGATTTCATCATTAAGTTTTGATTTATCCGTGTATGATATTTTTGGAATGTTATGTGCAGGTGGTACGATTGTTATGCCGGAGCCTTTTAATGAAAAGAATCCAGATCATTGGATTATGATGGCAGAGAAATACAAGGTTACGGTATGGAATTCAGTTCCTTCCTTATGTGAAATGCTGATTGAAAGCCTGGAAGCATTAGGAAAGAAATTATCATTGCGTCTTATTATGATGAGTGGTGACTGGATACCAGTAACGTTACCAGAGCGGATTCGTAATATTGATAAAAATGCACGGATTATTAGTTTAGGAGGAGCAACAGAAGCTTCCATCTGGTCTATTTTTTATCCGATTGAGGAAGTAAAAGAAAGCTGGAACAGTATACCATATGGCAGACCTCTTACTAATCAGACATTTTATGTTATGAATGAAGATAAGAAGGATTGTCCAGAATGGGTAGCTGGAGATCTATACATAGGAGGGACAGGAGTAGCCCTCGGATATTACAAAGAAAAGGAAAAGACGGAAAAGGCTTTTGTAAAACATCCGATAACTGGAGAGAAGATTTATAAAACCGGAGATTTAGGAAGATTCCTTCCAGATGGAAATATTGAATTTTTAGGAAGACAGGATTTTCAGGTTAAAATCGGAGGATTCCGTATTGAACTTGGAGAAATTGAATCCGTTATTACCAGTCACAAAAAAGTACAGAGATGTATTGTGAAAAAAGTGGTGAATGATACAGGAAATATGGCACTTGCAGCATATGTAGTGGAGAATACGCTGGAAAAAATAGAACAAGAGACAAAAGGTGAGTATGATTTTGCTTCTGAGATTATTGGAGACAGTGATGATCTGCTTTTGGATTCCCATAAACGTCTCATGTTTAAGCTTGGAAATCCAAGCCTTCGTTTTAAGGAAGATGAAAAATTAGATACAACGGTTATTCCATTATGTTCTGAAGTGGATGAAAGCCGTTATATGGGACGAATCAGTACGAGAAACTTTCTTCAGGAACCTGTTGAATTTCAACGTTTTTCAGACTTTTTATCTTGCTTGAGGAAAATTGATATTGATGGTATGAAGCGTTTTGCCTATGCATCTGCTGGAGCAGTATATCCAGTACAGGCATATGTATATGTGAAAAAAGGACGTGTAGAAGGCGTAGAAGAAGGACTGTATTATTACCATCCTTTTAACAACAGCCTTATTTATATCTCTAAAGGAGAAAAGTTAACAGAGGATATTCATGTAGAGGCGAATAAGAAAATTTATACTTCTTCTGCATTTAGTATATTCTTTGTAGGAAAACTTTCGGCAATTGAACCATTATATGGTGAGAAGGCAAGAGACTTCTGTCTGATTGAAGCAGGAATTATGTCTCAGCTGTTAGAAACAACAGGAGCAGATTTGAATATAGGAACCTGTCAGGTAGGAGCCTTATCAGAACCGGGTAAGGTGATGGATGCAGTACAGGCCGATGAAAAACATATTCTTCTTCATGTAATGCTTGCAGGAAAAGCGGACAAAACGGATTTACTAAGAGGTATTTTAGTAGATGAAAGTAAAAGTAAGGATAAGAAACAAAATAACTTTAAGGAAGAACTAAAAGATTTTTGTAGGGAAAAACTTCCTCATTATATGATACCAGCCCATATTATTATCTTAGATAAGATTCCTCTTACACCAATTGGAAAAGTTGATTATAAATCACTTCCACAGCCGAAGATGGAAAGTGAAAAAAATCTTGAAAGCGAAATCTCCTTTGCAAATGATATGGAAAAATTCTTATATGAAATTTTTAAAGAAAAGTCAGGAATTAGTGGAATCAATACAACAACTAGTTTCTTTGATTTAGGAATTAATTCGCTTACTATAACAAAGTCATGGCGTGAGATTATGAAAAAAACAGGATTAAACTTTGCTGTAATTCGTATTTTTGAAAAACCAACAATTCAGGCACTGGCAAAATATCTCTTAGAATTAAAAGACCAGGAAAGTCAGAGTAAGAATACGGAACAGCTGGTTAAGAAAGAGGAAACTAGAAATAGAGCAGCAACACAAAAAGCTGCATTAAGGAAAAATCTGTCAAGGAGAAAAAAATAGAATAAGAGGTGGACATTATGAGGAATGTAGAAAATATGGATGTCAGCGATTTTGATATTGCAATAGTTGGTTTAGAGTGTCAGTTTCCAGGTGCAGAAAATAAAGAACAGTATTGGGAAAATCTAAAAAATGGTGTGGAATCCATTCAGCCGGTTACAGAGGAAGAATTACGCCGTGCCGGAGTGCCAGAAAAGGTTTTTTCAAAACCCAATTATGTAAAGGCTGCATCTTGTATAGATAATTATGATTATTTCGCTGCTGATTTTTTTGGATATAGTAAAAGAGAGGCAGAAATGATGGATCCGCAGCACAGGCTGTTTTTGGAAATCTGTTATCATGCCTTAGAAGATGCTGGATATGATACGCAGCAGTATGATGGAAAAGTTGGAGTATTTGCTGGAGGAACGTTTAATTCCTATCTATTAAATAATATATTGAAAGGCCGGAGCATGGATGGAAGTGCTGAAAAATTCTTTATGCAGATTTCTAATGATAAAGATAATCTGGCAACCAGAGTTTCCTATAAATTAGATTTAACAGGCCCATCGTTATCGTTGCAGACAGCATGCTCATCTTCCTTAGTTGCATTACATTATGCATGCCAGAGCTTGCTCAGCCAGGAATGCGATATGGCTCTTGCTGGAGGAGTTACAGTACGCTGCCCACAGAAAATAGGTTATGAGTATGAACAGGATATGATTTTATCCAAAGATGGTCATTGCAGGCCATTTGATGCAGATGCTTCGGGAACCGTATTTGGAAGCGGAGTAGGAGCAGTTGTATTAAAGAGATTATCAGATGCTATAGAGGATGGAGATCAGATTCATGCGGTTGTTAAAGCAACCGGGATTAATAATGACGGTGCAGAGAAAGTTGGATATACAGCACCAGGAAGTAAGGGGCAGGAAGAAATTCTTGCCACCGTACTTGAATTATCTGAGTTGGATAAGGAGTCAATTTCTGCAATTGAAGCACACGGTACAGCAACTGCCTTAGGAGATCCAATTGAATTTGAATCAATAAAGAAAGTTTATGGAACGGAAAGAACAGATGGACAGAAAGTTGCAATTGGTTCTGTAAAGGGAAATATAGGACATTTGGAATGTGCATCTGGAATGGCCAGTTTGATAAAAATGGTTCTTTGTCTGGAACATGAAACACTGGTTCCGAGTCTTCATTATAAAAAGGCAAATCCTCATCTAGGAATAGAAGAAACAGGATTTTATGTAAATACAGAGACAAAAGAGTGGAAAACAGACGGCAGTCCATTGTATTGTGCGATTTCTTCCTTTGGAATTGGAGGAACCAATGCACATGTAATTTTAGGACAGGGAGCAGAGTATGCAAAAAAGGAGAATGAAAAAGATGAGAAAGAATTATTTGTATTCTCAGCAAAAACATCAGAAGAGTTAGAAAACGTTGTAGAGAATATGAAGGCGTTTATTAGAAAAGAAACAAAAGAAGAGTTTTCTGATGTGGCATATACATTGAGACATGGAAGAAAGCCATTTCAGTATCGAATTTCTATGACTGCCGGAAATTATCAGGAACTTTTGGATGGACTAAATCATAAAACGGATTTTTCAAGGAAAGTATTGGAACATCCAAAAACCGCTTTTGTTTTTTCAGGAGATAAAAACATTACTCGTCAGCAGGCAGAATCTTTCTACAAAGACATACCTGAATTTAAAAAGATTATGGATGAAATCCTACCAATAGTAAAGCAGGCTGGAGAAGTAGAATATGATAGTAATCCAATGTCATTTGCTGTTAAATATGCCGTTGGAAAAATGTGGATAACTCTTGGAGCAGTTCCAAATGCTATAGTGACAGATGGCGAAAATGAATGTCTGGCTGCCTGTCTGTCAGGTATGATGAAATTTGAAGATGCTTGGAGAATTGTAACGAAACAACCTATGGAAAAAATAGAACTGCAGAAGACAGAAATCTTATGTTATTCTAATTCCACAGGAGAATTTATGACGCAGGATCAGGTTTCTTCTATATCCTACTGGACACAGGAAAAAGAGAATGCATTGATGCAGGGATTAGAACACCTGAAAAAACAGGATTATCGTATATTCATTGAAATGGATGCAGGACGATTAGCAGATACACTGGCAGATGATCAGGCATCTGATATTCTGATTTTACATATTATAGACAATGATGACGATAATGGAATTGAGAGTGTATACAGACTCTCTGGAGAACTTTGGTGTGCAGGAATACAAATTGATTTTACAAGTCTTGAAGAAGGGAAAACATATAGACGGGCCAATCTCCCTCAATATCCATTCCATAGGGAACGGTATTGGGTGGAACCGGAAATGAAAGCAGCAGAGCAGGAAACAGAAAATCAGGAAGAAGAGACAGTATCTGGTGAAATAGAAGAAAGCGTATCAGCTGTTTTTGCAGAAATACTGGGACTTGATTCAGTAGAACCAACGGATGATTTTTATGAAATGGGAGGACATTCTCTTCTTGCTATTCAGCTGGTAAATAAATTAAATGACATATTTAATTTACAATTAAAACTAGGTGATTTTATAGCAGATCCTACCATTGCTGGAATTACAGAAAAGATAAATAAAGTACTGGAATAATATACAGAGAATCTACTAAAGGGGGGATAATATGCTTGTCAACGTAGCGATTGTAGATGATGAAAAGGAACTTTTAGAGAGTACGTATCATTTAGTCGTGGAAGCCTTTAACATGTTAAAGGTAGAGTGCAGCATTAAATTATACGATCGAGGAAAAGATTTAATATATGATATGGAGGAAAACAGATATTTTGATATTTACATATTAGATATTGTTATGCCGGATATCAATGGAATGAAACTGGCTAAAATCATTAAACAAAACCGTTCAGAGTCATATATTATATTTTTGACTTCTCACGTAGAGTTTGCAGTTGATGGGTATGAATTAAATGTAAGCAGATTTATCCCGAAGACACTAATGAGAAGAAAACTTCCAAAAGTCATGGAAGAATTGTGTTTTAAAATGAAGGAATTGCAGGATGATTATTATATCATTCAGACAAACTCCAGATATGAGAAAATTTATTTGAAAAATATTATGTATTTTTATAAAAATCGAAAAAATACAATATTTGTGACGATACATGGAGAAAGTAAAGTACGAAAGACAATAAAACTAGTAATGGAGGAGATTGGAAGTAATGACTTTGTTGCAATCGATCGAGGTGTTGTAGTTAATATATCAAGGATTATGAAAATTGAGAGCAATAAGGTTATTTTAGAAGATAACAGTGTGCTGTTTATAAGCAGATCCCATCTGCGAAGCGTAAAATTAAGAATAAATTGTTTCTGGGGGATAGCAGAAGATGAATCCAGATTATCAGCAAATTAATTTATTCTATACCTATATGGAAAGCGGTCTGGTATGTATTCTAATTAATATTATATATGATAACAAGAAGTATAAGGCATTTATTCAGTTTTTATCCCTCATATGTGCAGTTTTCTTATTTCAAATAGTAGATAAGAGGCTGGCAGGGATGCTGCTCCCTTTACTTTTGTTTCTAATGATAGCTGTAACGACGACATTGTTGTATAAGAAATTTAGGTATATTGAATTTTCTGAGATTTGTTTTTTCTATCTGACACAGTTTGTCATAATAAGATATTATCTGATTCCTTTTCTTAATGGAGAAAGAAATCAGATAGCAGTAGAAATTTGTCTCTTTCTAGTGGGAGTATTCCAATACATAATAATTTGGTTTAGTGCCAGACAGCAGCACACGATAAAAAAGGTGATTGAAAGAAACAGAAAGAAAGCCGACATATATCTGTTGATATTAGCAGGAAGCCTAGTTTTATTTGATAAAGTCTGCTGGAATGTTCATAATCAGTTTTATTTGGAACTATTTAAATGGTATATAACTTTGTTGATTCTGTTTCCAGTATTTTGGGGAATGTATGATGAACTCCGAAATCTGAAGATAGAACGAGATGAAAGTCAGAAAATAAATCAGATATTAAGAAAAAACAGTATGAACCTCCGACAATTATTAAATGAAAACAGTATCATTCATCATGATTTTAAGAATCATATTTTTCTTTTAAACCATATGCTTCAGAATGGATTATATGAGAAAGCAGCGAATTACTTAAAAGATGTTTATAATCCAGTAAAACTTCTGGATATGAAGATAAATACAGATAATCCTGTGATAGATGCTATCTTAAATTATAAATTTCAGGAATCAGAGAAGCGGAACATACATATGGAAGTAGATACAGACCGAATTCCTTTTGTAGATATTCGTATGGAGGATCTTTGTTCTTTATTGTCGAATGTAATCGACAATGCATTGGAAGCATGTGAAAGAATGGAAGATGCCCATAAATATATTTTTATATCTGTTAAAAAGAGAAACAGCATGCTGATGATAAAAGCAAAGAATAGTATAGACAAAAAGCCTCTTATAAAAGCCGGCAGACTGCTGACTACGAAAAAAGATAAAAAAACTCATGGAAAAGGAATGAAGAACATTCAGGCTATAGCAGACCGGTATGATGGGTCTGTAACATATTGTAATAATGAAAAAGAGTTCAAAATTTATATTGTTTTAAACTGTTCTTTCGACAAATAATAAAATCCTGTATAGTCGGATTTATTCTAACTATACAGGATTTTATTATATAACGAAGAAAGTTAGCATAAAACTACAATTTGAAGACATTTTGACGCAAATTATGCCGAATTAATCTGAAAGATTAGTTTTATATTTATAATAGACTAAGTAATTATACAATGGAACTAATTAATTACAGGTGTATTTCAGTTATTGTGAAAAGCAGCTGTTCAGTAATGTGAGGAAAGAAATTATGAAGAATAGTGAATTAAAAGCATTTGTATTTCCAGGCCAAGGATCGCAATTTAAAGGCATGGGTAAAGAATTATTCAATGAATTTAAAGATATGGTTGCAAAGGCAGATAAAATATTGGGCTATTCAATTGAAGAACTTTGTCTTGAAGATAAAGATAATAAGCTCGACCAGACAGATTATACGCAGCCAGCTTTGTACATCGTAAATGCACTTTCTTATCTGCATGAACTAAAGGAAAATGGCCAGAAGCCAGATTATGTTGCAGGACATAGTTTAGGAGAATATAATGCATTATTTGCAGCAGGTGCATTTGATTTTGAGACAGGTCTCAGACTTGTTATGCGTCGTGGAGAATTGATGGCCAAAGCAAAAAATGGAGGAATGATGGCAGCCATTGGAGTAACATATGATGAACTGTCAGAGGCGTTAAAAGAAAAGAATATTACTACAATTGATTTGGCAAATCTTAATACAAAATTTCAGACCATTATGTCTGGTAAAACAGAAGATCTAGAAGAAGCACAGGAAAAATTAAAGGATATTAAAAAAATCAGGTGTATTAAATTAAATACAAGTGGTGCTTTTCATTCCAGATATATGGAAGAGTCAAGAAAAGAATTTTCTGTTCTGCTGGATCAATGCCAGTTCAATGAACTTCAAATTCCTGTTATAGCAAACTTTACGGCAAGACCTTATAAAAATAGCGAAATAAAGAATAATCTGGACAAGCAGCTTACAGGTTCTGTAAAATGGCTTGAATCAATGAGGTATCTCATGGGCAAAGGGGTATCTGATATTCGTCAGATTGGGCCAGGAACAGTTTTGACGAATATGTTGGTGAAAATAAAGAAAGAATCGGAACCTCTTATCGTAAACGATGAAGAAGAAGAGAGTATTTCAGAAAAAAAAAGTGAAAATATAAAAAGTGAGATTAGTGCAGAAACATTAGGAAGCAGTGATTTCAAAAAGAAATATGGATTAAAATATGCTTACATTGGCGAAGCAATGTATAATGGTATTTCTTCTGCAAAAATGGCTGCTTCATTAGCAAATGCCGGAATGCTTGGATTACTTGGAACACAAGGACGAACGAAAGAAGAAGTAAGCCAGGATATTGATTCTGTCCGAGAACAGTTGAAGAATTCTAATTGTACAATTGGAGTAAATATTACAAATTCTCCTTATAATTCCAAAATACAGAGCAGTATTCTGGATTTATGTATCAGCAAACAGGTAAATTTGATTGAAGTATCTGAATATATGAGTATAACAAAGGAACTTGTTTTATACAGACTTCATGGAGTCAAAGAAATAAAGGATGGAAAAGTAACTGTACCAAATCATATTATAGCAAAGGTTTCAAGAATTGAGATAGCAGAATTGTTTGCGTGTCCTCCACAGCAGAAACTCGTAGATGAATTATTAAAGGAAGGCAGTATTTCAGATGAGGAAGCTAGAGCTGCCCGTAAGATTCCTATGGCAGACAGTATTACCATTACGTGTGATTCAGAAGGACATATAGGAACAAGTGCAGGATTTTTATTGGTACCATTAGTGAAACAGATGATTCAGAAATGTACGAAAGAGTACGGATATGACATGGAAATCAATGTAGGAACAACAGGAGGAATTGGAGAACCAAAAGCAGCAGCTGCGGCTTTTCTTTCTGAAGCAGATTACATTGGAACAGGAAGTATAAATCAATGTACCCAAGAAGCGGCTGTCAGTGAGTCTGTAAAAGAAATTCTAGAAAGTATTGATATTCATGATACAGAATATGTTCCAGAAGAAAATTTATTTGAATTAGGTGCAAAATGTCAGGTTGTAAGGAAGGGATTATTTTTCCCAGCAAGAGCCAATAAATTATATGAAACCTATAGATATTTCGATTCTATTGAAAACCTGGATGCAAAACTTGCTTCCCAGTTAGAAGAACGGTATTTTGGTAAAACTTTTAATGAGATTTATGATGAAGTAATCAAGACTGCTTCACATGAAGAAATAGAGCAGGCAGAACAGAATAAAAAGTATAAAATGCTGCTGATTTTTAAATGGTATTTTAATAAGTCCAGAATGGATGCGATCAAAGGCAATCAGTCCAATAAAGTAAATTATCTGATTAAATGTAGTTCTGCAATGGGATTCTTTAATAACTGGTCAAAAGGAAAGCCTTTTGAAAAAAGAGAAAACAGACATGTTGATCAAATTGGTATTGCTATACTGGAAGAGGCAGCATGTTTCTTAAATGAGAGATTCAAAAGTTTTAGAAAATAAAAACAAAAGGAGAAGATACTATGAGTAAAGAAGAAATTTTTCAGGTTATACTTTCAAACATTTTTGATGTGTTATATGAATTAGAGGGAACAGATATTAAAATTACAGACAGTTTAAAATCATTAGGTGCAAATTCAATAGACCGTGTGGATATCATTATGGCAAGCATGGAGTCATTAGGAGTTAAATGCGATATGATTGAGTTTAAAGATGCAAAAAATATTGATGAAATCGCATCTATTTTACAGTCTAAGCTGGGATAAAGAGGTGCTGTAATGGATAAAAAGAATCCTGTTATAGCAGGTATGGGAATATTTTGTTCAGCTGGACAGAATATGAACGAATTTACTGAAGCGTTGAAATCAGGAAAATCGAATTTCTCATACAGGGAACCAGAATCTCCTCAGCATACCTATACGGATATCAGGGCTCGTGTAGAAAATTTTAATTGTGTAGAAATGTTAAAAAAATACATCAGCATAGATCATGATGTTACAATGAAAAAGTTTGGTGTTTTGAGAAGAATGCCTTTGTATTTTCAGGTAACGGCAATGTCCTGTCTGGAAGCATGGGAAAACTCAAAAAAGTACGCTGAAAATATACCGGCAGAAAGAAAAGCACTTGTAGCTGCCGGTAATGATATATCATCCGGCAGTCAGTATGAAATATTTAAGAAATATGGAGATGAACCACAATATGTCAGTGCATCAGCAATGCTTCAATGTATGGATACCCAGTTAATTGGAACATTAAGTGAACTGTTTGATATCAGAGGATGTGGGTTTACTGTCGGAGGTGCATCAGCAAGTGGAAATGCTGCATTAATTCAGGCATTGTGGCTTTTGCGGACAGGCCAGGCAGACTGGTGTATGGTAGTAGGTCCAGTATTTAATTTTTCACCGCTTGAACTCCAGGGACTTTATAATTTAAGTGCAATCGGAGGTGCTGGCTTTGAAAATATGCCGCAGGAAGCAAGCAGGCCATTTGATCAAAAGCATGGTGGTTTTATTCCAGGTGAAGCAGGTGCCTGTATAATTCTGGTTAATCCAGATAAACTGGATGATGGACAGATGCCAGCATGCAGCCTTACAGGAGGAGCACAGCTGCTGCATGGCAGCAAATTTACAGAGCCATCTCTTGATGCAGAAGAGCGGGTTATGTATGCCGCATTAAAAGATGCAGGGCTGAAAGCAGAAGAAATTGATTATGTGAATGCACATGGAACCTCAACACCATTAGGAGATAAAACAGAGATTGAAGCAATTGAACATGTTTTTTCAGATACAAAGGAAAAAATAATGGTAAATTCAACCAAAGGAATAATTGGTCATTGTATGTACAGTGCAGGAATTGCTGAGGCGATTGCCACCGCAGTTCAGCTGGAAAATGGATTTGTACATGGAAATAAAAATTTAGAGAATCCTGTAGAAAATCAATTAGGATTAACCAAAGAAATGATGGAGCCTGTAATTATTGAAAAGGCATTAAGTAATTCATTTGGTTTTCATGGGATTAATACAAGTATTGTAATTGAAAAAAATAATAGGTAGAAGAAAAGGGAGGAAGAAAAATGGCAGTAGGAATTGAAGCGATTAATTTTTATGGTGGCTCTGCGTATATCGATATAAAGACATTATTTCAAGAAAGAGGATTAGATTTAAGCCGATTTAATAATCTGATGATGTATAAAAAATCAATCGGACTTCCTTGGGAAGATCCTGTAACAAATGGTGTAAATGCTGCAAAACCAATTATTGACAGTTTGACAGAGGAAGAAAAGAACAGCATTGAACTGGTTGTTACATCCAGTGAATCTGGTTTGGATTTTGGTAAATCCATGAGTACATATATTCATGATTATTTAGGACTCAGCAAAACATGCCGTTTATTTGAAGTAAAACAGGCATGTTTTGGTGGAACAGCAGCATTTGGAACAGCAGTAGAGTTTGTTGCATCTCACATTTCACCAGGTGCAAAAGCATTAGTTATTGCAACGGATGTTGTATATTCCACAGCAAGAGGAACTTACATCGAACCATCACAGGGAATTGGTGCTATTGCAATGCTTGTTGGTGAAAATCCGGAAATTCTGGAATTAGATTTTGGTGCGATTGGCTATCATAGCTATGAGGTAATGGATACCTGTAGACCTCTTGCAAATCTTGAAACAGGAGATGCCGATTTATCTCTGTTATCTTATCTTGACTGTCTTGAATATAGTTATAAGAAATATGCAGAAAAAGTAGAAGGAGCAGATTTTGCTACTACATTTGATTATCTTGCATTCCATACACCATTTGCAGGAATGGTAAAAGGTGGACATCGTAAGATGATGCGTGAATTATATGGTATGAAGACCAGAGAAATTGATGCAGATTTCCAGACCAGAGTAGTTCCATCCTTATCATTTTGCTCAGAAGTAGGAAATGTATATTCTGCAACTGTTTATCTTGCATTAGCTGGAATTGTTGCAAACGCTGAAATTGATACAGATAAGAGAATTGGACTGTTTTCATATGGTTCTGGCTGTTCATCTGAATTCTTTAGTGGTATTGTTACACCAGATTCAAAGAAAAAGATTCAGAAAATGCAGATTGGTGAAAGACTTGCATCAAGGTATGTTTTAAATATGCAGGAATACGATAAGATTCTGGATATCAATGCAGAATGGGGATTTGGTGTTCAAAATAAGGAAGCAGATTATAGTCAGCTTGGTTCTATTTACGATAATCATTTTGAGGGAAAGAATTTATTAGTAATTGAGAACATTCAGGGATTCCATAGAAAATATAGATGGTCCTAATTAGAGAAAAGGTGATACGATGTATGAAACAATTTTAACATCTGACATAGATGATATCAAAACGATAACGTTTAACCGTATAGAAAACAGAAATAGTATCAATCTTACTTTACTAAAGGAAATCAATCAAGTGTTGGATGAAGTAGAGTACAGTAGACAGTACAAGATTGTTGTTTTAGAAGGGCAGAATGGTATTTTTTGTACGGGAATGGATTTTGGAATATATGCTGCTAGTAAAGAAGATGTTGAACGAAGCGATAGTGAAGCATTTGCGATACAATATAAAGAACTTTTGAAACGTATTGCACTTTATCCAAAGTATATTATATCAAAAGTAGACGGACAGGTAATGGCCGGAGGCGTTGGAATTGCTGCGGCTAGTGATTTAGTCATTGCTTCATCTAGGACAACCTTTACTCTATCAGAAGCACTATGGGGGCTTTTGCCCTCTATGGTACTTCCTTATTTAATTAGAAGGACGGGATATCAGACTGCATACAAAATGACTTTGACTACAGCAGCAGTTTCAGCTGAAGAGGCAAAAAGAGTAAATTTGATTGATGAGCTTAGTGATGATTTAGATAGAACTATCATTATGATGGCAGCACGTCTTAGAAGAGTTAGTTCAAAAACCGTAAAACGTATGAAAGAATATATGAGGAAAATCTGGATTATAGACGAGAATATAGAAGAGCTAGGAGTTGCACAGACCAGTTTTCTTTCTGCACAAAAGGATGTCACACAAAATATAAGAAACTTTGTTGAATACAAAAAATTCCCGTGGGAAGCAGATGATTTTATCTAAAGGAGCGGAATAAAGGATGGAGAAAATAAAACAAGGTAATAAAGAGGTTGCCATTGTTGGAGTGGCATGCCGTTTTCCAGACGCAGATGATTACAACAGCTTTTGGAATAATCTTGTCAATGAAAAGAATTCTGTAAAAAAAATATCTGAAGAAAAATGGAGTAAATATAGCCATTGTAATGGAAATAAACAAAAAAACAGCTACGATGATGTGTGTATGTTTGATGGAATGATTGAAAATTACGACGAGTTTGATGCTCCATTTTTTAATATTTCACCTAGAGAAGCGCGAAATATGGATCCCCAGCAAAGAATTCTGCTAGAAGAAGTATGGCACTGTATTGAGGATTCAGGGGTTGGTCTGAAAAAACTACGTGAAAATACTACTTCTGTATATGTTGGTTCAACAGGGAATGATTATAATCTGGTATCTTTGACAAGAGGAGAAGATGTAGATAGTTATGCAAGCCTTGGAAACTTTGAGTGTATGCTTTCAAATAGAGTATCTTACAGTTTTGGTTTCACAGGTTCGAGTATTACTCTGGATAATGCATGTGCATCATCCCTGGTTGCCTTACATGAAGCAAAGAAGTCAATTTTGGAAGGATATAGCGATTTTGCAATAGCAGCTGGTGTATGCGTAGCATTTCATCCTTGGCGTTATATATCTTTTTCTAAGTCAAGAATGATGAGCATGGATGGAAAGTGCCATACATTTGATAAAGGTGCAAATGGATTTGTACAAGGTGAGGGTTCTGCAGTTCTATTGTTAGAAACGGTTTCTTCGGCTTTAAAATATGGACATCATATTTATGGAGTGATAGAAGGATCTGCTGTAAATCATTGTGGACATTCCATGACAATTGCTGCACCTAAGGTAAGTGCACAGAAAGAAGTAATTTTGGAAGCCTATAAGGATGCAGGAATGAATCCGAAAAATACAACTTATATAGAGGCACATGGTACAGGGACCAGTTTAGGTGATCCAATTGAGATAGAAGCTTTAAATCAGGCATTTTCGGAATATACAAATAAAAAACAGTTCTGCTATATTGGTTCGGTTAAAACGAATATAGGCCATACAGGAAGTGCTGCAGGTATTGCCGGCGTCATAAAAGTATTGATGATGATGAAACATAAAAAGCTGGTAAAGACAATTAACCTGAAAGAAACGAATCCTATTATTGATTTTAAACAGTCAGCATTTATGCCAGCAACAGAATATATGGACTGGGATTTTAAGAAGAATAATTTTAAACGAATTGCCGGAGTCAGTGCATTTGGTTTTGGTGGTGTAAATGCACATGTAATTTTACAGGAATGGACAAATAATAAAGAATCAGAAGTTGATAAGAAAGAAGATGAGTCACTGTTTTTCTTATCTGCTAAGTCAGAAGAAAGCTTAAAAAGAGAAATAGAGACATGGAAAACATATATTAAGTCAGAAGATTATAAAAACCTGTCTGTACAGGAAATTGTGAAAACTTTATGCATTGGACGTGAACAGTTTGAATATAGAACAGGAACGGTTGTTCATTCAAAAGAGGATATAGAACAGTTTTTAAGTAGTAATCCTATTTTAGAAAATCAACATTGTGATGGCTGGACACTCAGTCTTGGTAAATTAAGTTCTGATAACACAGAAGGTTTAAAAGTAATGTTGGAAAGCCCAGTAATGGAGAAACAGCTTTCTCATTGCTACGAGTATGAAAAAAATCTAAGTAAAGATAGTAGTGAATCTTTTGAACAATGGAAAGATATTCTAGTAAGTCAGGCAGAAAAGCCACAGAATCAATTTTGGATTCAGTACGCAGTTATATCATGCTGCATCGAACTTGGAATTAAGATAGAAAAAATTGTTTCTCAGAAAGAACAGTATGTGCTTGGAATGGCTGTAGCAGGAATGATATCAGTAGAAGCTGCTGCAGAATACTATGCAGGCAGAAGCAGCCTTTCTGATTTGAAGGTAGTAAGGCCACAGATTCCTCTTTATGATAATGTATCTGGACAGTATATTATGCCATATTATATTAGTAAGGAATATGTTAAATTATTAGTCAGCAAAATTTCATGTACCGATAAGATTATGAAAACATATTTGGAAAAGGCAGAGAAGCTGTATGAAAATCAATATACATTTAAAAAGTATATGAATGAATGGCAGGAGACATGTCAGAAAAATAATAAGAATATTATGGGATATCTGAAGGGACAGCCAATTGAAGCAGAGGAAAGCGTAAGTTTTAAGAAATTTTTCCTTGTGGCTATCGCATGTTCTATTATTCAGCTAAGCACAAAATGGCATCTGACGCAAAATGGAATTGCAGCGGAAGTAAAAGAAATATCTACATTATTAATCGATGGACTGCTTTCAAAAGATGAGTTCTATCAGCTGATGATGGACAACGATATGGCAGAAACAGAAGAATTGATTGCTTCTATGCATGAAAAACAGTCAAATCTGGTTCACAAAGAGAATTTGGTAAAACTACAGGAGCTGAGCAGTGAACTTATAGAAATAGATGATGTACAGAAATGGTTACAGGATATTCAGTCTATGGAATGTGAATATTCGTATGCAGATGCAGACCATGCAGTTACATTAATGAATTCTGATATGGAAACACAGGTGGTAACACTTGATGCATCGGATGATATATATGAAAAACTGCTTGATATCTGGTTAAAAGGTGCTTCATTCGATATGGATAAAATAGGAGACTGGGATAATATAGGAACCGTTTCTTTACCAGGATATGAGTTTATCAGGCAAAGATATTGGCTGGACCCAATAGAGGAAGAAAAAGAAGCAGCAGCATTACATCCAATGATAGATACAAACGAATCTACTATTTATGAACAGAAATTCCGTAAAGTATTGAAAAAAGAGGAGTTTTTTGTAAAAGACCATGTAGTAGGGAAAAAAGTAATTCTTCCAGGCGTGGCTTATCTGGAAATGGCAAGAGCTGCTGGACAACTTGCAGTTCGAAAACCAATTACTATGCTGAAAAATGTTATGTGGATACAGACAATGGAGTTTAATACAGATGAAAAAGAAGTATTTATCGGGATTACTCCAGTGAAAAATGAGTTAAATTATGAAATCTACAGTATGAATGGTTCTAAGAAAGTGATTCACTCCCAAGGAACAATGTGTTATGGAGGCGAAGCACTTGATAAGGCAGAAAGCTATGATATAGAACAAATTAAAAAGAAAATGGATTACCACTATGACCATGATTTCTGCTATAAAAATGTATTTAGTGACTGTATTGGATTTGATTATGGAAAAGGATTCCAGGTTACAGAAATGGCATATGGTGCAAAAGATTCTTCCTTTGAATCGCTTATACTGCCGGAACATCTGCATTCGGATTTTCATGATTATATCCTTCATCCATCTATTTTGGATGCAGCGTTAAGAACCATTACATGGATTGGTGGAAAAGATGCTTATAAGAGTCTGATTATGCATATTCCATTTTCATTAGGAAGAATTGAAATTCTCGGAGAGATGACAGAAAAATGTTATGCCTATGCAGAAATGGCAGAAGGTTCGGATTTAAATGAATCTGGCATGCGTCGTCATAATGTTATCATTTTAAATGATAAGGGAGAAGAAATTGTTCGGGTAAAAGATTTTATCATCCGTGAATTAAAAAATTCCAGCACAGAAGAAGAAACAGCTTGTTTCGAAAGAAAACTGGAGCAGCAGGAACAGCTTAAAGAGAGAGAAAGAAGTTTTAAACCAGAAGATAGTGTGATTGTATTTAATGAGGAAAAAGAAGTAGATGCTGAACTGATAGAAAAACTAAAACAGGCTTTATCCTGCCAGATTATTTCTGTAAAACAGGGCAGTGAGTATCGAAAAACAGAGGATACATTGTATGAAATGGATTTTAAAAATCCATCTCATTATCATAAAGTCATGCAGGAATTAAAAGTAGATAATCATCAGGTAAAAGCTGTTTTACAAATTGCATCGTTTTCAGAAGAAAATGGAAATTCATGTAAAAAAATCAGAGAATATGCGGATGAATCTGTGTATACAGTATTAAACTGGTTCCAGGCTGCTACAGTAGTATGTCCAGACCATAAAGTACAATATGTATATGCATTTCCTGAAAAGCAGGATATACAAAACCAGCTGTCCAAAGCAGTTTCTATATTAGGAAAATCTTTAACACCAGTAAATAACAATTTCCAGATTAAGACAGTATGTTTTAAAGATGCCTTAATAGATTCTCAGAAAGCAGTAGATGAGTTACTTTACATAGAGTCACAGGAAGATAATGCAGTTTCTTATCAGGATGGAAAACGATATATTGGAAAACTTCAGAAAATAGAGTCAGCTGGCGACGGGAAAAACTTTAGGGATGGCGGAAATTATCTGATTACTGGAGGACTTGGAAACCTTGGATATCTGACAGCTATGTATCTTGCAAAGAATTATCATGCAGCACTCTTTTTAACGGGACGTCGGGAACTTACAGATTCGATGAAAGAGCAGTTAAAGATGTTAGAAGAAGCAGGCTCTAAAAAAGCAGTTTACGCAGTCTGTGATATGACAGAATGCAGTCAGGTAGAGGAAGTAGTTTCCAATGCAAAGGAGCAGTTTGGAACAATTCATGGAATCATTCATTGTGCTGGATTTGCAGATAAGATTTTTGCAGATAAGGCAACGATAGATTCTTATGAAAAAGTATTGGGAGCAAAAGTATATGGAACCTGTTTCCTTGATTGGGCAGCCAAGGAGGAACCATTAGACTTCTTCCTTACATTTTCTTCGATTTCAGCGGTAATTGCTGATTATGGAAGAGGAAATTATGCTTATGCAAATAAATTCATGGATTCTTTTGCTGAATATCGAAATACACTTCTGAAAGAAAATAAAAGAAGTGGACAGACAATTTCCATTAACTGGCCAATATGGGCAGATGGAACGATGAAAGCAGAAGGAGAAGAAGAAAAGGTTTATAAAGGATTTTATGGATTAGGACTCATTCCATCTAAGGAAGCAATGAAAGTGATGGAATATGCAGTTGGATGTAAAAAGTCTAATATTATAGTTACTTATGGAAAACAAAGTCAGATTGAGAAAGTGCTATTGCCAAAAAATACATCCAGAAAACAGGATAAAAAAGTGTCTATGAATGCAGATTTAGAGACACTGGTTAAAAATGCAGAAAAATATCTTAAAACAATTGTGGGACAGACACTTGGAATGGAACCAAAAGATATCCGCACGAATGTAGATATGGAAGTATATGGTATCGATTCGATTATGATTATGGAATTAAATAAACTCATGGATAAGGATTTCGATAATCTTTCCAAGACACTGTTCTTTGAATATAAGAACATTCAGGATTTGGCAGTATATCTTGCAGAAGACTATAAAGATACAGTAGCAGGTCTGTTCCAAGAGGAAGAGGATGTTGAGGCTGAGAATACAGAAGAGGAAAAAGAACAGAAAGAAGCCGTTATGGATCGTTTTGCGGTAACGATGCCAACAGAAGATGAACCAGAAAAAAACGAAGAAGAAACTAAAGAAGATATTGCTATTATTGGATTAAGTGGAAAGTATCCAATGGCAGATAATCTAGAGGAACTCTGGAAGAATTTAAAAGAGGGAAAAGACTGTATTACAGAAGTTCCAAAGTCTAGATGGGATCATAGTAAATACTATTCTCCAAATAAAGGGGAAAAGGGAAAAGTATACTGCAAGTGGGCAGGATTCATGAATGGAGTAAATGAATTTGATGCACTGTTCTTTGGTATTTCACCAAAAGAAGCAGAGTTGATTGATCCACAGGAAAGATTATTTTTACAGTCCGCATATGAAGTAGTAGAAGATGCAGGTTATAAGAGAGATAGTCTGTCAGGAAAGAAAGTAGGAGTATTTGCAGGAGTAATGAATGGCCAGTATCAGCTTTTAGGAGCAGAGCAGCTGGCATTAGGAAATATGATGGATGTCCGTTCCACCTATGCATCGATTGCAAATAGAGTTTCTTACTTCTTTAATTTTCATGGACCAAGTTTAAGTGTGGATACAATGTGTTCTTCTTCTTTGACAGCAATTCACCTTGCTTGTAGAAGCATTCAGTCCGGTGAAAGCGAAATGGCAATTGCAGGTGGAGTTAATGTAATTATCCATCCAGCGAAGTTTGTATTCCTAAGTGAACAGAAGTTTGGTTCTAGTGAAGGTCATTGTAGAGCGTTCGGACGTAATGGAGATGGATATGTTCCAGCAGAAGGTGTTGGATGTGTTCTTCTGAAACCATTAAGCAAGGCAAAAGCAGATGGTGACCATATTTACGGTGTAATTAAGGCAAGTAAAATGAATCATGGTGGAAAAACAAATGGATATACCGTACCAAATCCAGTAGCACAGGCGGAATTAATCGGTGATGCACTTGTTCAGGCGGATATTAACCCAGAAACCATTAGTTATGTAGAGGCACATGGAACAGGAACAAAATTGGGAGATCCAATTGAGGTAAATAGTATTACAAAAGCGTTCCGTAAATATACAGATAAGAAACAATATTGTTGTATTGGTTCGATTAAGGCAAATATTGGGCATGCTGAATCGGCAGCAGGTATTGCATCCTTAACAAAAGTGCTGCTTCAAATGAAATATCATCAGATGGTGCCATCTATTTTAGCAGATCCATTAAATGAAAATATCGATTTTGAAAGCACACCATTTTATGTAGAGAAAAAGCTGGTTCCTTGGAATAGTCCTAAGACTGAAACAGGGGAAGTACCAAGAAGAGCATGTATCAGCTCTTTTGGAGCAGGCGGAACCAATGCACATCTGATTATTGAGGAGTATCCTCAGGAACAGAGTGAAGGAAAGACTGCTAGACAGGAACAGTTATTCACGTTATCAGCAGCAGGCGAAGAGCAGTTGAAAAAGTATGCAGAGAAAGTAAGTAAATATCTTACGTCTGGAACCGCTGTAGCGGGAGAAGAAGAACAGCAGGAGGTAAGAAGCTTTTTACAGAATACAGTTTCAGAAATATTGAATATAGATCCAGCTGATATTTTAGAAGATGAGAGTATTTTTGAATATGGCATGGTACCTCATGATATTATTCAGCTTACAAAGAAAATAAATGATGCCTATGATGCAGCAATAAATTCAACAGCCATAGGTAATTTAGAAACCATCGAAAAGATTGGAAAAGAAATCGTTCTTCAGAAAAGTGCTGGTTTTACAGTTTCAGATGAACAGCTGGAAAGCATCTCTTATACAATGCTGACAGGAAGAGAAGAACTGGAATACCGTATAGCATTTGTTATGAATAGTGTATCTGATTTATATAACAGGCTTCAGGATTTTATTCAAGGAAAGAAAACAGCTGATATTTATACAGGTTATGTCAGCAAATATAAAGAAGGAATCCAGGTTGAAGAGACAAAGAAGCAGGAATTATATAAGGAAAGAGCATTAGAGGAAATGGCTGATTTATGGACAAAGGGAGCAGAATTTGATTGGAATACCTTATTTGAGGAAACACAGATTATTAAAATGTCACTTCCATCTTATCCATTTAAGAAAGATGTTTACTGGATTCATGAAGTGAAAAAGGATGAAAGAACTTCCTTAACAGAAGCTTGTCCATTTGTTACCGAGTTAGCATATGACTTAAGTATGGAAGAAGGCATTACATTTAAAAATCTGTTTAAAGAGTCTGATTTTATTTTAAAAGAACATCAGGTACAAAATAAATCAGTTGTTCCGGGCGTTGTTCAAGTGGAAATGGTCTGTGAATGTTTTAAAAATGTATCTCAGAAGAATTTTAAAGTGGAACAGATTCACTGGCTGCATCCATTAGAGGTATCTGGAGAGCAGGAAGTAAATGTAACATTTAATAAACAAGGAGAACGTTATTCTTATATAGTAAAAGCTGCGGATCAAGAAATAATATATTCCAGAGGATATTTAACGGTTATAGAAGAGGAATATCCAGAACAAATCATAGATATAGATGCTATTCGAAGCCAGTGTAAAGAACTGCTGGAAAAACAGCGTATTTATACGAGTTTTTCACAGGAAGGCATTGATTATGGTACCTATTTTAGAAGCATTGAGAAAATCTGGATGAAAGAAGACAGACTGCTGGTAGAGCTGGATAAGAACAATACTAGTGAACTAGGGGCAGAATGTTACCTGGGTGAGCCAAGTGCAATGGATGCAGCATTACAATCTATTTCAGCCTTTGTTGGAAACCTAGGTACTGGTGATAATACGACACATGTGCCATATGGAATCGGTACTCTTCGTACAAAATCTGGAGCAAAGGATATTGCATTCATTGATGTGCAAAAGAAAGGTGAAGTATTTGATATCAGTCTGGCAGATAAGAAAGGAATTGTTCAGATTAAGCTGGATCAGGTAGAAGTAAAGGCTATGGGAGATACGATGAAAGGTTTCTTCTACCAGCCGATATGGAAGGAAGAAGCTCAGGGAATATATGAAAATGAGGGAAATACCTTAATTTTATATGAGAATGGCAGCAAAGATCTGGCAGAACGGATTCAGTCCAAACAAATTGCAGAAAAGCAGCAGATAATAGCACTAAATGAAGAAAAGGCAGAGATAAAAGATATGGTAAAAGCAGCAGTTGATCAGCTTGGAAAGATTGATACCGTATATTTTATTGATAAGTTAGAAGAAAATAAAAACGAACCAGTAGATATAATAAGAAACAGAGCATTCCATCTGTTCCATCTGCTGAAATTGTTTGTGGATAAAGGATGGGAACATGCCAACATACATTTAAAGGTTGTGACATCTGGTGTATATCATACAGGTGAAAAACAAACAGTAAATCCATATAGTGGATATTATCAAGGACTTATAAGTGCAATTGATGCGGAGCATGCAGCTTGGAATATAAATTATATAGATATTGATGCTGGCGAAATACATAATGCTAATCAAATGGAAGCTATATCAGAATCTATTGTAAAAGAAAAAGGAAATGAAAAACGTCAGGAAATCGTTCTTTGGAATGGAAAAAGGCTTGTACGGGATTTTGAATCTGTTGAATTAAGTGGAAAGAACACGGTATTTAAAGAAAACGGAGTATATCTGATTCTCGGTGGAGCTGGAGGAATTGGTTTTGAAGTCAGCAGACATCTGGCAGAAAAGTATAATGCTTCTCTTGCCTGGATAGGAAGAAGCAGTTTGGATGAACGGAAGAAAAACCAGATTGCAGAGATTGAAAAAGCGGGCGGAAAGGCAGCATATTTCCAGGCAGATGCCACCAAAGAAGAAGAAATGACGGCAGTACTAGCAGCAGTTAAAGAAAAATTTGGAAAATTGAATGGTGTTATACATTCAACTGTTGTTTTAAAAGATGCCATGTTTTATAACATGACAGATGCTCAATATCAGGATGCCTTAGATGCAAAAATGCAGACAAGCATTGTTCTTGGAAGAGTATTAAAGGACGAGAAACTTGACTTTATGCTTTTCTTCTCATCAGCTCAGTCTATCTATGCAAACAAAGGACAGTGTAATTATGCAGCAGGCTGTACATTTGAAGATGCATATGCAAGATATTTAAACAACATAAAAGAATATCCGGTAAAGGTAATCAACTGGGGATTCTGGGGAACAGTTGGAGTTGTTGCAGATGATAAGTATAGAAAAATACTGGCAGAACAAGGATTTACTCCAATTGAAGTTCCAGAGGGCATGAAAGCTATGGAACGTGTGCTTAGCACGGATTTAGAGCAGGTTATTGTATTAAAACAAGGAAAAGTAACACTAAAGGAACTTGAAAAAGTACATAAGAAACCTAAATTTTATCAGGAACAGAAATTAGAAGCATTTAAGCCGGAAGTACAGAAAAAAGTATCCAGAAAGAGCATTGAAGATAAAGTAGTTGAAATTGTAATGGAGGTTCTTGGAATTAAAAAGGACGAAATACAGCTGGATAAACAATTTATAGATTATGGTGTGGATTCTATTAATGGATTGTCTCTGGTTGAAATGATAAATGATGAATTAGATGTAACAATAAAGACGACCAGTCTATTTGATTATCCGAATATTGAAACCATGAGCAGTTATTTATTTGAACAGGTAAAGGAAAGCCTAAGCCTGGAAGAAGAGACAGTATCAAAGGTAGTAGAGGAAGAACCGGAAGATTCGGAACTTAGCCTTTTAGAGCAGCTCGCATCGGGAACAGTTGACCTGAATACGGTATTAGAAAAGGTAGGGGAGAACGATGATTGATAAAAATGCTTATATTAAAGAGATACTTGTAAAAATAAAGACTGGTAAAATATCGCCAAAAGAAGGACAGGATTTAATCCGGAATGCATCGGCTTCCAATGAAAAGAAAGAAGATAGCCCTTTTCAGGCAGTTGTGCTTAAGCGTCCTATTAAACTTTCGGAGGTAAAACCAGAGCCAGTTGCAATAAGAGAACCAGGACCTGACGAAGTTCAGGTTCTGGTAAAAGCATTCGGATTGAATTTTTCAGAGATTCTTTCCGTAGAAGGCTTTTATCCGAATATGCCTGAATATCCGTTTACACCAGGATGTGAATGTGCAGGTATTGTACGGAAAGTAGGAAAAAACGTAACGCATGTAAAGCCCGGGGATGAAGTTGTGTGTACCAATAATATAACATTTGGTGCACATGCCTCTATTATGATAACAGGGAAGCAGTTTGTATATAAGAAACCAGAAAATGTATCTTTTGAAGATATTTGTGGCATGACACTTGTTTTCATGGTAAATTATCATATTTTCAAGCTGACCAAAATGAGAAAGCAGGAAAAAATATTAATCCAGGGTGCTGCCGGTGGAGTAGGACATATTGCAGTACAGTTAGCAAAACATTATGGTGCAACTGTTTTTGCAGCATGTAGCGGAACAGAAGAAAAAATGGCATATTTAAAAAGTATTGGTGCAGACTATTGTATTGATTATTCCAAGAAAGATTTTAAGGAAGAAATACTAAATATAACCAATGGATATGGTGTAGATGTTGTTGTAAATACCTTGACTGGAGATGAAATTCAGAAGGGAATTGATTTACTGGCACCAGATGGAAGATATGTAGAAATTGCGATGGTTGGCCTAAGGAATAAAAAGTCATTTGATTTATCTAAGCTGGTAGATAACCAGACCATTTTCAGTGTAGATATAGGAAGGGTGATGAAGCGTCAGCCGGAGTTAAGAGGAAAGTATATGGAAAAAATGCTTTCTATGCTGGAAGATGGAACTATTCGTCCTCATGTAGGAAAAGTTTTTGAATTTGATAAAATTCATGAAGCTTATATGTATATGAAAGACAGGGGACATATTGGAAAGGTTGTAGTAAAAGGAAATCTAAGTGATGAATTTATCAGGCAGGAAGTCTGTCGGGAAAAAGAATTGTATGAGAAAAATCATGCCAAAAAAGAAGAAACTGGAGAATCAAGAACGATTCGTAAAGATATTGCAATTATTGGTATATCGGGACGTTTTCCAGGAGCAGATAATGTAGAAGAATTATGGAAGAATTTAGAAAATGGAATTAATAGCATTGTGGAAATCCCGAAAGAGCGTTGGAGCAAGACAAAATATTTTGATACGGACATTAATAATACCAGGGCAACTAATAGTAAGTGGGGAGGATTTCTACACGATATAGATAAATTTGATGCAATGTTTTTCAATATATCTGGATTTGAAGCAAAATATATGGATCCACAGCAGCGCTTATTGCTGGAAGAAGCATGGTCCGCTTTGGAATCTGCTGGGTATGCAAATAAATCGGTAGATGGATTGAAAGTAGGAACGTTTATTGGATGTAGTCCTGGAGATTATCAGGATAAGTTAATTGAACATGATGTACCATTTGATGCTCAGTCATTCTGGGGAACTTCTCCAGCGGTTACTTCAGCCAGACTTGCTTATCTTCTGAATCTGAAAGGACCAGGAATGGCTATTGATACAGCATGTTCTTCTGGGCTGCTGGGAGTGAATATGGCATGTCAGAGTTTATGGCTGGGAGAATGCCAGATGGCAGTTGCAGGAGGTTCCTTTTTAAGTGTTACACCAAAATTTTATCTGATGAGTGGAAATGCAGGAATGCTTTCACCAACAGGACAGTGTCATACATTTGATCAGGATGCAGATGGTTTTGTTCCTGGAGAAGCAGTTGTTGCACTTGTGCTGAAGCCATTAGAGGATGCAGTCCGAGATCGTGATCCAATTTGTGGAGTAATAAAAGGAATTGGAGCAAATCAGGATGGAAGAACCAATGGACTGACTGCACCGAGTTCCATTTCACAATGTCAGCTGGAAACGGAAGTATATGAAAAATTCCAGATTAATCCTGAAACCATTGGATATGTCGAAGCACATGGAACGGGTACAAAATTGGGAGATCCAATTGAAATTGATGCATTAACCGAAGCATTTCATAAGTTTACAAAGGAGAAACAGGCTTGTGCGATTGGAAGTATTAAGAGTAATATCGGACATACATCTGCTGCATCAGGATTGGCTGGAATTGCAAAAGTACTAATGTCATTTAAATATGGAAAGATACCACCAAGCCTGAATTATAATACCTGTAATCCTCTGATAAATATGAAAGATTCTCCATTTTATGTAGCCGATCATCTTATGGACTGGAGCGAAACAAAGAAAGATGTAAAACGTGCAGCCGTAAGTTCATTTGGATTTAGTGGAACAAACGTACACGTTGTTTTAGAAGAACCGCCAAAACCAGAAAGGGAAACGGTACCGCAATGGAATTATTTAATTTTTCCATTGTCTGCAAAGAATAAAGAAGCATTAGAGCAGAAGGCATTAGATCTGGCATCTTGGCTGGAAGACAGTTCTTCTGAAATATCATTATATGATATTGCCTATACTCTTCAGGTAAAAAGAGAGCATTTTCGAAAGAGAATCGTATTTATAGCGGAAACAAAAAAGCAGCTGATAGACAGTCTTCATAGTTTTCTCAACGGGATACCGGATGTAGGATGTATACAGAAGACGAACCAGCAGACAAGTGAAATCCAAGAAGAGATGATGAAGAAATTAGCTCAGTCCCAAGGGCAGGATAAAGAGCAGATCTTTCAGGTGGCATCCTATTATGTGCAAGGAGAAGATCCAGACTGGTGTATTCTGTATGCCAAGTATCCTGGAAGAACCATTGCATTGCCAACCTATCCATTTACCAGAGAACATTACTGGATAGAAGAAATAGAAGAGGAAATGGAAGAGGAGCCGCAGGAGAGCATGGATAACGAGGAAGCAATCAAGCTGCTCGAAGAACTGCAGAGAGGAGAAATGCAGTTAGATGATGTAGAACAGTTAATGAGGGGGTGTTCCAGCAATGAACTATAATTTTAAACAAAGACTGATTTTAAAGAAAATAGAGGAGAAAGAATTAGCTCCACAGGAAGGTTTAAGCCTGTTAAAAGAAGCGGCAAAGGAAGATAACAAAGGTGTTGCATTATATGAATATACATTGAAAGAGAAAAAAGCAGCAAATCAGGCAGAAGCATTGAAAGAAAAAGTTCTTGTATTCTGTAAGGATAAGGCACAGGCAGAAGAAGTAAAGGAAACCTATCTTCCAGAAGCTGAGGTTTCTTATGTAATGCCAGGGGAAGCCTTTGAGAAAATGGAAAATGGCAGCTTTCTAGTCAGAGTGGATGAGAAAGAAGACTATGTGAAAATGCTTCAGGAACAAGCTGTTCTTCCAGAAAAGATATTATTCTTCTGGCATCAGGATGCACAGAGTCATGAGGAACAGCTGAAACGAAGTGGACTTTCAATCAGTGCATTGACTCAGGCGTATATGGAATGTAACCGGGATCAAAAAATCCAGCTTCTTTTTATCCATAGAAGAGAGGAAAGAGAAGTTTATCCAGTATATGATGGATTAGAGGCATTGTTCCAGACAATAAACAGTGAAGATAACCGGTATCAGTATAAATTAATCTGTACAGACGGAACAGTAGATGCGAAAGAAATCGTAAATGAGTTTTTTATCTGGGATTATACCTATAGAATCGAGTTTGAAAAAGGAATTCGCAGACAGGCAAAGATCCAAAGTAAAGAGTTCGAGGATTATCTGGGAGAAAAAAGTCTTAATTGCAGTCAAGGTGTTTATCTGATTCCAGGTGGTGCAGGTGGTGTAGGATATCTTATTGCTGAGTATCTTGCAAAAAAATATCAGGCAGATATTATACTGGCAGGAAGAAGGAAAGAAGAAGGTTCTGTTAAAGAACAGGTGGACAGATTAAGAAACTATGGTGGAAATATCCGTTATTATTCTGTGGATATGTGTAATAAGACAGAAGTTCAAAGCCTTGTGGATAAAACAATAGAAGAATTCGGAGTAATTAATGGCGTAATTTACTGTGCCGGAATGATTCAGGATGCCTTTTTAAGAAATAAAACAATCCAGGATATGAAACAGGTTATTGATGTAAAATTACAAGGACTGTTTCATTTAGACGAATGCCTGGCTGGAGAGAAAATAGATTATTTTGCAGTATTTTCATCTATGAGTTCCCTGCTTGGATTTTCTGGTCAATGTGATTATGCGTATGCAAATCATATTGCAGACTATTTTGCAATATGGAGAGAAAGAAAAGCAGATCGTTATGGAAAAACTCTTGCAGTCAACTGGTCTTTATGGAAAGATTCTTCTATGGGGATTGACGGAGAAAAGAGAGAGTGGATTGAAAAATCTATTGTTGACAGTATGGGAATTGTCCCAATGGAACAAGAGATTGGAATTGCTCTTTTTGAGACAGCATTAAAGAGTAATGTGACACAGTACATCCCAATATACGGTGTGATTGAAAAAATGAAGAACAGTCTGTTCCAAGAAAAAAAGGAAACAGGAAAAGCTTTACAGGACAGCACAGATGAATCCCAGTATGAAAGTGCAAAGGATTTTGTTCTTACTGTACTAGAAAAAGTATTAAGCATTCCAAAAGAGAAAATTGATACAGATGCTACTTTAAAAGAATATGGTGTAGATTCCATTATGGTAAACAGATTTAATATGTTTATTACAGAAACCATAAAGGACATTCCTCAGACATTGTTATTCGAATGCAAGACTGTTGATGATATTATTCAGTATTTACTGGAACATCATAAAGAAGAGCTTGGAATAAACAGAGAAGAAAAAAATGATATTGTACAGGAAGAAGAGGAAAAAGATTCAATGTCAATCATGGATGAGAAAATAACAGATATGGATATAGCTGTAATTGGATTGGATGTAAAGGCTCCTGGAGCAGAAAACAAAGAAATGTTCTGGGAAAATCTTAAAAATGGAAAAGATGTTATTACAGAAATACCAAAGGAAAGATGGAATAACGATAATTATAATCCAGATAATGAAGATTCTGGATTTACAAAAAAGAATTATTGTAACTGGGGAGGATTTGTATCTGGTGCGGATCAGTTTGATGCAAACTTCTTTAACATATCTCCTAGAGAAGCCAGGGCAATGGATCCTCAGGAAAGGCTTTTACTGCAAAGTGTCTGGCATGCATTTGAGGATGCAGGCTATTCTGTGTCTGAGATTAATGAAAAGACAGAGCATAATGTAGGTGTATTTGCAGGTGTAACATCAAATACTTACATGTTATGGGGAGATAAGCAGCTTAGAGATAGAAAAGAGTATCTTCCACAGTCTTATCCTTGGTCAGTAGCAAATCGGATTTCTTATATTTTAGACTTCCACGGACCATGTATGGCAATGGATACTGCTTGTTCTTCTTCACTGACTGCAATGCATCTTGCATGTCAAAGCCTGAAAAACAAAGAATGTGAAACTGCAGTAGTAGGTGGCGTAAATCTGATGCTGCATCCTTTAAAATATATTATGCAGGCAGATATGAAAATGTTGTCTAAGACAGGTCATTGTTATACATTTGGTGAAAATGCAGATGGATATGTTCCAAGCGAAGGAATTTGTTCTATGATTTTAAAACCTTATAAAAAGGCATTGGAAGATAAGGATATGATTTATGGTGTAATTAAATCATCTGCCGTAAATCATGGTGGTACGACAACAGGATATACAGTACCAAATCCAAACATGCAGTCTGCGGTTATTGAAAAGGCATGTGAAAGGGCAGATATTAATCCAAGAACAATTAGTTATGTAGAAACACATGGAACGGGAACTATTCTTGGAGATCCAATTGAAATCAGTGCATTAACAAAAGCATATCGTAAGTATACAGATGAAACTGCTTTTTGTGGTGTAGGTTCTGTTAAATCCAATATGGGGCATTCAGAATCAGCGGCCGGTGTTATTGCAGCGGCTAAGGTATTATTACAGTTAACCCATAAACAGCTGGTACCATCTATTCACTCTGAGCCAGCCAATAATCGTATTGATTTTAAAAACAGTCCATTTTATGTAGTAAATAAATTGCAAGAATGGAAACAGCCTGTAGTTAATTTGGACAAAAAGGGAGCAGTTACCGTTCCTCTTAGAGCAGGAATCAGTTCTTTTGGTGCAGGGGGCTCTAATGCACATGTTATTATGGAAGAAGATATTTATGGTGCAGCAGATGCTGCTAAGGAAGAAAGCAGCAGACTGTATCCAATATTTAAGCTTTCTGCGAAGACAGAGACTGCATTGAAAAAATACGCAGAAAATATGCTTTATTATGTTGAGCAGAATAAACAAAGCGTTTCGTTCAATCAATTTCTTTATACATTGCAGGTTGCAAGAACGGATTTTGATGAAAGACTGGCTTTTCAGGCAGAAACTTATGAGGATGTAGAAGCAGGCTTAAAGAAATTCCTTAAGAAAGAATCCAATGATATTACATTAGTAAGTGGAAATGTACGTGACTATACTACAGAAATTAAAGAACTTAAGCCTTCTGATACAGAGAATCTGGACAATGTCCTTACAAACTGGGTAAAAGGTTCTCATATTAATTGGTCTGACTGGTATTCAGATGGAAAGAGAAGGCGTGCAAAAATCCCTTGTTATCCATTTGAAACAAAGAGATTCTGGATTGATTATGATGAAGAAAGCCTATCTGAACAGAAAGCATCGGCAGATATGATGCCAGTAGAAAAAGCGGTTATTGAGGAAAAACAAGAAACCGTTTCGACAAAGAAAACCATTCGAGATATTCCAATTGATTTTGATACCTTGGATATCTCCAGAAAACTGGATTTAGATCAGGAACTTTCAAAGTTTAAAACCGAAACAGCTGGAGACGAAGTAAAACTGGAAATTCAGGATAATGAAATTGCAGTAATTCATTTAGAAAACCGTAAATACTCCAACATGGTAACAAAGCCGATGTATTACATGTTATTAAAAGCAATTAAACAAATACAGGATACACCATCCATTAAAGCAGTTGTTATTACTGGCTATGATAATATTTTCTGTATGGGAGGAACAAAAGAAAGGCTTAGTGCCATTGCAGATAAGAAAGAGGCATGTTCCAGAGGTTCTATCATTTATAAAGGATTATTAAGTATGAGAGTACCTGTCATAACAGCAATGCAGGGACATGCATTAGGTGGTGGATTTGTCTTTGGTTTATTTGGAGATATTATTGTAATGGCTGAAGATGGCATGTATAGTACAAACTTTATGCGATATGGTTTTACACCAGGAGTTGGTTCCACATATATCTTAAAAGAAAAATTAGGAACAAACTTAGCATTAGAAATGATGTATTCAGCAAGAGAATATACAGGACAGGAATTAAAAGACAGAGGAGTATCCTTTGTATTCAAGCCAGCTTCTGAAGTTTTAGAGGAAGCCATTACCATAGCAAAATCATTGGCTAAAAATCCAGTCAAATCTTTGGAGGTATTAAAAGCAGAGTTATCTGGAAGGACCTTACGACAGCTGCCTTATATTATCGAAAGTGAAGTAGATATGCATGGGCAGGTATTTACACAGGATTCTATGTCGGATATCAAAGGACGGATTGATCACTTCTTTGAACCAGAGAAGAAGAACACGATTTCTGAAAATACAGGGAACGAAAAGCTTGTCATTAAAAAGAACGAACTGCAGATAGAAATGCCACAAAAGAAAACTTCCGGAAAAATTATCTTAAGTCAGAAAGGTAAATCCAGAGAACCTATGGAAACCACTGCCGTAAAGAAACAGAAACTGAACTTAAAAGCAATAAAAGAAACAAAACCAAAGCAAGAAGTGAAGATAGAGACTGTAAAAGAAGAGTCAAAGAAAAACCTGGCTTCACCTAAGCAGAAAATTCAGACAGTAGATGTTCGTAAAAAGGTTCTGGATGTCATTTCAAATATACTTCGTATGGATGTAGAAGATATTGATACAAGAAAGAGTTTTGCTGAAATAGGTGTGGATTCCATTACAGGTGTTGAAATTATCCGAGATGTTAACAAGGAATTGGGAACACGATTTGAAACAGTTATTACATACCAGTTTTCCGATATTAATTCTTTTATAAAGTATGCAGAAGAAACAACCGGAAATATAGAAGAAAGCATACTGGAACCAGTACAGAAGCAGGAAAAGGAAGAGTTTATAAAGCAGCCAGAGGAGAAAAAAGAAACAGCTGCTGTGGAACAGCCGGAATCAGATGCCGTAGAGAAGAAGGTTATTGAAATTATCTGTAATATTCTTCGCTTAGAGGAGGAAGAGGTTGACCAAAGATTAAGCTTCACAGAACTTGGAATGGATTCAGTTACAGGATTGGAATTAATCCGGGATATCAATAAAGAGTATGGTTTAAAATTAGAAGCAGTGATTGTTTATGATTATAAAGACATAAGAGATTTTATTCAGATGGTGAAAGAAAGAACTGGATCCCATACGAATACAGTAGAAAAAAAACCAGATGAAGAAAAGGAGCTTTCTAAGCTGCTCGGTGATTTAAAAAGTGGTAAGCTGGATGTTGATCAAGTTGATTTATGCTTGGAGGATATGATATGAATTCAAAAGAGTTGAAGAGAAAAGAAATATTATTGAAGATAAAATCCAATGAGATCAGTATAGAAGAGGGAGTTCAGCAGATAAAGGCATTAGGAAAACCTATGGCAGAAAAGATAGTCAGCTATGAGGAATCCGATATTGCAGTTATCGGTATTTCAGGAAGATTTCCTGGAGCCTCCAATGTGGAAATGTTCTGGGATAACCTCAAAAATGGAGTAGACAGCGTTACAGAGATACCAAAAAGAAGATGGGATACAGATAAATTCTATAGTACAGACCGGAAGAAAATTAACACTACCTACTGTAAGTGGGGAGGTGTTATGGCAGATTATGATAAATTTGATCCTCTATTTTTTAACATTTCGCCCAAAGAGGCTGAAATTATGGATCCTCAGCAGAGAGTTATTTTAGAGGAAGCCTGGAAAGCCGTAGAAGATGCAGGTTATAATCCAAGCTCTTTGTCAAAAATGGATTGTGGTGTTTTTGTAGGTGCTACACAGGGAGATTATAATAAGAGAGCTGCGAAAGCAGATAAGCCATTAAGTGCACAGCTGATGACAGGAACACAGATTTCTATGCTTGCAGCCAGAATTTCTTATTATCTGAATTTGAAGGGACCTAATATTACAATTGATACGGCATGTTCTTCTTCTTTGGTAGCTGTACATGAGGCTTGTAGAAGTATTCAGAATGATGAATCTAAAATTGCATTAGCTGGAGGAGTAAATATACTGACAACACCAGAAATTTATATTATGACCAGTAAAGGCGGCATGTTATCAGAGGATGGACGCTGTAAAGCATTTGATAATAGTGCCAATGGATTTATTCCTTCAGAGGGTGCGGGAGTCTTAGTCTTGAAAAAAGCAAATCAGGCAGTTAAAGATGGTGACCACATTTATGGTGTAATTAAAGGCTCGGCAGTTAATCAGGATGGTAAGACAAATGGAATTACAGCTCCAAGTTCTCAGTCACAATATGAGCTGGAATGTAAGGTTTATAAAGATTTTAATATTAATCCAGAAACAATTTCTTATGTGGAAGCCCATGGTACAGGAACAAAGCTGGGTGATCCAATTGAAGTATCCGCATTAACAAAGGCATTCCGTCAGTATACAGATAAAAAACATTACTGTGCAATTGGTTCCGTAAAAACCAATTTTGGACATGCCTTGGTTGCATCTGGTGTTCTGTCAATTATTAAAGTACTTCTTTGTATGAAAAATAAGACACTGGTGCCATCCTTACATTATAATCAGTGCAATGAACATATTGATTTTGAAAACAGTCCATTCTATGTAAATACAGATACGAAAGAGTGGAAAACACAGGGAGACATAGCTAGAAGAGCAGCAGTAAGTTCCTTTGGATTAAGCGGAACAAACTGTCATCTTGTAATTGAAGAGGGACCAGATAAACCAGTACCAGTTCAGGAAAGCCTTCCTTTCCATTGTATTACATTTACTGCGAAAACGAAAAGAAGCCTTGAACTGATTTATCAGAAAATGAAGGATTATCTGGAAGAAAACAAGGTCAATATTAATAACCTGGAATATACCCTTAATGTAGGAAGGGATAAACAGGATATTCGTTCTTATTTCCTGGTACACAATATAGAAGAACTGAAGCAGGCATTGAACCATGTAATAAATGGTGAGAACATAGAAAACTATAAAGTGATGGATCTGAAAAGGGAAAACTGCCTTCTGAATTTAGGACGGACAGTTCAGACAGAAACGCTTATCACTTATAGGAACCGTCTTTCTGAGATAGAGTTTGAAAAAAAAGTACAGGAAATTGCAGACTATTTTGTATCTGGATATCAGATAGATTTTGAAAAATTATATGAAGGAACCCACTTCCAGCGAGAAAGTTATCCAGTTTATCAATTTGATGAAAATGTGTATTGGATAGAAACTGATTTTTCAGAAAATGCAAAATATGATGCAGTGCATGCTATGCTGGATAAAAATGTATCTGATTTTGATGGTGTTCAGTTTATTAAAACCTTCACTGGAGAAGAGTTTTATAATGAAGATCATGTATTTGAAGGAAAGAAGCTTGTACCAGGGGCAGCACAGCTGGAAATGGCAGCAGCAGCATATCAAAATGTGACGAGAGAGAAACAGCTCGCATTTTACGATGTAAAATGGATGAATCCAATTTTGATACAGGGCGAAACTACAGCGAAGATACGTCTGGAGAAAAGAAATAATTCTGTTCATTATGTGATTGAAAAAGAAGATGGCAGTCTTTATTCTTATGGAAATCTGGAATCCTATCATGCAAATGGGGACAGCAGATGTGAGATTGCATCCTTGATTCAGGGAGCAAAGGTAAAAGAGAAGCCAGAAGTATATGAAGATTTCCTGAAATTTAATATGTATTATGGACCAAGTTTTCAGGTAATTGAAAAGGTTTACCATACAGACGAATACTGTGTTGGAAAATTGAAACTTTCCAGCAGTCAAAAAGAAAACCTGAAGAAGTTTACTCTGCATCCGGCACTTATGGATGGTATTTTCCAGACAGTAACCATCTTTAAAACATCTATGGGAGTCAGCCTGGAAGAAGCATATCTGCCATTTGGAATTGGAAAGTTTGAAGTGTCTGCACCTTTGGAAGAAGAACTATATGTATATGCAGAACCAGTACTGCAGGAAAATGAAGATAAAACAACACAAAATTTCAATATTAAAATTTATGCGGTAGATGGTACACTGATTGGTTCCATTACAGATTATAAGGTGAAAAAAGTACATAATGATGGAGTAAATAAAGCAGCAGATGCAGTTAATCAGGAAATGCTTTATTTCAGACAGGACTGGAAGGAAAAAGAAAGCAAAGAAAACCTTGTAAGCCTACAGGGAACGACACTGATAATTTCTGGAAGGAGCAAGGCAGAAGAATTCTTACGGAGTCAAAAGAATGGAAACTTTGCTGTCTTATCTAATGGAACTGGAAAAGGAAAGATTTCTGACAGCTGTTATGAAGCAGATTTTGGAAGAAAAGAAGATATAAAAGCTGCACTTCAGATGATAAAAGAAGTGCATGGAAACTTAGAACATATTGTGTATCTGGCAGAAAATGCAGAAGAAGTATCGTTTGATAACTACAGACAGGAAATCAGAAGATTTGCACATCCTGTTTTATATATTAGTCAGGTATTACTGGAACTTGGAATAACAGTCCGGATGTTATATGTAACAGAGAATAATAGTTATCTTGTGAATCCTGCTGTATGTGCAGTACAGGGAATTGCAAAGACAATGGTAATTGAAAATCCAGCTTATAAATATCAGGTGCTTCATTTAGATACAAAGGCGGAGGACGCTGGAGATATTATCAGAAAAGAACTTTGTTCTAGTTCCGATGCCGCAGAAATCCGTTATGAAAAAGGAAAACGATATGAAAAAGAAATAGAAGAACTTATCCTGCCGGTTTCCAAAGCAGGGAAACTTTTCATAAGAGAGCATGGTACTTATATAATTACAGGAGGAGCTGGTGGATTAGGACTTATTTTTGCACAGCATCTGGCTGAAAAATATGCAGCTTCAGTGGTACTGGCAGGGCGTTCTGAATTAAAGGAAACAATCCGTGAAAAAATCAACAATATAACAAAGCAGACAAAAGGAAATGTGATTTATAAGAGAGCGGATGTATCCAAATTAGAAGATGTTAAGAGACTGATTAAAGAAGTCAAAGCGGAAACGGGAGTTATAAATGGATTTATTCACAGTGCTGGTGTTATCCGGGATTCCTTTATCCGTTATAAAACAATTGAGGAATTTGAACAGGTTCTGAATGCTAAAATCGGAGGACTTATGAATCTGGATGAAGCTTCTAAGGACGAGAATATAGACTTCATGCTGATTTGTTCTTCCTTTGGTGGAGTTGCAGGAAATGTAGGGCAGTGTGATTATGCTTATGCAAATAGTTTTATGGATTATTTCATGGCAGAAAGAAACAGGCAGTGTAAGGCAGGTCAGAGATTTGGACGCTGTTTAGCAGTAAACTGGCCGTTATGGGCAGAAGGCGGAATGAATGTAGACGAGAATTCAAGGAAGAAGCTGGAGAAAAAGTTTGGTATGTATCCATTAAGCACTGAAAATGGGGTACGGGCAGTAGAAGAACTTCTCAATACAGAAGATACAAATGTAATCGTTATGGAAGGAAAGGCTTCTGATTTACGAAATAAAATTCCGGCTCTTTCTTATTTGGATTCTTCCTGGTCAGAAAAACAGGGAAGCAAAGAAAAAGAAAAAGGGGAAGTATTCTATGAAAAAGCGAAGGAATATATCCGGAGCATTCTGGCAGAAGCAATTATGCTGGAACCAGAAATGATATATGATACAGAACCTTTTGAAACCTATGGCATTGATTCTGTTATGATTGTTTCTATTAACGATATACTGGAAGAACAGTTTGGAAATATTTCAAAAACACTCTTATTCGAATACAAAGATTTAAAATCTTTAACGGATTATTTTGTTGAAAATATGAGTGATAAGCTGATGGAAAAACTGGATTTGGGTAAGGATACCGAAGAACCAGTCAAAGAGGAACAGGTCAAAGAAGAAGCAGTCAAAGAAGTAGTTTCGCAGACGGTTTCTGAAACAGAAAAAGACTATGAAGAACAAGAGGAAGATGAAATTGCAATTATCGGAGTTGCTGGAAAATATCCAGAGGCAGAGGATTTAGATGTATTTTGGGATAATCTGAAACAAGGAAAAGACTGTATTCAGGAAATTCCAAAAGAACGCTGGGATTATCACAAACATTTTAGCGAGGATAGAACAAAGCCAGGTTCCTTGTATTGTAAATGGGGCGGATTTATTCAAGATGCAGATAAATTTGATGCTTTGTATTTCAATGTAGCACCAAAGGAAGCTGAAATGACAGATCCACAGGAAAGATTGTTTCTGGAAACCTCATGGAAAGCGTTACAAGATGCAGGATACTCTTATGAAACAATGAAAGATACCAAAGTCGGAGTTTTTGTGGGGGCAATGTACGGACATTATGAACTTTATGGCGTGGAAGAAACGATGAAGGGAAATGTCATGGCATTAAATTCTTCTTTTGCATCCATTGCTAACCGAGTTTCTTACTTCTTTAATTTTACAGGACCGAGTATTGCATTGGATACCATGTGTTCATCTGGCATTACAGCACTTCATCTGGCATGTCAGAGCATTCGTAATAAAGAGTGTAATGCAGCAATTGTAGGAGCATCCAATTTATCCCTTCATGAGAATAAATATCTTCTGTTATCACAGGGAAATTTTATGGCCAGCGATGGAAGATGTAGAAGCTTTGGAGAAGGAGGAGATGGTTATGTTCCAGGAGAAGGAGTTGGAGCTATCGTTGTAAAATCTCTGAAGAAAGCAAAAGAAGACGGTGACCATATATACGCTGTCGTAAAAGCAACGGTATTAAATCATGGAGGTAAAACGAATGGTTATACAGTTCCAAATCCAGTAGAACAGGGAAATCTCATTCATGATGCAATCGAACGTGCAGGAATTGCTCCAGAGTCTGTTTCTTATATTGAAGCACATGGAACAGGAACAAAGCTGGGAGATCCAATTGAATTAACGGGAATGATGAGAGGACTTAAACTCCAAGGGAAAGAACGTTGTGCAATCGGTTCGGTTAAGTCGAATATTGGACATCTTGAAGCTGCCGCAGGAATTGCTGCAATTACCAAAGTACTTCTGATGATGAAAAATAAAAAGATGGTTCCTTCTATTCATGCGGAAGTTTTGAATAAGAACCTTAATATTGAAGAAACACCATTTTATGTACAAAGGAAATACGAAGACTGGAAGCCAGCAGCTTATATGGATGGCGGAGAAAAGAAAACCTATCCAAGACGGGCTGGAATCAGCGGTTTTGGTGCAGGTGGTGCTAATGGACACGTTATATTGGAAGAATACATAGCCAAGGAAAGCAAGAAGCATGTTGAGAAGAAAGAGCACTTATTTATATTTTCTGAAAGGAATGAAGCGCTGTTACAAAAATACCTGGAAACATTCCTTCGTTTTCTAGAAACAAGAAAAACAGAAAATGGAAGTAGTATTTCAGACGCAGAGAGCAAATCTGTATTTATGAATATTCTTGAGAATGTGCTTAATATGAAAGAAAGCCAGATTTATCTTGATGCAGATATTTCTGAGTTAGGTATGGATTTGGTAATGATAAACAGTTTTGCAGAAAAGCTGAATGAAGCATTTGGCTTGAATATAACAGCAAATGATGTATTAAATGCGGAAAGCTTGAAAGAACTGCTTGAGATGGTACAGAAGAATAACGCAGGACAGGATGCAGAAAATGAGATACTGGAAAGTATAGCATATACTCTTCAGACCGGAAGAGACTGTATGAAGTTTAAGGCAGCAGTCAAGGCAGATTCTATAAAAGGATTAAAAGAAGGAATTAAAGCACTTTTATCCGAAAGGGAAACAGCAGATCATGTATTCATTTATAAAGGAAGTAAAAAAACAACAAGAAAACAGAATAAGGAATTAGAACAAGCACTGGAAAATAGAGATTTGGATTCTCTTGCACGGTTCTGGACAGAAGGCGGTCTGGTAGACTGGACAGTATTATACAGCAATGAGAGACCAGAGAAAGTTTCATTGCCGGTTCCTTATCTGGACAGCAGAAGATATTGGTTTGATGGATTTAATAGAAAATCTAAAAGGAGTGCGATGGAAGTGCCACATAAGAGTAATAAGAGAGAAGAAGTAACACAGCAGGTATTAAATGGTGAGTTTGATAAACAGCTGGAAGAACAGATGCTCTATGCATACCATACTTATCATGGAACTAATGTATCACTGGAAATCATGGATAATAACATTGCTATTGTTCATATGCAGGATGAAAAAGATAAAAACATGTATTCAGATGAGTTAATTGAAGGTCTGATGTCTGCATTTTATAAGATTAATCAGAATAAAGAAATAAAAGCAGTTATTCTGACTGGATATGGACATGTATTCTGCATGGGAGGAATGCAGAATCAGCTGATAGGTATTGCAGACAGAGAATTATCCTTTACGGATGCACCATTCTTATACAAGGGATTATTGAGAACAGACATACCAGTAATTTCTGCTATGCAGGGACATGCTTCTGGTGGTGGTATGCTGTTAGGTCTTTATGCAGATATTACGATTATGGCGAGAGAGGCTGTATACACTGCTTCCTTCACAAAATATGGATTTACACCTGGAATGGGAGCAACCTTTATTCTGCCAGAGAAATTAGGAAAGAATATTGCAACAGAAATGATGTATACGGCACGTTCTTTCCGTGGAGAAGAATTAGAGAAACGAGGGGCATCGGTTGTATTTAGGGATCAGGAAGATGTTCTGAACGAAGCAGTTAGAATTGCAAGAAGCATTGCAGAAAAACCAAGGCTTACATTAAGTGTTTTAAAACAAAATCTTGCAGCAAAAATACTGCCGGGATTAATTCAGGCTATTGATGATGAAGAAAAAATGCATCGTGTTACCTTTACGAATCCAGAAGTAAAAGACAGAATCCGTTATTATTACTCACATGGAGAGAGTACCAAGAAACCAGAAACACAAGTAGCTCCAAAAGCAGAAACAGTTTCAACAAAAGCAGAAACAGTTTCAACAAAAGCAGAAACAGTTTCAACAAAAGCAGAAACAGTTTCATCAAAAAAAGAAGATTATATGATGAAACTTCTGACCTATCTGGAAAATGGAGATATTACACCAGAGCAGGCATCCATTATGATGAATATGTAAAACGAGAAAGGGAGATGTACAATGTTAAATCAAGAGGAAATTTTTAAGAGAGTAGCAGCAGGAACATTAGATAAGATGGAAGCATTAGAAATGCTGAAAAATTTAAATGAATCAAAAGAAGAGGAAGTACAGGAGACACAGGAAACACAGGAAACGGTAGAGCAAGCAGATGTATTAGATGAAATAAAGAATGAAATTGTTGATATTGTCTGCGATATTCTGCATTTGGATAGTGATTCGATTGATGAAGATTCTACCTTTAAACAATTAGGTGTGGATTCTATCAGTGGTATCGAGATTATCCGTGATATTAATAAAACATTTTCTATTAATCTGGATTCAGTTACTTTATATGATTATGCAACTATTGAAGACATGGCAAGTCATATTGCTGGTATTATGAATAAAGAGGAAGCAAAGAGCGCAACGGAATATTCTGAAAAATATGAAAAAGAGAGCGGATTAGAAGAAATTTATCATGATAAGCATTATAAGGAAATGAGAGGAGAGTTTATCAATAAACTTGGTGCTGGTGAAGAAGGTGCAAATCAACACAAGCCAAAAATCCAATTAACAAATTTAAAAAAAAAAAATTAACTAAAATTCCAGAAACCGTTTCTAATAAGGAATCAGTAAAGACGGATTCTATAAAGAAAGAGACTAAGAAAGAAGCAAAGAAAGAGATTAAAAAAGAAGCAGTAGTTTCTGAGAAAAAAAAATCAGAAACAAATATAAGGAGAGTTGCTGTAATTGGTTTATCAGGAAAATTTCCATGTGCAGATAATGTAGAGGAATTCTGGGAGAATCTTAAAAACGGAAAGGATTGTATCACTGAGGTTCCGAAAGAACGATGGAATATTGATGAATATTACAGCGATGATCCAAATGCACCAAGCAGTACTAAGAGCAGATGGATGGGAGTAGTAGACGGAGTAGATGAATTTGACCCATTGTTTTTTAATATATCTCCAATTGAAGCAGAGGTAATGGATCCTCAGCAGAGAGTATTTTTGGAAGAAGCCTGGAAGGCATTAGAAGATGCAGGATATTCAGATGAAACTATGTCGGCTAAGAAATGTGGAGTTTTTGCAGGAAGTACGATGGGTGAATACCAGAATATTATTGCAAAAGCAGAAGTAACCAATGAAATGGATATCTTTGCAGGAATTTCACCCTCTATCCTTCCTGCCAGAATTTCATATTTTATGAACCTGACAGGACCTAGTATTGCACTGGATACAGCATGCTCTTCTTCTTTGGTAGCAATCCATGAAGCCTGCCAGAGTATTTTACATGATGAATGTGAAATGGCATTGGCAGGGGGAGTCCGTCTGATGCTGACACCTGATTTACATATTCAGACGAGTAAATCTGGAATGATGTCACCAAATGGAAAGTGCAGGCCTTTTGATCAGTCAGCAGATGGAATTGTATTGGGTGAGGCAGTAGGAGTGCTTGTCTTAAAAGATTACGATAAGGCCGTGGCTGATGGCGATCATATTTATGGTATTGTTCGTGCATCCGGCATAAACCAGGACGGAAAAACAAATGGTATTACTGCACCGAGTGCACTTTCTCAGACCATGCTTGAGCGTAGTGTATATGAAAAAGGAAATATAAATCCAGAAGATATTACGCTAATTGAGGCACATGGAACAGGAACGAAATTAGGGGATCCAATTGAAGTCAAAGCATTAAAAGAATCATTTGGAAAATATACAAAGAAAAAACACTATTGTGCATTAGGAAGTGTAAAAAGTAATATTGGACATACTACAATGGCTGCAGGAGTCAGTAGTGTAATTAAAGTATTACTTGCGATGAAAAACAAACAGATTCCACCATTGGTAAATTATAAACAGCTGAATGAGCATATTGATTTGGAAAACAGTCCATTTTACATTAATACCGAATTAAAGGACTGGGTGGTTGATGAGGGAAAACCAAGAATGGCAGCAGTCAGTGCTTTTGGATTCAGTGGCACAAATTGTCACCTCGTCATAGAAGAAGCTCCAGCAGAGTATTAAATTTTTTCAAAAGAGGAGGATAGAACTATGGTAAAAGAAGCGGAATATTTTATCGTTCCATTGTCTGCTAAAACCAAAGAGGCACTGAAGCAAAAAATATCGGATTTAAAAATGTGGTTAATGAAATATGGGGAAAACGAATCTTTTGCAGATATGGCATATACGCTTGGATGCGGGCGAAGCCATTATAAATTTAGAATGGCCTGGGTAACAGATAATTTTGAAAAATTATTGAACGAATTAAAAAAATATGAAAATGAAGATATTAATGGAACGGGAAGAAATAAACTGGATAGACAGAAAGGGAAGCATATAAAAGAATTGTGTCAAGTTTCGATGCTTGAGAAGGTTAGCGGTTCAAAACTATATAAAGATATGCTTCAGGAGATTGTAGATGCATACAAAGAAGGCTATCAGGTAGATTTTTCCCAGCTGTTTTTAGATAGAAAATATAGAAAAATATCAATGCCGGTATATCCATTCGCAAAGGATAGTTATTGGGTTGAGGTAAAAAATGAGGTATCACCGGTAAAAACTAATGAAAAAAGAGTAGAAAGTTTTCTTACATTATTAGATACAGAGAGAAAAAACGGAAACGAAAAAGTTTATGAAAAAAAGTTATATAGTGAATACTTTTATTTATATGATCATGTAATTGGAAATGATATGATTCTTCCAGGTGTTGCTTATGTAGAGATGGGCCAGGTAGTAGGACAACATATTTGTGAGCAGGATAACAATGTAGTATTAAGCAATATTGAATTTATGAATCCGGTCAAATTATCTGGAGATGAGAAGGAGTATGACATCCGTTTAAGTCTGGAAAAGGAAAATGAAGGATATTATTATCAGGTATCCAGCATGTCAGAAAATGGACAGAGTCTGATACATCAGAGAGGTGCGCTTGCATTCCGAAAAAAACCAGCTCAGGATGAATATATTAATCTGGAAGAAGTTCGTGGACGCTGCATTAGACATATAACAAAAGAAACCTGTTATGAAAGCATAGATGAAAGAGGATTACATTTAGGAAAAAGTTTTCAGGCTATTCAAGGATTAGAGGTTGGGGAAACAGAGGTATTAGGAAATTTAACACTGCCAGAGCATTTATCAAATGAATTTGAACAGTTTATTCTTCATCCATCTATGCTGGATGGTGCATTAGAAACTGTAGCCAATCTGATTAAAGGTTCCAATTCTGTCTCACTGCCATGTGGAATGAAGGAAATTGAAGTTTTGGCACCATTGGAAAGAAACTGCTATTCCTATGCGGTTCCAAGCAAAGAACCAGAGGAACAAGGATTACGCAAGTTTGATGTGTGTATTTTAAATAAACAGGGAAAAGTATTGGTAAAAGTAAAAGGATTTGCTTTTAAGGATATGGGGGATTATAGTACAGACTTATCCAACGTATTTTATTTTAAACCATACTGGAAAGAAGAAAGCATAAAAGGTGATGCTTTATCATTAGGTGAAGAGGAAATCGTTGTTTATGCTGGAGAAGAAAATAGTATGTGGAATGCGGTAAAACGCGTTCTAGGGAAACAGCTTGTTTCCATTACAAAGGAGAGTCAGGAAGAACTAATTCAGTTACTGGAACAGAAAGAAAAGAAAGTAGCAGCTGTGATAGAAGCTTCTCATTTCGATTCAGAGTTAGTGGATATCCAGAATGCATCAGATTTCTTTGTTCCATATTTAGAAACAAAGAAAGCATTAGAGAAATATAGTCCTGATGCAAAATGGATGTATCTATATTCAGGAGATGTAGAAAATCCATATCATGAAGCTGTCAGTGGATTTTGTAAGAGCCTGAATCTGGAAAAGGGAAATACATGCTGTAGTCTTGTAGCAGTAGATAAAGATTCACAGGAACTGTTTGCAGAGCATCTGCTACAGGAAATGAATCAGACAGAAACAAAAAATATACAGGTTAAATATAAAGGAAAGAAGCGTTATGTGTTAAACCAGAAACAGGTTGGAATCACGGAAAACACTACAAAGAGCCTGTATCGAGAACAGGGAGTCTATGTAATTACAGGAGGGGCCGGAAGCCTTGGAACCTTGTTTGCTAAGGAAATAGCAAAAAAAGTATCTGCTCATATCATTCTGACTGGAAGATCACCTTTGGGAGAAAAACAGAAATCTTCCTTAAACAGTATCCGTATGCTAGGGGCAGAGGCAGAATATATTCAGGCAGATATCACAAAGAAATCTGATGTTGACAACTTAATTCAAAATATAAAGAAGAAATATGGAACAATACATGGTGTTATCCATAATGCAGGTATTATTCGAGATGCTTTTCTTGCCCAAAAAACTTCAGATGATGCAGCCAGTGTCATTGCACCAAAGGTCAATGGAACGCTTTATTTAGACCAGGCATTAGAAGAGGAATCTTTGGATTTCTTTATCATGACATCTTCAATCGCAGCTGTAACAGGCAATGCAGGACAGTGTGATTATGCCTTTGCAAATGCGTTTATAGATGCCTTTGCAGAATACAGACAGCATCAGGTGGAAACAAACCAAAAATCCGGAAAAACAATTTCGATAAACTGGCCATTATGGAAAGACACAGGAATGTCTGTTAGTAAAGAGATAGAACAATTCTTTATTCAGACATTTGGAAGCGAGTCTATGGATAAAGACACAGGGGCTCAGGTATTCGGAAAGGTAATTTTACAGGATACCAGCCGTCTTTTGATTGTAAAAGGAAACCTGGAGAAAATCAAAAACAATCTCGGACTTGGGAAAAAACAGTCGGCATCTACTGGTGAAACATCCGTAAAAATGGATAAGAAAGAATTTTTAAATAAGACTGGAGAAGAAATTGCCCAGATTATTATAGAGATGCTGAAAATTAAAGAGAAGGATATTGATTATGATAGAAATATCCAAGATTATGGATTTAATTCTATATCTATTGTGGATTTGACCAATAAGATAAATCGAAGGTTTAATTTATCATTAACACCTTCTATCTATTTTCAGTATGAAACCATTCGTTTATTATCCAATCATCTCTATGAATCATTCAGAGAGAAAGTCATAGATGCATTTCTTCCAGCTGATAAGATAGAAGCGGATACACAGGAAGATGAAGTTTTAGTAATCCCTCTTGCTGAAAATCTGTTAGATAAAAAGGTTTCTACCAGTGGAAATACAATGGAACCGGTAAAAACCGTATCTGTAAAAAATGTACGGGAAGAAAAAGAAGAAAACATTCAGATGGCAGGAGATAATGAGGTTGCTATTATTGGTATTTCTGGTGTTATGCCACAATCAGAAGATATGGAAGAATTCTGGAATAATATTGAGAAAGAACGTAATTTAATTTCAGAGATCCCATTAGATCGCTGGGATATCAAATCATTTAATGAAGCGATGGAGAAAAATGGAGACAAAGCAATCTGCAAGTGGGGCGGATTTATGAAAGAGGTTGATAAATTCGATACTGAATTTTTTGACATTTCTCCAAGAGAAGCTTATGTATTAGATCCGCAGCAGAGAATGTTCATGCAGACGGTATGGAATACCATTGAGGATGCAGGATATAAAATGTCTGATTTATGGGATACAGATACCGGCTTGTTTGTAGGGGTTGCAACCAATGATTATTCTGATGTTCTTCGTGCATTCAATACACCAATTGAAGCTTATACGTCTACAGGAGCATCTCATTGTATTTTAGCAAACAGGATTTCGTTTATGTTTAACTGGCATGGACCAAGTGAGCCAATTGATACAGCATGTTCCAGCTCGCTGATTGCAATTCACCGGGCAGCACAGTGTATTCTTAATGGAGATTGTAATGTGGCAGTTGCAGGTGGTGTCAATGTAATAACCAGTCCTCTGCTGCATATGGCATTTGGAAAGGCTGGAATGTTGGCAGAAGATGGAAAGTGCAAGACATTTGATGCATCTGCAAATGGATATGTCAGAGGAGAAGGATGCGGTGCAATTCTTTTAAAATCCAAAGCACAGGCAGTCAAGGATGGAGATCATATTTATGCACTGATAAAAGGAAGTGCTATCAATCATGGTGGAAAAGCAAATTCATTAACTGCTCCAAATCCAAAGGCACAGGCAGATGTTATTATGAAAGCCTATAAACGTGCAGGTTTTGCTCCAGAAACAGTAAGTTATATTGAAGCACATGGTACTGGAACGAATTTAGGAGATCCAGTTGAAATTGATGGATTAAAACTTGCTTTTTCCAAGATGTATGAGGAAGAAGGAAAAGAGTGCGATACATTCAATTATTGTAATGTAGGTTCTGTAAAACCGAATATCGGCCATCTTGAAGCGGCAGCAGGCATTGCAGGTATCCTTAAAGTCATCTTATCAATGAAAAATAAAGAGATTCCTGGAAACATACATTTAAAGAATGTAAATCCTTTTATCAGTACAGAACAATCACCGTTCCGGCTTGTAACAAAGACACAGCCATGGGAACAGCTTCATGATAAAAATGGACAGCCGATACCAAGACGTGCCGGGGTCAGCTCTTTCGGATTCGGAGGTGCGAATGCACATATTGCACTGGAAGAATATATAGAAGATAGGCGAGAAGAAACTGCTGCGGACAATAAAAAAGAAATCATTGTCTTATCTGCAAGAGAAGAGGATACGTTAAGAAAACGGGCAGAACAGTTGCTCCATTATTTACAGGAAAACCAAAGTGCTTCCTTATCAGATATTTCATATACCCTTCGATGCGGAAGAGAAGAAATGAAAGAACGTCTTGCAGTTGTTGTGGAAAATAAAGAAGAATTAATAGCCGAGTTAGAGGCATATATAAACCATAACGAAAGCCATGTGAAAACAGGTACGGCCTTGGAAAACAGCAGTAAAAAGGCAATGGATGATGACAGCTCAGAAAAGACAGAACATTTTGCACAGTTGTATCGCAGCAATAAGCTGGAAGAATTGGCAGAGTGTTTTGTAAATGGAGAAGCGGTTGATTGGGATGCTTTTTGTGAAGAAAATGTAAGAAGAGTTTCCTTGCCTGGTTATCCATTTAAGAAAGAAAGATATTGGATTTCTGACGAATCACCAGCATTTGAAAGGACATTTATCGGAGTAGAACCAGAAGAAGTGAAAGAGGTAAAACCAAAGGAGTCAGTCTCAGAGCCTGCAAGACAGGAACCAAAGGAAGAAGCATCGGTTATTAACACAGAAAGAAAGACAGAGGATTTGGAAGAAAGACTGTCTGAACAAACGAAAGAATATTTGAGAAAAATTATTTCGCAAGCAAGTAAGATGCCAGTTGAGAAAATTAAAGGTGATACCAGCTTTGAGAAATATGGAATAGATTCTCTGATGATAAGGGAATTAAATGAACGTCTCTCCAAGGATTTCGATGATTTAGATCATACTATTTTCTTCGAGTATCAGACACTCAACGAACTTACAGATTTCTTTGTAAAAGAATTTAGAGAACAGTTAATTTCCATGTTCGATTTAAAACAGGAAACAAGACAGCAGCAGACAGCAGTGGAAAATGAACAGGAATGGGGTAAAACGACAGAAGCAGAAACTATCTATAATCAGGAAGAGGATATTGCAATTATTGGTGTAAATGGAAAATTCCCAATGGCAGATAATCTGGATGAGTTCTGGGATAACCTGAAAAATGGAAAAGACTGTATTGAAGAAGTTCCGAAAGAACGTTGGGATAACGATAAGTACTATTCTCCAAAGCGTGGGACTCCAAATAAGGTAAATAGTAAATGGGGTGGATTTATCAGTGATGTAGATAAATTTGATCCGCTATTTTTCCAGATAACGCCGAAGGATGCAGAACATATTGATCCTCAGGAAAGAATCTTTTTAGAGAATGTGTATGGAACATTAGAAGATGCAGGATATTGTACAAAGACAAGAGTGCCTAGAAATGTAGGTGTGTTTGTAGGTGTTATTCATGGACACTATCAGCTGCTGGCAGTGGAAGAAACGTTGAAAGGAAATCTGACCTCATTGTATTGCTCTTATGCATCAATTGCAAACAGAGCATCCTACTTCTTTAACTTTAGGGGACCAAGCATGGCAGTTGATACGATGTGCTCATCTTCACTGACTTCTCTGCATTTAGCATGTGAAAGCATTCGACGTGGTGAATGTGAAATGGCAGTTGCCGGTGGTGTTAACCTGACAATCAATCTGGATAAATATATCTTTTTAAGCCAGCAGAGATTTATGTCTTCCGATGGAAGATGCAGGGCATTTGGAGAAGGTGGAGATGGATATGTACCAAGTGAAGGTGTTGGTTCAGTTTTATTGAAACCATTAAGCAAAGCAGAGAAAGATGGAGACCATATTTATGCTGTCATTAAGGGAACTGCTGTAAACCATGGTGGAAAGACAAGCGGGTATTCCGTATCCAACCCAAGTGCTCAGGCAGATGTTATTATGCGGGCATTAAAGAAATCAAAAGTAGATCCAAGAACTATCAATTATATTGAAGCACATGGAACAGGGACAGAACTTGGTGACCCAGTAGAAATCAGAGGAATGATAAAAGCTTTTGGCAGCTCTACAACAGATAAGCAGTTCTGTAGTATTGGTTCGGTTAAGAGTAATATTGGACATTGTGAAGCATCCGCAGGAATTGCGTCCATTACTAAGGTTTTACTTCAGATGAAACATAAAAAACTGGTACCATCCATTCATAGTAGAGAACTTAATCATAATATTAATTTTGAAAATACGCCATTTTATGTACAGCAGGATTATACAGATTGGAAACCAGTAACACTGGAGGAGAATGGAAAACAGGTTACGTATCCAAGACGAGCTGGTATTAGTTCATTTGGAGCTGGTGGTGCAAATGTACATATTATTATGGAAGAATATATTCCAAAGAACAAACAGCCGGAAGAGCAGAAATATAATAAGGCTCAGGATGTAATTATTCTTTCTGCAAGGAATAAACAGGCATTGATTCGAAACAGCAGAAATCTGATAGATTACTTAAAGAGCAAGAGCAAAGCGGATGCACCAGCATACAGCACAACGGTAGAGAAGCGGGTAAAGGCTATTGTATCTGGGCTTGTGAATATAAATGCAGATAATATAGACACACAGATGGATTTACAGGAAACTGGACTTGAGTTATATCAGTTAAATCAACTGATTGAAAAATTAAATGAAGAGTTCAGATGTAATTTTACTATGGCAGATATGGTACAAATCCATACGATATATCAGATTGCAGAATGGATAAGCAGTAAATCTGGAATACAGGTGCAGGATGCAGAGATAAATTCTATGATTTCATTTGCTGATTTAGCTTATACACTTCAGGTTGGAAGGTATCCAGTAGAAGGAATTCGTGTGGCAGTAAAGGTAAAATCCATACCAGAATTAATCGATTCTCTTTCTGTTTATGTAGATGGAGATACAATCCCATCTAATATGACAGAAGTAGATTTAAGAAATGATGTTCAGTCTATAGAAGAAGTCAGCAGCAAGGAAATGGAAGAGTATATAAGGAATAAAGATATAGATAAACTTACCCAGTTATGGTGTCATGGAGAAGAAGTAGACTGGAACCGTCTTTATGAACCAGGAAGCAGACATCGTATTTCTCTTCCACTGTATTCGTTTGATAAGAAACGTTCCTGGTTTACTCCAGAAGCTCCAGAAAAGATGAGTAAGAGTTTCTTTGGTGGAAAGAAGAAAAAAGCGGAACAGGAGTTAAAACCTTTTGTGGAAACTTCACTAGAAGGAAAAGAGATAGAGGATGAACAGGAACTAAAAGCACTGTTGGATAATCTGGAACAAGGAACGTTAAGTGTTGAAGAAGTTGAACGATTGATGGAGGTATAGCATGGATAAATTAAGTAGAAGTGAAATACTCAAAAAAATAGCAAATCACAGTTTATCATCCGCGGAAGGTTTAAAACTTTTAAAAGACCTGAAGAAAAACAAGGAAACCCAGCCAGACAGTCTTTTCTATGTAAAAGACGTCTGGAAGAGTGTAGACTTGTCATCTAAAAACAGTGACAGTTCTGGAAAAGTATTATTAATGTTTGATCAGGATGGAACGTTTATACCAGATATGGATATGGTACAGACATCTTATCAGAAACTTGTTAAGATTGCTGGAAAGCAGTCTGACTGCAAAGATGCACAGCACAAGGCTGATTTTCATAACTTAGAGGATTTGGAAGCTGTTTTAAAAGAATACAGCAGTTATGATATATTATACTGTTGGAAAAATGGAACGATGGATGAAGCTGGTATTGTTTATCAGTTAATCCGTGCATTAATTAAGAAACATTTTAAAGTGCCAGTACATTTTATGGCAGCAGCAGACAATCTTAAGGGAGAAGAATTACTTTATTTTGAAGCACTCGAAAGTCTGATGAAGACCGTACATATGGAAAATCCTAAGTTATGGTGCCGAATTCTTAATTTGGGGAGAAAAAGTAATGACAGCCAGCTTGCAGACCTGATAATTAAAGAAATTCAGGATGTAGATAGACAAAAAATTTATATCCGCTACGATGGAAGTGAGAGACGGGCACATGAATTAGAAGAAGCTGATTTATCAGAAACTGTCAATCAGATGCCAATTAAGAAAAAGGGATGCTATATCATTACAGGAGGACTTGGAGGACTTGGAGTTAAATTTGCCAGTTATTTAGTATCAAATTATCAGGCAGACTTAATCCTGTTAGGCCGTTCTGAGCTTAATGATGAAGGAAGAAAGAAAATTGAATCCATTCAAAAAGAAGGCTGTTCCATAGAATATAAGAGTGTTGATGTCTGCAATGAAGAAGAAGTATATAAATTATTCCAGTCAGCAGAAAAAGAAGGGCGGAAAATAGATGGTATTATTCATTGTGCAGGTATTATTCAGGATAAAATGATTGCCAGCAAAACAGTGGAAGAATTTTTAAAGGTTATTCGTGTAAAGGTAGAGGGCTCTATGGCTCTTTACCATGCTATGAATAAATTTGGAGCGGGACTGCTCGTATTATTTTCTTCTATTACAGCGGCTCTTGGAAATGTTGGACAGAGTGATTATGCATATGGCAACGCATTTGAAAATTCACTGGCTTACTATCATGAATCTGAAAACAGAGATGGAATGGTTGTAGCAATCGGATGGCCTCTATGGCAAAATGGAGGAATGATGGTTGCAGATGCAATACGTGACATGATGAAAAAGAAATTTGGATTATATCTTATTAGTGATGAGAATGGAATAAAGGCATTTGAAACATTATTACAATCAGAGTGTAGACAGATGTTTGTATTTGATGGAGAGAAAGAGCTTATTTTAGAGAAAGCAGGAGTTAAGAAAGACGAAGCTGCATCTAAAAAACAGATGAGTAAGAAAGCAGAAGCAAAGCCAGTACTAAAGGCAGAAAAGAAACCAGTTAATAAAGCAGAAAAAAAACAGATTGATAAGGTGGGAAAGAAACATAGTATGGATGAAAAAGAATTAAAACAAAAAGTAAATAATTATTTAAAACAAGTTATTCATGAAGTTACCAGCATATCTTATTCAGATATTGGCGTGAATGAATCGTTTGGCATGTATGGAATGGATTCTATTACAGCTATGAAAATAAATGATATATTAGAAGAGCATTTCGGAGAATTATCCAAAACACTTATTTTTGAGTACCAGTGTATTAATGATTTATCTCAGTATTTTATAGATAATCATTACGAACAGCTGCTTGAGTTATATCATATGGATGAAGAAGAGGAAACAGACGAAACAGAGGAAATCGAAGAAATCGAGGAAACAGAGGAAGTAGACGAAATAGAAGAAACAGAAGAAATTCAGGAAGAAGAGCCAGAAACACAAGCCTGTGGATTTAAGAAAAGGAATGCTGCAGAAGAAGGCATTGCAGTAATTGGTGTTGCAGGAAGATATCCAAAAGCAGATAATATGGAAGAGTTCTGGGATAACCTGATGAATGGTGTAGATTGTATTGAAAAAATTCCAAAGTCAAGATGGGATGCTTCTTTGTACTTTGATGAAGTAAAAGGAAGAGTAGGAAAATCAAACAGTATGTGGGGAGGATTTTTATCCAATGTAGATGAGTTTGACCCATTATTCTTTAATATTTCTCCACGAGATGCTACATTGATGGATCCACAGGAACGAATTTTCCTGGAAGTAACCTGGAGTGCATTAGAAGATGCAGGTTATTACAAAGAAAGTTTAAGTGACCAGAAAGTCGGTGTATTTGCAGGTGTTATGAATGGACAGTATCAGATGATACCAGCAGCAGTAAAAGGAACAAAACTGGCACATATGAGTGTTTTAGCATCTGTTGCAAACAGAGTATCCTATCATTTTAATTTTACAGGTCCAAGTATTGCACTTGATACTATGTGTTCCTCCTCTATGACAGCAATCAATCTTGCATGTGACAGCATTGAAAAAGGAGAGAGTGATGTAGCAATTGCTGGTGGTGTTATGACCATGCTTCATCCAGATAAATATTTATATTTAGGACAGGGAAGATTTTTATCCAGTGAAGGAAAATGCCGTGCTTTTGGTGAAGGCGGAGATGGATACGTACCAGCAGAAGGTGCAGGAGTAATTATTCTGAAGCCTTTGAAAAAAGCAATTGAAGATAGAGATAATATTTATGGTGTAATTAAAGGACATGCCATGAATCATGGTGGCAAGACAAGTGGTTATACAGTTCCAAATCCAAATGCACAGGCAGAAGTAATTAAGGCAGCTATTAAAGACAGTGGTATTGATGTAAATCGAATTACATATGTAGAAACACATGGAACAGGAACAGAGTTAGGAGATCCAATTGAAATTACAGGACTTGTAAATGCAATGGATGGAAAGAAGAAGGAAAATTCAGACCGCGAATGTGTAATTGGTGCAGTAAAAGCCAATATTGGACATTCAGAGGCAGCTGCCGGTGTTGCCAGTCTTACTAAAGTTTTATTACAGTTAAAACATAAGATGCTGGTACCATCCATTCACTCCAGTGTATTAAATAAGAAAATTGCATTTGATAAAACTATTTTCCGTGTTGAACAGAACTTAGAACCATGGGAAGCACAGACGGTTATTGAAGATGGTAAAAAGAAAGAACTGCCAAGATGTGCAGGGGTCAGCTCATTTGGAGCAGGTGGTACAAATGGACATCTTATTGTAGAAGAGTACCAGACTGAATTTCATGAGGAAAAAGACAGAAAATGCTTTATTCCATTATCTGCAAAGACAGAAGAACGTCTGGTTGTTTATGCAAATAGACTGCTCAATTATATGAAAAAAGCAGAAAAAGATAAGAATGTAAGACTTACGGATATTGCTTATACTCTTCAGATTGGCCGTGAGGTTATGAAGACCAGAGTTGCATTTCTTGTAAAATCAAAGACAGATTTAATTGAAAAACTGCAGCAGTTCTGTGAGGATGTAAGTGAGAGTGATCAAATTTATTACTATGATTCACCATCTATTGAAAATAAGGATAGTTTCTTATTAGACGGTTCAGAAGGTAAAAATTATATTGATGCCGTTATTAAATATAATAAGACCGATAAATTGGCAAAACTTTGGGTTCGTGGTTACCAGATTGATTTTGAGAAGCTGTATAAGGGAATTGAACATCATAAGATTTCCCTTCCAACATATCCATTCTTACAGGAAAGATACTGGCTGCCACAGGAATTTGCAGAAGAAGCAGCTTCCGAGTCAATAAGCAGACTGCATCCACTTGTACATGAAAATGTATCGGATTTGAATGGAATTTGTTTCGCATCTGATTTTGATATGAAAACAGAAGAAAACAAAAGCTTTAAATGGGACAATACACAAGTATTCTCACCATTTGCTTTACTTCAGATGGTATATGAATCTGCTAAGATTGCAGGTAAAAAGAAATGTGTCAGCCTGGAGCAGGTAGCAATGGGAAATCCTGAAATCCTGAATCAGGATAAACTTCATCTGGAAACCCGTATTTATCCATTAAGTGAAAGTGCAGTCAGCTGTGAGACAGTTGATCAGAATGAAGAGATTCTAATTCAATCTGTTGTAAATTATGAAGCACAGGAAATGACGGAACCGATGGATGTTGAAACTGCAATGCAGTCAATTCCAGTACAAGATGATATTCAGAGCGTCTTTGAAAGATTAAAAGAATCAGGATTAGATGCCAATAAACTACAGGATGCTTTATTGGAATTTGGAGAAACAGAAGATGAAATGTTAGCAGAGGTAAGTCTCAATGGAACAGAAGCCAAAACATTTGGAAGCCAGTTATTAGATATGGTACTGCTTCTGGGCAATCTGTTTGTTTCAGAAAACGGAGTTTATTCTGTTTGTGGAATAGACAACATGTCGATTATTGGAGATATTACAAAAGAATGCTATGTCTATATTAGAAAGCTGGAAGATACAGATGGTGAAATAGTATTGTCTGCATGCATATGGAATGACGCAGAAGAGTGTATTCTGACATTGGATCATATTATGTTACAAAGATGTTCAGAAGATAATACATCAGAGAACATAAGCTTTGAATAGGAGGAATTATATGAAATCTAAAAATGAAATATACGATATAGTATTAAAACGGATTAAAAAGATTTCTTCAGAGCTATTTGTTATGCCAGAAGAAAAAATTGAAGAGAATGTGGATCTTGAAGAGTACGGTATGGATTCCATTATGGTATCTGAATTTAATGATCAATTGGCAGAGTTAGTACCCGATTTATCCAAAACACTCTTATTTGAATATAAGAACATTAAAGAATTAACAGAATACCTTTGTGAAAATTATGAAGAGCCATTAAGAGAAGCTCTTCATATCACGAAGAAAACAGAGACTGTTGTAGAGAAAAAGCCAGAGGAAGTAGTGGTTAAAAAGCCGGAGCCTAAGAAAACAGAAAAGGTGGTTAAAAAGGCAGTAGAGCCGGAAAAACAATGGCAGAAACCTAAGTCAATGAAACCTACAAGTGGGTGGCAGAAACCTAAGCCAATGAAAAATAGCAGTGAATGGCAGAAAACAAAACCAGTGGAAAATACCAGCACTGCAAGTAATGAAGCCAGCAGGCCAGCAGCTAAAAAAGCTGCTGGTGGCTGGAAAAGATTAAAGCCAATGGGACAGAATACGGCGACACCCAGTAAACCCAGCCAACCACTTGAAAAAGCCACACAGTCTGTAACTGTAAAGCCATTTTCTAGTCCCAGAAGACAGAGTTTTCAGGATGAATACCTAGAAGATGAAATTGCTATTGTTGGTTTGGCAGGAAAATATCCAGATGCAGATAATATGGATGATTTTTGGGATAATCTTGCTGGAAAGAGAGATTCCATAAAAGAAATTCCAAGAGAACGATGGGATTACCGCCCATACTTTGACCCGGATTATCAAAATGTAAAAGAAGGAAAAGCGTATGCTGTCTGGGCTAGTTTTCTGGATGACTATGATAAATTTGACCCATTGTTTTTTAATATTTCTCCATCTGAAGCAGCACTTCTGGATCCACAGGAAAGACTGGTTTTAGAGGTTGCATGGGAGACTATGGAGGATGCTGGATATACAAGAAAGCAGCTAAGAAGGTTTTTAGATAAGGAAGAATCTGCGGAGGTTGGTGTATTTATTGGGACAACAACACAGACCTATGATTTCTGGGGACTGGAAGAATTAAGAAAAGGAAATCCGGTATTAACCAATGCAAGTCCTTGGTCTATGGTAAACCGTATTTCCTACTGCTTCAATTTTACTGGTCCATGCATGCCTGTTGATACAGCTTGTTCATCAGGACTTACAGCATTACACCTTGCATGTGAAAGCATTAAAAGGGGGGAATGCTCTACTGCTATTGTTGGAGGAGTAAATATGTTTTTACATCCATTAAAATTCCTGGCAATGAGCCGTATGAAAATGGTATCTCCTACTGGAAGATGCAGTGCGTTTGGTGAGGATGCTAATGGTTTTGTCCCAGGTGAAGGTGTAGGAGCTGTCTTTATAAAGCCGTTACGTGATGCATTAAAAGATCACGACCATATTTACGCAACCATCAAAGCAACTGGAATTAATCAGGATGGAAAAACAAATGGATTTACAGTACCAAATGCAAATGCACAGAAGAGACTTATTGAAAAAGTAATTGAAAAAAGCCATATCAGTTCCAGAACCATCAGCTACTTAGAGGCACATGGAACAGGAACCAAGCTGGGGGATCCAATTGAAGTGAATGCTGCAGCCAGGGCATTTGAGGAAACAACAACGGATAAAAAGTTCTGTGCAATTGGTTCATTAAAAGCAAATATTGGACATTTGGAAGGACTGGCAGGAATTGCTGGACTGACAAAAGTACTGTTGATGATGAAAAACAAACAGATACTTCCATCGATTCATTCAGAAGTACTGAATTCCAATATTAACTTTGATGCAACACCATTCTTTGTACCACAGGATTTGATGGATTGGGAACAGCCGGTAATAGATGGAGAGGCATATCCACGTAGAGCTGGTGTAAGTTCTTTTGGAGCTGGAGGAAATAATGCACATGTTATTGTGGAAGAATATCCAGAATCCCATTCAGAGGAAGAAAATGGACCATTTTTAATTGTTCTTTCTGCTAAAAATGAAGGAAGGCTTAAAGATTATCTGGTTAAGCTAATTGATTTTGTTAAAGTATCTGAATTTTCATTAAAAGATTTTGCATTTACTTTACAGGCCGGACGTGAAGCAATGGAAGAAAGAAGAGCATTTGTTGTTCATGATAAGGAAGAACTGCTTTTTAAATTGTATAAGTGTATAAATGATGAACTTTCGGAGAATAGAATTGTAAAAGGACATATCCGGAAACTTCCATCTATTAAGAGCAATGAAGTAAATGAAAGGCCATTAAATAGCTCCAGAGAGAAGGAAGAATCTTATCTGGAAGAAATAGCACAGATGTGGACAGAAGGAGAACAGATAGACTGGAATACATTATATCAGAAACTTCCATATCGAATGTCTCTCCCAACTTATGCATTCAAGAAAGATTCTTACATTATAAAGCTTACACCAGATGAACCAGAAGACGAAGAAAAACTGAAAGAAGCTGAGAGAATCGTCTGGGAACGTCATTATGCACCGTTTAAGGACAGAGCACTGGTAGAAAACGATATTGAAGATATTACATATGTGCCACAGTGGAAGAATAGAGAACTGGAATATGCAGCAGAAAAGCCAAGCCATGTTTTATATGTAGTAACAGAACAGAATAAATGGATTGGAGAAAAAACAGCATCTAGTTTATGGGGCAGCAGAGCCAGCTATTTAAAACTGGGACAAAGGAACGGCCAGTTAGGGGAAAATGAATATGAGGTAAACATAGATCATATTGTATTTGATGCTGGTTTTGTAGAGGAAATCCAGGATATTGACAGCATTTACTTCTTATCTGGAATTGATGACAGCAGTTATTCCGTTTATGATATAAAGAAACTAGAAGAAGTACAGAAGAGAACAACCATTGCTTTATTCCGGATTATAAAAAATATGATAGAAGCAGAACTTCTGAATCACAAAATTGCATTGAAAATCGTTACAAATGATGTAATGAGCATGAAAGGATTTAAAGAAGAAAAGCCGTTTGCAGCCGGCATGAGTGGATTTGTCAGAGGTCTTGTAAAAGAATATCCATCCATTACAGCAAGCTGTCTTGATGTTACAGCAGATGATTTGAGAGAAAAAACAGATGAAGTAATTGATTTTATCGTAAGAGAAGAGACTTCAGCAATGCCGGATGATATCTGCTTTAGAAGTGGAAAACGATATGTTAGGAAGCTTGTACAGAATAAAGGATTTACAAGTGAACTTGCCCAGCCGTTAAAGCAGAACGGAGTTTATTTTATCATTGGCGGGTTAGGCAGCATAGGATATGAGTTTGCAAGATATGCCATTGCTGCTTCCAATGCAAAAGTAGCATTAATTGGAAGAAGTCAGGTAAATGATGATGCTATGCTACGAATGAAACAAATCGGAAAATATGATGAACAGGTTATTTATTTACAGGCAGACTGTACCAATCCATATGAGTTGAAAAATGCATTATCCTATGTAAAAAATAAATGGGGAAAGATTACAGGTGTAATTCATTCTGCGATGGTATTTGATTTTGCACTCCTTCGTCAACTGGAAGAAAAAGATTATTTAGAGACGTTATCTTCCAAGGTAAATGGAATTGTAACATTAGCAGATGTTCTTCGTGGAGAAGATATCGAATTTATGCTGTACTTCTCCTCTGCACAGGCATATATGGGAAATAAACAGAGAGTACATTATTCCACTGCATGCTCCTTTGTTGATGCATATGTAGAGACTTTGAAAAAGATGGCACCTTATCAGGTGAAGATTGTAAACTGGGGATTCTGGGGAACAGCCAAAGGAAAAAGAATTCCAGCTGTATTCGAAAACTATCTGAATGTAAGAGGAATAAAGCCAATTTCAGTGAAACTGGGCATGGAAATTCTGAGACGTCTTTTAGGAGGAAGATTCAGCCAGGCGGTTATTTTAACGGTTAATGAAAAGATATTAGAGATGCTGGAAGTAATCCGTGATGAATCGGAAACGATTGTAGAAGACAGCATTCCGATTCAGGTACAGAAATCAGAAAGCATTATCCAGGAGAAAGAAGTCTTACCAGAAGAAACAGAAATCAGAAGAACAGAAGCACCAAAGCAAGTATCCCATATGGATAAAAAGAAAGAAATCCAGAAAAAATTAATGAATTGTGTAATGAAGACACTGAACATTGATGAGGAAGACATTGATATAGAAACTCCATTTATGGATCTTGGTGTAGATTCTATACTAGGATTTAAATTGGTTAGTGAAATTAATGATACATTACATGCAAACCTGAAAGAGACCAGTTTATTTGATTATTCAGATATTAAGACATTAGGAGAATATCTGGAGACACAGCTGGACGAAAGCATGTTTGAGGATGAAAGTGATAGTGGACACAAGACAGTGGCAGATACTGTTCAGGAACAGTCCTATAATGTGGAAAAAGAATTGTCTAATGAGGAAGACATATTAAATGTGTTTAAGAAATTATCAAATAAGCAGATATCAGCAGATAGTGCGAGTCAAATGTTGGAGGTGTAAAGAATGAACGATGCACAAAAACAAATTATGCAGTTAGTTTATTCGGGTGCATTATCAGCTGAAAAAGGAGCAGAAATCTTTAAACAGATTTCTGCTTCAGAAAACAGGACAGGCAGAACGATGGATATTGCAATTGTCGGAATGTCTGGCCGTTTTCCAAAAGCGGATAATGTGAATGAATATTGGAATAATCTTTTAAATGGGAAAGACTGTGTATCTGATATCAGCGAACGCTGGGATATATCAGATATTTATTCCGACAAACCAAATGAACCAAATAAGTCATACAGCCGTTGGGGCGGATTAATGAACCGGATTGACGATTTTGATCCGCTGTTTTTTGAACTTTCACCAAGACAGGCAGAATTAATGGAACCAAGACAGAGGATCTTCCTTATGGAAGCCTGGAAAGCATTGGAGGATGCGGGATATGTTCAGAAAAAACTATCTGGCACACAATGCGGAATTTTTATTGGATGTGAGGGAAGTTCTACTTACTTTAGAGAAATGAATGCAGATAAAATGAATGGATATTCTGTATTAGGTCATTCCAATGCAATTCTGACAGCAAGACTTGCATATTATCTAAATCTACAGGGACCAAGTGTTGCAGTAGATACTGCATGTTCCTCTTCTCTGGTTGCAGTTCATGAAGCATGTATGAGTATTCAGAGCAATGACTGTGAAATTGCAATTGCAGCAGGAACAACGGTAATAACCGATCCAAACTCATATCCGCTGTTATGTAATATGGGAATGCTCTCTCATGAAGGAAAGTGTAAAACTTTTGATAATTCTGCAGACGGTTTTGTACCAGGAGAATGTGTTGCAGCAGTTATATTGAAGCCTTTAGAAAAAGCAAAAAAAGATAAAGATCATATTTATGGAGTAATTAAGGGAAGCGGTTCTAACCAAGATGGAAAAACCAATAGTATTACGGCACCAAGTGCATTATCTCAGGAACGTCTGGAAAGAAGAATTTATAAGGATTATGGGATTGATCCACATACTATCAGTTATGTTGAGGCACATGGAACGGGAACAAGATTAGGAGACCCAATTGAAATCGATGCTCTGCGTAATGCGTTTGATTATAAAAATGGAGAAAAACAATATTGTGGAATCGGTTCTGTAAAAACCAATATTGGACATACAGCTGCATCTTCTGGCATCGCTTCTTTAATTAAAGTACTGCTTTCTATGCAGCATAAAAAGATTCCACCTACAATTCATTATAATGTGGAGAACAAGCAGATTGATTTTAAAAACAGTCCATTTTATGTTGTAGACCATACTCAGGAATGGGATACTTCGGTGAATCCTTTAAGAAGAGCTGCAATTAGTTCCTTTGGATATGGAGGAACCAATTGTCATTTAGTTGTAGAAGAATATAAGGAACAGCAGAAAGAGGAGGAAGAAAAAGCCCCTTATTATATCATTCCATTTTCAGCCAAATCAAAAGAAGCCTATAGACAGAAATTACAGGATTATAGTGCATGGCTAGAAGAAGCAGATACTAAAATAGAAATTGGAAATCTTTCCTATCAGCTGTTTGAAAAGAGAAGTCATTTTTCCATACGAGGATGCTTTATGGTTCGGAACATGGAAGAACTCATACAGGCTCTTAAAGAAGTTACTTCTAATAGAGAAAGTAAAGTATATTATACGCCAGATGCAGTTAATCAGACAGCAGAGATATCTTTAAATAAAGAAACAGGAAATGAAATTTTAAAAACATTCCATCAGATGAAAGAACCAGGAATGCATTATGAAGAAAAACTGTTTTATATCATGTTATGCTATTTGAAGGGATATGACCTGGAATGGAATCTGTTATTCCATAGCAGACATACGGTGGTATCCATGCCTGGATATTCTTTTAGTAAGAAAAGATATTGGCTTCGCGATGACGATTTAGTTTCTGCTCAGACGTCAGTCTCCAAAAAAATATCTGAATCCACACCAGTACAGCTTAATATGCCAGAAGAGAAAGTAGAATCTCTAAGCGAATTGATTGATACAAAAGAAAAGCGGGGAGATATCTGGTACTTTAAGAAGAAGTTCCACGGAGAAGAATTCTATGTAAAAGATCATAACTGGATTCTTCCAGGGGCAGTTACAGTGGAGATGGTAAGACAGGCGGCCAGAATTCTGGAAGGTGAAAAAGACATCTTTAGTTTTGACAATCTTATGTGGGGAAGTCCAGTTGTTATCTATGAAGGACATCGAGAAGTTTATGTAAAAATGATACCGAAAGATGCTAACCGGGTAAAATGTGAAGTATTTTCCATAGAAGAAGGAAAAGAGGATATTCATTTCCGTACTACAATTGTTTACAAAAACAGAGAAAAGAGTACAAAATCCATTCCAGTAGCAGAAGTATTACAAAGAACTAACGGCGGAACCAAAGAGGTAAAGTTTTTTCATGAATGCCTTCAGAATATGAGAATTGAAATGGGAGCACGTCTGCATGGAATGGTAGAACTTCATTATAATGAAAAAGAAGCTCTATCCAAATTGGATATTCATGAAAGCACCCGATCCAGTTTTCATCGGTTTGTTCTTCATCCAACTTTGATTGATGGAGGACTTCAGACTATTGTAGGCTGGATGTATCAGATAATAGGAAATACGGAGCATATTTATCTGCCATATTCTTTGAGCAAGTTCCAGTTTTATTATCCAGAAAGAAAACCTTGTTATGCATATGTGGTACAAAATTCCAGTGGAAATGCAAAAGATGTGCAGACAATCAGTTATGATATGAAGTATCTGGATGAGAATGGTACTGTAATTTATGAAATGACAAATTTCACTTATAGACAGTTTTCTCCAGAAGAAAAGTACGGAGAATTGCCAGAGGACAATCCAATCCATACATTGTATTATAAAGAAAGCTGGGTAAGAAAAGATCTTTTAGAAGGAAATCCTGATTATAGCGGAGAAGTCTGGGTTGTATTGGAAGGAAAGGAAGAACTGTCCAGACGGCTTCGTGAACAGGAAAAGTTAAGAAATACAACCATTGTCCGTGTCATTGCTGGTGACAGATATGAATGTACAGGTCCAAATGAATACATTCTGAACCCTTCTGTGAAAGAAGAGTTTAAAATGCTGGTAAAGGAACTAAAAGGAAGAGGAAAACTTACATTTATTATCAATTGGTCCGAACCTGGCTTATCAATAGAAGAGAAAAAGAAGATGGGAATTACCTCCTGTCTGTTTTTGTCACAGGCATTAATGATGTCGTTTATAAATAAAGAAACAAAACTAGTTTTTCTTCATAATGGAGATGCGGTAGATGCAGCGGTGTCTGGATTTGCCAAAACCCTTGTAATTGAAAAGGAACAGTATAAGTTCTCAGTTATACAGACAGAGCCGGGTATGCCTGTTGAAACAATACTGATAAATGAAATCAGGGAACTTTCGGATATTCAGGTACAGTACTCCAATGGATATCGATATGTAAAGCAGTTCCATGAGATTATGGTTAAAGAGCAGCAGAAGAATAAGTATATTAAGGATCAAGGAACCTATTTGATTACAGGAGGAGCAGGAGGATTAGGTCTTTCTTTTGCAGAGTATTTGATAAAAACATACAATGCGAAGGTTGTTCTGTTAGGAAGATCAGAGTTAAATGCCAGCAAGAAGGCAAAAATTGCAGGCTGGAATGAAAAGCAGGAAAGAGCATTTTACATAAAATGTGATATTGCGGATAAGTGCAGCTTCCAGACAGCATTAGATGAAATAAAACAAAAGAATCTTGTGATTAACGGTGTATTGCATGCAGCAGGAGTAATAAAAGATAGTCTGATCATGCGAAAGCAGGAAGAAGAATTTAAACAGGTTATTGCACCAAAGATGTATGGTCTGGATAATATTATGAATTGCATGAATTTAAGCAGTATGGATTTTATTGTAATATTCTCCTCTACTACAAGTGCATTGGGAAATATGGGACAATGTGATTATGCGTATGCAAATGCCTATATGGATAATATTGCATTGAAATATGGAGAGCAGTCGGCGGTTCCACGGATAGTAGCCATTAACTGGCCAATGTGGGCAGAAGGTGGAATGATTATTGATGATAAGGTGCTGGAAGTTATCAAGAGCAGATCAGGATTGATTCCTTTAAAGACAATAGATGGAATCCATGTTATGGAAAACTGCCTCAACAGCGAAGAAAATCAATTAATTATTCTTTCTGGAGAAGTATCCAAGATACGAAAAAATGTAAAGAAGCAGTTAAATGATGCTGGGGAAGAATCCGATTTCGTACAGGCTGAAGAAATAAGACCTCAGAAAGAAGTGAAACAAAATGAAAAATCCATTAGCAGGAAGCAGGTAGTTAAAAGAGATGATAAGGCTGCATTCCAGAATGATTTAAAAGAAATAGTCGGTAAAATCCTAAGTTTAGATAAGGATGAAATTGATTTTAGCAGAAATCTTTCTGATTTTGGATTTGATTCGATTTCTTTCACTGATTTTGCAAGTGCAATTAATGATAAATTTGACTTAGATGTTACACCAGCTTTATTCTTTGGATTTACCTATCTAGATGAAATTGTAAACAGTTTATGGTCCGAATATGAGGAAAGCATATGTCATTTTTATTCAGACATGGGCGAGAAAATTGTTGTACAGGAACCTGAACGGATAAATGAAAATAAAGTGGAAGAACCTGCAGAACAAGAAGAACAATCAGATAAGCAGGTATATAAAATATTTACCGAAGAAGTTATGAATATCATTTGTGATATTTTAGGAACTTCAAAGGAGGACATTGATTTTTCAAAAAGCCTGTCGGATTATGGATTTGATTCTATCTCATTTACTGATTTGGCCAGCAAAATTAATGATAAATATGATTTAGATTTAACACCCGCTGTCTTTTTTGGATATACCTTTTTGGACGAGATGGTTCAGAATATCTGGTCACAGTATGAAGAAAAAATCCGAAGCGTTACCAAACTTAATTATCAGACATCATCAAAAAAAGCAGAACAGATGGAAAAGACCAGAGAAGTGGTGCAGGAAACCAAAGAGATACTGGAAGAAGCCAAGGAAATGTCTGATGAAATCCCAAAACAGGATGAAGCGGATTTACATAAAAACGAAACAGTAAATCGGGATGGATATGAGCCAATTGCAATTATTGGAATGAGTGGTGCACTTCCGAAGTCAGATACGTTGGAAGAATTCTGGCAGAGAATTAAGAATAACGAAAGCCTGATTACAGAAATACCGAAAGACAGATGGAACTGGGAAGAGTGTTATGGTGAACCAGATAAAAATAATAAGAAAACAAAAGTCAAATATGGTGCATTTATGAATGAAGTGGACAAATTTGACCCAATGTTTTTCAACATACCGGGATTTGATGCAGAGTTAATGGATCCACAGGAGAGATTGATACTTGAACATGTTTGGAAAACTATGGAGGATGCAGGATATAAGTCAGAAGATATTTCAGGTACCAATACCGGAATCTTCGTTGGTGTTTCAGCAGCCGACTATAAAGAGTTATTGCTGGAAAACAGGCTGCCAACTATGTTAAGCCAGACTTTTATTACAAACAGAATCTCTTATCTGCTGAATATTCATGGACCAAGTGAGCCAGTGGATACGGCATGTTCCAGTTCTCTTGTTGCAATTCATAAGGCAATAGAGGCAATTCATGATGGAGATTGTAAAATGGCATTTGTCGGAGGCGTGAATGTTATTGTTTCACCAAATCTGTACTTTGCACAGAGTGTTGCCAATATGCTTGCACTGGATGGCAAATGTAAAACTTTTGATGCTTCTGCAAATGGTTATGTACGAGGAGAAGGAATTGTAACCATGTTATTAAAGCCATTAAAAGATGCAGAGAAGGATGGAGATCATATATATGGTGTTATCCGAGGAAGTGCAATTAATCATGGAGGCCGTGCCAGCAATCTGTTTGCACCGAATGCCAAGGCACAGTCAGAGGTAATTATGAAAGCCTGTGAAAACGCAAAAATTGATCCATCTACAGTCAGCTATATCGAGGCACATGGAACAGGTACCTCATTGGGAGATCCAATCGAAATTGACGGATTAAAGATGGCATATAAAAATTTATATCATCAGGCAGGAAAAGAAATAAAGCCAGAGCCGGTAACCTTAATTGGAAGTGTTAAGACAAATACAGGACATCTGGAAGCAGCATCTGGTATTACAGGTCTTGTAAAGGTATTGTTTGCTATGAGAGATCATCTTCTTCCTGGATTGATTAATTTTAAAAAATTAAATCCATATATTCATTTAGATTCCAGTCCATTTGCAATTGTTACTGAAAATACGGAATGGAACAATCAATTGGATGAAAATCATAATATTATTCCTAGACGTGCAGGAATTAGTTCCTTTGGCGTAGGAGGGGTAAATGCTCATATTGTCTTAGAAGAATACCTTGGAAAACAGCCACAGGCGGATAAAAAAGGTGAAAAAGTATTTGTCATTTCAGCCAAAGAGGAATCGGTTTTATATGACTATGCAGAGCAGATAGAAAAATTTATTCAAAAGCAGGCAGAACCTGCAGAGAGCAGCAGCCTGAAGGAAGAGATTAAAAACCTTGCAGCAGAACTGCTGGAAATTGAGCCAGAGGAAATAAAGATGGATGAAAGCCTGGAAGAGTGCGGAATGACACCATTTGTTATGAGAAAACTGCTGGAAGAACTTAAAAAGGCATATCAGTTAAAGGAAGAAGAACTGGATTATTCCTTAAATCAGTCTATTCATGAGATAGCCAGCAAGGTATTAGAAAATACAGATATTATACAGAATACAGATATATATCTCTCTCTTGACTCACTAGCTTATACACTTCAGACTGGAAGAGATGCCTATAAGGAAAGAGCAGCATTTGTGGCTGGCAGTGTAAGGGAACTGAAAGATGAAATAGAACATTTCCTGAAACGGGATATAAAAGAATATAAAGACAGCATCTTTACTGGGAATAAGAAAATAGAACATCCAGAACTGGATATGGAATCCTTATATGAGAAGAAAGAATTAAGACAGCTTGCGAAGGTCTGGTCAGAGGGAGAAAAAGTAGACTGGAGCAGGTTATATAAAGAAAAACATCCAGACAGGATATCAGCTCCAAGTTATCCATTTATGCAGGAACGTTACTGGTATGAGGAAAAAAATATTCAGAAAGCAGAGAAAAAATCCTTAGAATACAGCAGTGATGAAGAATTAAAAGAAATTCTCAACAGCTTATACAATGGTACGATGGAAATCCAGTAAAGAAGGATTTCAGCAAAACAGATAGAAAGGAAAAATTCTATGGGAGAAAAGGAAAAAGCAATATTTAAAAAAGTTGCCAGCCGCCAGCTGACTCCTGAAGAGGCTTTCCGCCTGATTAAAGAGAATGGGAGGAAAAAGCCAGAAGAAGGACAGAGCATAGAAGAAATTGTAAAAGAGCAGTTTTCCGAAATGCTGAAAATAAAAAAAGAAAGAATAAAGTCTGAAAATAATTTTGAGGAATATGGAATGGATTCTATCAGGCTGATTGAGTTTTCCAGGATTTTGAGCAAAGTGTTTCAAACCCAAATTGCTCCAGAGCATATTCTTGACTGTGGTACCATAGCAAATCTTGCAGAATTTTTAGAAGAACAGCATATAAGCTGTTCTTCTGAAAAAATGGTAGAAAAACAAAAATCAGAGGAAAAAACTCAGCCTACGGTAAAAAAAGAATACGAAAACTGGGGATTGGATTTAAAAGAAGAAAAAATTACGATTATTCATGCAGAGAAAAAGTTTTCTCCAGAACATTTTGAAGATTTCTGGGATGACTTAAGACAGAGAAAGCATAAAGAACTTCTAGTCAGTCAAGTATCATTGGATTATTTTCAGGAGTTGCAGAAAAACGGGTACTCCTATATGCATTTACTGGTTAATCCTACAGTTGGAGAAAAAATGGAACTGTATACAGCAGGAACAGGAAGGACATTATTGATATTAACGGGAATTGGTGTTACACCTGGTTTTTACAAATATCAGATTCAGGAATTTGCAAAAGATTATCGTGTAGTCTGCTTTAGTATGCCAGGAGTTGGACTGAGCAAATATATGGAGGATGTTTCTCTGGAACATATTGCAGAAGTTATAATAAGTTCGCTTGATGCAATTGGGGCAGAAGGTCCAATGGATATTATTGGAGTATCCTGGGGAAGCCTTTTAGCTTCTACTATTGCATATAAGTATTCTGAAAGAACCGGTAAAGTCATATTAGGAGCTCCAATCACGAATATGGAAGTAAGTTATAAGGAAGATGAAGATTTAGATGATGTAGATGGAGCAATGAAAGCGGATTTTGAAGGCGTAAGCGGAGGAAAACAAGGATTTGAGCTATTTACAAAAACAAAATGCATTGATATGAGGGCATTTCTCAATTATGGAAAATACTTTGGAAAAGAATCTAAAGCACCTCATAACGTGAAAAAAATTCTTCCTGAAATCAAGGCACCGACATTAATTCTTTATGGAGAAAACGATACGGTAAATAGCTATGATAAAGTGGAAGAAGTTTATAAGATGCTTCATAATGCTGAAATTGTAAAAATGGAAGATGCCGCACATCTTCCAATGGTAACTTGTCCAGAACGATTTAATAAGCAGGTTAAAATGTTTTTTTATGGAAAAAAATCATAATTTTTTAGAAGATAAAAAACTTGACTAGGTAACAAATGTTTGCTAAAATAAATTTGGCAAACATTTGTTAGTTTTTTTGGAGGGATGTTATGAATACATTAGTAGTATACGAGAGTAAAAGTGGATGTACAAAGGACTGTGCAGAAAAGATTGCTAAGATTTTAAAAGGGCATACTAGAGTAGCTGCATTAAAACAAGCTGTAAAAGAAGATTTAAAATCTTATGATACTATTGTAGTAGGTAGTCCGGTTTATGCTGGTAAAATACAAAAAGATATTGTTTCATTCTGTAATAATTATAAAGATGTTTTAATGCAGAAGAAGTTGGGATTATTTCTTTGCAGTGCTACACCAGTAAATGAACCTGGGTTTTTAGAAAAGTTTTTTGCACCGGATTTATATAAACATGCAGTTTCAAAACGTAATTTAGGTGGGGAGTATCGTTTGGATAAAATGAATATCATGACGAGAAAAATGATACAAATGCTTTTGAAAAGTGGTAAGGCAGAGGCACCTCATGTGGATGAAAATGAGATTAAGAAATTTGCAGAAGAAATGAATAATTAATAGAAAGGATGCTGGAATATGATTAAATTATATTTTGCAAAACCATTTTCGGCGATTACTACACTTTTGTCGATTGGTTTGATATTTTATATGGTACAATCTTATTTAAAGAGAGGTTCCATTGAATTCTGGGGAAGACGTATTTTATTGGTTTGTTTCTGGGGACTTCTTATTTGTATTACAGCTTCCACAAGAGATAGATTTGACCGTTCCGTCCAGTATGTTATTGACGGCAGTGTACCACCAGGATTATTTACTTTGTTAAGTCCACAGTCTATTATCGGATGTGCTCTTGGTATAATCATTCCATTGGTTGGAATTATTTCTATTTTTACACATAAGCAGAATGCAAGACAGGTAATGTTCTTTATAATTTCTATTTCGACAATTGCAAAACTGGCTATTATTGAGGTGTCAAGAATTGCAATGTATATTACCACAAGTTCTCCATGGGAGTTTTAAGGAAGTAATATGAAGAAAAATACGAAACAGGCTATTTTAATGGTGTCCTTAGATTTGTTTTCTACTTCTGGATATGAAGGTGTTTCCATTAGAGACATTGCGAAAGCAGTTGGCATTAAAGAAGGGTCTATTTATAAACATTTTGTAAGTAAAAAAGAAATCTTTGATTCTATTGTGGAAGAAATGAAGATACGAGTTAAAGATGCAGAGAAAGAGTATTATCCAGCGTATGACAGTATGCCTTTGATTGCGGAGGAATATAGCAAGAAACCATTCCCAGAAATGAAAGAAATTTGTACTTCATTATTTCTATATTTTCTAAAGGATAACTATGCATCAAAATTTAGAAGAATGCTTATGATAGAACAGTTCAATAATTCTTATGTAAAAAATATACTTCATGAATACTACATTGACGGAGCTATTTCTTATGGAACAAATTTATTTACTGAGATGATTAAAATAGGATTTTTAAAAGATGTGAATCCTAAGGTGGTTGCAATAAATTTTTATGCTCCTATTTTCCTGTTAATGAATCGATATGATAACGATCCAGAACATGAAGAAGAGGCACTGCATTTATTAGAAATGCATATAGAACAATTTGAGTTACAGTATGTAATTCAAAAATATAATTAAAACTAAGCTATTGTACTGTTGGGAGACGGCACAGTAGCTTTTTTGATTGCTTTTGCCACAAATATAGATTAATATACAATATAGGGACTTTTTTTGTACTTTTAAGGTCAGAATAAAATTCAGATTGGGTGTCATGTTATTATTCAGGTAAATTATTGTATCATGGGAGGTGTAGTGTGGATAGAAAACAGGTAGAGGAAGTTTTGGAAATTAGAACAGAAAGATATAATATAATTACTTATTCACGTATATTGGTAGATAGGATTACAAAACAAGCAGTTATTTTTGATCCCTCCTGGAATTTTAGTGTAATAAAAGAAAAAATAGATAGTCTTGGAATTGATATTAGAGCTGTTTTTTTAACACATTCTCATATTGACCATGTTAATCTGGCTGAGAAAGTGGCACGTTATACTGGAGCAAAAGTATATATGGCACAGAAAGAAATTGAATGTTATGGTTTTCATTGTTATAATCTTGAGAAGTTAGAAGATGGCGATATTATCAAAATAGGCGGACTGGAGATTACATGTATTCTGACACCTGGACATACTGCCGGCAGCATGTGTTATTTGTCGAAGACAGCCTTTTTTACTGGAGATACCATATTTATTGAAGGGTGCGGGCTATGTTTTAATGATGCTGCAGCATCTGAAATGTATGATAGTCTTCAGCGGGTAAAACGGATTGTCAAGCCAGATATAATAGTATGTCCAGGTCACTATTACAAGAGAAAAGGAGAACTTTCCTTTGAAAAAGTAATGCGATATAATATATATTTTCAAATAGATAAAAAAGAAACTTTTATTAAATTCAGAATGAGAAAAGGACAAAAAAACCTGTTCAAATTTATATAGAATAGAAAGTGAAGAGAAGATGAAGAAAGAGATTATTTTTATGTTTTCGGGGCAGGGGTCTCAGTTTAAAGATATGGGGCTTAGATTTTATCATAGTAATCAGGCTTATCATGACTGGATGGACAGACTGGATGTACTTTATAAAGAATATACAAAAAGTTCTTTCTTTGATGCACTATGTGGAACAAATTATCAAAAGAACTGTACTAATTTGATGTACACTCACTTAGGGATATTTATGGTAGAGTATGCACTTGCACAGGCATTTATAGAAAATGGAGTATCTCCACAGTATGTAATTGGATCAAGCCTTGGAGAGTATACAGCAGCGGGGATTGCAGGTGGAGTTTCCTGTGAAGATTTATTTGACATTTTGTATACCCAGGCATATTATGTCACACAATGCTGTCCAAAAGGAAAAATGATAACGATTCTGGCAAATATCAATTTGTATCAGAAGAATGAGGAATTATTTAAATATAGTGAAATTGTATCCATTAATTTTGAAAATCATTTTACTATATCAGTGGTTCAGGATAATTATGAACAAGTAGTGGAATTTTTGAAAGCAAATAAAGTTACTTATGTAGTACTACCGGTAGATTATCCATTTCATTCCTCTTATGTTGAAAATATTGAAGAGGTATTTAAAAGAAATATTTATGTGGAAGAAAAACCATTAAATGTTCCAATGTGTTCCAGTGTTACTGGTAAAATGGTAGATCATATTACAACAGATTATCTATGGAGCTGTGTACATAAACAAATCTGTTTTTCAGATGCCATCAAAGATTTGGTACGAGGAAAAGACTGTATTTTAGTTGATTTAGGTCCAGGAGGAACGATGTCTACTATATCAAAATATGTCTTGAAAGGAAGGAAGCTGGAAACCTATGAGCCATTGACTATGTTCAGCCGTAATATTAATTTAGATGATATTTTAAAAGAAATAGCAGAGCATAGAGAATTGTAATTTTAGTAGTGCATATATGGTAGACATAGGAATATAATGATAGTGACCAATTATTTTGGTGATAAAGATGAATCCTGAGGAAGAGCGAGAAAAGATTTTAGCGTTTATTAAAGCTGGTTTAGTTGGGCTTTCTGTTGTGCTTTTAATATTTTGTGGAGTCTATTCTGCACCTGAAGTAACAGAGACATTTCATAGTATAAAAGAACAGCGAAGACTTCCAATTTGCAGTGTGCATACAAAATCAAAAGAAGTTGCTCTTAGTTTTGACTGTGATTATACTGGGGAGTATACAAAATCCATTTTAGCTGTTTTGTCAAAGCATCGTGTCAAAAGCAGTTTTTTTATGACAGGAAGCTGGGTGACGGAATATCCAGAGGAAGTTAAAATGATTGCAGCAGCAGGGCATGATTTAGGCAATCATAGCGAGAGCCATGAACGTATGTCAAAAATGAGTAATCAGCAGTGTTCGGAAGAAATTATGGCGGTTCATAAGAAAGTTCAGGAACTGACTGGTCAGGCAATGATTTTATTCCGGGCACCATACGGCGATTACAATAATACAGTAATTGAGTCCGTCAATGACTGCGGATACTACTGCATTCAGTGGAACATTGATTCCTGTGACTGGAAGGATTACGAGCCAGGAGAAATTGTAAAGCAGGTCATGGAAAACAAAAAGCTTGGAAAGGGTTCCATTATTTTATTTCATAATGGAGCAAAGTATACCAGCCAGGCACTGGATCAGCTGTTAACGGATTTGGAGAAAAAGCACTATCAGGTGGTACCGGTTTCAAAGATGATTTATAAAGAAAGTTTTTATGTAAATGCCAATGGAGAGCAGGTATCCGAACAAAAATAATATTGTTTAAAGCGTAAGGAATCTTTTGTGTCAATAGCAGGAGATTCCTTATAAATGCAGTTTCGGAAATAAGGAACCGTAATTTACAAAAATTCACGGATATTATATAATACAAAGAAAAGAATACAAAGGAGATGCATTATGGAGAAAAAGCGTTATGAGTGCATGGATACTGCCAAGGGAATTGGTATGCTGGCAGTTATTCTGGGACATGTAGGAATAGGAACGCCGGGCATTTTATTATATTCCTTTCATTTGCCACTGTTTTTTATAATATCCGGCTTTTTCTTTCGGTACACAGAAAATTTCGGAACATTTTTAGGAAAGAAGGCGAAAGGGTATCTAATACCATATTTTGGTTGTGGAATTATCATTACTCTGTTTGATTTCTTTTTAAAAACCAGATGTAAGATATCTGCTTTGACATATGATTTAAAAAATCTATTAATTCAAAAGCGATTTACAACCCTATGGTTTTTAGCTGCACTGTTTATTGGAGTTATTCTATTTTGGGGGATTTGTCATATTTGTAAAAATAATTTGAAGTACATACTAGTCATCAGTTTTGGTATTAGTGTTTTATTTATCCTTTATGATGAATGGGCGGAGAATTCACTGCCATGGGACTTCGATGCAGCTTGTATCGTGTTGTTCTTTTTGGCATTTGGATATTATCTGAAAAATAAAGGCATTATTGATGGAATGATACATAAGACAAATGGAAAGATGAAATATATTGTGATACTGGGATGTATCAGTTTATTCTGTACAGGTTTGAATTATATTTTATTTCATGAGACATTTGAAATGTTTCGATGTAGATATGGAATTTTCCCGTTAACTGTAACCGCAGCATGTACGGCTTCCGTAGGGATTATTTTGTTATCCAGCATGTTTCATTCCAAAGTACTGGAGTATATTGGGAGAAATTCCATGGCATTTTTTGCATTTCATCAGAGTATAGGAATTGTAATCGGTGAGGGGATCTGTAAGCAGATTTTTTCGGAAAGCAGTAATCCGGTTTGGGTACAAATTATAGAAAAAGGCATTGTATTTTTATCTGCCTTGTTTGTCTGCTGGATTATGGATATTGTTCTTAGAAGTACAAGGCTAAGAGTGATTCTGGGTGTATGGGGTGAAAGAAAACTTAAGGAATAACCACTGCAAGCACACCATATATATGTAATAAATAGCCTTTAAGGGAGCTTTTGTAAGCTTATGAGCTGTAAAAAAGTAATCAGTCTTTTGCTGGTACTGGTTCTCGCATTTTCTGCAGGTGCCGGCATTTCCAAACTCACCAAACAGAAACAAAATAGAAAGAATGAAAAAGACCGGGAAGTGGCACAGGTTTCAGCCGGTACCGCTAACTGGGGACTTGGATTTTTTAAGGATGGAGAAGCTCCGACAGCAAATGCCACGCCGGATGAATTAAAACAGTACAACGCTTATTATATGGGGGATCCGGCAAAGAAAGTGATTTATCTGACGTTTGATGCTGGCTTTGAGAATGGGAATATGCCGGCAATTCTGGATGCCTTAAAAAAACATAAAGTACATGCAACCTTTTTTCTGGTCAGCAATTTTATGAAAACCAGTCCAGATCTGGTGAAGCGAATGATAGCAGAAGGCCAGACCATTGGAAATCATACATATAGCCATCCGGATATGTCGAAGATTTCTACCATGGAGTCTTTTGAAAAGGAAATTAAGAACAACGAAGATTTGTATGAGCAGATTACTGGGCAGAAAATGATCAAATATTATCGCCCTCCACAAGGAAAATATAGTACGGAAAATTTGAAAATGGCACAGCAGATGGGATATAAGACATTTTTCTGGAGTCTTGCTTATGTAGACTGGTATGTGGATAAGCAGCCGACGAAAGAGCAGGCGTTTGATAAACTCTTAAAGAGAATTCATCCGGGTGCTATCGTTCTTCTTCATAGTACTTCCAAAACCAATGGTGAGATTCTGGATGAACTTTTAAGCAAGTGGGAGGACATGGGCTATAGTTTTGGTACCCTTGCCCAGTTATGTGGGGATGAAGATGCATCCAAACAGAAAACAGATAAGTCTTCTAAAGCTAAAAAAGCAGCTAAGAGTGAATCCAAGAAAAATAAAACATCAACACCTGCAAAGAAAAAATAATTCCATTCGTTTTTGTTAATACTATTTTTGAAAAAACAATAACGGAAAGGATACGAAAAATGAAGATAAATTTCGGATACTGCTGCATTTCTATGCTGTATCCAAAACTGAAATGTGGCAGAGCATCCACGAAAACATATTTGGAGAGCCATCAGCCGACAGAGTGTCATGATTACCTGATAGAAAAGGCAAGGAAGAATCTGTTCGACTTGATGGCTTTATTAAAGGAAAACCACAAAAATGGAATTCAGGCGTTTCGCATACCAGAACAGATTCTGCCACAAATCGATTTAGGATATTATAAAATAGAAGAGCTGCGGGATGAATTAGAGATGGCAGGGCGTGTGGCAAATGAAAGGAACATACAGTTATCCACACATCCGTCCCAGTATTATGTGTTAAATTCCCATAGAGAAGATGTGGTGGAAAAGACGATTCTGGTGCTGGACTTATTCGCTCAGACTATGGAGATGATGAATCTTAAGAAAGTACCCAATATGACGCTGCATATTGGTGTAAAAAATGGATATGAGAGTGCAGATGAGGCAGGAAAGGTATTTTCTCAGAATGTAAAACGTCTTAGTGAACCGACGAGAAACTATCTGGTAGTAGAAAATGATCATGTATCCTTTTGTGTGGAAGATTGTTTGAAAATTTATGAGCAGACAGGCTGCCCAATTGTATTTGATAATAAGCATTATGAATGGAATCCAGGACTGATTCCCTATGAAGAGGCATTAAGCCGGGCAGTTCATACATGGGGAAAACGTACACCAAAACTTCATCTTTCCAGTGACAGAGAGGGAAAGAAGCATGCACATCATGAAATGGTAGAACTTTCGGATTATAGAAAAATGGAACAGGCATTATATGCCGCAGATATTCCGGAATGCAATATTATGCTGGAGTGTAAGAAAAAAGACGAGGCAGTGCTTGCACTGCAAAAAGAGATAAGACGCTGTATCATTTGACTTCCTGCTTAGCTGCAGTCATCAAATGATGCAGCGTCTTATTGTTTTCCGAAAGTTCCATAATTTTCAAAAAAGTTATTGACATATGAAAAGTAAAATGATATTCTAGTGATATTAAAATGATATCAAAAAAATCTGGCGGTGGTTTTTACCACAGATGAAAAAGAGTTACATAATAGGGACAGGAGGCCTTTTTATGAGTGAAGAAGCAAAGAAGGAAGTTGAATTTGAAGAAAAGCAGGTACCATTTAAAAGCGGAGGAGCTATGCTAGTTCTTGTGCTGTTAGGATTTGCTGTGTTTACGGTAGCATTTGTATTTGGAGTAAATAACCTGGTAGCAGAGAACTATGTTTTAGGTGGTATTCTTCTAGCAGTGGGTATTGCCGGTTGGATTGGAGCTGTTATTGCACTGCCGGGATTCCATATTGTGAATCCAAATCAGGCTATGGTTTTTACTTTATTCGGTAAATATTATGGGACTATTAAAAAAGAGGGATTTTATTATATAAATCCCTTTGCAGGTGCGCTACACCCAAATGCCAGTGTTTCAGAAACTTCAAGTATTAATGCTGCTGCAGGTGGAACCAATGCTTCAGCGACTGTACAGGTTGTGCAGACAGGTAAGAAGATTTCGTTAAAGACTATGACATTAAACAATGAAAAACAGAAAGTAAATGATGTATTGGGAAATCCGATTATTATCGGTGCTATTGTTATCTGGAAAGTGGTTGATCCAACGAAAGCCGTGTTAAATGTGGAAAATTATCAGGAATATCTGTCTAGACAGTGCGATTCTACGATTCGTAACATTGCCAGACTGTATCCATACGATACAGTGGAAACAGTCAGTGATGAAAAGACGCTTCGTGGAAGCAGCCAGGAAATTGCAGATATGATGAAGAAGGAACTGATGGAACGCGTTCAGTCTGCTGGTATTGAGATTGATGAAGTGAAGATTACGCATTTATCTTATGCGGAAGAAATTGCAGCAGCGATGCTTCAGAGACAGCAGGCAGCAGCGATTATTGCAGCGAGACAGAAGATTGTAGAGGGTGCTGTCAGTATGGTGAAGATGGCAATTGATCAGCTTAGCGAAGATGAAATAGTTGTTCTGGATGAGGAAAGAAAAGCCGCTATGGTCAGCAATCTGCTTGTAGTTCTTTGTGGAAATAAAGATGCGCAGCCGGTAGTGAACAGCAGCAGTATTTATTAGGATGTGAGTAGATGGCAGAAAATCTGGATGAAAAAGAGAGAAAGTTACAGGAACGTCTTCAGCGGATAAATGAGCTGGAGACAGAAATCAAGAAAAAAGAGAAAGCCGTTAAAGAAAAAGAAAAAGCAAAGAAGCAGATTCTGCTTCGAGTGTCTCCGTCTTTATGGGCCGAACTGGCAGCATGGGCGGAAGAAGATTACCGTTCGATAAACAGCCAGATTGAGTATCTTCTGACAGAATGTGTGAGAAAGAAATATAAGAAGTAAGAGAATTACCCAGTTTACTGAAAGGAAGCTGGGTAATTCTTCATTCAGCAGTTAATAGGCTATAGATTTGATAATCCAATGAACACCCAGGAAAGAATCAAAACAGCATCTCCATACAGAATCCATCTTTTCCCTTTTACAGAGCCATTCCATTCCCCGGTTTTTAATCCCCATCCATTGCTGATAATCAATGCCAGTGCGTTAAAAATAATCCATCCTGCAACTGGTCCCATGTCGCCTAACATGGAAGCCGCAGTTCCATAAGCCGCCAGTGCAATAAACCAGACGGTACAGGTGATGATTAATTTTCCGAATTCTTTTAAAGCACCCTTTTCAGTGAGTGTATGCCATGTTTTATTTTTAGAAATAGATATAATACAGTAAACTGCACTGGAAACAGAACCACCAAGCAGAACCATCATCCATTGAATGGAACTTGCCTGGATATAGCTTAATCCGTCGGTAATAGATTTTGTGTAATCAAATCCAATATTCATGGCACCGGAGCCAAAGCCGGAAATCAGAGCAAGAATCAAACCGGTCTTCATAACAGAGCCAGAATTATTTTTTTTGGAAATGTTTTCTTTAGAAAGTTCATTTTCTTTTATCAGTCCGGCTTTAGTAATCACTGCAATTCCAAAAAGCGTAATAACAATACCAAGTATTAAAAATCCAAACTGTAATGGTGCAGGATAGGAGGCGTTGACAACCATTGGAGTAATGGAACCGATAACCGCAGAGACACCCATGGAAATTCCATAAACTAAGGAAACACCGATATCATCCACACCTTTGCTAAATCCAATGGAAGTTAATCCCCAAAAGGCACCGCAAATCAGAGGAAATACCAGAATTTTCGCAGAAGCCTGGCCAAAATAGTCCATAAAATCGGGTACTTGAATGCACATCCAAATGAATGGAATGAGAGAAAATAAAATCGAACAGATACACCAGAATGCTTCCCAGGAAAATGGCTTGTACTTTTTATATCCAAGCCCGAAACTTCCCTGGCAGACGCCGGCAAGCAGTAAAACCAAAATACCTATTGTCATAATCAGACACTCCCTATGTATAAAATTTAATAAAATTATAGCATTCCTAAGGTGTATAATCAATTTCTTTTACTATTTTATTGAATGTGAAGCAAAGGAAGGTTTGGTAGATTAAGAATAGAAAAAGAAGGACGTTTACGGGTGATAGAACAGACTGGAAAAAATATACCCGTTTGATATGTGATAAAAATAATGACTTATTTTGGTGTTGAAAAAATATTCATGGAACAATATACCAATAAAATTAATATAGTCAAAAAAACCATAAAATCCGTTGAAAAATAAAATATTCAATATGTTAAACAAGAAAAATATGGGGAATTTGTTGAATAAATATTCATAAATATATAATAAAAAAGCATGTTCTGTCTTGACAATACTTGTATAATTGTATACAATTATACAAAAAAGCAGAATAGGAGGAAAGTTTGAAAAAGAGTTTCAAACTTGAGTCTGCGAGTCATAAGACATAACAATGCCTTTTCGGCTCAATAGGAGGAAAAATTATGGAAAACAGACGAGTTACCAAAAACCAGCATACTAACCTTCTGCAATTAGAAGAGTATATGTATCCTTTAGTTGACGTAAAGACCCCGAACGTATTCAGGAACCTGTTTCCTTACGATGAGATTCCAAAGATTGCGTTTAATGATCGTATTGTACCGCATAATTTCCCAGAAGAGATTTGGATTACAGATACAACATTCCGAGATGGACAGCAGTCCAGAACACCATATACGACCGAGGAGATTGTTACACTTTACGATTATCTCCATCGTCTGGGTGGACCAAAAGGAATTATCCGACAGAGCGAATTCTTCTTATATAGTAAAAAAGACAGAGATGCTGTTTACAAATGTATGGAGAGAGGATATGAATTTCCAGAAGTAACAGCATGGATTCGTGCCAGCAAAAAGGATTTTGAACTGGTAAAAGAAATTGGATTAAGGGAAACTGGTATTCTTGTCAGCTGTTCCGACTACCATATTTTCTATAAAATGAAGATGACCAGAAAACAGGCAATGGAACATTATTTAACTGTTGTAAAGGAATGTCTGGAGACAGGAATTTCCCCAAGATGCCACTTAGAAGATATTACACGAAGTGATATTTATGGTTTTGTTATTCCATTTTGTTTAGAACTGATGAATTTAAGCAGACAATATAACATTCCTGTAAAAATCCGCTGCTGTGATACTATGGGATACGGAGTAAATTTCTCTGGTGCAGTTATTCCAAGAAGCGTACAGGGAATTATTTATGCGATTATCATTCATGCAGGTGTTCCTTCAGAATATTTGGAATGGCACGGACATAATGATTTCTACAAAGCAGTTTCCAACTCAACGACAGCATGGCTTTATGGTGCATGCGGCGTAAATTGTTCCTTATTTGGGATTGGAGAGAGAACTGGTAACACACCACTAGAAGCAATGGTATTTGAATATGCTCAGTTAAAAGGCACCTTAGATGGCATGGATACTACTGTTATTACAGAAATCGCAGATTATTATGAAAATGAAATCGGATACCGCGTACCATCCCGTACACCATTTGTTGGACGTAACTTTAATGTCACAAGAGCAGGAATTCATGCAGATGGATTATTGAAAAACGAAGAGATTTATAATATATTTGATACAGAGAAGTTTTTAAACAGACCAGCCGTGGTTGCTGTTTCAAATACTTCCGGACTGGCAGGCATTGCACATTGGATTAATACATACTTTAAACTTAAGGGCGATGATGCAATCGATAAAACCCATCCAGTTGTTCATATCGTGAAGGAATGGGTAGATGCTGAATATGAAGCAGGACGAATTACTGTTATTACAGATGAAGAACTTCTGTCTATCATTAGTCAGGCATGCCAGGAAACACATACACCACCATTTGATGGAAATAAATAAAAGAAAATCAGGAGGATGAACATGTATAACGAACAAATCGAGGCTGCAAAAGAGAAGTTTGGAGCATTATTAGAGAAACAGCTTACCAGAGTAGAAGAGATGAAAGCACAGGGTGACTTTGTAGATTATCAGGGGCTTGACAAAATTGTAATTGGTATCTGCGGCGGAGACGGAATTGGTCCAGCTATTACAGCACAGGCTCAGAGAATTCTTGAATATCTGTTAAAAGATGAAGAAGCAAAAGGAAAAGTTGAATTTAAAGTAATCGATGGACTTACCATTGAGAGAAGAGCAGCTGAGATGAAAGCAATTCCAGACGATGTTCTTGCAGAATTAAAACAGTGTGACGTTATTCTAAAAGGACCTACAACAACACCTAGAAAAGGCGATCCATGGCCAAACGTAGAATCTGCTAACGTTGCAATGAGAAAAGCATTGGATTTATTTGCAAATGTAAGACCAGTACGTATTCCAGAACAGGGTATCGACTGGACATTCTACAGAGAGAATACAGAAGGTGGTTATGCAGCTGGTAAGGAAGGCATAAATGTAACAGAAGATTTAGGAATTGACTTTACAATTGCTACTAGTGAAGGATGTGACAGAATCATCCGTGCAGCATTTGAATTTGCAAAGAACAATGGAAAAACAAGAGTAACAGCTGTTACAAAGGCAAATATTATTAAGACAACAGATGGTAAATTCCTTGATACATTCTATCGTATTGCAAAAGATTATCCAGGAATCACAGCAGATGACTGGTATATCGATATCATGACAGCAAAACTGGTTGATGAGAAGAGAAGAAGAGACTTTCAGGTAGTTGTACTTCCTAATTTATATGGTGATATCATTACAGATGAAGCAGCTGAATTCCAGGGTGGTGTTGGAACAGCCGGAAGTGCTAACATTGGTAAGAAATATGCTATGTTCGAAGCAATTCATGGTTCTGCACCACGTATGGTAAAAGAAGGACGCGATAAATATGCAGATCCTTGTAGTGTTATCCGTGCAGCAGCTATGTTATTAGGACACATTGGGTATAACAAAGAGGCAGATAAACTTTATAAAGCATTAGATATCTGTACTGGTTCTGAAAAGAAACTTACAATTACAGGCCGTGACACAGGATGTACCAGTGAAGAGTTTGCAAATTATATCATGGAAACAATTTCTAATCTATAGGAAAATAAAAGCATTTTAAAGTAGGAGGAACACCTGTGGAAGAATTAGATGTGGAGAAAGAGACCACAGATAAATATACTCTTAGAGGAAGAGTATTTAACCAGATTCGAGAAGCAATTTTACTTGGAAAATACAAGTCAGGGGAAGAATTAAGGGAAAGCGCCATTGCTCATGAACTGGGAGTGAGTCGGACGCCTGTTCGTGAGGCATTGAGGCAGCTGGAACTGGAAGGTCTGGTAAAAATCATTCCAAATAAGGGTGCGCAGGTAATTAGTTTGTCTGTGAAAGACATAAAAGACATTTATGCAATCAGGTCCCATCTGGAAGGATTATGTGCCAGATGGGCATGCGAGCATATAACGAAGGAGCAGATAGAAGACCTGGAGGAAATCGTGTACCTAAGTGATTTCCATGCAACAAAAAACCACTATGAGCAGATGCTGGAGTTGGATAATAAGTTTCATGACATTATATATGAGGCATCGGAAAGCAAGATGCTCCGTCATCTTCTAAAGGATTTTCATCATTATGTACAGAGGGTTCGTAAAATCACTCTTTCGTCGCCAGAACGTGCTATTCAGTCTAATAAGGAACATGAGGCAATTCTGGATGCTTTAAAGGAACATAATCCCAATAAGGCAGAGGAACTAGCACACAGACACATGCTGTGTACTGTGGCGAATATAGAGAAAAAGGGACTCGAAAAGATGTTAAACAGCTAAAACAAACCATTAAAATGTTGGGGGGCATTTTGTTTCCCAACATTTTTTCACTCATAATAAAATAGGAAAAGAGGAGGCATGAAGATGAAAAAAATAGTGAAATTTTTTGCACTTTTAATGGTATGTCTATTTGTTCCAGGATGTCTTGTAAATGCATCAGCATCTGGTGACAGTGATACACTTGTCGTAGGAACAGAGGCAGCGTTTGCACCATATGAATTTATCCAGAACAATAAAATTGTAGGAATTGATATGGACATTGCCCAGGCAGTTGCAGATGCCATGGGAAAAAAACTGGTTGTAAAAAACATGGATTTTGATGGTGCACTTTTAGCAGTGCAGCAGGGAAAAGTAGATTTTGTTGCAGCTGGTGTTTCAGTCAGTGAAGAACGAAAGAAGACCATGGATTTTTCCGATTACTATGTAGATTCCACAGAAGTAATTGTAGTAAACAAAGCAAACCCAGGTGTTGTTGGACCTAAAGATTTGAATGGTAAAAAAATTGGTGTACAGCAGGGAAATATTGCAGATATCTGGGTGTCTGATAAGGAAAATGTAAAAGCAAAAGAAGTAAAACGTTATTCAACCTTCGCTCAGGCAGCACAGGATCTGGTCAATCAGAAAATTGACTGTATTGTTTTAGATGAAGTACCGGCAAGAAATCTGGTTGGTGAAAATAATAAACTTTCCATTCTGGAAGGGGAAGAAAATATACTGTTTTCCGACCATTATGCGATTGCAGTACAGAAAGGAAATGAAGAACTTTTAGAACAAATTAACTCCGTGATTGAGAAATTAAAAACCAGTCAGATGGATGAGATTGTGCAGAAATATACCTCTGGCGGTGGAAAAGATGAACAGAAAGATGTCCAGATTGTGGATAACAAGAAAACCAGTCTGCTGGACAAATATTATGATGCTTTTTTCGTAGAGCATCGTTATAAAAATTATTTAAACGGGCTTGTCATTACGATTAAGATTTCGTTTTTTGCTATTTTACTTGGTACTTTGCTTGGCGTTATTTTAGCAATCGGAACAGTTTCTGCAAAACAGAATAAAAAATTGAAGCCACTTGGGATTGTCTGTGGTCTCTATACGACGATTATCCGTGGAACCCCAGTTTTAGTGCAGCTGTTAATTATTTATAATTTGATTTTTACCTCCAGGGATTCGAATCCGATTTTAACTGGTGCGGTAGCATTTGGTATTAATTCCAGTGCCTATGTAGCAGAAATTGTACGTGCCGGTATTGAGTCCATTGATAATGGACAGATGGAAGCGGGGCGTTCTTTAGGATTTACCAATGCCCAGACTATGTCTTATATTATTCTTCCGCAGGCTGTGAAAAATATTCTTCCTGCATTAGGAAATGAATTTATTGCTTTAATTAAAGAAACTTCCATTGCAGGTTATATTGCAGTAACGGATTTAACAAAAGCAGCCCAGTATGTATCATCGAGAACGTTTGATCCACTGCCACCATTAGTCATTGCAGCGGCATTCTATCTGGTAATGGTAGTAGGTCTTACAAAACTATTAAAAGTATTAGAAAGGAGGATGGCTCAGGAATGATAGAAATTAAAAACTTAAAAAAAGCTTATGGTGACCATGTAGTCCTAAAAGGAATTACAGAAACCATTGAAAAAGGGGAAAAAGTTGTTATTATCGGGCCTTCTGGCTCAGGAAAATCCACATTCCTTCGTTGTATGAATCTTCTGGAAGTTCCAACAGAAGGAGAAATCTGGTTTGAGGGAAATGATATTACCAAAGCAGGAACGAATATCAATCAGCTTCGTCAAAAGATGGGAATGGTGTTCCAGCAGTTTAATCTGTTTCCGCATCTGACCGTAAAGCAGAATATTACGCTTGCTCCAGTAAAATTAAAATTAATGTCTCAGAAGGAAGCAGATAAACGAGCAGAGCAGCTCTTAAAGCGTATTGGTCTTCCAGATAAGGCAGATGCATATCCAAGAAAACTTTCCGGTGGACAGAAACAACGTATTGCCATTGCAAGAACCTTGGCAATGAACCCAGATGTGATTTTGTTCGATGAGCCAACCTCCGCACTGGATCCAGAAATGGTTGGAGAAGTTTTGGAATTAATGAAAGAGTTAGCTGACGATGGCATGACTATGGCTGTGGTAACACACGAAATGGGATTTGCAAAGGAAGTAGCAACAAGGGTGATGTTTATTGATGAAGGTGTAGTAAAAGAGCAGGGGACGCCAGAAGAGATTTTTGAAAATCCGAAGGACGAAAGGCTGAAAGCATTTTTATCGAAGGTGTTATAAAAAAATATTGAAGAACTGTTCTTCAATTAAGATAAGTGTGGCATAGTTTGGAATTTGTGTATTTGCAGTGAGTCAAACTATGCCACATCTGTTATTTATACCAGAGTTTCCCAGAGTTCCATCAGTTCATCAAGTCTCGTCTCAATCTGTTTCTTTTCATTATTCAAGTCCAGAAGTTTTGCTACGTTTGTATAAATCTCTTCTTTTGCAAGAAGCTCGTCGATTTCAGAATTTCGATCTTCTAACTGTTCGATTTCTTCTTCACATTTTTTCAGCTGGTTTTGAAGCTTACGGGCTTTTGCCTGTTCTTCTTTCTGCTGTTTCCAATCCATTTTGCCGGCAGAAGAAGCTGCGTCTGCTGATTGAGGAGCAGAAGACGGAATATTTTTTGCTGTGCCGCCAGTATTATCTGCTGCATTAGAAGCTGACTGTCCAAATGCGGCCTGTTCCTGGACATCTTTTTTCTCCAGATAATAATCATAGTTTCCGATATAGTTAATTAACATCTGATTTGTTAAGTCCAGAATTCTGGTTGCAGTCTTGTTAATAAAATAACGATCATGTGATACATATAAAACAGTTCCCGTATAGTTGTTGATTGCACTCTCCAGAATTTCCTTGGAGGTGATATCCAAATGGTTTGTCGGCTCATCCAGGATAAGCAGGTTGGATTCGGAAAGCATTAGTTTGGCCAGGGAAACGCGTCCACGTTCTCCACCACTTAAATCTTTGATTCGCTTAAATACATCGTCATCGGTAAATAAGAAAGCCGCCAGTGTATTTCGAATCTGAGTATTGTCCATATCCGGATAGGCATCATGCAGTTCATCAAATAACGTTTTTTCCATATCCAGTACATGGTGTTCCTGATCGTAGTAACCAACCTTTACTTTAGAGCCAAAAATAATTTCTCCCGTATCTGGCTCTAACAGCTGATTAATAATTTTCAAAATTGTGGTTTTTCCAGTTCCATTTCCCCCGATAATAGCAACTTTTTCTCCCCGCTTAATTTCAAAGCCGATGTGTTTGAAAAGAAGCTGGCTTCCAAATGCCTTGCTTAGGTCACGAACTGTTAACACGTCATTGCCACTAACAACAGATGGTTCTAGTTTAAAATGTATTTGGGCATTATCCGTAATTGGTTTTTCTATACGGTCAATTTTATCCAGCATTTTCACACGGCTCTCTGCACGCTTGATGGATTTCTCACGATTGAAGGAGCGGAGTTTCGTAATAACTTCTTCCTGATGTTTGATTTCCCGCTGCTGGTTGTAATACTGTTTTAACAGAGCTTCTCGCAGCATTTTCTTCTTTTCGGCATATGCGGTGTAGTTACCTTCGTAAACACGTGCATGAGTACGTTCAATTTCTATGACTTTGGTCACGATACGATCCAGAAAATAACGGTCGTGGGCAACGATAACAACGGTACCCGGGTAATTCATTAAGTATGTTTCCAACCATGAAATAGAATTTAAATCTAAGTGGTTGGTGGGTTCATCCAAAAGAATAATATCGGGTTTGGAAAGCAGAAGCTTACCTAAGGAAACACGGGTTTTCTGTCCTCCGGAAAGGGTATTGGTTTTCTTGTCAAATTCTGATTCATCAAAGCCGAGTCCCTTTAAGACGCCAGTAATTTCACTTTTGCAGGCATATCCGTTCTTTACTTCGAATTCATGAGTCATCAGAGAATAGGACTTTAACAGACTTTCCAGTTCTTCTTCACTGGCTGTTTTCATCTGCAGTTCAGTTTTACGGATTTTTTCATCGAGTTCAATAATGTCTCTTTTTACTTCCAGCATTTCATCATAAATGGTGTTGTCACTGTTTAGTTCCTGATGCTGAGCCAGATAGCCCATGGTAGCACCCTTGGCAAGAATGACCTCTCCGTCATCCTGCTTCAGTTTCTGCATAATGATATTGAGCAAAGTAGATTTACCCGCACCATTTACGCCAACAATAGCAGCTTTTTCATGTTCATTTATATGAAAGGAAACGCCGGATAATATGTCGTCAGTCCCGAAAGACTTGCTTATATTATTACATGCCAAAATCATTGTTTCATCTCTCCTTGTAAATATCAGGGCAGAACGGTCTTTCTGCCTGAACTCTTGTATATTGATTATAAGGAAAAATGGGAATACTGTCAATTTGGAGGCAGATAAAATGTTAGGCAGCATCCAAGACGCCATGTCAGAAGAATAACAGAAAAATGTTTATTCTTTAGAAAAATGGAAAAATTCAATATATTAGTTTATTTATGGATGGTAAATACAATGTATGTAAAAAAGTACACAAAAAGTAAAATACTTTGTATACACTGATATTGACATATATTTCACATTCAAATATAATATAAACTAGCGGTAATATTGAATAGAAAAATAGAACCGATGGAGCGGAGTAAGAGAGAAGGAGGAAAAAAAGTGAATGATAAGGAAATTTCATCAGCTGTTATCAAACGTCTTCCTCGCTATTATAGGTATTTAGGAGAATTGATGGAGAATGATGTAGTACGAATCTCGTCAAAAGAACTCAGCGAGAGAATGAAAGTTACTGCTTCACAGATTAGACAGGATTTAAATAATTTTGGAGGGTTTGGCCAGCAGGGTTATGGTTACAATGTTGAATACCTGTATACTGAAATTGGTAAAATTTTAGGGCTGGATCGAAAATATAAGGTAGCAATTGTGGGTGCAGGTAACTTAGGGCAGGCGCTGGCAAATTATACCGATTTCGAGAAACGTGGTTTTGTGGTTTCTGGTATTTTTGATGTGAATCCAAGGCTGATTGGAATGACAATTCGAGGGATCGAAGTAAGATTGATCGATGATTTGGAAGATTTTGTAAAGAGTAAAAATGTGGATATTGCTGCGTTAACCCTTCCGAAGATGAAAGCACCTCAGATTGCAGCAGATTTAGTAAAATGGGGCGTAAAAGCATTTTGGAATTTTGCTCCGACTGATTTGAATTTACCACCGGATGTAGTTGTAGAGAATGTTCATCTTGCAGAAAGTCTGATGCGGGTATCCTACAATTTAAAGAACACAGAAATGGAACATGATGATCTGGAAGATTAGCAGTTAAAATCCAGCCACCCAAACCGGTGGCTGGGTTTTTATCTAATTTTATAAGGGGTGCATATATGTTTAAACGAAAAAGTAAGAATCAGGAAATGGATTTAAAGGCAATTGTAGATAAAAAGAAAATACCAATTCTTATTCTGGATCCCAAATGGCATGAGCTGTTTCCAGAAGAGGCGAAAACCCCAGCAATACGGAAACTGGAGAAAGAACTGACTGAATTGCTGAAACAGCAGGGGAAGCTTGTCAATGACATGAAAGATATGAAAAAGCTGAAGTCTAAACTGTTAAATCAGATCGTAGAGAATATGGAAGAAACAACGGATTTGGATGTGCAGAAGAAGAGAGATAAGAAGCAGGAGACGAGTCAGAAAATGGTTCTGGAAATCAACGAGAAGCTGGAAAATGGAAGTGATGAACTTCTTGACATGCCGAACAAAATCCGTAATGTTAATGAAAAGCTTGTAATCGAATGTCTCAAGTACTGGTATTCTGTGATTGGAAGAAATACAAAGCAGATTGAAGAACTTGGAAGCTGGATTAACCAGGCACGGGAAAAATTAAAGCAGAGGATTCTTCTGAAACAGGAAAAAGAAGAGATGAATACGCAGATTTATACGTATATGCATAACCTGCTTGGGTATGATGCCATTAATAAGTTTGATACGAAATTTTCAGACGATAAGGCAGAATAGTCTGTAGATGTTGGAGGCGGAGAATTGAAATATATAGTGAATTCGGAGGAAATGCGTGCCATTGATCGCTACACCTCAGAGGTGATTGGAATTCCTTCTATTGTATTGATGGAAAAAGCTTCCATAAAAATGGCATGTTTTTTGCTTGCTAAAATTGACAGGCATGATAGAATAGTAGCTGTATGTGGTACCGGTAATAATGGTGGCGATGGTGCAGCTACAGCAAGGATATTATTCCAAAAGGGATATCAGGTAGATATTCTTGTAGCTGGAAATATAGAAAAGATGTCTGAGCAGATGAAGCTCCAGATACAGATTGCGAAAAATCTGGGCATGTCTGTACTCAACTCTGCCAAGATATCTGAATATACTATTGTTATAGATGCTATGTTTGGTGTAGGTCTGAAAAGACCTGTTACCGGAGTGTTTGCAGAGATAATATCTGAAATCAATGAAGCAGAGAATACTGTATTTTCTGTCGATTTACCTTCAGGAATCAGTGCAGATACCGGGAAAATACTAAATATAGCTGTTAAAGCTGATTATACCGTCACTTTTGGATATACTAAATTCGGACTTCTTGTCTATCCAGGATGCGGATATGCTGGTGAAACTGTAACAGCAGATATTGGTTTTCCGAAGATGGCAGGAGAGAAGATTTCGCCGAGAGCATTTTTGTATGAGAAAGAAGATTTGTCAAAGCTCCCGGGTCGGAAGGATTATTCGAATAAAGGCACGTATGGAAAGGTGCTTGTTATAGCAGGCAGCGAAAACATAAGCGGAGCCTGTTATTTGAGTGCAAAAGCGGCTTACCGTATAGGAGCAGGGCTTGTGAAAGTGCTGACTCATGAAAAAAACCGCACGGTAATCGGAACACTTCTTCCAGAGGCTCTTTTGTCAGATTATACAGAAGAAAGACTGCAGACAGAAGAAGGAATGAAGCAAATCCAAAAGGAAATTGAATGGTCAGATGTCATCGTGATAGGACCTGGAATCGGTACTTCCAAGGCAGCAGTCATGCTTATGGAGATTGTTCTGGCAGAGAAAAAAGTGCCAGTAGTTATGGATGCAGACGCAGTTAATTTGCTGTCTGAAAAATGGAAAATTTCCAAAGATGCATTTGAACTGCCTGAACAGGTGATTCTGACTCCGCATTTAAAAGAAATGTCAAGGCTTACAAACAGGACTGTTTCTGAGATTGCGGAGAACCTGCTGGAAACGGCAGAAAACTTTACGAAAGATAAAAAGCTTGTACTGGCATTAAAGGACACTAGAACTGTTGTATCAGATGGTGAGAAAATGTACTTAAATGTATCCGGAAACCATGGGATGGCAACTGGAGGTTCTGGCGATGTTCTATCTGGAATAATAGGAGGCCTGCTGGCACAAGGAATGGAATTGTTTGATGCAGCTGCACTGGGTGTATATATACACGGGCTTGCTGGAAATTATGCAGCAGAGGAAAAGAACTGTTATTCCCTAATGGCAAGTGATATAATAGACGCAATATCATTTATTTTATAAAAATCTTGTAGATAGGAGACAGAAACATGGAGTATTACAGAGTACATGCCGATATAAACTTGGATGCTATATATAAGAACATAGAAGAAACAAGAAAGATTGTAAGTCCTGGAACCAAAATCATGGCGATCATCAAGGCAGATGGCTATGGACACGGTGCTGTTCCAATTGCAGAAATATTGGATCCAATTACGGATGCTTATGGAATTGCGATTGTAGAAGAAGGCATTGAACTTCGTAACATGGGTATCACAAAGCCATTATTGATTCTAGGAGTTACACCAATTCCACTTTACAGCCAGCTGGTAAAATATGATATTATACCAGCTATGTTCAGCTATGAAAGAGCTGTAAAATTGGCAGAAGAAGCCAAAAAGCAGAATAAAACAGCGAAAATTCATCTTGCACTGGATACAGGAATGTCCAGGATTGGATTTGCGATGAATCAGGAGAGTATAGAAACGATTCAAAAAATAAATGGGTTAGATGGTGTTGAAATAGATGGCTGCTTTACACATTTTGCAACAGCAGATGAGAAAGATAAGACATTTGCGTATAAGCAGCTGGAAAGATTCACAGAATTTGTAAACGAATTAGAGAGAAAGGGAGTTCATATACCGGTAAAGCATATTGCGAACAGTGCTGGAATTATGGAGATAAATAACTCGGATTTCAATATGGTCCGTTCCGGAATTACCACTTATGGTCTTTATCCATCGGAAGATGTTAATAAGAAGGTATTACCGTTACAGCCCGCTATGGAGATTCGGAGTTATATTACCTATTTGAAGGACCTTGAGCCAGATATAGGTATCAGCTATGGGTTAACTTATGTCACAACGAAGAAAACAAAAGTTGCGACAGTACCAGTAGGCTATGCAGATGGTTATCCAAGATCACTTTCTAATCGTGGATATGTTCTCATTCGAGGACAGAAGGCACCAATTATAGGCAGGATCTGCATGGATCAGTTTATGGTTGACGTAACGGACGTAGAGGGCGTTGAAGAAGGAGATTGTGTGACCCTTGTTGGAAGGGATGGAGATAAATTTATCAGCGTAGAAGAACTTGCTGGAATGAGCCATTCCTTTAATTATGAATTTGTATGCGACATTGGAAAAAGAGTACCAAGAGTTTACTATTTTAAAGGAAAACAAATCGGAACGTATGACTTTTACCATTGCTCGCAGGTTACGTATAACATTAGTTTCTAGAAAGTATTTTGCAATGATTAAAGTTTTTATGAACATGAGCAGCACGAAAAATAATTATTCGCAGAATGAAATTTTATGGAATACGACAGAAAAAAAAGGTAACAATAAAAGAAAAAGCCATAAAGTGGAGTGTGAATAATGTGATTATAAAGCGTGGAGATATTTTTTATGCAGATTTAAGACCAGTAGTAGGGTCAGAACAAGGAGGAGTGCGCCCTGTTTTAATCATACAGAATGATACAGGAAACCGGCACAGCCCAACTGTAATCTGTGCTGCAATTACATCGAAGATGAACAAAGCAAAGCTTCCAACACATGTGGAGCTGAATGCAGAGAAATACGGAATTGTCAAAGACTCTGTTATTTTATTAGAGCAGGTCAGAACTATTGATAAATCCAGATTAAAAGAGAAAGTCTGTCATTTGGATGACGAGATTATGTATAAAATTGATGAAGCATTACTTGTAAGTTTTTCCCTTGCTTAGACGCTATGTGTAGTAAGCAATTTTAGGATGCTTACATAGTAGACTAGTAAAGGAGTTATTTAATTCATGGGTGATGGATATCCCTATTGGAGATTGGGAGTTATTTTATTTTTGATTCTTTTTCTAGCACTGCTGTCTGCAGCATGTGCGGCGTTTACTGCTGTAAATGAGAGTGTAATCAGAAAGCGTACAGAAGAAAATGAAAGTGATAAGCGGGCACTTCAAATATTAACCTTATTGGAGGAACCAAGCAGGTACATAAATTTATTTGAAGTACTGAAAACAGGGACAAGTATCTTAATAGGTATTTTGTTTGTTGGAACCTTATATAATGGTGCGTTTCGTAAACTGGCAGCAATGTTTTCATTTACGAAGGCTCCAGTATGGGCGACTTACCTGATGGCTTGCATGATGGTGTGTCTGCTTATTTTTCTGGTTATGTTCTTAGGAAATGTACTTCCAAGACGTCTGACACGTATTTGGGCGGATAAAGCAGTATTTTATTTCCTTGGAATGACCAATCGATTACTGTATGCGTTTGGTCCGATGCTTTTTCTCTTTGAACAGGCAACACGTTTTACGTTTGCTGTTTTTCGTATTAAAGCTAACAGAGAGGAAGAAAATGTAACAGAGGATGAAATTATTTCAATCGTAAATGAAGGACATGAGCAAGGTGTCCTGGAAGACAGCGAAGCTGCCATGATTTCAAATATCATAGAATTTGATGAGAAAGAAGTTATGGATATTATGACTCACCGGAAAAAAATTGTGGGGATCGATGGTTCTCTTACTGTGGATGAGGCAATGAAGTTTGTCATTGAACAATCCTTTTCCCGTTTTCCGGTTTATGATGAAGATATTGATAATATTGTTGGAATTATGTATTTAAAAGATTTGACCAGGTACTATGTATCCGGACAGGATCGGACAGTGGCTGTAAAAACCATATGCAGTAAGCCATTTCTGGTTCCAGATACCCAGCCAATTGATGTGTTGTGGAATGAGATGCGGATTAAAAAAGTGCATATGGCAATCGCAATTGATGAATATGGACAGACAGCTGGGCTTGTTGCTATGGAAGATATTCTGGAGGAAATCGTTGGAAACATCTCAGATGAATATGATGTAGAAGAGAAAATGATTATCAAACAGACAGAAGGACGTTATCTGATGAAAGGCCTGGTTCCCCTGGAAGATGTGGAAGAGATTCTGAATATTGAATTTGAGCAGGAAGATTTTGATACATTAAATGGATTTTTGATTTCGATTCTGGGACACATACCAAAAGACGATGAACAGACGATTATCCGTTACAAGGGATACAGTTTCCATATTGTTGATGTGAAAGATAAGATTATTCGATATGTTCGTGTTGTGAAAGAAGTATAATAAAAAGCTTCAGTTGGGAAAAGTTTCCTGCTGAAGCTTTTGTTTCTTATTATTCTACATAAAATGTACAAAAGTCAAAGAACCCACCATCTGGCGGGTTCTTTGACAACAAAGTGTATAATAGGGTGGGAGTAGAAAGTGTTATCTAACACTATCTGATTATTAGTATAAACGGAATTTGTGAACATTCTGTGTTCTAAATGTTAATTTTATATATACCAAAGCGGGATTTATTTAAGGATTTCATCGTTTTTAACATAGAGAAATAAATTTAGACACAAACAAAGCCACTGAAATTCAATGGCTTTGTGTTTTATTTTTTATATGAATGTTGGGGAGGAGAAAGTGAAAATATCTTTATCACTATCTTGGTTTTAATTATACAAGAGAAATATGTGCAAAGTATGACCCGTTTGAGAACAATATATGAACATTTTTGTTCACAAAATAGAAAGGAAACACAACATGAAAATAACAATTTTATGTGTAGGAAAAATCAAGGAGAAGTACTTTACAGCGGGGATTGCAGAGTATGTAAAACGTCTGTCCCGTTATTGTAAACTGGAGATTATCGAAGTGTCGGATGAAAAGACTCCAGACCAGGCAAGTGAAAATGAAGAGAAGCAGATTAAGGAAAAGGAAGGTGAACGGATTTTAAAGAATATTAAGGATGATGCTTATGTTATGGCTCTTGCCATCGATGGAAAACAGCTGGATTCTGTAGAATTTTCAAAAAAAATTGAACAGTTAGGTGTGAACGGAGTTAGTCATATTTTGTTCATAATTGGAGGGTCTCTTGGATTAGATGACAGAGTGTTAAAAAGAGCGGATTTTAAAATCAGTTTTTCTAAGATGACGTTCCCACATCAGATGATGCGGATGGTGCTGCTGGAACAGGTATATAGAGGGTATCGGATTATGAAAGGAGAGCCGTATCATAAGTAGGGGGACTGTCTTAATTAAGGGAGAAAATACAAATGTATAAAAAAGTAAATTAATCCTTAAATTGGAAGTACAGTATATAATAAATTCTGCCGAAAAACAAAATGTTGAAAGGAAAGTCATTGCTAAAGAAGGAGAAATTACTATGAGAAAAAGAATACTTATATTATTTTTATTAACAGCTCTTTTAATGAATTCTGTAACGATAGTGAATCCTGTGCATGCAGAAAACACCAAAAATTCACAGGAAACTTTTGGGATGCAGAATAGGAGTACAGAGAAAATTGTATATCTGGAAGATGGAGAGGGCACAGAAGGTGAAGGAAAAGGAACAAAAGATTCGCCATTTCAAAATATACGTACAGCTCTTAAGCATATTCAAGACGGAGAAATATTAAAACTGGTTGGTTTGGTTAAGTATACAAATTATGAGAAACATACAGATGGATCAGCAAAGCCGTTATTCTTTAATAAGGCTATAACGGTAGAAGGAGATGACGAGTTCTCTGGTCTTATGCTTAGAAGTACAATTCAGTTAGGAGCAGATGTAGAATTTCGAAATATGAATTTACAAATGATTCCTGAGGTGTTATTAGGGAGAATGTTGGGCCAGCAGGTAGAAAGAAGTACTACTATTTTTGCAGCAGGACATACTCTTGTTTTAAATAATGTAAATACAAAACTGTCTTCATCTGTACAGTCATCTGTTCGTCCTTATATAAGCGGTGGTGCATATAAAGGTCTTGGAACACTAGGAGAAAAGGCAGTAATCAGGATTACTAATCCATCTAGCGAAACTAAGTTAGCTGGAATATATGCTGGTGATTATTGGAACGACAGAAAAATGGATGTAGAAATTCATTTAAATGCCAGATTGCTAGATCAAGTATTATATACTGGAGGGGTGAATGGCATATTAGATGGTAACGTAGAGGTTATTCTATACGGAGAAAGTAATCTTGCTGGATTTGATCGTTCCAACCATAATGGAAATGTAAATGTCAGAGTGGCAGAATCAGCTTTTATTGATAGTGCCAGCCTTATTAATGTAAATGAAGTAGTGTTAGAAAATAAGGCTAGAATTACACTTCCAGCATCCGGAGGATTTGATGTTGAGAAAGTGATATTAAAGAACGAATCCATTCTTGATTTTAGAGCTATGAAGAATAGCCCTAGCATTGCAGGTGATTTTATTGGAAGCAGTAATTTAGAGACTTTGCAGAAAGCAGGGGCAGTTTTATTAAATAATGAACAGACATTGCAAGTTGGAGGAAGTGTAAGAGGTTTTACCCGTTTAAATAGTAATGGTTTAGAGAATATAGCACGTTTTTTAGATGGTCATATATATATTAGTGCTGATAAAGCATCAGATGGAGACTTTTCAATTGAGGGAACTGCTCATACGGAATTTGAAATTCATAAGAATACAGAACAAGGTAAGGATGTTTGGAAGGTCTGTAAGAAGAAAATTGACGATTTAGATAAGTTTAATCATTTTGCTTGGCAAGGAGGAAAAGACGAAATTGTAAATCCACAGTTTGGTGACGAGTTTGTATATCCAATCCTGTTTTATAATAATAATGATACAGAATATAAACCAGGAATGTTTGAACTGTTAGAAGATTTTGAATTTAATCTTGTAAGAAAAGATGGCGAGGAACTTGATTTAGAATGGGATATATTTACAGACTGGGACTATGAACAGATGGAAGAAGATGCACCAGTTCAGCTCAAATTAACCGTCTATAATCCAGAGAAAGCTTATGGAGAATTGATGCTCACAGTAACACATTTAGAGAGTGGGGAAAAGATTGAGCGAATAATATCTGTTCTTCAAGCATCAGAAGCACCAAGCATGGAGCCATCAGAAGCACCAAGTGTGGAGCCATCAGAAGTACCAAGCGTGGAGCCATCAGAAGTACCAAGCGTGAAGCCATCAGAAGCACCAAGCGTGGAGCCATCAGAAGCACCAAGTGTGGAGCCATCAGAAGCACCAAGCGTGGAGCCATCAAAAGTACCAAGCGTGAAGCCATCAGAAGCACCAAGCGTGGAGCCATCAGAAGCACCAAGCATGAAGCCGTCAGAAGCACCAGGTCTGAAACCGGCTTCTATTAAGCTTAATACAACTAAGGCAACTCTCTATACGACTGGTTCTACTGCGTTGCAGCTTAAGCCAACAATTGTGGGAATAAGTAATTTAGTAAAGTATACGAGCAGCAATAGTCAGATTGCCAAGGTGGATAAGTATGGTAAAGTGACAGCGGTGGCTGCAGGTGAAGTAAAAATTACAGCAGAGGCAAATAGCGTAAAAGCATATTGTACTGTGACTGTAAAGAGAACATCCCTAAAATTGAATGTTAATAAAGCAACGATTTACACGGCGGGAAAAACAATAATGCGTATAAAACCAACAACCGTTGGAATTAGTCAAAAGGTAAGGTATTATAGCAATAATCAAAAGATTGCCAAGGTGGATAAGTATGGTAAAGTAACGGCTGTGAAAGCTGGAACGGCAGTGATTACAGTAGAAGCCAATGGATTATCCCAAATGTGTACAATTACAGTGAAAAAACCTGAAGTAAAAATTAGTAAGACGCATCTAATTGTGAGTAGGGGACGAAAGGTAACAATTTCCGCAAAGGCAATACCAAAGGGTACTATTACATTTGTTTCAAGTAATAAGAAGGTGGCAGCTGTCAATAAGCAGGGAGTTGTAACTGGTCTAAAAGTCGGAAATGCTATAATTACTGTTAAGTGTAATGGAGTGACGAAAAAAGTAACTGTGAACGTAAAAAAATAATTATTGTGTAATCTTAACTATTCTCTTTGTTATGATTTTTTTAATAGGCGGTATACTAATATACTGAGTGAAAGGAGGATTACTATGAATGCCATTCTAGAGAGTGCGAGAAAAATACAAGATGAGCTTATTGCTATTCGAAGAGAGATTCATAAAAATCCAGAAGTTGGAGATAAACTTCCGATTACGAAAATGTATGTAAAGAATAAACTTAGGGAATTTGGATATGAACCCAAAGAAATTTGTGAGAGTGGAATCGTTGCTACGATTGAAGGAGAAAAACCAGGCAAAGTAATCTTATTAAGAGCGGATATGGACTCTTTACCCGTTACAGAAGAAACACAATGTCCTTTTAAGTCAACGAATGGTAATATGCATGCTTGTGGACATGACATGCATACGGCAATGCTTCTAGGAGCATCTAAGTTATTAAAAGAGTACCAGAACGAAATCGAGGGTACGGTAAAATTAGTATTTCAACCCAATGAGGAAGGGTTTCAGGGAGCAAAGACTATGCTTAAGGCAGGTGTCCTTGAAAATCCTAAGGTTGATGCAGCTATGGCAATGCACGTGAATTCTGGAACACCTTCCAATGTAGTGTTATATGGATTGGGTACCAGTATTGCAGGGTGTACAGTATTTCGGATTGTAGCAGAGGGGACAAGCTGCCATGGAGCAATGCCCGAAACAGGTGTGGATCCAATTAATATTGCGACCCATATCTATTTAGCTATCCAGGAGATTATCAGTCGTGAGATTTCTGCAACAGAATCTGCAGTCATAACAGTCGGAAAATTTATTAGTGGAGAGACTCACAATGTAATTCCAACAAAAGCTGTTCTGGAAGGTACGATTCGATATCATAAAAAAGATATTGGCAGTTTCATTTATAAGAGAATGGAGGAAATCGTATCTTCTATGGGAAAAATGTTTCGAGGAAAGGCTGTGATAGAGGAAGTTGCTTCCGTACCTCCATTAATTAATGATGAGAAAATGGCAGATGAGATTGGAGGATATGTGAAAGATATCGTTGGAGAAAAATCAGTTATATCTTATCGAGGAAGTGGCATGGGTTCAGAGGATTTCGCATCCTTCACTTATGAGGTGCCATCTCTGTACCTAATGCTGGGAGCTGGAACTAAAGAAGAAAATCCACAGTATGGATACCCTATGCATCATCCGAGTGTGGTATTCAATGAGGAAATTTTATCGACAGGTGCAGCCATTCATGCATATAGTGCAATTCAGTGGTTAAAAAACCATAAAGTGTGACTACGATAATTCTAAATATGTTAAAGATTGTTATAAATAGCCAAGTTTGGATTTTTAATCCAAACTTGGCTATTGTCAAGTCTGCTATTGAATAGTAAATGCTACATTATTAGCATGAGTAGTTCCTTTAATGCCGAAAGTGGTACTTTCTCCTTTTTCTAGTTTTGCGTTCCATGATAATGGTGTAATCACATAGTAGTTTCCATCTTCATTTATGTTTACACACCAGTATTCAGTAATTTGAATATCAGATTTTTTTACTTTAATTTTCCAGGTATCTACTGCTGTGCCTTCGTTTTTAACAGTTATCTGGTACTCGAAACCGGCACCCCAATCATTTAACATAGGAACAACTTTAAGTCCATTAATGTTTGGGGTTTCAGATGGTGACTGCGATGGTGTCTGAGTTGGATTTTGAGATGGTGTTGGAACTGGTTTTGTGCTTGGACCGTTTTTAGCTGGTGTACCATCAACATGATTCATGATTGTTTGGATGATGGCTGGATCTTTCCATTGAAGATTGGAACGATCTATGTACTGATGGGCTTCACCTGCATTACTTGGATTATTATAGACATTGTTATCCCAGAGACACATAGCTATGTTATTATACTTCTCTGCAAGACCCCAGTAATAATCTGCCCATTTTACTCTTTCGGATGTATTGTTTTTGTTGGATGCACTCATCTCTCCAATTATAACTGGTGTTCCTTGGGATAAGAATTTGCTGTTTAAATCAGAGAAAAGAGAATCAAGAGCGGATGTGTCTGTGAACTTATCTGTTCCATTTGTATTAAGAGTGAAATCATATGGTGTGTATGCATGTACAGATACAATTAATCTTCCAGAAGCTGAATCCTTTGGAAGTTTGAAAGAATCTATCATACATCCATCGGAGGAAGCACAGTAACCTGGAATCATGACACATCTTGTTGCATTGTTGCCACCTGTAGCACGGATTGCATCTAATGCTGTCTGATTGTAATCATTGATACAGGAAATAGCTTCTTTTACTGCATTATTTGGATTGTTACGTGGGAACCACCATTCATCACTGGTACCTATGAGTCTTGGTTCGTTCATTGTCTCAAATACTAAGTGTGAATCATAATTTTTAAACTTATTACCAATCTGTGTCCAAATTGATTTGAAGTATTTCTCAGATTCTGCTTTCTTTGCGTTAGTTGGAGAATAATAATTTGTATCATGATGTGAATTTAAAATTACATACATTCCATTGTCAATACAGTAATCAACGACTTCTTTTACACGTGACATCCAGAAGTCTGGAATCTGATAGTTAGAACCGGTTGTATATTGTCCCCATGATACAGGGATTCTTATTGTGTTGAAACCTGCAGCTGCTACTGTCTGAATCAACTCTCGTGTTACTGTTGGATTGCCCCAAGCTGTTTCGTTTGAACTTACTGCTGGAGCTGATACCCCTAGAGAATCTAAAGAATTACCTAGATTCCAGCCGGCTGTCATGTCTGCTACAACTTCATTAGCAGTTTTGTCTGTTGTATTTACAGTGGTTGCCTGAATACTCCCATGTGGAATGGAACCTGCTAGTAATATAGCAGATAATGCCAATGCAGCTACTGTACGTAATCCTTTGAAATTTAACTTGTGCATTTATACTCCTCCTTACTTGATATTAATATATATATTATACTATTATAATATAGTTTAATCAACTGATAATACAAGAAAATAGATAAAATGTTTAAAATGATGATTTTTGAAATGAAAATTTGTGCAATTTGCTATAACCAGCGATATTATCAATTTGAATGTTTTAATTTAATGGAGATGAAAATGCCAGCTTTCAAAATAAAAATTATTATGCGAATCTTTTTAGAAAAATAAATAAAAAAGATAAAAATTCTTTTTTATTGTAATAAAATGAGAAAAAAGTTGCTGCTTAAATAGACATATGATACTATGAAAAAAGAGTATAGGTATATGAAAGGTATATGAAGTGAAAAATAGAGAATACATAAATATTGGATAGATATTAAAAGCAGAGTATTGGAGATGATATTGTGTTTGAAAAGCTAAGTTATTACATGGATAATGGATTTAAGGTTGTAATGCATAGAGATAAGTCAATAAAAGTTGTAACTGCAGGCGTAATTGTTAATTATGGAAGTATGTATGAGACAGATGAAGATAATGGGATTGCACATTTTATAGAGCATATATTAGCAAGTGACAATCAAGATGGAAGCCGTATGAGTGTTAATATGGAAAAGATGCGAGATAGTGGCGCAATTTATAATGCTCAGACAGATAAGGAAAATACCGCATTCTATATATATGGAATGTCAGATAATCTGCAGTTATATCTTGAGCTTCTGTCAGAATTAGTTTTTCAGCATAGAGAGTTTAAGGATTCTGTTTTTGATAATGAGAAGAAAGTGGTTGAAAGAGAATTAGTAAGTTATTATTCCTCTTTTAGTCAAATATCCGGAAGAGCAGTTCAAGCACTGTATAGTGATGCTGGAGTTGGGCGTATTATTGTAGGAAAGAGAAATAATATAAGAGAGTTTACGAAAGAAATGGTACTACAGAAAATTAAAGATGTGTATGTTCCAGAGAATTCAGCTGTTGTTATCTGTGGTGATTTTCAATATGATGAGGCCAAAGAATTGATTGAAAAATACTTTGGATGTATACAAGATGAAACGATGAAAAAGAGTATGGAGCCTGTTCAGATTACGCCAGGCTATTTTTTTAATCCAAACTTTAATGGTGAAAATTCGATATTATCATTATGTTATCGGAAAATTACAAATGAAAATCGAAATAAAATCGCTAACTCCGTGGAATTATTTCTAAAGGCTATGTTAGATCCAATTTTATTTAAAAGAATGGGATATATGTTGAGGATCAAAAAGGGACTCTCTTACAATATGGGGGGGTTTGGTAACTTTACAGGCCGTTTTTTAGCACTTGGAGTTACAGCAGTATTTAATTCAGATAAATTAACGGATGTGTTTGACATTATGCAGGAATCTTTGAATGAAATGAGGGAAAAAGGGTTTACACAAGAAGAACTTGAAAAAGCCAAGCGAAATACTATAACCAGCAGAATGTATAAGAATAATGATGTGAAAGAACAAGCGTTTCAGTTATTAAAAAGAGCCAAAAGTGCATATAGTTATTCACCAGATAACGAAATCCGTGAAATTAAACTTTTACAGCTGGAGGAAGTGAATAATGTACTTTATGATATTTTAGCACCTGAAAATCTGGGATTTGCCTGTATTGGAAGATGTGCATTTGATACAATTATAGAAAAATTTGTAGTGTAGGAGGTGGGTAATATTGGAGGAAGAAACTGTAAAAATAGATTTAGACAATAAAATAAAAGATAGACATAAACGAAAACTGCAAAGTGGCATTATTACAGATATTATTTCTTATACCTATGGTGAAAATAGGACAGTAGAACAGATTGCTAAATATCTGAATCTGCACATTATAAAAACACAATATTACTTAGACTATATGGTAAAGGAAGGAGTATTAGAAGAATCTATACAGCCAGTAGTCGATGGGATAATAAATAAAACTTATAGGCTGATACATAAACAAACAGAGGCAAATATTAAGATTGATTCAGAGAAACAGCTTATTCTTGAATCCAAGCAGTTTGGCTCCCTTGTAGAGAGAATGATTAGTTCTATGCGAGGGGATAAATTATATACAACACAGGCAACTGGGGCTATGTTAAATGAAGAATATGCTGTTTTGATACAAAAGAAGATACAGGAACTGCATAATTTACAAGAACGTTTTGAAAAAGAAAGTTTTGAGTCAGGTAAACCTGTGAAACAATACAATCTTGTTTCCGTATATAGTGAGCTTGACGAAAAGAAATAATTTTAATCGATATAAAGCAGTTTTATAAATTGTTTTATATAAAAAATACATAAAAGAAAGGAGACATTATTATGTCAAAAGAAAAAAAGGAAATCTGTGTAGGAAAAGATGATGTAGAAATCGTGGATGGAAAAGTAGTAATTAGGAATGAGGATATGTTAGAAGCAATCCAGTCAGAACAGGGTGTTAACTTAAGCCAGGAAGATGGACAGGATTCCGTATCTATTTCAATTACAGTTACCATTTAAGGAGGAACGGGGTACTAGTCCATATATTTGGGCTAGTATCTGTTTTTATGTGATAGGAAGTTTTGGTTTTTGAGTATGCAGAATCCTATCATATAAAATGTTCTGCAGGATGCACACTTTTTCTAGATAAAAAGGGGTGGGAATATGGATATTTTATTTGTTAATACAGTAGACTTTCTGCTTAGTAATATAACACCACCATTAGGATTGTATTCATTAGCAGGTGTACTGAAAAGAGAGACTTCTTTAGAGGCAAGGGTAATTAACTTTGATTATCTGAATAGAATTGGCGAAATTCAGTATGTAGATAATATGGATATTAATATAGAAAACATGGTAGAGTATATTTATAATTTTCATCCAAAAGTAGTAGATTTTTATACCATGTGTAGTTCATATGCAGTCACATTGTGTATGGCAGAACGGCTGAAAGAAAGAGACAGCAGTATTATTATTATCTTTGGCGGTCCACAATCAGCATTGTGCGCAGAAGATAGTTTGAATTATTTTCCCTTTATAGATCTTATTGGGATAGGGGAAGGCGAATTGTATATATCTGAATTAATGAAAAGATTAGTTAATCATGAAAGTTACACTGATTTAAAAGGAATTGCATATAGAGATAACAAAGGAATTTGTGTTACCTGGTATGATAAGATGATACCAAGTGAGCAGTTAAGTGAATATACAGTTTGTGATTTTGATTACGATGTAAGTGTAATGCAGAGTATAAATTATTTTCCAATAGAAGCTGGAAGAGGCTGTCCATATGACTGTACTTTTTGTTCAACAAGTATGTTCTGGGGCAGAAAATTTAGAATTAAACCGATTGAACAGCTGATTCAAGAGATGAAGACACTTAATCAAAAATATGGTATTAATACATTTTCATTAGAGCATGATATGTTTACTGCAAATAAACGGCATTTGATTAATTTTTGTGAACGGATGATAGAAGAAAAGCTGGATTTTACATGGGGATGTTCATCGCGAATTGATGTATTAGATGAAGAATGTATGAAAAAAATGCGTGATGCGGGATGCAAACGTATTTTTATTGGAATTGAGACAGGGTCTCAGGAACTGCAAAAAATTGTACATAAAAATTTGAGGCTGGAGGATGCATTAGAAAAGATAATTTTACTGGATAAGTATGGATTTGAGCTTACAGTATCTTTTATTTATGGATTTCCAGATGAAACAACTGCATATTTTACAGATACTATAAAAATGGTTCAGGAATTGATGATTTATGGAATAAAGAATCTGCAGCTGCATTTATTTATCCCTTTACCAAATACTTATGAAACCAGTAAGATTGCGGAATCTGTATATTTTGATCCAACGCAGATAGAGCAGAGTGTATATATTGCAAACAAATTCAATGAAAAACTGCATCAAATGATTCTGGATTATAAAGATGTTTTTATACAGTATTATACATTTGATTCGCCAGTAAGGACAAAGTACAGGCGTATGGATTATTTAGTTAGTGCATTTGTTGTTGCAGGCAGTACATACAAATGTTCCACTGTTTATGTATTAAAAAAATACAGTTTGATTAATATTTATAATCAATACCAGGATTTAATTGAAAAAATATACAATCAATCGGAACATATACCGATTGACCAGGATTTTGATGGGGAGACTAGAAGAATTTACTTGTATACATTGGTAGAAAACATTATACAGGATACTATTCGTAAGTATGACGAGGATAGTTTAAAAGAAATTTATAAGTTTGAACATGAACTGTATGAATATCGATTGGAAAAAAATCAGGAATCAAGGATTTTGTATAGTCCGTATGATATTCTGTCAGCTATAAATACAGGGGAAATATTAAAAAAAGAAAGTTTTATTTGTGTATCAAAAGAAGAAACAAAAATAATTTTGAAGAGTATAAATGTAACAGATGAACTAAAAAGAGTACTGGCAGCTCATTAATTTGAAAGAGTACTGGAGGAACTGATTTTATGTGGAAGAAAAGGAAGGAACATCAAATAGGGTATAAGGAGATATTTAAGCAGAGGGAATTTATAAAATTAATGGCTGCCAATATAATAAACCGTTTTGGAGACTCCATTGACAGTATTGCATTTACCTGGCTTGTATATACCTTGACCAGCAATGCTACCTGGTCTGCTGTAATTTATGGAATCAATAAAGTACCAACCATATTTTTACAACCTATTGCGGGTGCTATTGTTGAGAACAAAAATAAAAAGTTTATCATGATATTTACGGATATTATACGTGGAATCTGTGTGTGTTATGTAGCATTGGCATATGGGGCAGGTTTTTTACAATCATGGATGCTGATTATAATAACATTAATTATCTCTAGCGTAGAGGCATTCCGTTTGCCATCTGCTAGTTCAATTGTTCCTAATATTTTAAAAAAAGAGAATTTTGAATTTGGAATTTCATTAAATTCTACTGTCTGTAATACTATGGAGCTGTTTGGTCTGGGTATAGCAGGTATTATTATTGCTAAATTTGGTATAGTATGTGCGATTACAATTGATGCAATAACATTCATAGGTTCTGCTCTTATAATTACAACGGTTAATACTCACGAAAGAGATTATGAAAATAAGAAGATTCAAATAGCGGGATACATCCAATTATTAAAAGACGGTGGAAAGTATATTGCAGGTAAAAGAATAATTTTAAATTTTATAATAGTAGCTGTTTTAGCAAATGCAATGTTTGTGCCAATCAATAGCCTGCAGGCACCATTGGTAAAGGAAGTATTGAATTCAAATGAAAGCATGCTTTCGATATTAAGTATTTCCATTTCTGTTTCTATGTTAATTTCTACGGTTACGTATCCGTATATTTCGAAGATATTAAAGGGAAAGGCACTTGTTTTAATAGGAGGAACTTCATTTGGATTATATTATTTAGAATTGGTTGGAATTGGTGCTTTCATAACGAATTTATATATGAGATACATATTAGTATGTGCAGCTACTTTTGCAGCAGGATACCTGATTACACTGCTGTCTACATACATAAGTGTATCTTTCCTAAAGGTTGTAGAACCTGAATATATTGCGAGAGCAGCAGCTATTATGAATGCAGCAGGAGCAAGTGCAATTCCTATTGTATCATTTATAATTAGTTTAGGGGCATCTATTGCAAGTACAAAAATAAATTTTATGGCTGCTGGAATTTTGCTTGTAATCATAATGCCGATTTTGACCGTTGTCATGGAATTTGAACCGCCAATAGAAGCGAATGAACCGTGATAAAATGAGGTGGTGGTAAAATGAAATTAATAGAGAAAAAAGAAAATCTTTCTATTTATATGTTGAATAATGGATTAAAAGTGGTTCTATATCCTATAGATTATTGCAGCCTGTTTGGATGCAGTTTATGGATTGGGCAAGGAAGTAGTTATGAGAAGAGTGGTGAGGAAGGGTATTCACATTTATTAGAGCATCTTACGATGAATCTGGAAAATATGTATAATCCTGAGTATGCTTCTGCAATTCATGAGGTGATTCACAAAGGCTGTATTTATAATGCCTTTACTAATAAAGAGAATACCGTATATCATATAGAAGGAACAAAAGACACTTATCAGGAACAGCTGAAACTGCTGCAGAATATAGCATTATCAAATCACGAATTTGATGAATCCTGTTTTCAGAAAGAAAAGAAGGTGGTAATCCAGGAATATTACTCAACAATGTCCTCATTTCAGCAAATTAGTGAAAGAGTGTCTGGAGCGGTATGGGGGCATCAGGGAATTGGAAATCCGATTGTCGGAAAACTGAAAAGTTTAGAGATGGCTGATAAGTATGAGATGATGAAATTCGCAAAGCAGAGTTATTGTGCAGATAACGCAGCATTGGTAATTACTGGAGAATTCCCAAAAGAAATCATAGATTGTATAGAGAGAATGTTTTCTGCATGGGATAGGGGATCAAAGAGAAGTATCGTAAATTATGAAAAGAAAGATTATAAGAGGAACTATTATCACAGTACGGAATTAAAGAATGGTGTATTAGGAATAGGATTTAAAGGACCTTCGTATTCTTCAGTAGAACGGATCAGATTACAGATTTTAAACGAGATTGTTGCAGGTATGTTTCTGGACAGCCGCTTATACAGAAAAATCAGAATTGGTAAAGGGGCAGCCTATAATATTGGCTCATTCCAAAATTATTATAAAGACAGAGGGACTTTTGGATATGCACTGGTATGCGATAACCAGGAGCTTAGCGGCTGCTATAGAATTGTTATGGAGGAACTACAGGATGTACTACAGAATGGAGTGGAAGAGGAAGAACTGCAGTGTGCAAAGAATCGTCTGATAACAAAAAGATACTTGGAATACCATAATGTAGAAAAACAGAATATACTGTTGGGCAGTAGTATAATGAATGGAACAGTACTGACTGCTTCTATGGAAATTGACCTGATTCACAATCAAAATTGTGATAATATAGATAAAACAGCAAGGAAATATTTGTCTTCGAATAATATGGGAATAGCATTAATAAGTAAAGATGATTTACTGCTACATAGAAAAAACTTTATTTCATAAAAAAATAATATAAAAAAAGTAATATAATTTATTGAAAGTTATGGTAAAATGGAGTAGTATATATCGCATCTTACTATTTGAGATATTATATGACAAAATAAAGAGAGAGAGGGATTTTATGAATAAAAAAGGTATTTCCGCAAAAAAAACAGTTGCGTTTTGTGCTGCGACAGCACTTTTCATGGCATCGGCTTTGAATTGTCCAGCTGTATCGGCAGCAAAAACCAACCAGAAGATTCCGGTGAAGCTGGAGAGTTTAGATTCTACATATGGAAAGTCTACACTGGATAAATTAAGGGAAAAACTTAAAAACAAGACCCAATCCCAATATAAGGATGGGGATATGGTAAGTGTGATAGTTGAACTGAAAGAAGATTCTTTGTTAGAAAATTATACAACCGCTATATCAGATGTATCTGCGGATAAGGCAGAGACATTTGAACAGTATATGGCATCGGCTAAAGCTAAATCAGCCGTAAATGAAATACAAAAAGAGCAAAACTCAACACTTTCCTCTATTGAAAAAACAGCAGATGATTCGAATGAGATTACAGTGCTTTATAAATATTCTACGGTAATGAATGGAATAGCAATCCGTGTGAAATATGGTGAATTGGAAAAAATAAAACAATTATCCAATGTAAAAGCAGCATATGTAGCGCCTGTTTTTGAACGTCCAGAGCCAGTATATGAAAAAGATATGTCAAGCAGCAGTAAAATGATTTATGCACAGCCTACCTGGGATATGAATTTAAAAGGGGAAGGTCAAGTAATTGCAATTGTAGATACAGGTCTTGATACACATCATGAAGCATTTCAGCAGGCACCATCTGGAGCAAGAATAACTTCTGATATGGTTCAAAGTGTAATTAATAAAAAAGTACTAAATGCGAATGTTACAAATGCTGATAACGTATACATAAATGAAAAAATTCCATATGCGTATGATTATGCAGATTCAGATCCCGTTGTAGATCCAACAAATGAAAGTCTAGCCAATGGAAATAATCATGGTACTCATGTAGCTGGTACGGCAGCAGGTAAATCTTCAGAAATAACAGGTGTAGCTCCGGAGTCCCAGCTTATGATTATGAAGGTATTTCCAGATGCAAGTTCCGGTGCTAAAACACAAGATATTGTAGCAGCTTTAGAGGATGCAGTAGAATTGGGAGCAGATGTGATTAACATGAGCCTTGGTTCAACAAGCGGCTTTACAGATGGCAGTGAGGATGAAACGAGTTTATCTGGGGTCTATAATCGTATTATACAATCCGGAGTCAGCCTGTCTGTATCCGCAGGAAACAGCAGTTCTTTTTCGGAAAATAACGAAAGAAATTCTACTGTACTAGCAGGTAATCCAGATACAGCAGTAATTGGTTCACCATCTACCTATTCAGCATCTACTTCTGTGGCGAGTGTGGAAAATAATATATTACATAGCAGATATTTTGCAGTCAATGGAACGAATATTTCTTATGGAGAAACTGCAAGTGCTGACCAGCCAATGTTAAATCAATATGCAGGAAAGGCACTTGAATATGTAGTAGTTCCTAACTATGGTGAAGAAAGTGATTACGAAGGCATTGATGTGAATAATAAGGCAGCTCTTATAACAAGAGGTGGCATTACATTCACCGAAAAGGTAAAAAATGCAGCTGAACATGGGGCAGTAGCAGCTATCGTCTGCAATAACCAGGCAGGAACAATCAATATGTCTATTTCAAATGAGGATTATACAATTCCTGCGGTATCAATTACACAAGCAGATGGAGAAGTGATGAAAGCTGATTCTGCAAAAGTAATGGAAGTCAAATCGGATGTAGGTGAGTTTGATACGAAACAAGGAACGCAGATGTCAGATTTCTCTTCCTGGGGAGTAAGTCCAAACTTAGACTTAAAACCAGAAATTGCTGCACCAGGAGGACATATTTATTCTTCTGTACCATTTAATTCCTACAGTGATATGAGTGGTACATCTATGGCAGCACCTCATATAGCTGGTACGTATGCGTTGGTAAAGGAATATATCAAATCCAAAGACGAGTTTAAAATGTTATCTGATGAAGAGATTGGTAAGCTTGCAACACAGTTATTAATGAGTACTTCTGATCCTACGAAGAACGAAAATGGTATATTGTATGCACCAAGACAGCAGGGCAGTGGTATTGTAAATGTTTATAATGCAGTAACTACAAAAGCATATCTTTATACTGATGCAGATGTAGAGAAGAACGGAAAGCCAAAATTAAATTTATATGATGATCCAGACAAAACAGGTAAATTCACAGAGCATTTTCATATTAAAAATATATCAGATGAATCTCTATCCTATACAGTTAAAAATACATCATTATCAGAAACAGTAAAAGATGTAGATGGAGAACTTGTATTAGGCGAAACACCGAAAGATGTATCCAGCCAGACAGCGATGGATGTTACGGTAACAGGTGGCACTTACAGCAATGGAACAATTACAGTAGAAGCGGGACAGGATGCAGTCGTTACCGTGTCATTTACTATGAATGAAGAATTAAAGAAATACTATGATGATAATTTTGTAAATGGTGAATTTTTTGAAGGTTTTATTCAATTTAATGGGGTAGGGGCAGATTTGAGCATTCCATACTTGGGATATTATGGAGACTGGACAAAAGCACCTTTGTTTGATTCGGGTTCTGTATATGATTATAAAGAATATTCTCAGGCTCCTCATGCAGCACTTTCTAAAGAAGAGTATTTAGGAGTAAATCTATTTGATAGCATAACAGCTCAGTTAATCTATAATGCATATAGCCCATACTTGTATGGAGAATATTATGCTCAAGCACTAAAGCCGGATGTGAATAAGATTGCAATTTCTCCAAACGGCGATGGATATGCAGACTCTCTTGAATATATGCAGATTGGTTTATTAAGAAATGCAAGAGAGTTAAGCTATGAGATTAAAGATGAAAACAATACAGTTATACAAAGTGGAAAAAGCGAGTTTATAGAAAAATCCGCTTACTCTGATAGTGCAGCCCAGATAATTCCTGCATATTTGGAAGTTGATTTTACTGGTAAGGATAAAGAAGGGCAAGTACTTGCAAATAATAGTACATATACTGTTTCTGTAACAGGTAAGTTAGATTATAATAAGCATGAGAGTCACAATTTAAATGATTCCTATTCTATTCCGGTTACAATTGATACAGAAGAACCATCTGTTTCTGAAGTATACATGACAAAAGAAGATGGAAAGAATTACTTGGTATTCGAAGCAAAAGACAATCAATATTTATCTTATATAGAAGTAGGAATTAAGGAAAATAATAAACTTGTTCCGATTGAAGAACAAGTAGTAAATGAGGATACAAAAAATGCAGTAACAGAAATGAAAGTTGACATAACGGAACAATATGAGAAATATGGAAATGATGCAAAATTCTATGTCGATGCTTATGATTATGCATTTAATGAAACAGCATTTCTTTTATCTACTACAGATAAACCAACTGCATCACCAAGTACTTCACCAAGTACCTCACCAGTAGAACCACCAGTTGTAACACCAACGACCGAACCAACCGTAACACCAACGCCATCTCCAGTAACAAAACCGGAGAAAGTCACAGGGTTAGCGGTAAAAGCATTAACAACGAGTAGTATTACATTAACCTGGAATGGCCTTTTAGATGTGAATGGTTATAATGTTTATGCATATGATGCAGAAAAGAAATCATATGTAAAAGTTAGTACTTGTGATGCAAAGACAAATGAAGTAAAGGTAACAAGAATTAATAAAAAGAAATTAAAGCCAGGTACAGAATATAGCTTTAAAGTTTGTGCTTATAAGAACGTAAATGGTAAGCAGGAAGTAGGAAGCGATTCAAATATATTAAAAACTGCTACAAGACCTTTAGCAACTAGACTTACAGTAAAGGCAGGAACCAATAAAGCAGTTCTTTCCTGGAAGAAGATAAATGGAGTAAATGGATATGAAGTATATGCATCTACAAATAAGTCTTCTGGATTTAAAAATATAAAAACAATTACAAATAAATCCCTTGTAAAATATACAAAAACTGGATTAAAGTCAAAGAAAAGATATTACTTTAAAGTAAGGTCATATAAAACTGTAGATGGTAAGAAAATTTACAGCAGCTTCAGTGCTGTAAAATCTGCAAAGATTAAATAAGTGTAAAATTAAAAAAACTCTGTGGATCAGGTAGCCTTTATACTTGTTCCATAGAGTTTATTTTAAATAGAGAGAAGAATAATATATCATATAAAATAGAAGCAGAAGCGATTGAACAGCATCGCTATATATGTGTATTTACATAAGTAAAAAAAGATTAAAATATTACGCGTTTTAAGGAGAATTTTGTAGACAAAAAGGGAATGAAGTGCTATAATGTAAAGTAGTATTAGATATTTACAATTTAATAGCGAAAGGAGTTCTTTATGAAAGCTTCTAAGTATAATTTTCTTTATGAAACGGATTCTAAGGATAATTGGGTACTATATAATTCCCGTACGGGTGCACTTAGTGTAATTGAATCTGATTATTATGATAGTTTAGTAAATTTAGAAAAACAAAATATTCCTATCAGTAACGATAAGCATCTGAAGGATTTAAAAGCTTGTGGATATATTATTGATGATTATGTTGATGAATTGGATTTAATTCGTCATAGAATGAATCAATATAAATATACTACTGCTCAGCTCTCTTTAACTATTGCACCTACCATGCAGTGCAATTTTGGTTGTATCTATTGTTTTGAAAAAAATAATTCACGTAATCTAAATATGACATCGGAAGTTTCTGAAAAAATAATTTCACTAGTAAAAACCAAGGCAGCAGAATTAACATATTTACATATAACATGGTTTGGAGGGGAACCTTTACTTGATATAGATACTTTGTATTCTATGTCAAAGGAATTCATTAAAATCTGCAAGGAAAATAATATTCAATATCATTCAAGAGTTATTACCAACGGTTATTTTCTTACAGAAGAGGTGGCCAAAAAGCTGGTTGAATGTCAAATTGAAATGGTACAAGTTACATTAGATGGACCAAAAGATATTCATGATAGCAGAAGACCGTTAATTGGAGGTCAAGGTACTTTTGATAAGGTTGTAAAAAATGTAATTCAATGTGCAGATATTGTTCCGATTGCAATTCGAATTAATACAGATAAGGAAAACTACAGCCGTATTTATGAAATTATTGATATTCTTAAGAAAGCTAACGTAGTTGATAAAATAATTCCATACTTGGGATTGGTGGAAGCATCTAATGATGGATATGAAAATTCAAAGTGTATGTCAGTTGAGACGTATTCAAAGTTTAATTTAGATTTTTTGGAAAGAAATCAATTGGATATTATGAATATTTATCCAGAACCGAAAGGTTCTTATTGCGGAGCAGACAGTATGAATAATTATGTAATTGATCCGAAAGGTTATCTATATAAATGCTGGAGTGATATTGGTATACTTGAGAGAAGCATTGGTTCTATTATGGATGAACAATACAAAGGAAATTCTAAATTATGTTATGAATATCTATTTTTTGATGCTACTCAAGATGAAAAATGCAAGGATTGCAAATATCTTCCTTTCTGTATGGGAGGATGTGCAAGCAGCAGAATACATAATAGAGAGAATTGTGTTCAACAAAAATATGTGTTAGAAGAGTATTTAATTGAATGTGCAAAACTTATACTTCCGAAGAAATTACCTTGACACAGTTGCTTACCAGATAAATGAAAGGTAATTTTATATACATTAATGGAGAAAGGAGGAACAGACATGGTAGTAGCAGTTAAAGCAGCAAATGATAATCTTGTTTCAATACAAGATGCTCAACAGGAGCAGGCATTTAAGTGTCAACTTACACTTTGTGATTTAACAATTAATAGGTAAAATAATAGTTAGAACATGAAAAGGAGGGATAAATATGGTAGTAGCAGTAAATCCAGCAAAAGACAGCCTTGTAACAGTAGCATCTGCTCAGCAGGCAAAGGCATTTGATTGTACACTTACAATTTGTGAGTTATCATTTAAAAAAGCTAACAATTAAAAGGTAAATAATAATAGTTAGAATATGAAAAGGAGGGATAGATATGGTAGTAGCAGTAAACGCAGCAAAAGACAGCCTTGTAACAGTAGCATCTGCTCAGCAGGCACAGGAACTTGCATGTACACTTACAATTTGCAAATTAACAATTAGCAAAAAGTTAGTATAATAATTTATTATACATAGTTATAGTTTAGTAAATATTCTTTGACTTTAATAATAAAGGAAGAATATAGAAATCCGATTTTAAACAATAAAAGCCTGCCCAATCAGGACAGGCTTTTATTATAGGTTTTGACATACATATAAATTACGAAAATAGAGGGATGATTTGATGAAGATTTTAACATTTCTTTCTCCGTATTTAAAGAAATATAAGAATATACTCTGTATCTTTTTAATTTCTAATACCTTGCTTTGGCTGTTTACAACAGCAACGCCTTATTTATCAGGTTTATATTTGGATGTGCTTTTAACGAAGAAATCCATACACTATGTACTTATTTTTACAGGAATTTTATTAGGATTGAATTTGTTAAATATATTAGCAGAATATTTGATGTCAATCTATGTAACAAAACTAGACAATAACGTTATATTTGAGATAAATTATGATATCTTTGAACGGTTTCGATTTTTTGAAATATTAAGTTTTGAAAAAAATAATACGGCTTATCTAATGGATAAAATCAATCAGGATGTTGGAATCATGGTAACATTCTTTTCTGATAAAGTCATGACGATTATAACAAATTTCCTTACAATCATTGTCAGTATGGTAATTCTTTTTCGAATTGATAAACAAATTATGTTGTTTGAGATTATTGTTATTCCAATTTACATTTTATTATACCGTATGTTTCGAAATAAATTATATGACACAAACTATCAAGTCGCAGAAAATACAAGTGTTTACTTTGCGAAGAGAACCGAACAGATTACACATATGTCCTTTATTAAGACCAATGTTTTATTTCAAGAGATGAACGAAGAGTTAAAAAAATCTTTTTACGTTTTATATCGATGGATTATGAAACAGGTAAAAGTAAATTATGTATTTAATAATCTAAGCTCTATTTTGTTGGCATTTAGTTATGTTGTTATAATTTTCTGGGGTGGAATGAAAGTAGTTAATGGTCAGCTTACCATCGGAAATTATACAATTATCAATAGTTATTTTAGTTTAATTATGACAGCAGTAAATTATTATTTAGTGTTAGCTAGTTCTTATCAAAGAGCATTAGTATCAGAACAGCGAATCCATGAATTAATGAATTCTGAAAAGGAACCAAATGGAAGTAAAACATTGAATAAAATCGAACAGATTGAATTTAAAAATCTGCATGTATCTTATGATGAAAAGAGAATTCTAATTGACAACTTGAATTTGATATTAGAGAAAGGAAAAGTCTACTGTATAAAGGGAGGAAATGGAGCTGGGAAGAGTACATTATTAAATATAATGCTTGGTTTGTATCATAAGATATACCAAGGAGGGATTTATTACAATGCACAAAGTATTTCAGAATTAGATATGTATGATGTACGAAGAAAATTAATTGCAGTGGTGGAACAGGAGCCTGCTTTACTTAATATGTCCATTATGAATTATCTTACAATAGGAATAGATAATCAGAATGAGAAAGAATTAGAAGAACAAATTTATCAGTTGTCGAAAAAACTAGAAATTTATGATACAATTCAAAAACTTCCAGAAAAATTTCAAACATCGATTGAACAGGGAGCATCCAATCTGTCTGGTGGGGAAAAACAGAAGCTGGCAATTATTCGAGCTCTGATTAAAAAGTCGGATCTTCTTATTTTTGATGAACCGACATCTGCACTTGATATACATAGCATTGAAGTATTTGGTGAAATTTTAAAGGAAGTAAAGAAGAATAAAATTATTATTATGATTACTCATGATAAACGAATTTTTGATTTAAGTGATCAGGATATTGAATTATTACAGTAGAATTTTAGCAGAAAATAGGTAAGCGTCACTCAAGCACGTCTTTTAAAAAGCCATCACCCAAAGTATAATAAACTCACTGGCAGGATGATGGCTTCTGATTTTTACAGCATTCTGGTATTTTATCTGACGACGGTAGCAGGTCTTTAGTCTGCAAGTCCCTTGTCAGCTATATCTGTCCGAACACGTACTCCAGATAAGGTAGCGGTTTCTGGTCATTTGCAATTGCAGTCTGAATTACGATATAACTTAAGGAAGATGCTACTGCTCCGTTCGGGGTATTGGCAAAGTACTGAAACATCGGATTCACTCACTGATTTTATGGCCTGCACCATAACTTACGAGAAATATTGAAAAAAATATACTTGAGTTTCCGCAAATTGTAATTAAAAAATGAATATAACTTCCCAAAGTACCAATCTGCCAAATTTTGAACTCTTAAGAAAGGCAGTTCTGTGAAATAGAGGCACTTTAATAAGCCCCGCCGGAACCGGACTTTGGGAAACATATTCTTTTATCTATTTAAGCGGTCAGCTTAAGGCAGAGTTGACGGTATGCCGGACGCTTTGTCCGGAACCAAAGCCTGACACCTTCTTTTGCATACGACAGTATGCCTGAGATACCTTTTGCTAACCGGTAATAGCAGAAATAAACTTTTTCCTTTATTGGGTCTGCTTTTTGTATGATTAAAACCTTAAGGGCATTTGTTTCTTGCTTCATGGATAGATGAGCCAGAAATGCCATGCATAAGGTGATATAAAAATTTAAAGCATTGATTGCTGTAAGCTTCCGTACCCGGAAGTTTTCAAACTGGAACATTTGCTTTTTACAACGAAAATATTCTTCTATTTTCCAGCGTGAAAAATATATTCTTGCTACATTGATTAAATCTTCTTTGGATTTGATTTCTTTATTGGTCCAAGCATCATGGGATATTCTGTAATCCCGTAAACAAGTACCAGATAAATATCTTTTCTGGATGCAGTAATCTGAACTTTTACATGAGAAAGGTATGCCTCATGCTCTTTTCCTCTGTAATATACACTTGTTTTAACCTTGCCTTTGCGACGGTTACAAAGTTCTGTTGCCATAACCCATTTATTGCGATACCGAAGTTTTCGGCTGGATTTTAGGCGAAATTTCTCTTTTCAATGTATAAGTATTTGTTGTAGAATTAAGCATAAGGAATCCCCTTTCATTTTTGTTTAGTAAGGTTTTTGTTTGGTAGCTTAATTTTACATCAAAAAGGAAGGAGATTCCTTATATTTTGGTCATTTTTTGAAAGTTGTTTATAAAAAGGACCGTAAAAATGAAGGGGTGTGGATAAAAGTGCGGAAACTCAAGGAAATATATAATTTACTAAAATATGAACATATGGTATAATAAAGGCGAAAAAACAAAAACAGGAACGGAGACGTGCTATGATAAATGTATTAATATGCGATGACTCTGGTAAACAGGTTGTATTAATGAGACAAGCAATCCTTAACTATCAGACTCAAAAAGGGCAGGTACTCTTTCAGGTATTTGCTGCTTTATCTACTAAAGATGCGTCAAAATATATTGATTCGAAACACATTGATGTTGCCATTCTAGATATCGAAATAGATGAAAAAACGGGCATTGATATTGCAAAGGAGATACAGATACATAATCCAAATTGTAAAATTATTTTTATTACGAACTATGAATCTTTTGCTTATTCTGCATATCAAATAGAGGCGTTTTCTTATATTTTGAAACCGCTTGATAATCAAAAACTCTTTCACCAATTAGATAAAATTCTTTCCATTTACCAAAAAGATAATCTTTTCAAAAAATATAATTCCTTTAAACTTGAAATACGATTTAAAGGAAAGACTACGTATATTCCACAGGGAGATATCCTATATATCGAGAAAAAGGGGAAAAATGTAGTAGTCATTACGGATGATGCTGCTTATGAGTATACGGATAATCTAAAGGATCTTGAAAAGAAACTCGATAGAGAAAGTTTTTTGAGATGTCATAATGGATTTATTGTAAATATAAAGAGAATTACATCCTACAAACGTTCGGAGATTTTTATAGATAGACAGAATGTTTGCATTCCTGTGAGTAAGGCCAATATCCCCAAGGTAGCTAGTATATTGGAAAAGAAAATATGGGAGAATGTTTTATGAGGAATTTTTTTTTCTTTATGATGGAGTACTGTGCCGATGTTGCGGATATGTGTTTGTTTTATATTATGCTTCGTCCTATATGCAGTAAGAATCAGAAAATAAGGAATGCGCTGCTTACCATCTTAACATTATCACAGATTTACATATTTACAGATTTTGAATTATTAGATTCAGTATCACCATTATTATGTTTTGTAATGAGTATGATATGGGTGGTATGGGGAATTATAAAAGTAAAAGGCAAAAACATAAAAATGGTTTTGTTTCAAGTAATAGTAACTACAGTTATTATCATACTAACGAATAGTATGTTTATTTGTATTCCAGTACTGCTAGGGAAAACAAGTTTCTATATTCTGGTCAATAAAACGTCGGCACGTTTTATTTTTATGTTTTTGGCTAAGATTTGTTCTTTTTTACTGGCATATTTTATTCTTCATTACTTAAGGGGGAGTACAGTAGAACGATACTCTTCTTTTTTTTGTTTCATCATTGTATTGTCTGGTTTGTATATTATAAATTCATATTACTTAATGGGAAATATAGACAATGTTTGGGATATCACAAAAAAAATTGAACTAAATACGTTGAAAAGTATGTTTAGCATTGGATTGTTTATGTTGATTATGATTTATCTTCTCTTAAAAATATTGAAACGAGGCCAGCAGGTAAATACAATTCAAGATGAGAATCATTTACAGAAACAGATTCTTAATGAACAGAAGAAAGCAATTAAAAGTATTCGAAAAAGACAGCATGAGTATAAAAATAATATGGAGAGTATTCATGCACTGCTTCTGGAACAAGATTTGAAAACAGCAAGAGCTTTAATGGATGAATTATTGAATCAAAATAGGAATACGGATAAAATCATAAGAAAAAATGCGACGTTTATACAGATTATGATTGACTATAAATTGAAGGAAGCAGCAGAAAAGCAGATTACCATATCACAACAGATTACCATTGGCTATGATATTCCGATAGATGAATATGATATTGCCATAATCATAAACAATGCCATGAATAATGCAATGGAAGCCTGCGAGAAACTTCCTGCATCCAGGAGATATATAAAATGCATTATACATACCAAATTAAACTATCTGAATTTCTATTTTGAAAATCCATACGAAGGGAATCTTAATTTTCAAAATGGGAGATTAGCAACAACGAAAAAGAATCAATTAGAACATGGGATTGGTATTCAGAATATAGAGAATGTGGTGAATAAGTACTATGGAATGATAAATTATTATTCGGAGAATGAAGTATTTTATTTAAAATGCAGTTTGTTAATTCCAGATGAGAAAAGTGAATAATGTTTTATTAAAAATCTGGATTCGAAATTGGAATGAATCCAGCTTTTTTATAAAATTACCAGGAAATTTTTTCATAGGTTCCTCCTATTCTTCGTGATAAAGTTTTTAATAGTTACTTAATATGAAACAATTCGCTTTTTCTGATTCGCTTCATATTGGAATTTTATAAATATTTTGTGGAGATTACAATATGTTTGGAACAATTGGACGATTTAGGGGAATAGATGGAACGCTGTGCATATTGAAAGAGAATAATGGATGGGATATAATAAAAAATGTAAATAGCGCTAGTTACATAGGAGAATAAAAATAATTAAATAATGGAGGAATTAAACATGAAAAATTTATCAATGCAGGAACAAAAACAGATTGTTGGAGGCTCATATACACTTAAGGTTTACAGAAAATCAGACCATGCCATGGTATATTTGAACAAAAATGCTACACAGTCTGATATAGATTTGGTAAATAGAAATTATAATACAACAGATTATACTATTATTGTCTATTCAAACTAGATAAAACAGTACAGGATGATAAACCTTTTAAAAGCTGATTTCTATGAAATCAGCTTTTAAAAATAGTATATGCATCTGAAAATGGAAGGTTAACATATGGATATTCTAAAAAAATACTATTGTACCAAACAACAAGACATCCAAGACTGTGGTCCAGCCTGTCTTGCAACAATTTCCAAACAATATGGCTTAAAAATGCCAATATCAAAAATAAGAGAATCTGCAGGAACCGATTTAGGTGGTTCAACTGTTTATGGAATCGTACAGGCAGCCGAGAAATTAGGTTTCAGTACCAAGGCTGCAAAGGTTGAAAAAAAAGAAGAAATTTACGATAATCTCCCAACGCCATTTATCGCTCATGTGATTATCGATGACATATTATTGCATTTTGTAGTAGTACATAAAGTAACAAAGAAATATATCTTAGTAGCTGACCCAGGTCGAGGAATGATGAAATATAAGCCAGAAGACTTTTTCAAAATCTGGACTGATGTTTTGATTCTTCTGACACCTACAGCCAAGTTTCAAAAAGGAGATCAAACAAAGGGACTTTTTAAACGATTCTGGGGGCTGATCAAAGTTCAAAAAGGTCTTTTAATTAATATTTTTGTAGCATCTCTCCTAATTACATTTTTAGGAATTGCAGGTTCATTTTACTATCGGTTTTTAATTGATGATATTCTGCCGAATAATCTTAACGCCAATCTGCATTCTTTATCCATAGCAATGCTGGTACTCTTGCTTTTTAAGATAATTACGGAATTTTTCAGGAAGATATTATTTATCTATATGGCGCAGAATATAGATGTTCCGTTGCTTCTTGGATACTATAATCATGTTGTAAAACTTCCTATGAATTTCTTCGGAACAAGAAAAGTAGGAGAGATTATTTCCAGGTTTAATGATGGGGATAAAATTAGAAATGCAATTTCATCCGTAACATTAACATTGATGATTGATATCTTGATGGCAATAGTTGGAGGTATTATTTTATATCTACAGAATGTCAAATTATTTTTTACCTGCTTTATACCAATTGTCTTGTATCTGGCACTGGTGTTTGGATTTAAAAACCGATTAAAAAAGGTGAATCGGGAGGTTATGGAGGATAATTCCATGCTTTCCTCTTATCTTGTGGAATCCTTGGAAGGAATTGAAACGGTAAAAGCGTTTAATGGAGAAGGTCTTGTTCAGACGAAAACAGAGAATAAATTTCTAAAATTTATGAAAAGCTGTTTGAAACATGGAGTAACCTATAACGTGCAGGGAACATTAATGAGCGTTGTAAGTGGGGGATTTGGCATTTGTATCTTGTGGTTTGGAGGAAGTCTTGTTTTAAAAGGTGAATTATCGATGGGTGAGTTAATCAGTTTTAATGCTTTACTTGCATATTTTATTGAACCGGTAGGCAGATTGATTAATCTTCAGCCACAATTACAGGAAGCTATTGTTGCCAGTGACAGACTAGGTGAAATATTGGACTTAGAATTAGAAAAATCAAGTGAGGAAGATGTGAGACCGGACACCTTATTTGGTGCTATCACATTGAAAAATGTAAATTTTTCCTATGGATTAAGGGAAAATGTTTTAAATGATATTAATATTTCTATTCAGCCAGGGGAGAAAATAGCTTTAGTTGGGGAAAGTGGTTCTGGCAAAACAACCATTGCAAAGCTGCTTATGGGATTTTATGACGTAAAAGAGGGAAATATCGTATTGAACAATAATAATATTAATACGATTAACAAGGAAGTTCTGCGGAGTAAGATAAGTTATATTTCACAGCATCCTTTCTTCTTCTCAGGCACCATAAAGGAGAATCTGGAATTTGCAGATGAAGAAGTAACTCAGGACAGGATGGTGGATGCCTGTAAGAAAGCACAGATTCATGATTATATACAGAGCCAGCCATATGGATATAAAACGCCTTTAGAGGAAAAAGGAGCAAATCTTTCCGGCGGACAAAGGCAGCGATTGGCAATTGCCAGGGCATTAATCAGAAAGCCGGAAATTTTAATTATGGATGAGGCGACATCTAATCTTGATTCTATAACAGAAAGTGCGATACAGAGTACACTGGAAGAATGCACGAAAGACGTTACGACTATTATTATTGCTCATCGGTTAAGTACCATAAAGAAGTGCGATAAAATCTATGTTATGGACAAGGGCAGTATTATTGAGGAAGGAAGCCATAAAGAATTGTTGCATAAGAAAGGATACTATTTTAGATTATGGAGTGAGCAGTGCGTGAGTGAAGAGGAAGCATCCATTTTAAATCAATCCAGGGGGGGCTGTGAAAGTGAGATATAAAATTGAGAATTTAGAAGACATAAGTGATGCGAAAAGCTTTATGAATCAATATCAGTCCTCCTGCTCTTATAAACTGCTGAAATACATCATGTATCTGATTCTGGCTATACTTCTTACTATTATAGTCTGGTCCAGGTATGCTAGAAAGGATATTGTTGTAAATGCATTTGGAGTCATTGATGTAAGTAATAATGACTGCAATATTTACATTGAAAATACGAGTATTGGCAGCATAAAAGAAAAAGATGATGTCCAAATCGAAATTATTTCTTTATCAAGAAATGAGTATGGAATCATAACATCTAAAATAGAAAAAGTCAGTGATGATGTAGTGGTAGAACAGAATACGGGAAAGAAGTATTATACCGCTCATTGTACTCTAGGAAAAGGTTTCTTGATGGACAAGGCTGGGAATAAAGTAAAACTGAAAAATGGCATGGAAGCAAAGGTTAGTATTATCTGTGATAAAACTACTTATTTCAATTACATTTTAGATAAAATAAAATAGAAATATTAAGTATTACAAATCGAAAAAGTTGATATATGTCATAATTATGCGGAATCGGTGGAATTCTAAGGCTGAATGCATTATAATGGAATAAAAAACAGCAGGAGGTTTGACTTGAAAAAAGGTATTTATTTGAATGATTCGATTCATGGGATGATTGCATTAACCGAATATGAAAAGAGAATTGTTTCTACCATTGGTTTTAACCGTCTTCATGACGTATATCAGAATTCTACTGTCTATCTTACGTTCCCAACTAATCGAATCAAACGATTTGAACACTCTATCGGCACGATGAAACTCTGTTCGGATATGTTCTTTCAGTCTTTACTGAATACAACGGATTCCATGCTGAGTGAATTTTTTGAAATTTTTGAAAAAGAATATGACCAGATATTAAATAAATTAAGAGAAGATAAAGAACTTTGTGAGGAAAAATTAGGAGGAAGACTACCCAATGCAATGCCACAGATTGAACTGGATAAATTAAGACATTCTTTGATAACTAATAATATTCCAGAACAGTATAAAGTGATGCATCTTATATTAATCCAATCCATTCGGGCAGCAGCATTGCTTCATGATATTGGACATCCCCCATTCAGCCACATCGTAGAATTTGCACTGCATGATGTTTATATGCAGTATAAGGATAAGTCTGTTAGTGAAAAAGAAAATGCAAAAGAATTTGTTCGGATTATGGCGAAGTATTTTGAAGGCGACCGGAAACTCCATGAACAGATGGGTGATGAGATTAGTGAAGGTATTTTAACGAAAATCATTGCACCAGATGCTGAAGACGAGGAAAAATATAATGAAAATCTATTTGAACTGGTTGTATTAGAAAGTGTAAAAAGAATTTTTGCAGAAGAGGGAGCATTTGCCGAAATTCATCGGATTATTGATTCGAGCTTGGATGGAGATCGTCTGGATTATGTGACCAGAGATGTAATCAGTTCTGGAAAAGATTCCGGAAGGATAGAGTACAGCAGAATTATTAGTGATATGCGGATGATGGTAAAAGATGGACATATTTTCTTTTGCGTTCCATTAAAGGCAGTGAATTCCGTAGAAGATTTTGTAAAGCGTAGATATAATAGCTATAAGGAGATTATCTATCATCATAGAGTAATTAAAACAGACTATATTCTGGAGGGAATCGTAAGAGATCTGGTAGAAAAATATTTAAACGAACCGGTATCTCAAATACATTCTGACAGTGAAGTCTTAATACCATTTGATATCTCTGGGCTTTGGTTTCCACTGGGAGATAAGAAGTCAGCGATTCAGGCAAATGCACTTGCCCAATGGAATGATTCCTGGCTGATGACTGTCCTTCGACAGATTTATTATACCGAATATTATCATAATGATACGATTGAAGAAAACAGCAGAGATTATGTATTGGCACAGCGTCTGGCAGAATTACTGCGTAACAGCAAGCGCTATCATTCTATAATTAAGCGAAGTGAAAACTTTAAAGTTATAGACGATGCAGTGAAACAGGAAATTCTGCAGCATAAGGATAAGATAGAAGCATTTATAAGAAAAGAACAGGAACTATATGGTCAGAAAGAATCCACACAGCTGATTCAGGAGATGTTAGAGAATACTATGAGAAAATCTTCTGGATTTATCTTATCATTTATCTCTAGATACAGCAAGGAAATGAAAATGGAATCCTTTGAAGAGATGGTGAGTGATATTGTAGAAAAAGAAACTGGTCATATTATTGCGGAATTTAAGACCTATGATACGGTTACTCTATTTAAACGGATTTCACTAGGGCTGGACTCTCCGATTTATTTTTATAACCATAAAGGAGCAATCTGTACGTTAAAGGACATCAGTGGAATTGCGGATATTTTACAGCTGGATTCTGATTATCTGCCAGTCTTTTATATTTATATTTTGGCAAAAGATGGAGATGGAGTACTGAAGGAGAAACGAGAAGAACTGTTGGCTTCTATTGGAAAACAAATCGGTATTGAAATGATAAAAAAGTTTAACTGAAATCATATAGCTGGTCAGAACGGTAATAATTCATAGAAATCAGGAAAAACTAACCCTAAATATAAAACATCTTGGAGGTGTTTATGAGCAAAGGATTAGAAAAAAATTTAGGGTTTGTAGCAGCATTTTCTACGGTAGTAGGTCTTGTAATTGGGTCAGGCGTATTTTTTAAACCTCAGGCAATCTATTCTGCTACAAATGGTGCTCCTGGACTAGGAATACTGGCTTGGATTTTAGGTGGTCTTATCACAATAGCAGGTGGTCTTACGGCAACAGAAGTATCTGCTGCAATCCCTAAGACCGGAGGAATGATGATTTATATCGAAGAAATCTATGGAAAGCGTTATGGATTTCTAACTGGATGGATGCAGACCGTACTGTTTTTTCCTGGTACGATTGCAGCCTGTGCAGTCATTTTTGCACAGCAGGCTGCAGAACTTTTGGGATTCTCAGCAGAAGACAAGTGGCTGGTATTCGTAATGGCTATTGGAATTATACTAATAATTGGATTTTTCAATGTACTCGGTTCTTCTTTAGGAGGATATATTCAGACCATAGCAACAATTGGAAAATTAGTTCCTTTAGTTTTAATTATTATATTTGGATTTATAAAGGGAAGCAGCACTTCTATTTTTACGCCTATGACGGGAGAGGGAGTTAATATTACCACTACATTAGGACAAGTTCTGATTGCTACATTATTTGCATACGACGGATGGATTAATGTTGGTGCTATTGCTGGTGAAATGAAGGAGCCAGGCAAAGACCTGCCGAAAGCGATCGTCGGTGGATTGTCTTTGGTTATGGCAGTATATTTAGTCATTAATGTTGCCTATTTATGGATGGTTCCTGCAGGTGAACTGGCAAATGTGACTTCTCCGGCATCTTTGGTTGCAAATAAGATATTTGGACCAGTTGGAGGAAAACTGATTTCAGCAGGTATTTTAATTTCAGTATTTGGTACAGCAAATGGATATGTATTAACTGGTTCCAGAGTACCATATGCACTATCTCAGCAGGGACTGGTGCCAGGAAGCAAAATGCTTTCTAAAGTAAATAAAGGAAGTTCTCCATATAATGCAATTTGGTTAATCGTTATTCTTGCATGTTTATATGCATTAACAGGACAGTTTAATTTATTGACAGATTTGACTATTTTTGTCGTATGGGCATTTTATGTGCTTACTTTTATTGGTGTGCTTATTTTGAGAAAGAAGCAGCCGAACCTTCCAAGGCCATATAAGGTTCCCTTGTATCCAGTGATACCAGTATTAGCTATTTTAGGAGGATTATTTGTTGTCATCAATCAGGTAATTACCTCACCTCTTATTTCGTTAGGAGGAATAGTAATCACATTAATCGGACTTCCGGTTTTTTCTTATTCCAGCAGAAAAAACAAATAGGAAGCATTTAAGGAATAAACATTAAAGCAGTAAAACGGCTCTAGAGTCATGAGATTCTAGAACCGTTTTTTTAAGTGCAGAGGGTTGATGTTCTACCTAATAATGTTTTGCAAGTCCGCCTTCTGAGGTTTCCTTGTAGCGGGAATTCATATCTTTTCCTGTTTCATACATTGTCTGAATGACTTTATCAAAAGATATTTTTCTTGTATGAGTAAGAAAGTTTGCAATCGTAAGTGCATTGATTGCACGCATAGCGGCTACGGCATTACGTTCAATACAAGGGATTTGGACTAGTCCTCTGACAGGGTCACAAGTAAGGCCTAAATGATGCTCCATTGCAACTTCAGCAGCATATTCAATTTGATCTAAATCGACTCCAAATAACTCACCAAGTCCACCAGCAGCCATGCAGCAGGCAGAACCGATTTCGGCCTGACATCCAGATTCTGCACCGGAAATAGAAGCATTTGTTTTAATCAGGTTACCAATAATACCTGCTGTTGCTAGTCCGTGAAGGATTTCTGTGTCAGAAAAACCGTGTTTTTCCTGCATATATTTAAAAACAGCAGGTACAACACCACAGGCTCCACAGGTTGGCGCAGTTACAACCATTCCGTTTGCTGCATTCTGTTCAGAAACAGCATACGCATAAGAGCAGACAATTCGGTTTTCTTTAGTCTGTGGAGATTCATCAATATGACGCTGGTTCATCAGAAAGTTTGCTTTTCGTTCTACACCGATTCCACCAGGCAGGACACCAGTTGCAGCAAGACCATCCTTAATTGCAGTATTCATAATTGACCACATTTCTGCCAGGTAGTCCCAGATTTCAGTTCCTTCAATCTGTTCTACATACTGCCAGATTCGAATGTTATTTGTCTGGCAGTAATTTGAAATCTCAGTAAAAGTATTTAAAGGATAGATTTCTGTAAGCGTATCTTTCTTATGGCCTAAAATTTCGATTGCCCCGCCTCCGACACTTAATACACGCCAGTATCCAACCTGTTTTTCATCCTTATAAGCATAGAAATCTAATGTATTTGGATGGGGAAGGTTTTTGGTTTCTGTATCGAAAATGATGTCTAATTTGCGAGGTTCAAAGGTTAACATAAGTGCCCGATCCGTCCGATGTCCTTTTCCTGTTTTGGCAAGTGAGTCAAAAAGGACTACTTTATAGGAATCCGCATCTGGATACTCAGCCAGAAATTTTCTTGCAGCAGCAGTAGGTCCCATGGTATGTGAACTAGAAGGACCATTACCAGCCTTATATAAATCTTTTAATGTTTTCATTTGGCAGCTCCTTTAATTTGACATTATCTGCACTCTTTCTTAGTATTTGAAAAAAAAGAATTTGTATTCTTTCTTTTTGTTAAATAAAGATAAAGGTTTTTATTTATTCCTAAGCGGACTGAGAAGTGCTGGAAGTTGTTGAATGATGTTGAATGCTTTGGTAAACTAAAGTAAGAAAGTGAAAGGAAAGAGGATATAGGGATGATAAAGTTATTGGGTATTTTAATCATTATTTTGGGATTTTCATTAAAATTGGATTCTATTTTAATCATCACACTTTCTGCTATTGTAACAGCAGCAGTGGGTGGTCTTACACCAGTAGAACTTCTTTCAACAATAGGTGAAACCTTTGTTAATAACAGAAGTATGGCAATTTTTATTTTGATTATGTTTGTAACTGGTACATTAGAACGTAATGGATTAAAAGAAGCGGCAGCAAAACTGATTGGAAAAATCAAAAATCCATCTTCCGGTAAAGTTGTTGCAGCTTATGGTGTAATACGTGGTATTTTTGGTGCATTTAATGTAAGTTTTGGTGGTGTTGCAGGTTTTGTGCAGCCAATTATTATGCCTATGGCAACTGGTGCGGTAGAAGCAGCTGGATATGAAATTAACGAGAAACACGAAGAAGAAATCAAAGGTATGGCTTCTGCTATGGAAAATATCGCATGGTTTTTCTGTCAGGTATTATTCGTTGGTGGTTCTGGAGGATTATTAATTCAGAGTACCATGAAAGGTCTTGGATATGACGTAGATCTTGTAGCATTAGCAAAAGTTGCAGTTCCAACTGCAGTAACGGCGATTGTAGTAAGTATGATTTACTTTATTGTAAAAGATAAGATCTTAATGAAGAAATATTATAAAAATACAGAAGGAAGGAAATAGTATATGTCGTTTGTTTCATTTTTTACAGACTCAGAAATTTTATTAGGAACAAAGTTATTAGAAGTTGTCTACATTATTATGGGACTTCTTTCGATTTATACAGGTGTAAAAAATGTTCGTGATGAAGAAAATACTTCACGAATTCAAACTGGAATTTTCTGGATTGTATTAGGCATCATCATCGGATTTGGCCGTTTTATTAATATGATGAACAATGGCACTATGATTACCGGTATTTTAATTTTCATCATGGTAATCCCGGCAATTCTTAAAAAAGTAAAACCTGGTAAGCTTGATATGCCAACAGCAGAACAGAGCCAGCGTTTACTTGAGAAGAATGGTATGAAGGTCTTTATTCCAGCACTTTCTATCGGTGTTTGTGCAATTTTATCTGCAACACTGACTGATTTAGGTGCAATTGTAGGTGTAGCGGCAGGTGTACTTGTAGGTGTTGTTTTCTTAATGATTCTTTCCAAAGAAAATACCCCAGCAGTATTTTTAAAGGATACAGAGCGTTTGCTATCTATGGTGGGACCACTTTCTATCCTTCCTATGTTATTAGCATCATTAGGTGCTGTATTTACAGCAGCTGGTGTAGGGGATGTTATCGCGTCTTATGTGGAAAAAATTATTCCTTCCGGCAGTATTACCATTGGTATTATTGTGTACTGTCTGGGAATGGTAATATTCACTATGATTATGGGGAATGCATATGCAGCGATTACTGTTATGACAGTAGGTATCGGCGCACCATTCGTATTAGCTCTTGGGGCAGACCCAACGGTTGTTGGTATGCTTGCATTAACAATTGGTTTCTGTGGTACGTTATTAACTCCAATGGCAGCGAACTTCAACATTGTTCCAGTTGCTATGTTAGATATGAAGAACCGTTTTGGTGTTATTAAAAATCAGCTTGTGATTGCTGTATTTATGATTCTTTTCCAAATCGGTTACATGCTTCTTTTCAGCTAATTAGCTTAGAGAGGACGATGCTATGAATACGAAGTTAAAACGAGGAGCACGCATCGTAGCAGAGCAATGGCTTAAGGTGGCTTCTGGTGAAAAGTTGTGTATTGTTACAAATGATGAGCATGTAAATGAGATAGCACAAATTAAGCAGTATGCAGAAAAGGCAGGTGCCTATGTTGAGGTAATGGTGTTTCAAAAACGTTTTGGACAAGTCAGCCACTATTTTGACGTTCATGAAACGGTCTTTGATTCGTTCCATGTGATTCTTGGAGCAGCTACGCATTCATTAGTCACGACAAAAGCAGTAAAAAGAGCAATGAACAGGGGAAGTCGTTTTTTATCCCTTCCCCTTTCTACCAATGATAAACGATCATTATTAGAGTATGATTTTCTTATGATGGATCCCGAAGAAAGCAGGGAAATGGCTAATCAGCTGTTTAAATGGCTTCGAAATGGAAAAGAAATCAAGGTAACAACTCCTGTGGGAAGCAGACTTAATTTTTCCATGGAAGGAAGAGAACCACAGCTTTTTACAGGGGCAACCAGAATGGAAAATGGTTATTCATCTTCCAGTTTTGAAATTTTTATTCCTATTATAGAAAATAAAACTTATGGAATAGGTGTTGTAGATGCATCTCTTGGATACTTAGGGGCACCAGAAAATCCTGTTCGTATTTATTTAAAAGATGGGAAGATATGTGAAATTGAACAAAATGAAGACGGTCAGAAATTAAGCAGATATATAGCTGATTTTCAGGATGAGAATATGTATGCAGCCAGTGAATTTGGAATTGGACTTAATACATGTGCCCGCTGCGAAGGAAATAGCTATATTGAAGATGAGTCTGCATATGGAACGTTCCATATCGGTTTTGGAAAAAATATTGCATTTGGCGGAGAACTTGAGGCGAAAGGTCATTTTGACCTTGTGTTTAAAATGCCGGATATTTATGTGGATGGAGTGCTCATTATGAAACAGGGAGAAATTATCTGGGATGAGCCAGAGATTCATGTTGTATAGAAAATCAGCATGCGCAGCTAAGCCTGTGCGGAATGGAGGAAAATATGAAAGTACTGATAACTGGATTTGATCCATTTGGCGGGGAAACAGTAAATCCTGCATATGAAGCAGTAAAAATGCTTCCAGACGTAATTAAAGGTGCTGAAGTTATAAAATTAGAAATTCCTACGGTATATACCAAAAGTGGGGAAGCAGTAGAAAAAGCAATTGAAGAACATAATCCGGATGTTGTTCTCTGTGTAGGACAGGCAGGCGGAAGAAGTTCTATTACCATTGAAAAAGTTGCAATTAATCTTGCAGAAGCAAGAATAAAAGATAATGCAGGAAATCAGCCAATGGATTCTGCATTACATGAAGATGGAGAAAATGCATATTTTACAAATCTTCCTTGTAAGGCAGTTGTAAAAGAATTACGTGATAATCATATTCCAGCTCACATTTCTTATACTGCTGGAACATTTGTATGTAACGATGTAATGTATCATGTTCTGTATCTGATTGATAAAAAATATCCTACGATCCGTGGTGGATTTATTCATGTTCCATATGCATTGGAGCAGGTAGTGGATAAGCCGCAGGGTACTGCAGCAATGTCTCTTGAGACCATCTCTCAAGGACTTTTATTAGCAATCAAAGCGATTGTAGAAAATCAGGAAGATATTCAGTATACTGGTGGAACAATTATGTAGTGGTGGGCTAAAACAGAATATGAATTTCATATAGTAAAAAAGCATGAATTTTTGATATAATAGATTCATGCTTTTTTATTTTTGTTATGAAAACTGCCAATTAAAGAGGAGGATTAAAACTTTTAAATGAATGAACAAACAAAACTACGTGCACAAAAATTAATTGAAAATAGAGACCATGTGAAATCTGTTTTTTCATGGGACAGTGGACTGCTCCATTTGGCCTGTGCTGGAATTTATACAGTTAAAGATAAAACCGTAGATGAGAAAGTATTGAAATATTGTAAGGGACTGCTAAAAAACAGAGTTGGTGCCTTTTCTAATTTCCGAGGTACTGCCAGAATTCCGATTGCGGCGATGCTTGCAGTTAGTGAAAACCCAGAAAAAGAACTGGAAAATGCATTAAAAATGCATGATTTGCTAAAAAAGTATTTCTGGGCTTCTACGTATCTGCCATTGGCCGCTCTCATTCTTACAGAGATGGCATCGGAGGATGAGTATGATAAAATTGCAGCACGCACCAGAATCATTTATGAGCGTATGAAAGCAGAACATCCATTTTTAACATCCAGTGAGGATAGTGCATTTTGTGCATTAATGGCATTGTCTGATAAAAGTGATGATATGCTGATACAGGAAGCGGAAAGTTGTTATCATATTTTAAAAGAAAATTTCTTCTCATTGAATGCAGTTCAGTCTCTAAGTCATGTTCTGGCACTTTGTGATGGAAATGCAGAATTAAAATGTCAGCGGACTATGGAGTTGTTTACAAGGCTAAAGGAGGCTGGATATAAGTATGGTACCAGCTATGAACTGCCAACGTTGGGAATTCTTTCTATGTCAAAGGCAGATTCCTGTGAAATTGTGCGGGATATGATAGAGGTTGACGATTGGCTTTCAAATCAGAAAGGATTTGGGTTTTTAGGAAGTGTTAGTAAAAAACAGCGTCTGATGTACGCGGGAATTCTTGTGCAGAAAGATTATTTCTCAGAAGAGACAATGCAGACAGCAGCTGTGAATGGTACGATTTCTTTGCTTGTAGCACAGGAGGCAGCAATGTGCGCAGCAGTGGCAGCCAGTAGTGCAGCAGCTTCGTCGGGAGCGTCATCAAATTAAAGAAAGACTTAGAAATAAGTAAAATAATGCTTTTCTTCCTGTTCTTTTCTGTGCTAAGATTATGGTATAAATATGAGATTTTTTAGAAGGGAGAATAAAACTATAATGTATTCTTTTTTTATAGCTAGATGATCAGACAGAAATTGTTCATTTTGATACTTACAGTGATGAGCAGGGGAAACATGTGAAAGTATATGTTGAAAAGCCAATGTATGGAGGGTGAAGATTTATGAAAATCGGAGAAGCTTATAAAACTTATTCATCACAGCTTCACAATCTGTGGGACAGGAAAATAGAATTAAGTAAAAGACAGAAGGAATTAAGTAAGTCAAAGGAGAAGAAAGAGGAATTAGAAGGAGTCACTTTGGAATTATCCAGTGTGAACAAAGATTATAATTCGGTCCATGAATTTATGGAACAGCTGTCAGAACTTAAAATGGGTCTGGAAAATGCGGCGGCTCAAAAACAACAAGGGGAAGCAGGTGCAGAAGCAGTCGACGATTTAGCAAAATACATAGAGACTGCAAGGCGGATTGCATCAGGGGCTAAAGTACCTTCCTCTGATGTGAAAAAATTAATGGAATACAGCCCGCAGATGTATATGTCAGCAATGAATGCAGCGGCTATGAATAAAGTGAAATCCCATAAAGAGTATGATTCATTATGGGATGACGAGGAAAATGGACAGGAAAATAATATAGAGAATATAGATACACAGATTGATGAAAAAGAACTTTCCATTGATACGCCAGAACTTTCTGAGTAATAATAGATTATAAAAACTTTTGATGTTTTTTACATGGATAAAAGAAATAATTTATACATATGTGTTATGATATTGTTAACGAAAAAACAAACAACTAGAAAATCAGCTATCAAGTAACAGCTGTGGAGTGTAGAGCAAGGAGGATTTTATGAAAGAAGTAAGGAAGAAAGTTCTGTCTCTTGGAATAGTGGCGGCTTTGACTGTGCAGACAGTCTTGCCGGGAGGAATGGTTTTACATGCATCAGAAAAAGGAACAGCACACCTTGAGTCAACAACATCAAATGTAAAGACGATAGGAATGCAAAATGGTGCAACTACTCTGGATATGCAGCTGTATGCCCGTTATGATTCAGAGATGGTTTCAGCAGATGGGGGAAGCCTGGAAATTGTGGAATATAACAGCCAGAATGGATATGCCTATGCAGTCAATGGAATAAAAGGAACACTGGCTGCAGTGAAAGTGGATGCCCCGGCGGATACTGTGGAGCCAGTTCAATTAAATGGAAGTGAATATGATGTAAAAGAACTAGTTGAAAAAACAGTGTCTGATAACGATGAATTTAAATATGGAGACATGACAAGTGTGGCCGTTTCGCCAGATGGAACAAAGCTTGCAGCAGCAGTTCAGAATGAAGTGTATGATAAAGCTGGTGTAATTGTTGTATTTACCTGTAACAGTGATGGAAGCATCAGCAGTCCACATGTTTATCCGGCAGGTATTCAGCCGAATATGGTGACATTTGCAGATAATAATACAGTCTTAAGTGCAGATGAAGGAAAACCCCGAAATGGATATGGTGATGGCGCAGTCGATCCAGAGGGAAGTGTAACGGTTCTTAATCTTTTAAGTGGAACATCCAGTCAGGTTGGATTTGGCAGTTTTACAGCTCAGGAGCTTGCTGCAGAGAATGTGCTGATTGGTGTAGTGGATGGAAAGGCCGTCTCACCAGCAACAGATTTAGAACCAGAATATATTTCTGTATCCGAAGATGGAAGCAAGGCATATGTTGCTTTACAGGAGGCAAATGCAGTAGCTGTTTTGGATGTAGAAAACAAAACATTTACAGGAATTTATTCCGTTGGATTTGAAGATTATAGTAGTGTAAAAGTTGATATTAAGGATGATGGAGGATACAATCCATCGGTATATGACAATTTAGTGGGAGCAAGAATGCCATACGGCATTGCAGTATATGAAAAAGATGGAAAAACGTATCTTGTAACTGCCAATGAAGGAGATTCCAGGGAATGGGCGGACTATTCCAATGAAATAATACAGACAATTGCAGGTGCGGAGGTTACAGTACTGAATTCTACCAAATGTATAGGGATTCCAGAAGGAAAGAATGTTTTATTTGGAGGACGTGGATTCACGATATTTAGAGTAACAGACAGAGGGTTAAAAGAAGTCTATGATAGCGGCGCTGATTTTGAGTCTATTACAGCAGATGCATTTCCTTCTAATTTTAACTGCTCTAATAATAACACAATGGCAGATGCATGCAGCACCTCAAAAGGTCCAGAACCAAAAAATGTTACGATTGGGCAGATAGAGGGAAGAACCTATGCATTTATTGTGCTGGAACGAATTGGTGGTATTATGGCATATGATATTACTAATCCAGAATACAGCATGAATGTGAATTATATGAATAGTCGTGATTTCTCTTTTAAGATTGCTGGAGATGTATCACCAGAAGGAATCTGTGTGGCTGTCATTGATGGAAAACCTGTTGTTATGGCCGCAGGAGAGGTAAGTGGGACCCTTGCTGTTTATGCACTTACAAAGCAGGATGCAGACGACATTATCATATTATATACAAATGATGTTCACAATGCCTATGAAAAATCAGTAGACTGTCTTGGCTATGCTTCCGTAGCACAGTATAAAAAGCAGCTAGAGTCTTTAGGATATCAAGTGGAATTGGTGGATAATGGAGATGCCATTCAGGGAGAAATTATTGGTACTCTTTCAAAAGGTTCTTATTTAAAAGATATTATGAAACAGACAGGCTATTCCTTTGCTATTCCAGGAAATCATGAATTTGACTTTGGCATGGATAATTTCTTACAGATAGCCAAAGAGGCAGAAAAGGATAATGGATATCAGTATCTTAGCTGCAATTTTATAAATCTAAAAACAAATCAAACGGTATTTTCTCCATATAAAATCGTGGAGAAAGCCGGAAAAAAAGTAGCATATATCGGTGTTTCTACTCCAGAATCTTTTACGAAATCTACCCCAGCATATTTTCAGGATGAAGATGGAAACTATATCTATGGATTCTGTGAAGGAAATGATGGAGAAGATTTATACGTAAAGGTACAGGAGACAATTAATGATGCAAAATCAGCAGGAGCGGATTATATAGTTGTACTGTCACACCTTGGAACGGATCCATCCAGTGAACCTTGGACATCAAAAGATTTGATTGCCCATACCACTGGAATGGATGCACTTCTAGATGGACACTCTCATAGTACGATTTCCAGTGAAGTCTGCAAAGACCTGAATAATAGAAATGTAGTATTAACATCCACAGGAACCAAGTTAAAAAATTTAGGTGTACTTCGCATTGATACGGATGATGACAGTGTTTCAAGTAAGCTGGTAAATAATATAAGCATGCAGGATTCTGCTACACTTTCCTATGTAAATGGCATTACTGCAAAATTTCAGGATTTACAGAATTCGGTAGTGGCAGCTTCGGAAATAACCCTTACTACCAACGATCCTGTGACTGGAAACCGTCTGGTACGTTCGCAGGAAACCAATCTTGGTGATTTATGTGCAGATGCTTATCGAGAATTATTAGGAGCGGATATTGCATTTGTAAATGGTGGCGGAGTTCGTGCTAATATCAATAAGGGAAATATTACGTATGGAGATATTATAAATGTACATCCATTTGGAAATAAAGCGTGTCTTGTAGAGGCAACCGGACAGGAGATTCTCGATGCACTGGAATTAGGGGCAAGAGTAGTTAGAGAAGGTGAGAACGGAGGTTTTTTACAGGTTTCCGGTCTGACATATGATATTGATACTACGATTCCATCTTCTGTTGTATTGGGTGACAAAAAAATGTTTGTAAAGGTAAACGGTGCTTATCGTGTGAAGAATGTAAAAGTCGGCGGAAAAGCACTGGATTTAACGAAGACATATACTCTTGCTTCTCATAACTATATGTTGAAAAAATCAGGTGATGGATATTCCATGTTTGCAGATAATAAAATTCTTCAAGATGAGGTTAAAGTAGATAACCAGGTATTGATTGAGTATATTACCAATACGCTTGGTGGAAAAATTAAGGCAGACAGTATTTATGCGAATCCATATGGTGAGAAAAGAATTCGTGTTATTACGGAAAGCAAAGAACCAACTAAGGATTCTGACGGATATATCAAATATCTTCAGGGAAGCTCGGTAATTACGGAAATTATTAAGGCAGAAGGAACCAGTGGTCCTACAACAGGAGAAGTGACAGAGCAGCCAGCCGCTGACAATACACCGAATAAAGAAGAAAAACATACCTATAAACAGACGATTGTTCCAGCTACAATCAAAAAGGATGGAAAGATTACAGAAAAATGCACGGTTTGTGGAGATACGAAAACAACGGTAATTCCTAAGATTTCAAAAGTTACACTTTCTACAACAAAATATACATATAACGGAAAAACAAGAAGACCTGCTATTACGGTAACAGACAGTACGGAGAATGTATTAAAGGTTGGTACGGATTATACCATTTCGTATAAAGGTGATAGAAAAAATGTAGGAATCTATACAGCAGAAGTTGTTTTCCAAGGTAATTATCGCGGCACGGTAATAAAAAGCTTTACAATTGTTCCAAAAGGTACAAGTATCAACAAGGTAAGCAGTGCTTCTAAGTCATTGACTGTAACATGGAAGAAACAAAAAAGCCAGACAACAGGTTACCAGATTCAGTATTCGACCAGCAGTGGATTTGCAGAAAAGAAATCTTCCACGGTAAACGTAAACAAAAATAACGTAGTGTCTAAAACCATTGTAAAGATACACTCCCACAGAAAATATTATGTAAGAGTCCGTACTTATAAGACTGTAAAATGGAATGGAGAGACAAGGAAGGTTTATTCAAAATGGTCTAGTGTAAAATCGGTGACGGTATTGAAATAAAAGTAATGTTATAATATTTATATTATTTAAGTTCAAGTTATAAGACAGATGTTGTAAAATAATATTTGCAGCATCTGTTTTTCTAATCTATCATATTTTCTTCTTTTTCTACTTGACAGATCCCCGAGAAAAGGTTAGTGTATTATCAGATAAAAGTTATGATTAGAAGTAGTAGAAGTATTTTTCAGTGACAGAGAGTTATCATTTGGTGGAAGATAATCTGAAAAGCTTTGAACTCGTCTATGAACTCCAGGGCTGAACCATTGTAATAGTAGGCTTTGGCGGGAATTCCCGTTATAGAATCAGGAGTGCAGGGGTTTCCCTGAATTAGAGTGGTACCGCGGTAGGTGAATCCTTTCGTCTCTTTATTTTGTTAAGTAGAGATGAGGGGCTTTTTTTATGTGACAGGGAAATTTAAAATTTACGATTAGAAATGGAGATAATTATGGAACAGCGTTATAACCCAAAAGAAATTGAGAAAAAATGGCAGAAGTACTGGGAAGAACATGAAACATTTAAAACAGATGTCTGGGATTTCAGTAAACCCAAATATTATGTACTGGATATGTTTCCTTATCCGTCAGGTGTAGGTCTGCATGCAGGACATCCAGAAGGATACACAGCAACCGATATTACAGCACGTATGAAACGTATGCAGGGATACAATGTACTGCATCCAATGGGATATGATTCTTTCGGTCTGCCGGCAGAACAGTATGCTGTAAATACAGGAAATCATCCAAATGGATTTACACAGGAAAACATAAAGACATTTTCCAAACAGTTAAAAGAACTTGGATTTGATTATGACTGGTCAAAAATGATTGCTACAAGTGATCCTGAATTCTATAAGTGGACACAGTGGATTTTCAAGCAGTTATACTTAGATGGTTATGCAAAATACGTAGATATGCCTGTAAACTGGTGTGAAGAACTTGGTACGGTATTATCCAATGACGAAGTCATTGATGGAAAATCCGAACGTGGTGGTTTCCCAGTGATTCGTAAAAATATGAAACAGTGGGTTATCAATCAGCCTGCATTTGCTGAAAAATTACTGGAAGGATTAGATGAAATCGACTGGCCAGAATCCACAAAGGATATGCAGAGACACTGGATTGGAAAATCAGAAGGTGTAGAAGTTGATTTTGACATTGTTGGTGGTGGAAAGTTCTCCATCTTTACAACATGTATCGAAACAATTTATGGTATTACCTTTATGGTTCTTGCTCCAGAAGGACAGACAGTAAAAGACTTAATGCCAAGAATTGAAAATAAAGAAGAAGTACAGGCTTATATCGATGAAACATTAAAGAAAAACGATATGGATCGTACTCAGCTTAACAAAACAAAATCAGGCTGCATCTTAAAAGGCGTATATGCTGTCAACCCTGTAAATGGAAGAGAAGTTCCTTTATTCATCGGTGACTTCGTATTAGCAAGCTATGGAACTGGTGCTGTTATGGCAGTTCCTTGTCATGACCAGAGAGACTTTGAATATGCCAAGGTTCATGACATTCCTATGGTTCAGGTAATCGAAGGTGGAGAAGTAACAGAAAAAGCATTTGAAAAAGGTGAATATCTTGGAAAAGGCTGTAAATTAATTAATTCTGAAGAATTTACAGGTCTGACAGTAGAAGAAGCAAAAACAGCTATTACAGATAAATTAGTAAAAATGGGAGTTGCCAGGAAGACAGTGAACTACCATTTCCGGGAATGGATTTTCGCAAGACAGAGATACTGGGGAGAACCAGTGCCAGTTGTTTATACAGAAAATAATGAAATTCATGTATTAGATGACGAAGAGTTACCATTAATCTTACCACAGCTGGAAGATTACAAAGGTAAGAACGGACAGGCTCCACTTGAAAATGCAACAGACTGGAAACAGTATGACCATAATGGTATCAAAGGAAAACGTGAAACATCCACTATGCCAGGAAGCGCAGGTTCCAGCTGGTACTACATGCGTTATATTGATCCACATAATGATAAAGAATTTGCAGATCAGGAATTATTAAAACACTGGCTTCCAGTTGATTTATACATCGGAGGACCAGAACATGCAGTTGGTCATTTAATGTATGCAAGAATCTGGAATCGTTATTTATATGATAAGGGCTTATCTCCAGTAAAAGAACCATTTAAAAAATTAGTTCACCAGGGTATGATTCTTGGTTCCAACGGAATCAAGATGGGTAAACGTTTCCCTGAATTCGTAGTAAATCCAAGTGATATCGTAAGAGATTACGGTGCAGATACGCTAAGACTTTACGAAATGTTCATGGGACCATTAGAAGTTTCCAAACCTTGGAGTCAACAGGGAGTTGAAGGTGCAAGAAAGTTCATCAATCGTGTATGGACATTCTTTACCCATCTAGACAATATTACAGAAGATAATGACGAGACATTAAAGAAAGTTTATCATCAGACGGTTAAGAAAGTTACAAGCGACTTCGAACAGTTAGGATTTAACACAGCAATCAGTCAGCTGATGATTTTTGTAAACAGCTGTTACAAAGCTGGTAAATGCCCAAGAGAGTACGCAGAAGGATTTATCAAAATGTTATCTTGTATCTGCCCTCATGTTGGCGAAGAAATGTGGAGCATATATGGTCATGAAGATACCATTGCTTACGAAAGCTGGCCAACATACGATGAAGAAGCAATCAAAGAAGATACTGTTACAATTGGTGTTCAGGTAAATGGTAAAGTAAAAGGCACAGTAGAAATCGGTGTAGAGGAAGACAGCGAATCTGCACTTGCGAAAGCAAAAGAAATTCATAGTGTTGCAAATGCCATTGAAGGAAAGACTATTGTAAAAGAAATTTATGTTAAGGGTAGAATTATTAATATTGTTGCAAAATAAATTAGATATTCTAGGTATCACATAAAAAGAAACCTGCTGGCTCAGAAGCATTGTTGCGAATGGCACCAGCAGGTTTTCTATTATGGGGAGGATGAGAATGAGCCGAATTAAGTTAAAGTATACCATATCAAAGGTATTTACACAGGGAACAAGATATCTTAAATTGAATAAAGCTGTTTACTCGGTATTAAAACCTTTTTCCAAAGAAATAATAAAAGAAGGAAAAGTGGAGGCAGTAAAGAAACTAAATGAAGTTTGGCAGAAGCCAGAGAGTAATAACTGTGATGGGATTTCCCAAATAAATAAAAAATACGATTTACAGATTGTAATTCCTTGTTATAATGTAGCTTCTTATCTGGAAGAATGCTTAGAATCTGTGTTTTCACAAAAGACAGAATATACATACAAAGTAGTTGCCGTAGATGACGGTTCTACGGATTGTACACTGGAAATCCTAAAAAGATATGAATCCAGAGATAATATGGAGGTTATACGACAGAAAAATGGTGGTCTGTCTGCTGCAAGAAATACAGGAATGAAGACAATAGAAGGAAATTATATTATGTTCGTAGATTCTGATGATACATTAGCAGATGGAGCCATACAGAATCTCTTAGAATGTGCATATCGTGAAAATGCAGATATTGTAGAAGGAAGCAGCAGTCATTTTAATGAAAAAAAAGAATGGTCATTGATGAAACATAAGAATCAGAATCAAGTAGAACCAGTCAATCAACTGAGTGGATTTGCTTGGTCTAAAATAATTAAGAGTGAGTTTTTTCAAACATTAAAATTTCCGGAATCTTATTGGTTTGAAGACAGTGTTATGGCATATGTGCTATACCCATCCATAAAAAAGGCCTGTACGATTTCTTCCGTTGTATATAGATATCGTGTCAATTATAATGGAATCTGTCATACTGCTATTGATAAACCAAGATGTATTGAGACATACTGGCTTCTTGAAGAATTGTTCCACATCCGGAAAGAATTAAAGATGAAATCAACTCAGGAAATTTATGAAAAGCTGTTTAAGCAGATTCGGTTAAATTACCAGAGAACACTATTAATGGATACAGAAGTGAAGAAAAGCATATTTGTTCTGACAGCGGATCTGATAAACCGGGAGTTTCATGATTTTCATACGAAACAGGATTATATGAAAGATTTAGAAGCAGCCTTGAGAGAAAATGATTATGGACGTTACTGTAGATTCTGCTCGTTTATGTAGAAAAAGATAGAAAAGTTCTATTTATATTCTGTTATAATAAAATCATTTAATACCCTTAATTTGAAAGGAGACAACCAAAATGAGAGAAACTATTCTTGCAGGAAATACGATACTTGGAATTGAGCTTGGTTCTACAAGAATTAAGACGGTTTTAATTGATGAAAATCATAATCCCATTGCATCTGGGAACCACGAATGGGAAAATCAGCTGGAAAACGGATTTTGGACGTACAGTCTGGATGCAGTATGGACAGGAATACAGGAAAGTTATGCTTCTATGGCAGAAGAGGTCAAACAGAAATTCGGTGTAACATTGAAATGCGTTGGTGCCATTGGTTTTAGTGCCATGATGCATGGCTATATGCCATTTGATAAAGAAGGAAATCTACTGGTGCCTTTTCGTACATGGAGAAATACCAATACAGAAAAGGCAGCGAAAATACTGACAAAAGAATTTGACTATAACATTCCACTTCGCTGGAGTATTTCTCATTTATATGAGGCGATTCTGGATAATGAGGAACACGTAAAAGAAATAGCATACATAACAACATTAGCAGGTTATATACATTGGAAGCTTACAGGTCAAAAAGTACTTGGCGTTGGAGATGCATCGGGAATGTTTCCAATTGACAGCCAGACAAAACAATATGATCAGACTATGATGGAAAAATTCAGTCAGCTGACAGCATCTTACCAATTGCCTTGGTCATTATCGGATATTCTCCCCAAAGTACTTCTTGCTGGGGATAGTGCTGGTATTTTAACAGAAGAAGGTGCAGAACTTTTGGATCCAAGCGGAAATCTGGAAAGTGGAATTCCACTATGCCCGCCAGAAGGGGATGCCGGAACCGGAATGACAGCTACGAACAGTGTTGCCAGGCGGACTGGTAATGTTTCAGCAGGAACCTCTGTATTTGCCATGATTGTTTTAGATAAGCCGCTTCAAAAAGTGCGGGAGGAAATTGATTTGGTAACAACGCCATCGGGCGAGTTAACGGCAATGGTGCATTGTAATAACTGTACTTCTGATATTAATGCGTGGGTCAATGTATTTAAGGAGTTTGCAGAAAGCTTTGGCATATCCGTGGATATGAATCAATTGTATACAATGCTATTTCAGAAAGCATTAGAAGGAGATGCAGACTGCGGCGGATTAATGGGCTGCAATTATTTTTCTGGCGAACCCGTAACAGGACTGGAAGCAGGAAGACCAATGGTGCTTCGTATGCCGGATGCAGCATTTAATCTTTCGAACTTTATGAGAATGCATCTTTACACGGCATTAGCAGCGTTAAAGTCCGGTCTGGACAGCCTTTTAAAAGAAGAGGGCGTGAAAGTAGATAAAATGTTTGGTCATGGAGGATTTTTCAAAACACCGGTGGTTGGTCAGAAGATAATGAGTGCGGCACTTGGAGTACCGGTTTTGGTCACGGAAACAGCCGGAGAAGGCGGTGCTTGGGGAATTGCAGTACTAGCAGGTTATATGATACAGAAAGAAAAAGAAGAAACATTGGAACACTTTCTTGATGAAAAAGTATTTGCAGGACAAAAAAGCACATCAGTACTGGCAGATGATTCTGATGTACAGGGATTTGATGCATTTATGAAGAAATACAAAGCATGTATTCCAGTGGAGAGAGCAGCAGTTGAATTATTTCAATAGAAAAAGCATAAGTTCATAAGGAAAGCGGGGGGTAACTATGTTAGAAGAATTGAAACGTGAAGTTTACGAGGCAAATATGGAACTGCCGAAAAGAGGACTGATTACGTATACCTGGGGAAATGTCAGTGGAATCGACCAAAAAAGCGGCTATTTCGTCATTAAGCCAAGTGGTGTGGATTATGATAAACTGTCAGCAGAGGATATGGTTGTAATGGATTTAAACGGGAATAAAATTGAGGGAAAATATAAACCCTCTTCCGATACCCCTACACATATGGAACTTTATAAAAAATACCCTGAAATCGGTGGCATTGTACATACGCATTCTCCAGAAGCAACGTCATGGGCTCAGGCAGGAAGAAGCATTCCGCTCTACGGAACTACCCATGCAGATTATTTCTATGGAGAAATTCCTTGTGCCAGAAATCTGACACCGGAGGAAATCAAACAAGCTTATGAAAAAAATACGGGTCTTGTTATTATTGAGACTTTTGAAAAACGAGGATTAAATCCAATGTATACACCAGCAGTCCTGTGTAAAAACCATGGGCCGTTTACTTGGGGAAAGGATGCAGCCGAAGCAGTACATAATGCGGTTGTCTTAGAAGAAGTTGCAAAAATGGCAGCCAAAACAGAATTGATTAATCCTACGGTAGAACCAGCGCCGGATTGTCTGAAGGATAAGCACTTTTTCCGGAAACATGGTGAAAATGCATATTATGGACAATAAAGAAAAAGCTCCAGTCATTTGAAATGGCTGGAACTTTTTATGTAGCTTTAATTTATTTTTTGATTTTTTATGTATCCAGTAATCGTTACATCAGCCACTTGGTTTCCAAGCTCGTCTGTAATATGAATCAAATAAAAGCAGGTAGTTCGTCCTTCTTTGATACACTCAGAGTGTGAAATCAGCTGTTTCCCTTTTGCAACACCTAAGTAGCTGATTTGACTGTTTAAGGAAACGGTCAGCGTTTTCTGAAAATTGGATGCAACGGCAAACGTAAAGTCAGCTAAGGTAAAAATAGCCCCACCCATTACGGTTCCGGCAGCATTTAAATGTTTTTCGGTAATATCCATGGTGCATATAACTTCTTCTGGCGTAATGCTTTGAATCTTCGCACCGCAGGTATCAGTAGCAAAACGGTCATTTTGAAAAACCGCATTTGCCTGTTTTACTAACTCATTCATTATATAATTCCTTTCTAAAATGTTTTTTAGTTTATTATAAAACTTTCCAGACAAAAGTGCATATGATATATAGAGAAAAATATATTATCTATGAGGATATAATATGGTAATAACGCCAGGAATTGAAGATTGCGAGTATACATATGAAAATGGAAAAAAGCTGTTTACTCTGGTTGCTGAAGAAATTGACTGGGAACTGGTATATGGAATCCGGATTAAGGCATGGGGATATAATGGTTCTACACCAGGACCAACGATTCATGTGTTTCCGGGAGACGAAGTGATTTTCCGGGTTATCAATAAGCTGCCGGTAGAGACCAGTGTGCACTGGCATGGTCTGGAAGTACCGAACAATATGGATGGAGTACCGCCAATTGAACCGAGCCCATTTATTCAGCCAGGACATTATCTGGATTATACATTCCGTATTACAAATCCACCAGGAACCTATCTGTATCATTCTCATGTAGACGTTATGACGCAGGATAACGCAGGATTATTTGGTGGATTGATCGTAGAAGATAAAGAGGCACAGGAACGTCCTCATTATAAAGATTATCTTTGCATTTTACAGGAGTGGGCAATTAAAGAACTTCGCTGGGGTGAGCTGACTCCAGGACTTTATCCACTTAACTTTGTTTATCCTTATTTTAATTTTTTTACTATAAATGGAAGATGTTATCCAAAGACACTTCCATTGGAAGTGGATTATGGGGACACTGTCCGTGTCCGTTTTGGAAATATTCAGATGCATCACCATCCAATTCATCTGCATGGGCACCAGTTTAAAGTAGTTGGCTCCGATGGATTTGCAGTACCAGAGACGGCACAGCTCTCTAAAAATACCATTCTAGTGGCTTCGGGAGAAACCTGGGATGTGGAATTTCTGGCAGATAATCCAGGAATCTGGCCAATGCATTGCCATATGCCGCATCATGTGACAAACAATGGGGCACCACCAGTTGGAGGAATGTTTACTACGGTCAGCTATTGTACGGGAACACCACCAAGATATCAGTATTGTAATCCAGACTGGCCACGACGTACCTGATTTAGCGTTTCATGTATTTGTATTTCGCTGGAGAATGGCAGAAGCAGCACCATACAGAAGCCAGCTGGCAATGATGATTGTGCAGATTGTTAATGAACAATTGCAGATTTTATGCCAGGTTTGGCATGTATGGTTATGATTATACGGGAATTTAGACAATATTTTCGAAAATAATGAAATCTTTATGGTCAGAATCAGTGAAATGTTATATAATATCAAATTGTATAGGAACATGTTACGTTGGAATTAGTCGGAGGATTTTATGAATATAATAATTGTTGGCTGTGGAAAAGTGGGCTGTACCTTAGCGGAACAGCTTTCACAGGAGGGACACAATATTTCTATCATTGACCTGGATGAACAGGTTGTAGAGGAAATCTCAAATAACTTTGATGCACTAGGCGTCACCGGAAATGGAGCAAGTTATAATACACAGATAGAAGCCGGGATTGAGAAAGCACATTTGATGATTGCGGTAACTGGTTCGGACGAGCTTAATTTACTCTGCTGTCTGATTGCACGTAAGGCAGGTAACTGTAAGACCATAGCAAGGGTAAGAAATCCTGTTTACAGTAAAGAAGTCGGATTTATCAAAGAAGAGTTAGGACTTTCCATGGTAATTAATCCGGAATATGAGGCGGCATGTGAAATTACCCGTCTGTTGCGTTTCCCATCTGCGATTGATATCAATGTTTTCCATAAAGGCCGTGTAGAGCTTTTAAACTTCAAGGTAGGAGAAAACTGCATTCTACATGATATGCGGGTCAAAGAAATCTGTACCAGATTAAAATGTGATATTCTGGTATCTATTATTGAACGTGGGGAAGAGGTTATCATTCCAAACGGCGAGGTACTTATTAAGAAAAATGATATGGTATCCATTATTGCATCTCATAAAAATGCTTTGGAATTTTTTACAAAGATAGGTGTGGTAAAGAATCCAGTAAAGAGTGCTATGTTAATTGGTGGAGGAGATATTTCTTATTATCTGTCCAAACAGCTTTCTAGAAATGGGATTAAGGTAAAAATTATAGAGGAAAACAGAAAACGCTGCGAAGAATTGACAGAACTTCTGCCAAAGGCGATGATTATTCATGGAGATGGTACGGATAAAGAACTGCTTATGGAAGAGGAAATTACAGAAGAAGGTGCTTTTGCGTCGCTGACGGGAATGGATGAAGAGAATGTACTCTTATCGCTGTATGCCCGCAGTAAGATGGAAGGAAAGATTGTTACCAAGGTAAACCGTATCACTTTTGATGAGGTAATTGACAGCTTGGATTTAGGAAGTGTTATTTATCCAAAGTATATTACCCTTCAGTATATTCTTCAATATGTCAGAGCTATGAATAACTCTATTGGAAGCAATGTAGAGACGTTATATAAGATTAAGAAGGACAAGGCAGAAGCGTTAGAGTTCTATGTGAATAAAGATTCCAGATTAATTGGGATACCATTAGAAAAACTGAACTTAAAGCAGAACCTGATTATCTGTTCTATCATTCGAAATGGAAATCTCATTACGCCAAAAGGCCAGGATGTAATTGAAAAGGGGGACCATGTAATTGTTGTTACGACAAATATGGGATTACATGATTTGAGCGATATTGTAAGGAGTTAATGATATGAATTTTGGATTTATCAGATATATATTGGGCTGGATACTGAATTTTCAAGGAATTTTTCTTCTGGTTCCATGTATCGTAGCTTTAATATATGGAGAAAAAAGTGGAATTGCCTTTGTGGCAGCTTCTATTGTAAGTCTGGCAGTTGGATTTTTATGTACTAGAAAGAAACCAAAAAACAAGTCATTCTATGCAAAGGATGGTTTTGTCAGTGTTGCTCTTGGCTGGATTGTGCTTAGTATATCCGGTGCACTGCCTTTTTTAATCAGCGGTGAAATTACCAATATTTTTGATGCGGTATTTGAAACGGTATCTGGTTATACTACAACAGGTGCTACAATTTTATCTGACGTAGAATCATTGTCAAAGTGTATTTTATTCTGGCGAAGCTTTACTCACTGGATTGGTGGTATGGGAATCTTAGTATTTGTACTTTGTATTCTACCTCTTGCTGGAGGAAATAATATGCATCTTATGCGTGCAGAGAGTCCAGGGCCAAGTGTTGGAAAGTTGGTTCCCCGCGTACGTTCCACTGCAATGATTTTATACGGCATTTATACAGTACTTACGGTGATTGAAGGTATTTTACTCTTATTTGGGGGAATGAATCTGTTTGATGCAGTAACAACATCATTTGCAACAGCAGGAACTGGTGGATTTGGTATTCGGAATAACAGTATGGCAGATTATAATGTATTTATACAAAATGTAGTTGCTGTATTTATGGTGCTGTTTGGAGTAAACTTTTCCATTTATTTTCTAATTCTTGTCCGTAGACCAAAACAGATTCTAAGGAGTGAGGAACTTCGTGTTTATTTCGGAATTGTTCTTTTGTCTACGTTAATAATTGGAGTTAATATCAGAGAGTCTTTTGCTTCGATTTGGCAGGCATGGCAGCAGGCATTTTTCCAGGTAGCCAGTATTATTACTACGACCGGTTTTTCGACTGTAGATTTTAATTTATGGCCATCACTGTCCAAAGGAATTTTAGTTACACTGATGTTTATAGGTGCCTGTGCAGGAAGTACAGGTGGTGGAATCAAAGTATCCAGAATTGTAATTGCATTTAAAAATATGAAAGATGAACTTTCTTCTCTGGTACATCCAAAGAGTGTACACATTGTACGGATGGAAGGAAAAAAAGTTGGAAATGATATAGTACGTTCTGTAAATACGTATCTTGTTTTATATTTTATGGTGTTTGTTATTTCGCTGCTACTCATTTCACTAGAAAATTATAGTTTAGAGACGAGTTTTACATCTGTTGCTGCTACGTTAAATAACATTGGACCAGGATTAGATGCAGTAGGACCTATGGATAATTTTGGAAAGTTTAACTGGTTTTCCAAATGTATCTTTACTTTTGATATGTTAGCAGGAAGACTGGAATTAGTTCCAATGGTAATTTTATTTTCCCCATGGATGTGGAAAAAGAATACGAAATAAAATGTTGAAATAAAAAAATCCAATTTAGGAGTTTCCTTACTTCTAAAAGGGATTTTTTCATTCAATATGTATCAGCTATGTCAGCGGACCAAGTCCGGGCAGTTCTGTTGTAATAGAAAGTCCAAATTTCTCAGCTAATTTTAAGCACATATTCTGAGCTTTTTGATTTTCGAGACGTTCTGGTGTATGAGCATCGACGCCGATAATTATAGAATTACCGGTTTTTTGTACCAGTTTCAGAAAATGTTCAGATGTGTAGTGGCGTTTTTCAAAGACACCAAGCAGATTAATTTCCACTGGAATCTGTTTTTTCTTTAAGTACTGACAGAGACGGAGCATATGTCGGTCATAGATTTCCTTTGAACCGGTAAAGTTAATCAGATCCGGGTGGGCAACGTAGCAGTATTTTCCCGTGTCCATTCCTTCTAAAACCAAATCTACGTATTCTTTCAGTACAAGTTCTTCTTCAGTTGGAATTCCCATATAGGAGCAGTACGGTTCTCGTGTCAGAAAATGTTCTCCTAGAATCATATAATCTACTGGATAATCTTTTAAAAGCCTGTTTTGTGCTTCCATTAGTTCTGGAATATATTCGGCTTCAAAACCGGCATATATGGTAATATCACTGGCATATTCTTTTTTCAGACTTAATATGGAATTAAAATAGTCATCCAGCTTGTCTGGTTCCATTCGCGTGTCGGATACATAATTATCTTCGTATATCCATGGACAGTGGTCTGAAAATCCCAGCACTTTCATGCCTCCTCGAATTGCGGCTTCTACATATTCACGGTCTTCTCCGGAGGCATGTTTACATCGGAAGGTGTGGGTATGGTAATTTGTGAGCATATTGTCACTCCATTCTTTTCATAATTTGGTAATAGTATAACACATTTTTAGAAAAAAAATAAATTACCAGCGGTATAATAAAAGTACACATTTTGCAGATATAGCATGTAATATGTCTAATAATGATGTATACTGGTAGACGGGCATGTTAATGAACGCATATAGAGCTAGAATAGGAAAGGAGAGGTAATACTATGTTAAGTGAAAGCTATCGGGCGTTATATAAAATGTGGAAGGAATCGAATAGTAAGCAGATATATCGAAGCAAGGGAGAAGAATTAAAGGAATTAATATTAAAGAATTTCAGAGGAGTACAAACAGAACCAAATGAGGAACATAAGAAAAAATATCCTATTTATAAATTTACGATAGAAGGATGTAATTGCTATAAGTATGTAAATAAAAAGGCCGACCGAGTAATTATTTATATTCATGGTGGAGGATTTTTTGCAGATTTAAGTGAAACATATTGGGATTATATAAGTGAAATATTTGAACAGACTAATTCTGAAATATATATGCCACAGTATCCAGTTACTCCAGAACATAATTGTGAACCTACTTATAAAATGCTTTTGACATTGTATAAACAGATATTAAAGACAACCCTGCCAAATCAAATTGTTATTATGGGAGATTCGGCCGGTGGTGGGATTTCTCTTTCCTTTGCCATGCTGTTAAGAGATAAGAAGCTTCCACAGCCCAAAGAAATTATTATGATTTCACCGTGCTTAAAGCTTGCCGCAGTTACTGAGGATGAAAGAGCAATGGCAGAAGAATTGGATGAAAAGGATCCAATTATATCATATCCATGTATGGAGTCGGTTCGGAAAATGTGGGGAGGAAAGAGAAAAAAGAAGGATTATATTGTAAATCCGTTTTATGGGGAAGTGTGTGGATTACCTAGACTGACTTTATTTACAGGAACATGGGATGTACTCTATCTTTTTAATAGAGAATTTTATGAAAGAGTAAAATCAGAAGGCATTCCATTGGATTTTTATGTAAGAGAAAAAATGATACATGCTTATATTATTTTTCCGGTTCCTGAATCTGAGCCAGATAGAAAAAGAATTATACATATTATAAATAGAAAATAAAAAATGCATAGAAATTTATCTGTTTAGTGTATAAATTTGACCTATTTTTTACTTGAGTAGCAATGTAAAAAAATTACATTAAAAAAGTCTTCTTGTTTGACTCCTGAACGTTTTGTATAATATTACTTATAAAACTAAAAATAGGAGGGATTTAAATGAAATTTGTAAGAAACAAACTTTTTTCATGTATTTTAAGCATTATGCTTGTCTGCACACTGGCTTTAGGTATTGACATCCCACAGCAGAACAGTTTTACAGCAGAAGCAGCAACCTATGAATCTGCATGGTTCCCAATGAGTGTTATGAATCTTACACAGTTGGCATATGAGAGTTATTCCCATTCCAATTCCCCTCATATTGACTGTATCGGTTCTACTTATGCATTTGCACCATTCACTGGAAAAATTGTAAATGCAAGTTCCAATTATGGTGTAACGTTATTCCAGAGTACAAATAAAGTTCGTTTTGCAGACGGTTCTTTGGATTATATGACAGTTATGTTTATGCATGGAACACCGCTTTACAGCACAGGAACAACGATTAAGCAGGGAACGAATATGTATAAGCTTGGGGGACTTGGTGCCAACGGTGTAACTGAATATGGAACACACCTTGATATCGGCGTTTATAAGGGACAGACAAGTTCATTCGGCTCCTACTACTCCAGATTTGGAAATACATATCCATTTGATGCTTTTTACATAAACACAAGTAAAACATCTGTTGTTAATAAGGGAAAAATGGAATCTGGAAACACCATGTATAATAATGCACCATCCAATTACAGTAATCTTTGGAGAACACTTGGAAGCAGTGGTGGCGATCCTACTTCTAGTATTGATGTAACATATCAGGTTTATGACAGTTCCAAAGGGGCATTTCTTCCGAACGTAGTGAATACATCCGACTACGCAGGTATTTATGGTCATTCTATTACGGCTGTCTATGCAAGTTTATCCAGAGGAAATATTACTTATCGTGTCCATGTAAAAGGTGGCAGCTGGCTTCCAGCGGTTACAAATAGAAGTGATTATGCAGGAATTACATCTAAGCCAATTGATGGTTTAATGATGACAACGGATACAGGAAAGACGATTTATTACAGAGTACATATAAAAGGCGGCAGCTGGCTTCCATATGTAACAGGTTATAGTACAAGCGACTCCAACAATGGATATGCAGGCAACCTGGGACAGGAAGTTGATGCGATTCAGATTTATTTAAGTTAATAACAAAAACCAAAGAAAAAACTTTTCAGGCAAAGAGCAGACAAAACTGTCCGGCTTGAAAAGTTTTTTTGGGTTTCGCAAGAATTTTAGTCTAAATAATGGTTCTGTTTATATATTATAAATAATATAGCCTATTTAAAAAACACTAATTTATTCAGGAGGAGAAAAGAATGAAAAAAATTGTAAAAAAGCTGTTTGCAGGCACAATGACGGCTGCAATGGCGTTTAGTATTTTTAGCGATACGCCGCTTTTTTATCATCAGGTTATGGCAGCAGAGAGCAGTATTTCTGGATATGCTGCAAAGACAGAGGCAGTTTTTGACGGTACCTGGGATGGTAATTATGATAAGAATTATGACCAGAAAGCAGAAGAGAAGAATACGGTATGTTTTCGTCCGAGACAGAAAGTAAATGCTACATTAACGAAACGTATGTATATGGAAGCAGATGTGGCATTTCCAGAGACATTAATAGCAAAGATTACAAAAGAAAATACTTTTCTTAATTTAAATGCATGGCTGGATTATGCAGTCAATACACCTACAGGAAATCAAGGATATGATGAGTGTAATAATGTATCAGGAGAGGATGATTTTTGTAGCTGGATTACGGTTTATTCAAAATCAAAATATAATATCAACCAGAGAACAGATGGTAAAGAAACGAATACAGATTATGATTTGAAGAAAAGTGGAAAGTATTATATAGCTCATATAAAGAATGCAATCGAAGTTCCTTCTTCTATTACAAATTTGAAAGCAACGGATCTTGTTTATAATTTTGCAGTAAAAGGCGTTAATATTTCCTATGATGGATATGTTGTTTTTGATAACATAAAGCTAACAGATGAAGCTGGAAAAGAAATTGCAGAAGTTGGATTCAACCAAGACGAATCTGATCTTCTAGGTATGGAGTCGTATTCTGCTGATAAAAGGCTGTTTTCGAGTATTATAAGTTTTAATTCAACGGTTACCTCCTATAACAATATGCTGTCAGCCAATCTCGAATTGGATTCTAAATACATCAGTAATGAAAAGGATGAGCAGAGCTGGAGGAATACGATTTCAACCCAGCATAGCGTAAATTCCAGTATTTATTATCCATCTGGCATAAAAATGGATGCTGGCAGTTATTCAGCATCTGCTATAGTATATTTCCCAAAAGAGGAAATGGATAAAGCAGTAATTAAAAATGGTATTCAATTGTATTTAAATATAAATGGAATACAAAATGCAGTTCTCAAAGAAGGGGGCTGGGCTGATATAGACTGGAATACGGTCGTGTGTACCAATTTACTTGGAAATACACAGATTGTCAGAGATGAGTCGGGTACTTTAAAATACTGTTATAATACATGGGATAAAAATGGAGAAAACGATCAGGCATCAGATTTTAAAACGCTTCCATGCTCAAATGGTTATTATATGCTTCCTGTTCAGTGCAGTGTATCTTTTGATAGTGCAGATACCTTTAAGGTATTAGATGTATCTCTAAATATTTCAGGAGATGGTGTTGAATACAGCGGGATAGTTCTTATTGATGATTATAAAGTATGCTCTTCTACACAGGAATTATTTAATGCGGGTTTTGATAATAAAAAGGAATTAGACTATGGATCTGAAAAAGCTGATATCAATCAGCCACATAAAGATGGAAAAGGCCAGATTGAATGGTATGACTTTATGAATAATCCATGTTATGGATATGCTATGGACAGTACTTCTGCAGATATTACATTTTCAAAATCTTCTCAGACTGTTTATGTTGGAAAAACGATAAAAGCAGATCCATCTGTATCAGGACTCTCTTCCAATGTTTATTATGAAATTGGAGACAGCCGGATAGCATCGTTAAATGTAACTAATAAAGGGATTGCAGTGATTACTGGTGTGAAGAGTGGAACGACGTATCTATATGCAACAGCAAATGGTATTACTACAAAAACTCAGATTACAGTAAAAGTTCCAGTCCTGAAATTAAAGAAAGCATCTGCTGTAATAAAAAAGGGAAAGACAGTTACGATTAAAGCAACAGTATCACCGGCTGGAAAGATTACATATACTTCTAAAAATAAAAAAATTGCTACGGTAACGAAAAAAGGTATTGTGAAAGGCATTCGGAAAGGAAAAACAACAATTCTTGTAAAAGCAAATGGAAAGACGAAGCAGTTTAAGGTGACAGTAAAATAAAATTAGTAAAATAGTTTTTAAAATGCGGTTAAGTGCTTAGGTATCTGACCGCATTTTTCTATTAGTATTTTGACTGATTTTCATATATAATAGAAGAAAAAAGGAGTTAAGTTATATGGTAGAAAAATCCAGCTGTGAATACTGCAGTAATTATGTCTTTGATGAAGAAGACGAGAGCTATGGATGCGTAGTTGTAATGGATGAAGATGACTATGGGAGACTGATGTCAGGACATTATAGAGGATGTCCGTATTTTAGTATGGATGATGAGTATAAAATTGTACGGCATCAAATGTAAAAAAGGGATGAAATAAGTGGATAAGATTAATTTTTATTTGCCAGATTTTTATGACAAGTATGAGCTGAATATTTTGGTTTGTGATACACTTCGCATGTATCCTGAATATTTTTATGATAACATTAAGATTGGAGCTGTTTATGGATGTTTTCCCAATTCTATCTGGAATGGTGGGAGAGTCGTTCTTGGTGGTGCAGTAAAAGAAGAAATCGAATATATTATTGAAGATTTTAATGGACGTGGGATCCCAATTCGATACACGTTTACCAATCCGCTGTTGGAAAAGAAACATTTGTATGATACCTTTTGTAATCTTTGTCTGGAAGCAGCTGATAATGGGAAAAATGAAATTATTATTAATTCTCCGCTTTTAGAAGCCTATATCCGAAAACATTATCCGGATTATAAATTCATTTCATCCACGACGAAATGTTTGGAGAGCATTGACATGGTGGAAGAGGAACTGAAAAAAGACTATGCTCTTATTGTACTGGACAACAGTTTTAATAATGCAGAGAAGACATTTAAACTTCCAGAAAAAGAGCGTTATGAGCTGGTTGTAAATTCATATTGCAGAGACAAATGTCCAAACCGTGTAAAACATTACGAGGAAATTGCAAGGGCACAACTGGAATTTCGTAGCTCCCAGTTTCCATCCTGTCCATTTATTAATCTTCCAAAAGAAAAGCAGATGCAGAAACATGGCTTTATTACAAAGGAGCAGGTTTACGGAAAATACAAAGAAGCAGGATTTTGTCATTTTAAAATTGATGGACGTGCGTTTGATAATAGAAAAGTTATGGAGAGTTATTTGTATTATCTGGTAAAGCCAGAATACTACGATTTCGTCAAGAATGCCTGGTATCAGGCAATGGACAAGTTATGTGAATAGGAGAAAGCAAGTAGTAGAAAGTGTGGAAAAAGAAATCGATGACATCAAATTAATCTGGATTCCGGTGAGGTAAAATCAACCTCACCTTTTTAGTATGAATTTCTTTTGGTGGATAAATACATAGCAATTCGTGAAACTATTTGGTAAAATAAAAGAGTAACAATACTTTATGAAAAAATTATGATAATAAGAAGATAGGGGAATGATTATGAAGTATAATGTAGGAAAAAGCATGAACTTGCAAGCTGAGGCATGTGTAGAAGAAGTCTGTAGACAATTTTCGAACCCAAAACTTATATTGTACTATTCACAAGGAGAGCAGTTTGAAACATATACAAAATTATTACATAACAAATATCCGGAAAGTATCTGCATGGGTGCCACAACTTTAGTAAATATTAATCAAGCAGGGGCAGATAAGAAAGGGTTAATGGCAGTCGGTATTGAATCAGGAATTACCTGCTGTGCAGATGTACTGGAAGACGCGAATAAATATCCTATCAAATATGTAGACCGCATTGAAAGATGTGTAAAAGAAGTTGGAAACATAAAAGATACCCTTTGTCTGGAATTTACCACAGCATTCTGCTGTGCAGAAGAATCTGTTCTTTCTGCATTAAATTCTGTTCTTTTGGATAAGAAGATACCGATTTTTGGAGGAACTGCGGGAGATGATATTTCAAGTACAACAACGTTAGTTGGATTAAATGGAAAGGTATATCAAAACAGTGCAGTTTTTGCATTAATACATAATGAAAGTGGAGCCATTCATTTTTACAGAGAGAATATTTATAAACCAGTCAGTGGTAATACCGTTACGGCTACCAAAGTAGATTATTTAAACAGAACGGTAAAAGAATTTGACCATAAGCCAGCACAGACAGTGTATGCCAAGGAGTTGGGAATACCGGAAAGCCAGATTCAGGCTCATTTTGATACGAACCCTATGGGAAGAGTCTTTGGTGATGATTTGTATATTACTGCAAACTGTACACAAACGGCAGATAAGGGAATTACATATCATGCAAGGATTTATAATAATTATAAAATGACGGTTTTGGAGCCAGATGATTATAAGAAAGTAACGCAGACAACGATAGAAAAAATAAAACGGGAAGTGCCGAATCATTCCTTTGTAATTATGTGCCATTGTCTTGCAAGGACACTTTTGTATGATGGGAATGGCTATCTTCAGGAATATGTAAAGAAGATGGGAAGTGTGCTGGGAGACTATATTGGTTTTTCTGGATACGGGGAACAGCTGAACCGTCAGCATTTTAATCAGACGATGACACTTGCAGTATTTGAATAGAGGAGGAGTGTATATGAAGTTATTTGGAAGAAAGAAGAATGTGACAGAAGTTGCTGCTGTTCCAGTAATAGAAGAGAAAAAAGACTGTCATAATATCGAACATGTACGATATGGTGTAGATAGTTTACAAAAAAAGATGGATCTTTACATGGAGCAGGAAGTTGATATTTCATATTGTATGGATGCTATTCAGGACCGCTCAAAGGAATCAGAAAAGGCACTGAATCAAATTGGGGAAGTAATTTCTGGGATTCGTGATAATTACAGGATATTTGAGTCCTATGCAGATAAAATTAATGGTGCTATGGATGAGTCAGACGCCTCTGTGAATTCTTCTAATGAGGATATGAATAAACTGACAATTCAGATTAAAGATTCCAGCAGCCAGCTTGCAGCTATGACTCAGACCTTTGGACAATTAGAAGAAGACTTCAGTAAAATTACGGAATTGACTCAGAACATTAATGGAATCTCCTCTCAGACAAATCTGCTGGCATTGAATGCATCCATTGAGGCAGCAAGAGCAGGAGAGGCAGGAAGAGGATTTGCTGTAGTTGCAGATGAAATCAGAAATCTTTCTTCTTCTACGGCATCGTTAGTCGGTGGTATTGAAAATTCCATTAAAGTATTATATGACCGTTTGGAAGTTCTTCAGGAAGAGATGACAAAAACAGCGGAAATGATTCAGGGTAATATCGAGTATGCGGATAATGTAAAAGAAAATTTCAAACATGTAAAATTCTGTACCAGTCAGGTAAAGGAAGTCAGCGGACAGATTGTTTCAGATATTTCAAAGAATAACCGTGAAGTGAATGGTGCCAATGAAGGGATTGCCATTACCAGACAGGCATTTGAAGGAATTCTTGGCGAAGTTTCCAATCTATATAGTAAGAATGGAGAGAAGACGGTTGCATTAGGTGAGGTTGTGGATATTTTGCAGCAGATTAAGAATTTGATTTATGAGGATAGGAAGCATGTTTAGTAAATAATAATTAATAGTTAAAGAAGAACCAGTTCTGATACAGGCATATTTGTCTGAAATGGTAATTGTTGTAGTCAAGGCTCTGGATTAGAATTGGTTTTATCTATAGATAGAAGAGTTTATTATAATTTCAATTTAGTGTTTCAAAAAGCAATAAGTAATGGTATAATATAAAATGATTTTTTGCGAATTAACAAAAATGACAATGGATCCAAAGGAGAAGCGAAAATGAAGCATGTGTCCATAGAAATTATACAAAAGTGCCCTAATTACTGTATGCATTGCTCATCTATTTCTGGAATAACGTGTGAGAAAATTATTAAGTTTGAACTGTTGAGAAAAGTATTTGATGGGCTCGCAGAAATAAAAGTTGATGAATTGAGTATTTCAGGAGGAGAACCTTTTTTACATAAGGATTTAGCTCAGATAGTAAAGTATGGGAAAGAAAAAGGATTTAATATTAATATTTATACAAGTGGAATAATGCTAGATGAAAATGGGCAATACATATCATTAAAAGAAGATTTAATAAAGCAGTTAAGCGAATATGGAGTTAAGAAATTAATATTTAATGTGCAGTCATTAAAAGAAAACGTATATGATAAAATAATGGGCACAGAAGGAAATTTAAAACTATTAATGAAGTCAATAGAATGTTCAAAAGAGAATGGAATTTATACAGAACTGCATTTTGTTCCAATGAAATTAAACTATACAGAAATTAAAGATGTGGTTCATTTTGTAGAAAGTGAGGGATTGGATAGAGTTAGTTTCCTTGGACTGATTCCTCATGGACGGGCAAAGCAGAATAAGAAAGAATTATATTTAGATAAAGAGACTAATATTCGTGTAAAAGAACTACTCCATTCTTTAGAAGGAGAAAATGTAAGGGTTGGAATACCGTTAAAGCTTGAGAGTTCAACTTGTATCTGCAATGCAGGAAGAGAGAAATTATATGTTAAATTTGATGGAAGAGTATACGGATGTGAGGCATTTAAGTACATAGATTTATTTGATGAAAAAGGAAATAAGATAGAACCAGATTCTATATATAAGAATGAAATTTTTGATATATTCAAAAATTCTCAATATTTGAATGCTGCAAAAATAAGAATACATAAGATATTTGAGAAGAATAATCTGCATGAAAACTGTCCGGTACAGGAAGAACTTAGAGAGCATGAAGAAAGGTAATGTCGAATGAGTACGGTTGAAAATATTATTCAATTATCAAAAACAAAACAATTAAAAAATCGTACCATAGAGATAAAAGCCAATGGAGCGTTGGTGAAGTCTGATTGTCTGAAACAATATGTAGATATAAAAACGGTAGAAGCCTGTAGAAATGGATGTCCTAACTACGGAAAGAAATGGAGTTGCCCGCCGTATTCTAAGGATTTTGGCAGAATATATAAGAAATATCAAAATGCATTTGTATTGAGCATGTATACAGATATGGAAAGCTATTTGGATATAAAAAATAAGTATTTAGCCATGAAAGCGGCGAATGTCACACTGAAGACAGGTGTAGAAAAAGCTGCCAGACAACTGGAGAAGCAGCTTAATGGATATGCACTGCTGAGTGGAAGCTGTCGCTTATGTAAAGCTTGTAACTGCAAGAGTAATAAGCCGTGTAAACATCCAAAAGAAATGCGTTACAGTATGGAAGCAACACATTTAGATGTAAATAGGTTATCGAAAGAAGTATTAGCACATCCACTGCTTTGGTATAGCAATAAAACACTACCAGAGTATACTTCAACAGTTTCTATGGTTTTAACAAATATGGAAACTGACATATCTGCGTTGAGGAGTATGATACAAGATATATTTGAAGTGATTGTATAGAAAATTAAATGAAATTATTCAAAGCTGCTTATTTTGGAAGTGGCTTTTGTTTTATAAAAATGGCAGAAGGGGAGATAGTAATGTCCGACAAGGAGAAAATAACGATAGGTGCGAAAACGCTTGATGATATACAAATGGAAAATGTATTACCTGGATATAATAATATATTTAGCCAGATTGAAAGAATGAGAGAGTATGCTGAATCATGTAATGATGAAGGAAAGTCTGTAAATAATGTTTTTTCTATTTTTGGAAAAAGGGGAGCTGGAAAGAGTTCAGTTCTTTTAACAATACAAAGTAAGATTAAGCAGAATAATGAAAGTGACATTGTACTTCCAGTAATACTTCCAATTATTTTACCAGAAAATATGCGGAATCGTGGAGATATGATGGGCTGGATTCTTGGAACATTTAAAAATATAGTAGAAAAATTTAGTAGAGAAGAAGCAGAAACTGTTAACAAGGGTAAAATAGATGATAAAAACTTTATGAATTGCAGGAAAGCAAAGATGGATACAAGTGTTTATAAGAAGTATAAGAAAGTACTGGAACAGTATCGATATACACGAGTGGATTATGCGGATATTTTAAAGGATAATTATAGTGGATTTAAGGATTATTTAGAGGAAACTCAAAATATTTTAGATCCTGAGAATGGACTAAGAGAAAGTTTTTTTGACTTTATTAAGGAACTGGTTTCGACAAAGATAAAATTGGAAAAGATTGAAGAAAATAAAGTTCAGAAAAACCCTATGATATTTATTTTTTTAGATGATATTGATTTGACAAAAAAGCATTGTATAGAAATTCTCCAGTTGATTAGTCGTTATTTATGTCATCCTAATATTGTAACTTTTATTTCTGGAGATTACGATATTTTTGAGACAGAACAGTTTATGGGATATATGAGGGAAAGTGGTTTGATGCAACTGGTTGTGGCTCCTGATAAAGAAAACTCAATTGGTCAGAGGCTGTTAAGAGAAAATAAGTTATTAGCTGCTGATGCACTTAAGAAAATTATGCCACCTTCTTATCGATATAAAATGAGAACACTTTCGCCGAAGCAAAGATTAGAATTTTATTACGATGAGCCAGAAAATAAAACAATAAAAGATTTGTTGGAACATAAGTTTAAAAATATAAACGATAATACAAAATCACTACAGGTAATTAATGCATATGGTTTAATGTTTGATGAAATGCCTCGTGGGATTATGAATGTATACTATGCTTTAAGTAATATTCCGGATAACAGTACTTTAAATGAAGAATGGGTAAGTCAGTTCAGAATGTTTTTTGATACAATCATTCGTTCTTCCTCTATTTTAAGTAAATATGAAGAAGAAATAAAAAGATGCATTCAAATTAATGATGTATTTACAGAAACATTTTTTAATCACCAAAGGTTGATGAAAGAATTAGATAAAAGTGAAGATAGAGGAAGAAAAACTGGAGCACGGGATATGAAGGATACATACGATTTGCAGGAAACAAATAATGAATTGTTATATGAGAAAGTAGTCGTATTAGTATTTGCTCATTTTATTGAAAGCATTGTTCAGCTGGCAAATTCAAATAGAAAAATACATGGACAGTCACAGATTAGAGAGGTATTAGAGGAGAAAGAATTAGCAAAGATTAAGATTTATCCCAAAATAAATCAGTCTGATGTTGTTTTTAATTTATATGAAAGTATGCTCAGTAATGATGCACAAAATATTATGCCGACTATGGATAATATTTATTTAAAAGATTTTTCAGTAAAGTTTTATTTTGAAAAATTAGAAGAGATTGATGCTTTTAAGGAGGGTAAGAAAGCAGAAACATTTGGAGATATAATGAATCAAGATGCAGACTGGGCAAAACAAAACTTTGAAATTATTTACTATCACCGTGATGCTGTATGTCTTATGTTTAATAAGGCAATTGATAAGTGGATGAACTTTGTACAAGAGAAAGAAAAAATTGAAGAAAACATCAAGAAGTATTTTAACAGGGATAGATATGATGATATAACAAAAGAGAATACAGAAAAACAAATAAGTGATAGAGTGAATGGATTTCAAGATAAAATAAAAGAAATGATAAATACACTCAAAGAAGAGTTGGATGGGAAATCAAACTTTTCTAAGGATGATGATTTTAAGAAAGTAAAAGAGAAAATAAATGAATACTTTGCAAAGCAAAGGATTAAGAATTGTGAGGATACGGACGAACAGAAAACTCGCATTTTATATTTAGCCATTACATTAACTGTATATGAAGAAATGGATAAATTCACCGACTACGAATATGACTATTTCTCCTATTTTGAAAAATGGCATAATGAGTTATTAAAATCAGATGTTTATAAAACATGGATCGAGGAACAAAAAAACAAAAGTCCATTAACCCTGGTCCTAGGAGAATAAAAAATGTATAGAGAACACATGGAACTTCTACTAAAGATTATCACATTTCCGTTTTCCTCTTTAGAGTGTTATAAAAAAGATTACATAGAAATATTAGCAGAGTCAAAGAACTATAAAGATTACTGGAATACTTACAAGAAAGAGTTTCAGGAAGTCTTGTATAGCAGTCTTAACAAAAAGTATTCGCTGCATACGCTGGATTATGTGGATATGGTGGTACAGAAATATTTTAATCACTCATTTATCAATGGCAGGACAAGTGAAGAGGTATATCTGTATCTGCTTTCAAGATTTGCAAAAAGTTTTATCTGTCATCGAAATGGAAGATTGGCGTTAAAATACTGGGAGAGTCAGAATGATGAAGATTTTATTGGTCCGTATAAAGGAATTAATAAAATTGCTTTATGGAATACGTTGAATCGTATGATTTGTACGGATTTAATTGTTATTACGTATCTCCTGGATAATGGAATGACGGATGTAACCTGCTTGAAAGGATATTATACTTCCATTATGCTGGAGGACTTACAGCTTGAAAAGATTTTAACCAAGGGAGTTGCAGAGACCCATATTCATAAAAATGCGGGAATTAATTTTTCGATTTCATGGAATTGTCTTATGGATTTATCCATTGTAAAAGATGAACATTATAAGGAATACTACATTGTCAATCCATTATATCAGGAGGAAGAAATGAAGCTGACAATTGGAGTAACATCTATTATGCGTCTGTTAATGGTACATTTTCTGAGTTTGCATGGAGAAAATTTTTATCAGTATTTGAGAAAATATAATGACATAAACGAGGATGAGAGTAAGTTGGTATGTGCTTTTTCTGAAAAGTTTCAGCAAGGTGAAATCTTTCATGAGATGGAAATTAGCTTTTATGATGTGAAAAGTGTTTGGGAATATTTAAAACAGAGGCTGGATGTCAGAGGGGATGAAGATTATATAGATAGATTCCTTGAATCTTCCAAGTTATGTCAGACGACGGGGGAGAATATTTTCCTATTTGAGTCAATGAAGTATATGAAGGAAGAACAGCCAGATCCCACATTTTCAAAAGTATTTTTTCAGTACATTAAAATTAGGAATGTTGTATTTGAGGCAAAGGTTCAGACAAATCAAATTAAGGGACTAAAAAATTTTCAGCCTTATTATAAGCGTTCTGTAAAAATTGGAGGATACGATTCGGTTGATTATTGGCTGTTATTGATGAACAGTCAGTTCCAGAATAAGCATCTAAAGAAATTGGAATTCCGCTTTGGTTTTGACGGAACAAGAAAAAACTTGAAAAAGATTTTAATTAGCTTTTTAACGGCATATGAAATTTTTTTAGAACAATATCGTCTTACAAGGAAAAATGTTCAGAATCCACCACAGGTTGGACTAATTTTTCATATGCTCAAGCATCTGGATGAAGACTGGTATGAGAAATGCTGGCAGAATACATATGAACTGAATGATAAAAAAGATAAACAAAGAGAGTTATTTTATAATGTGAACCAAGAACATTACAAGAAGCAGATAGAAGTATTTCAGAAATTGAGAACGGAGATTCCGGGATTGGATCGTTTTCTTATTGGAATTGATGCAGCTAGTATTGAAGATGATACAGAACCATGGGTATTTGCACCTGTCTACAGAAGTGCAAGACATAGCGGAGACAGGCTTCTTTTTTATAAAAACGGAGACGAAGTTCAGACATTAGGATTTACATTTCATGTAGGAGAAGATTTCCGCTATATTCTGACGGGGTTACGGCATGTAGATGAAGTGATTGAGCATTTTTCCTATCATGCAGGTGATCGAATCGGGCATGGAATTGTGCTGGGGGTTGATCCGCAGTACTGGTGTGAACGGAATCAGATTATTATGCTGCCAAGAGGAGAATATCTGGATGATTTGCTTTGGGTATGGGGAGTTTGTAAGGAGGGGAAAGGACTTGAATATCTGGATATCACTTATTTAGAGCAGAAGATTATGCAGCTGACAGAAGAGATATTTAGCTGTATTGATGGTATTACGGTTTACATGTTATGGAAAGCATATCAAGCGAAGTTTAACTTTTTTAAGCCAGACGAGAAATTTTGCTATGACATGCAGAGCGGTAATAATAGAAAAGTATTCTGTAAGTATATTCCACAGAATTATAAAGAGTTTGGACAGCATTGGAGTTATGAAACATTACTTTATGTACAACATTGCAAATGTTATGTAGAGAGAATGCTGGAGCCAATTCAAATTGAAATCAATGTAGAGAATATAAATTTTTATAGTTATCTTCAAAAACTTCTATTGGATAAGATTAATAACAGGGGAATTATCATTGAAACAAATCCCACATCAAATCTGGCAATTGGAGAAATGAAGGATTTATTCCATCACTATATATTTAATTTGAATCAGGTGGAGCAGGACAAGAAGTATGGCAAGACAATTATTAGTATTAATTCAGATGACCCTTCTGTATTTAATACTAATGTCAGTAATGAAATTGCTTATATTTTTTATGCATTGCAAAAGAACGGTTATTCTAGGGAAGATGCACTGCATTGGATTGATAAAATCAGAAATTATGGAATGAAGTCCAGTTTCCTACAGGATGATGAAATTTCATGGGATAATCTTAAAGAGCGTATTAAGGAAGTATTGCAACAATTAAAAGGTTAAACCAAGAAACCGTCTGAGTCAGGATTTACCTGAACAGACGGTTTCTTGGTTTATACTATAAGCTGTTTAAATTAAGCAGAAACTGCTTCAGCATCAACGTCTGCTGCGATACCTCTGATCTTATCAGCAGTCATGATTTTGTAGTTTTTGAAAATGGCATATCCGATATAAGCAGCTGTAATACTTACTGCGATACATCCAGAAGCAGCGATTAATACCTGAACTGGTTTGTTGTATGCAAACATAACTGCGAATCCAGCGATTGGAGTAGCTGTACCTGGAGTCATGTTTGTAAGTCCCATAAGAGCAACGATAACACCACTCATTGCACCACCGATAAAGTTTGTAACATAAACCGGAATTGGGTTTGCACTGATAATGTCAGCCTGTGTAAGTGGTTCGATAGCAACAGCGATTGTATCTTTCTTGGAACCGAATTTCATTTTTTTGAAGAAGAAGAAGTTCATGAAAGAAGAACCAAATACTGCTAAAGCACCGATAGCCATTGGAGTACCTGTTAAACCAAGCATAGCTGTAAGAGCCATGGAGCTAAGTGGAGCAGTAGCAACTACTGTTAAGATACCACCAAGGATAATACCCATGATAATTGGGCTTGCATTTGCTGAAGAAAGTAAAATATCACCAATTTTTAATAATGTTCCGTTTACAAGTGGAGTCATACCTGCTGCAATTCCACGAGCAAGTGGAGCACCAACAAGGATGATAACAATTAAGTCTAAACCAGCTGGAACTTTCTTTTCAAGGAATTTAACTACATAAGCTGTAAGATAACCTGCAATGAAACCTGGTAAAATACCATAACCGGAAACTGCAAGACCTGTTAAAACGGCATATGCAGGAGATACGCCAAGTGCAAGAGGTACTAAAATAGCTGCTGCAACACCACCAAGACTACCGTTAGCAGCACCAACTTCGCCTAAAAATTTGATATTTAATACGCCACCGAAGAATGCATCGTGAAATGCTTCTACTAAGAAAGATGCACAAGCTGCATTTGCAAGAGCACCCATGGCTTTCATACCGTTTGGTGCTTTATAACTAAATAATGTGAATAATCCTAGCACTACAAGTAGTAATACTGTACCTAAAATAATATCCATTTGAAAAATCCTCCGACTTTTTAATTAGCTTCATTCAAAGAATGAATTATTTTTTTCCAAATACTTTTTCCTGAAGAGCTTTACCGGTTGCTGTTGCAGCAACACCGCCTAAAGCTGTTTCTCTTAATTCTTCTGGTAAATTAACACCAACTTTGTACATAGCAGATAATGCATCATCAAAAGGAATTTTTGATGTAACACCAGCCATAACCATGTCAGCTGTACAAAGTGCATTGACTGCACCAGAAACATTTCTTTTTGCACAAGGAATTTCTACAAGACCAGCAACTGGGTCACATACAAGTCCTAATACATTTTTAAAGATAATAGCAGCAGCGTCTAAACTCATCTGTGGAGTTCCGCCCATTAATTCTACAACAGCACCGGCTGCCATTGCAGACGCAGAACCACATTCAGCCTGACATCCGCCTTCCGCACCTGCGAAAGTTGCATTTTTACCAATAATCATACCGATTGCAGAAGATGCAAATAGTGCAGTTACTAATTCATCATCTGTTTTTCCTAAGATTTCTCCAGAAGTTAAAATAACTGCTGGGAGAATACCGCAGGAACCAGCTGTTGGACAGGCAACGATTCTACCCATAGAACCATTTACTTCAGATGAAGAGATAGCCATAGCCATAGCTTTTATGATTCCATTGCCCATTAAGGAAGTTCCTTTGTCATGATATTGCTGAAGGCGGTAAGCATCTCCACCAATCAGACCACTTAGAGAATAAACTTCTTTTTCTCTCCCTAATGTTGCACCTTCTCTCATAACTTCAAGTGTACGGTGCATGTTTTCCAGTAATACTTCACGGGAAACCCCTTTGAGTTCCATTTCCTGACGAATTGCATATTCGCTTAAGGAGATGTTTTCCTCTTTACAGATATTGATAAGGTCTTGTCCTGAGTTAGCAATATTCATGATTAATTACCTCCTAATGAATTGATAACAATAACACGATTGATTCCGTCAATCTGTTTGATTTTTTCTTCAATTTCCTTAGAAATAAGACTGTCTACTTCTAATGTCATAGTAGCGTCTTTTCCTTTCTGGCTTCTTACTAGTGTCATATGAGCGATGTTAATACCACTTTCATAGAACAGAGTGGAAGTTTTTGAAACGGTTCCAGGAATGTCATCATGACAAGTAATTATAGTTGGAAACTCACCCGTAATTTTTACTTTATTACCATTGATTTCAGAAATAGCAACTAATCCGCCACCAATGGAAGAACCAAGGACTTCCCATTCGATACCATCACAGTCCGTAATAAGGAATTTTACAGTATTAGGATGAACCTGTCCTAAATCACTTGGCTGGAAAGTAATTACGATTCCTTCTTTTTCAGCAAGTTCAATGGCATTTCTTAATCTGTCATCAGATGGTTCCATTCCTAAGATACCAGCTACAAGTGCACGGTCTGTTCCGTGTCCTCGGTAAGTTTCTTTGAAAGAACCGTGAAGAAGGAAAGTAACCTCTTTAATTGGTTTGTTTACAATTGTTCTTGCGATTTTTCCTAATCTCGCTGCTCCAGCTGTGTGTGATGAAGAGGGACCAATCATAATTGGGCCGAGAACATCAAATACTCCAATGTTCGCCATAATAATACATCCTTTCTGTTTTTGCCTAATAGCTTGTATTATCTGAAAAATACTTATTTTTACTTTATGCAACAATTTATGACTAGATTGTACAACAATAAAAACAATTTGTATAGTGTTTATTAATAAAATAAGTGAAATATAGTATGAATAACATAAAAACCTAGGGGTTTCCGGTGAAGGTGATGGTATATGTAACATAAAATAAAGAGGGAATTTGCTGATGACTGACTTATAAAAATAAGGATTTTTGTACTTTTTTACAAACAGAATCTTTATTGAACACATGGAATGTGGTAAGATAGTAAGATGTTTGGAAAAGGATGTGTAAAAAAATTATGACAGAGATAAATAAAATGAGGATAGAGGAAAGGGTTATGGATTTCTCGCTTGCCGGCAGTATTCTGTTTATGCTGGTAGAAGGGGTTATGGCATACGTAACGCACTCGCATTCTATTTTAATGGACTTTATTTTTGATATAACAGATTTAATTATGATAGGACCATTTCTTGTTTTGGTGCCGCTTTTGTATAAGCCGGTTACCGAACGTCGGCCTTATGGATTTTCACAGGTAGAATCGTTGTTTCTAGTAATCAAATATAGTATTCTATGCGTTGTAACAATCCAGCTGATGCTAGATAATATACATATTATTATACATAAAGGACATACAGTTGACGCAGGAAAGATTGCAGTATTTGAGTTTTGTGTATTTTTAGGGTGTCTTGCTATGTACGTATTGCTCAGTAATTTCAGCAGGCACTATGAATCGGATACTATTCGAGCAGAACTTTATATTTGGAAGTTAGACGTGATTTCCAGTATTGGGGTAGCCCTTGCTTTTTTTGCACAAATGCTTCTTCAGAAAACGGAAGCAGCTTGGATTGCACCTTATATTGATCCAGCAGTTGCGGTTATTATGTCGGTCTTTCTTTTAGTGGAGCCGGTAAAGATGATTTTTACAAGTTTAAAGGAACTGGTTTTATTTGCACCAAATCATGAGATTATGAATGAAATACGAAGCATAGCAGACAGGCATATAGCAGAATGTGAATATTCCATTCAGTTTTTAGATGTGATTCAAACGGGAAGAAAGACCTGGGTGGAGATTTATATTTCCAGTCCAGATAACAGTGTTAGTATTCCACATTTACATAGAATAAGAGACAATATACGAGGAGAATTGAGAGGACTTTTTGACCAGGTTTATGTGGAACTGATTCCGGATATACCAGACTAATTGAAGTATGGTCAAAATATATATTGTTGATTAACCGGTCGATTACAAGAAAAGCAGTGTAAAAAACAAAAAGACATATCAGTGCGAGTTACCTCAGACTGATATGTCTTTTTTTATGTATTGAGATTATTCTGCAAGTTTATACAGATAAAGTGGTTTATAATTGCTGGCTGCATAAGGACGGAAATCCGTCTGGTAAATGCTGATTTTACGCTTGCCAGCTGCAGTTGTGGATAAGTAAATTGTATTAGCTGCGTTAGCATTTGCTGCATTGAAGTAATAAGTTGGAGTACTTGTTAAAGCAAAGCCATTGGTAGAGTTAGCATTGATAACAAGATATTTACCAAGTTCTTCACTGTAAATAGAATAACAGTCAGCAGTAGACTGTTCTTTTAAAGTCCACACAATGGAGTCATCTGGATTGGTAATTGTATTATTTGAAATTGTAACATTGGCTCCAGACATTCTTCCACTGGAAATCTTATCGGTCATTGCTTTGGTATAAGAACCATTTACACCAACTAAAACGAATTTTCCACCGTTACCAATCTGATCCACAGAAGTTACTAACTGATAAGTTCCTTTATTTGTGGATGGAGTCGAAGAAGCAGATGGAGATGGGGAAGGTGTGGATGGTGTTACGGAAGCAGATGGAGAAGGAGATGGGCTGGCAGGTGTATCTGTGCTGCTGCCCTTACTTGGTGTCTGGAGGGAAGAAGGAACGGTTTTACCGAACAGTTTCCATGCCAGTTCCGGATAATCAATGAATACGTTACGATTTCCCTGAACATCTTCAATAATATCATTACGGCTCATTTCCCATGTATCAACAGGGTCTTCCTGCATCCATTCAAATAAGGTATCCAGATTTTCGATAACAGCCTTTCCATTATTGGCACTATCATCAGAATCCATTGCTGGAAGCTGGGATGAAGGTATATCCTGATAAAGGTTTGGCTGCTGCCAGCGTACATACATATACAAATAAATTCTTGCAACATCACCTTTTACATTATCAAGAGGTTCAAAAATATCTGCACTGGTGTTATACCAGCCAACAACTTTTCCATTATAGGTTGCAGTAGTTCCTGTGTGATTTAAATCACCCATTGTAAGATTTCCGCGTGTACTATTTACGGTAGCGTTAGCAGGTCTTAAATGATGCAGATCGGCACCACCGTTAATTTGATAGAAACTTCCACGGCTCTTAGGCCATACGTGCTCTCTGTTGAAAGAAGAACTGTCTTCATCACTGTAAAATAAAACAGTACCAGCTTTTCCGTCTTCTGCATCGGTGTAAGGCCAGTAGGAAGTCAGTGATTTATATGTAACAGAATGGGTCATTGTACTGCTCATCAGTGTATACAGCGTACTTTTCAGAGAACTGCTGTTTAATGATGAAAGTTTGGAATACGTATAATTTCCAGTGTAATAAGATTTGGCATCGGAACTTAGGGATGTTGCTGTCTGATCACGGATACCAGAGTTGTAAGGTAAGGTTACTGCCTTTGCCTTGGAAGGGCTGAAATAGTTCGGTAAGAACGTAAATACCATTACAAGGCTAAGAAAAAGGACAGCCAGTTTCTTAGAGAATTTGTTTCGCATAAAAATTCCTCCTTTGATTTTGTACATTTTGTATAGATACTATTCCATTATAAAACAAGATATAAAGTCAGTCAAATATAAGCATTAAAAGCAAAAGTATGAAAGAAAAGAGCGAGTAAAGAAAAAAAAGAAAGAAATTTTACGAAAAAAACTGTAAATATAAAGTGAAATGAAGAAAAAGAGAGAAGAAGTGCTGCTAACAGCTGATTTATCATGGAAGAAGTGTCTGTACTGAAAGAAAGTGTTATTGTGAGAACTGTTCCTTAAGCAAGAGGTGTGTTAAAATGAGAAGACACTATAAATTTTAGGATTGGAATAAAAGGAGCAGAAATGAGTACGAAGAAAGAAAAATCAGAGCAGTATTTTGATTCTATTGCAGGGAATTATGATAATAGCCGTGATGGAAAATTTGTCAAGGGAATGTATCAGGAATTGATTGCAAGGATAGAAGCAAAAAAAGGGAGAACGGAATCTATTCTTGACCTTGGATGTGGAAATGGAAATGTTACGTGTATGTTGGCGGAAAAAACGGACGCAAAGCTGTATGGATTGGATTTATCATCCAATATGATTAAAGAAGCAAAGAAACGGATTGGAGACCGGGCAGAGTTTGCTATAGGGGATGCAGAACAACTGCCCTATGAGGCGGAACAGTTTGATGTGGTGATATGCAATGCTTCTTTTCACCATTATCCAAATCCGGTAAAGGTATTAAGAGAAATAAAACGAGTATTAAAAAAGGATGGAATGTTTATTTTAGGGGATCCAACAGCACCATCTTTATGTTTAAAAATACTGAACTGGATGCTTAAATATATGAATAGTGGGGATTATCATATTTATACGAAAAAAGAAATTACCAAGCTGCTTATGCAGGAAGGATTTCGTGTGTCGATGTGGAAAATGACGGATGTAAATAAATTTATTGTAAATGCGATGCCGGATAAGAGTATTATTTAAAAATCCAAAAAGGAGTGAGATATTTGTAATCCATAATATTACTATTAAGGATATTATTTCATTAAATCAGCAGACTATGTACTAAAAAGTATATTTTTGTCTTGAAATATTTAAAAATCGACCAGAAATGAGAAAAACTATCACAAACACCCTTGATTTATCACCTGAAACGGAATATTATACAAATGGCACATGCAATGGTAGTATGGCAAAAGTCATTTATTACAAGGAGGAAAAACGATGATAGAGAAACAGCAGTGGGATGGTTTTGAAGGCCGTCTTTGGAAAGAAGAAATCAATACCAGAGATTTTATTCAGAAAAACTACAAACCTTATGATGGAGATTCTTCATTCTTAGAGGCACCAACCGAAGCTACTGATAAACTTTGGGGAGCTTTACAGGAACTTCAGAAAGAAGAAAGAGCTAAAGGCGGAGTACTTGATATGGATACCGATATCGTATCATCACTTACATCCCACAAACCAGGATACATAAGTGAAAATTTGAAAGACTTAGAGCAGATTGTTGGTTTACAGACAGACAAACCTCTAAAACGTGCATTTATGCCATATGGTGGAATTACAATGGCTGAACAGTCATGTACTATGTATGGTTATACACCAAATCCAGAATTTCATAAGATTTTTACCGAATACCATAAAACACATAACCAAGGTGTTTTTGATGCCTATACACCAGAAATGAAAAAAGCCAGACATAATAAGATTATGACAGGTCTTCCAGACACATATGGTCGTGGACGTATTGTCGGCGACTATAGAAGGGTTGCTCTTTATGGTATTGATTTTCTGATTGAAGAAAAGAAAAAAGATTTTGCTAACTGTGGTGACGGAACTATGACAGATGATGTTATCCGTCAGCGTGAAGAATTAAGTGAACAGATTAAAGCATTAAATGGAATGAAAGAGATGGCTGCTTCTTATGGTTATGATATTTCTGAACCAGCAGAAACTGCTAAAGAAGCTGTACAGTGGCTGTATTTTGGATATCTTGCTGCAATTAAAACACAGAATGGTGCAGCCATGAGTGTTGGACGTGTATCCACATTCCTTGACATTTATATAGAGAGAGATATCAAAAAAGGTATCTTGACAGAAGCACAGGCACAGGAATTAATCGACCATTTCACAATGAAATTAAGAATGGTTAAATTTGCAAGAATTGAATCCTACAATCAATTATTCTCTGGTGACCCTGTATGGGCTACATTGGAAGTTGGTGGTATCGGAGTTGACGGACGTTCTATGGTTACAAAAACAGACTACCGTTTCCTTCATACATTAGAAAACATGGGACCAGCTCCTGAACCAAACTTAACAGTATTATATTCATCCCAGCTGCCTGAAACATTTAAGAAATATGCAGCAGAAATTTCTATTAAGACAAGTTCCATTCAGTATGAGAACGATGATGTCATGAAACCAGTATGGGGCGATGACTATTCTATCTGCTGTTGTGTATCTGCAACTCAGACAGGTAAGGAAATGCAGTTCTTCGGAGCAAGAGCAAACCTTGCAAAATGTCTTCTTTACGCAATTAATGGTGGTATGGATGAAAAGAACAAAGTTCAGGTTGGACCAGAATATCAGCCAATCACATCCGAATACTTAGATTATGATGAAGTTATGAAAAAATATGATGTTATGATGGACTGGCTTGCTGGTTTATATGTAAATACATTAAACTTAATTCAGTACATGCATGATAAATATTTCTATGAAGCAGCTGAAATGGCATTAATTGATACAGATGTACGTCGTACATTTGCAACAGGTATTGCAGGATTTTCACATGTAGTTGATTCATTAAGTGCAATCAAATATGCTAAGGTTAAAACTGTACGTGATGAAAGCGGACTTGTTGTTGATTACAAAGTAGAAGGTGATTTCCCTAAATACGGAAACGATGATGATAGAGCAGATGAAATCGGTGTTTGGTTATTAAAGACATTTATGGATAAACTGAAAAAACATCACACATATCGTGATTCTGAACCTACAACATCTATCCTGACAATTACATCAAACGTTGTTTATGGTAAAGCAACTGGTGCAATGCCTGATGGAAGACCAGCTGGTGCACCATTATCACCAGGTGCAAATCCAAGTTATGGTGCAGAGCAGAGCGGTCTGTTAGCATCCCTTAACTCTGTTGCAAAACTTCCATATGAATGGTCCTTAGATGGTATTTCCAATACACAGACAATTAACCCAGATGCAATTGGACATACAGAAGAAGAGAGAATTGAAAATCTTGTTCAGTCCATGGACGGTTACTTTGATCAGGGAGCACATCACTTAAATGTCAATGTATTTGGAAAAGATAAATTAATAGACGCTATGGAACATCCAGAAAAAGAGGAGTATGCGAACTTTACAATCCGTGTTTCCGGATACGCTGTAAAATTCATCGATTTAACAAGAGAACAGCAGATGGATGTTATTTCAAGAACTTGTCATGAAACAATGTAATGAGATAACCGGAAAGGTTCATTCTATTGAGTCATTTGGTGCAGTGGACGGTCCTGGAGTGCGTTTTGTTATTTTCCTTCAGGGCTGCCGCATGCGCTGCCGATACTGCCATAATCCTGAAACATGGAGCATGGACGGCGGGGAAGAGTACACGGCAGATGAAATGCTCAAAAAAGCGTTACGTTATAAAACCTACTGGCGTAAAAAAGGCGGCATTACCGTAAGTGGTGGAGAAGCCTTATTACAGATAGAGTTTGTGACGGAATTGTTTGAAAAAGCAAAGAAGCTTGGGATTCATACGGCACTGGATACCTCTGGAAATCCATTTACCAGAGAACCTGAATTCTTTGAAAAATTCAACCGTCTGATGGCGGTAACGGATTTATTTATTTTGGATATAAAACATGTAGACGACGAAGCACATAAGCAGCTGACCGGACACAGCAACCAGAATATTAAGGATATGGCATCTTATTTATCTGAGAGCGGAAAAGATATGTGGATTCGGCACGTATTAGTGCCAGGGCTTACATCGGATGAAGAGGCATTATCCAGACTAAGTGATTATGTTAAGACATTGAAAACAGTAAAACGATTTGAAGTACTGCCATATCATACACTTGGCGTTTTCAAATGGGAACAGCTTGGTATTAAGTATTCCTTGGAAGATGTCAGACCACCGTCTAAGGAGGAAATTGGGCGTGCCAATGAGATTCTTCGGACGGGAGAATATAATGGGTAAATAAAAATGACGTGCTGCGAAAGAAACTTTTGTTTCTTTCGCAGCACGTCATTTTTGCTTTATAGGAAACTGCTTCGCAGATTCCTATAAAGGGAATGTTTTGTAAAATAAAGAATGGTGCAACAAGAAGACGATATGAATTAGAAAATATAAAAGCCTTCTTCAAAATCGTCAGAATCATCAAAGATATCTTCATTAAGAAAGTAATCCATATCTAGAAGATCATGGTCACTCATTTGCAGGACTTCTTTAGAAGTCATGCCTTCAGGAGGATTATTGGTGTATTTTACTCGTAATTCAGCTAACAGTTCTTGTTCCGTGATTATTTTTTTGTTCATTGTAAAGATGCCTCCGTTTTATTTTCATTGATAAGCCTATTGTATCTTACGGAGAAAGATAAGGAAACAAAAACTATGTATGAAAACCATTTTTAATCACTACTTTTTCATACATCTCATCTAGCGGAACACGATTATGGTTAAAGTATAACTCCAAAAAAGTCGTGGTTTTATGGCACTTTGGACAGACAAGCGGATCATAGCCAAAGGAAGAGAGGATGCAGTCTCTCCAACGATTGAAGGATAGAATTATTTTATGTTTTTCTTTGGATATGGCACGTCTTAGGCGGGAGTCTTGTTCACGGTGTCTGGCATATAATCCGTAGTATCGAATCATTTTAAAATGCTTTTCGGGGATGTGCTGGATGAGCCGTTCGATGAACTCGAGTGCAGGTATGGTCTCAATCATGAGTTTATCATCTTCGTGTCGATTGTAATGAAAGGTAACATTAGTGCCATCATAAGAATCAATACGTTTGCTTGAGATTACTGGTCGTCCAAGATAGCGTCCAATGTATTTAATTACAGGATTAGGGTCGCATTTGTTGGGCATTGCACGAACATAAAAGCCATTCGGAGAATGCGTGTATATGTAGGACTTTACTTTTTTAAAGGAATCACCAATGACAGAATGCATTTCATTAAGTAAAGCAGTACGAAAAGCATTACGAAGCTGGAGGTAATTAAAGTGTTTGAAAGAACGCCAAGCAGATAAGTTTCCAGAACCACCTTCAGAGATAAGACAATGGATATGAGGATTCCATTGAAGGCTACGCCCGAAAGTATGGAGTACACAAATAAAACCAGGAACGAAGTGTTCTGATTTACTTACCTTAGAAAACATGGGAAGAACGACGTTGCTCACTGCATGAAACAGGCAGTTAAGTAGGGAGCGATCCTTAAGGAAAAAGGAGCGTAGCTCTTTTGAAATTGTAAAAATACAGTGTCGATGCTGGCATAGTATTATTTTAAAAGACATAGCAGTGGTACGGTCAATTGAGTATTTGTTGCCGCAAGTAGGACAGAAGCGACTTTTACAGCGGAAAGAAACAAATTTAAGCTCGCCACAGTTTGAACAGCCGTACATGGCACCACCAAAAGCAGGGTCACCTCAGTTTATCATTTTATCTACGTTTTCGATAACAGATGGACGAGGATGTAAAGTATATTTCATTTCTTCATAGTGTTCTTTAAAAATTTTCTGTAATATGTTCATAAGAGTATTAGGAAGGAAAAAGAGAAAAAAGAAAATCCCCAAAAAAGAACCCCTCATAATTGAGGGGCAGGGGAGTTGAAGTGTGCTTGCACACTTTGTTCTGAAGCCATTTTTTCAGGTAATGAAAATGAAGAACATACTGTTACAAAAAACGACGAAAAGTATTGATTATTTATTGTGAAAAATTTATACTAAAAGAAACTGGGACATACTTCAATTTTTTGGAATATAGGTGAAAAGGGTGCTGAATTTGAAAGATGAAAAGAATATGCTGCAGGAGGTGTATTGTTATGTTCGATCCTGTACAGAGTTTACACCGAAAGCAGCAATTGTCCTAGGTTCTGGATTTTCCGAGTGTGTAAAAACATATAATATCCTTATTGTAAATTATTCGATATAAAGATATTCCTGGTTTTCCAGTATCCATGGTTGAGGGGCATAAGGGACAGTATAATTTAGATATACTAGGAGTATGTTTCACGGATATGAGCTGCATTTATAATAAGGAGCTAGAAAGAAATTGGAATTTATCTTCAAACACCAGCTGAAATTAGAATGTATTGTAGTATGGGGGCCGATATGGTAGGAATGAGTACAGCCATAGAAGCGATAGCTGCAAAACATATGGGAATGAAGATAGGAGGAATCTTCTGCATATCTAATATGGCAAGTGGAATGCAGAAACAGGAAAGAAAATGGAGGATAACTTAGCAGCGTTGATACGGGAAGTAGTAAAATACTTTGGAGGAGATAAAAGGAATGAGGACAAGAATTTATAATGCTAGGCTTTTGACATTAGAGTCAGACAGGGGTCAGAATGGAGAAGTGTGGATAAAAGATTCTGTAATTGAGTACATAGGAGAGAAGAAACAGACGCAGGAGAAATTCCATAGGGAAATAAATGCAGATGGAAATTTAATTATGCCAGGATTGAAGAATGCCCATACCCATCTTGCTATGACGTTTGCACGCTCTTACGCAGATGATTTGAACCTGCAGGCATGGCTGAATGATAAAATATTTCCTATGGAAGCAAGGCTGACCCCAATACATATTTATTACTATTCAAAACTAGCAATGATGGAATGCATCACATCAGGGATAACTTCCGTGTGCGATATGTATTATGAACCAGATGCAATAGTACAGGCGGCGAAAGACACAGGAATGCGCCTTGTATTATGTGGAGCTGTAAATAATTTTAAAGAATCTCCTGAAATACTCGAAGAGTATTATAAGAAATTTAATCAGGAACATGAATTAATATCTTATGTTCTGGGATTTCATGCAGAATATACCACTGATTTCGCAATTATAAAGAAAATAGGAAAATTAGCGGAAAAATATCAGGCTCCCGTGTTTGTACATAATTCGGAAACAGAATATGAAGTGCAGGACTGTATCAGACGCAATGGAGTTACCCCAACACAATTATTCAGGAAAGCAGGAATCTATGAATATGGTGGAGGAGGCTATCATTGTATTTACTTAAATGAAGATGATATGGAATATTTTAGACAGAAGGGGATATTTGCTGTAATTAATACTGCTTCAAACCTTAAATTAGCCAGTGGAATTCCGCCAGTCAAAAAATTACTTGAACATAACATTAAACTTGCAATGGGAACAGATGGACCTTCCAGTAATAATGCATTAGATATGTTCCGGGAGATGTATCTGACGGTTGTTACACAGAAACTGTTAGAACACGATGCAGCTGCATTTCCAGCATTTGAGAGTTTAAAAATGGCAGCCAGAAATGGAGCAGATGCCATGCAGCTGAAACAATGTGACATATTAAAGCAGGGGAAAAAAGCAGATTTGATTATGATTGATTTGAAACAACCGAATATGCAGCCTATTAATAATCTTGTCAATAATATTGTGTATAGTGGCGGAAAACAAAATGTAAAAATGACCATGATTAATGGAGAGATTGTATATGAGGATGGAGAGTTCAAGAATATTGATGCTGAGAAAGTATATTATGAAACAAATAAGTTTTTAGCAGAGATACAGGGAGAATGAAGGAAAGGATAGCATATATGAAGAATAAATTATTGCTTATTAATCTTCCATCATATTTGTCGATGAAAAGCTTTATTGAAGATAATTATAATTATAATCCTTCATTAGGGTTAATGGCTATATGCCAATATATTGAAATGTTTGGTTTTTCATCCTATGTCATGGATTATAATTATGAAGATTTAAATCTTTATAAGTTATACCGTTTCATAGATGAGAATAACATATCCGTAATTGGTGTGACTGTTTATACAGAAAATTTAAATCTGGCAAAAAAATTTATGCATGCAGTAAAATCCTATAAGCCGGAGATTATTATATTTGCAGGAGGGCCGCATGCTACTTTACGAGGAAATGATTTAATTAAGAGCAGATATGTTGATTATATTGTGACAAAAGATGGAGAGGGGACAATTTTAGAACTGCTTGCGCACCTGGAATATGGGGAGTCTAATCTTCATGCAGAACAAATAAAGGGAATCAGTTATAAAAAGGATGGTAATATAGAAACAAATGAGGAAGCAAAGGTAGTACAGGACTTAAATCTTCTTCCTATTATCAACAGGGAATGTGTGGATATACAGAAATACTGCGGCATGATTTCTATGTATACCAGTAAAGGCTGTCCAGGTAGATGTATTTATTGTTCTTCCGCATTTATATCAGGAGGAAAATACCGGGTAAGAAGTATTGAAAATGTTTTTCTCGAATGTCAGTTGATTAAAAATCAGTTAAAGGATAAAGAATTTGCAGTTTATTTCGTAGATGATACATTCACCGCAAATACAAATCGAGTGAAAAAGTTTTGTGAACTAATAAATAAGTATAATTTTAAGTTTTACTGGAGCTGTGAGTCACGAGTTGATGTCATGACAGAGGAACTGATTGATTTACTGGCTAAAAACCGCTGTACATCCATACAGTTTGGTGTTGAAAGCGGTAACCAGGAGGTATTAGACAGCCTTAATAAAAGGTTTCAGTTAACGCATTTGGAAAAAATCATTACATATGCAGCAAAATATCCCGTATCCATATTTACTTCATTTATGTTAGGGCATTACAAAGATACAAAGGAGACAATGGAGGAGACCATTGGATTTGCGAGACATCTACAGGAACTGAATGCGAATGTTGATTATGGCATCTCTATCAACACACCATTTCCAGGAACTTGGCAGTATGATAATGCGGAGGAGATTGGATTAATTATAACAGATAAGGACTTTTCTCATTACAATTTAGTCACACCTGTAATTCGGACAGCCGCATTTAATGAACAGGATCTTTTCAAATTATATCGTAGGGCAAATGAATTTATTTCATAGTAAATTTGAAAATATAAGATAGATGTAATTCATATTTTGAATAAAACAGGAGGCGGCAATGATAATTATTCGTGTAAAACAAAGTCTCAGCTATGTTGCAATTTCCTATCATCTGGAAAGAGACTGCATAAAGACATTGATCAATAAAGAACTCGATATCCGAATGTATATACCATTCGATGAAATTGAAACCATCATCAGTTGTGGTAAAGAATACGGTATATATGATTTTATAGAAAGGGAAGGAAAGGATCGGAATGGGTGCGAAGGATAGTATTATAATCGCTGTTGGAAAAAATATCTTCTGCGGAAAGATTGTGGGCATGGAAGATAATAAAACAAGAATATTATTTAAGCAGAGTGAAAAATCAAATATCATAATGAGTATTTTAATAGACAAGCTTAGTTACATTCTTAACATGGATGGTCATAAAATTGTGCAGAAGGAAGACATGGAAAACTACATACAAAGGAGTTTGGAGCGATGAATTCAAAGAGACTTCTAATATGCAATATTGAAAAAGAAAATGGATATTATAGATTTAGAAATATATATAATGATTTCTTGAAAAACAATTTTGATTTAACAAGCCAGTCAGATGATAATCTGAATACAATAGAGGATATTGTTATCAGTATTGTTGATGAAAAACCTGAACTTGTACTTTTTTTTCTCAGCATTGATAATGAAGCAGTTATTAAATTTATTGTTGCCAGTCTGATTGAAAATACTTTTACAGATATTGTATTGTATGATTTGGAGAAAAGACATAGCCGAAATCTTCTTATAGGAGACCGACAGGTGGAGATTATTACGGAGCTTGAGCAGCTTACAGGGTCAACTGCAAAGATAAAATATGGTAGGAAAACAGAAGTGGAATCTATAGATTTTCAGCGCGACAGGAATCCGTATTTTAAGTCGCTGAACCAGCTTATTGCAAATTATACGGGAAGATATCAGTTCAGCAGTTACATTACCAATATATTGACTTTAGAGGTATTAAAGCCAGATATAAAAATTTCAAAAAATATTTATGAGCGTCTGCTTAATATAAATGGAATGCTGCTTTATAATATGGATGAAATCCTATTAGAACAGCAGGAGACCCAAAAACAGTCTTCTTTCTGTGATGTCTGCAGAGTAGGTAAGAAAGCATTTCTACTAGAGAATAGCAATTATTCGACTCTATTTAAAGTTTCTGATTATAAAAATTATGAAAGTGATACCCAGATTTTAAGAATACAGGATAAAGAAGATTTTGGAATGTTTTTAGAAGATGTGGAAGAGTTTGGACGTAATGGACATATACGAAAGTATAATGCACAGTTGGAAAATACATGTGCGTGGATGTATCACGGATGTCAGCTAAGTAAGGCATGCCGCTGCAGTCTTGATGAAAATGGTGACCTGCAGGCATGTCATAGCAGCCGTATGAAAATTGGAAAGTCCACAGATAATTTTTATCAGTTAATGAGTCGTGCATCCCAGCTAAAAGAAGAAGTAATCGAAGAAAAGCAATGTACAGGATGCAGTGCAAGGTTCTATTGTTCCAAATGTGCAGCAATAATAAAGGGATTTATCGGCGGCAGCTACTGTAATGCTGTTAAGAGTAATCCGTGTATACATCAATATTTAGTCAGTGCCGGCTTATTAAGAAAAATCACACAAAAGAGTACAACCATTCCCCCTGAGATAGCACCGTTTTTAAAGATAAGCAATATACAAAGAACATTGGTATTCCAGGAAGAAGTAGATGTGCATCAATATAATTGGAACAATAATCTCTTCGCATTTTTATTGAACGGGAAATATTATATATTGTCTCATAAACGTTCACAAATTATAAAAATTGATGAAAGAATTATATTTATTGCAGAGGCATTGACATTTGGAAAGAGTATGAATGAAATGATTAAATTGTATAGTAAAAGGTATTTACTTGATGAAAAAACAGCTGTGAAGCAAATGAAAGATGGGCTGCTGCTTATTCGAAAATATAAATTTGTCTGAAAAAGAAGGTCTATTTAAGACGCAAGGAAAAAATATGAAAAAATTGAGTAAATATATAAGTATTATTTATATCTATGATAGAAAATATAAAATTTAGTAATAATATAGGATATATTAAATTGCTTGTTTTTTGTTCAGTCCTTTGCTAGAATAAAATTAGGAAGAATATTCCTAAAAATTGTATAAGAAAGGAGGAGTACTATATGAAAGAAAATTTAGTATTTGAGGAACTGGAACAAGTAGAAGAGATGGTTGACTGGGAAGATGTAGGAACAGGTGTTGGCGTTGGCTTCTGTACAGGACTGGTACTTTATGTTGCAATAGCTACTTAAACTTGTAAAAAGGAGTGGTAATATGGAATTTGAATTTGAAGAATTAGAGACAGTTGAAGAACTCGGCTGGGTTGAAGGAGCAGTAGGTGCTGTTGTCGGTGGAGCAGCAGGCGTAGTACTTTATGTTGCAATAGCCACCTGATAATTTGCATATATATTTTTATGTTAAAAGAAGAAGGAGGTGTAGGAACATGAAAAATCTGGAGATGGAAGAATTGGAAACAGTAGAGGAATTAGGCGATTTCTCCGATTTCGTAGGTGGTCTTAACAAAGGACTTGATACAGGAATCAAAATCGCTGCTATCATTGGTTTAGTAGGTGTGACCTGATGGTCGGTACATATTATTCTGCAGGAAAAGCAGTTTGCTTCTCCTGCAGAAACCATTCAACAATATTAAAAGTGAGAAGGAATCAAGTATGTATAATATAGTGTGCTTTGTTGATATTGAAAAAGATGATTATGGATTGTGGCATTGCGGCCAGTCTTTAGAAATAGCTTATATGAGAAGTTACTTTAAAGAATATGGTGTGAGAACCTTAATTTATATTGAGGATTTATTACCTTCTCTAGCTGACTTGGCAGAAGAAGTTTTGTCCATGGCCAGCGATATTATAGTATTTAATGTGAACGAGATAAACTGGAAAGTTGTATATTCTTTAGTTGAGTATATTAATTCAATTGAGGATGTGTCAATAATACTCATTGGAGATAATGAGAGAGTAATTGAAATGGAAGGACTTGGGCTTCCATATTATACTGACAAACCAGAGACAAGCTTGTTAAAAGAATTGGACATTGAACCTGAAGAGGGAAAAAGCATTTATAATACATTTCCATATGAATCAGAGATTTTATCTCCTTATGATGCAAAAGAATATGGCATATGGATAGGGAGAGATGGTGAAGAAAACCTTAGGGATACTGCATTAGTAGAATGTGAATGCAGTCAGATTTCAAATGTTTTGAAAGATTCTAAAAATATTAATGTAATCAAGTTTGTGGGGAATTATATTTCTAATAGTGGTTATGTATTAAAATTGATAGAAGAAGTAAAAAGAATAGCGATAAGTCAAACTATTTATGTTTTGCCAATAGAAGCAAGTATGTTATCTGATTTAAAAGATAACATTGAGGAAAAACACAATATAATTTTTGATATAAATGTTACAAATATTGATGATGAAAAATGTGAACTGATTTCTTTATTTGCCAGAGACAATCTGTTAAATGAGTTAAATGTAGATTTTAAATTAATTATATCTTCTCCAAAGTTAAATGATATTTTAAAACAAGGAGTAGGTAGTGGAAAATTTACATGTAGTTTTTCCGGCAAGGTTGATTTTTCAAAAGTGGAAAAGCCTATACTGGAACAGGCTTATGTAAAGAAAAGTCTTGCAAAAGAAGTTCAGGTTTTTACAAGAGGCTATTTGAGAAGCCGAACCGGTATGTATAATGGTGTTAAGCTTGATGGGTATGTAAAGCATATTGAGATAGATGAAGAAAACTTTACAGATGAAATAGCAGAATATATGAATGAAATTGCTTCGGTAAACTCATCCATTTACATAAGAGGAATGAAGTCATCCAGGCAGATTGAACATGGAGTTTTTGATCAGAATCATGATGCCAGAATTAATGATAAGGCTTTTGAATGGTATAGTGAAAAAATGCACAATAATGGTACGATTCCTAGTAACCTGATTACGATTTCCGATGAAAAATTCTGTGTAAATGACTCGTTTTATTTTCCAAAACAGAGTATAAAGGAAAAAAAATATTCACAGATAAAGGAAGAATTGTTAAAAGGAAACTGTATCGATAAGCAGGAAGAATTTTATATCTATGTACTTGATAGTGAACAAGAGTATAAGATGTTTTTAAGCGATGCACAGTCATTCTATGATAACCATAGATTAATAAATTCTCCATTATTGTATGGATATTTACGGAACTATTGTATGTTCATGAATTATAAATGTTGCTGTGTTGATAAAATTCCAAGGATTAAAATCGGCTCAAAAGGTAATTTATATGTTTGTTCAGACTTTAAGGAACCGATAGGGAAAATAGGACAGACTATATTTGAATTAAATCAGAATGGATACGTTCGGAAGGAAAGGATGATAAAGGAGCGTAATTGTTCTAAATGCAAAGCAAACAGCTGGTGTTCAAAATGTACACATATGCCAGAATTTATTCAGAAGGATTACTGCGATATTATGGTCAACCGTCCATATATTACAGATTACGTTATGGCATCCTGTGTGCTGCTTCAGTTAATAACAACCAGTAAGATGTATAAGGGAGTAGACCCATCTGAGATGAAGATATCCAGTGAATACATGTATAATATCGCTGCGGATGTCAGACAGGGAGAGGAGAATCCATACTTCCCTAAATATACATATATTTTTAATTATCATGATAATTATTCATTCTGGTCTGCAACAAGAAATACATTTATCTCTGTTAGCAAACCAATTGTATGTGTAATGGAATTATTATTAAAACGTCTTCCAATAAAAGAAATATTATCTGAATATAGTAAAATAATGAGTGTATCTTTAGAAGAAGCCGATAAAGTTTGTAACTATATTTTTGATAAGTTTAATAAAGCAGGTGTACTCTATCGAATGATTAGGGGTGAGTAGAATGGATATTAATTCGGTTGTACGTATTGGTTTTCCTTTTAATTACATAGATCCAGATCCTTTTATGGTACGAGGAGAAGGAATGTACTTATTTGATAAAAATGAAAAACCATATTTAGATTTAAACAGCGGAATATGGAATACGTCATTTGGTTACGGAAATAAAAAGATTGAAGAAAGTGTAATGAAACAAATGAATAAGCTTCCGTTTTGTAATTTAGTACAGAATCAAGCGGATATTCAGGTGCAGTATGCCGAAAAGCTGTGTGATTACCTTGGCGGCTTTTCTACAGTTTTATACACTTGCAGCGGTTCAGAGTCGGTTGAAGCGGCCATAAAAAGCTGTCGTAAGTATCAACAGATAAAGTGCAGTCCAGGCAAAAAGGTAATTGGTGCATTTGAACTTTCTTATCATGGTACATCTTATGGTGCAATGAGTATAAGTGGGATAGATAAGGAATATGTCATGGATTTTCATCCGCTGCTTCCAGAGATTGAGTGGATTGATGTTCCGGAGGATTTAGAAGATTCGGAGCAGTGGAATAAAATCCTAGAAGAGTTTTTTGGAAAATTCGGAGATTCTTTAGCCGGTGTTATTGTGGAACCAATATTTGCATCAGGAGGAGTTGTAGAGATTCCATCTAAAGTATTACAAAAGCTGCAGAGCTTATGTAATGAGTCAGATGCTTTATTTGTAGTTGATGAAGTGGCGACAGGATTTGGAAGGACAGGCTATCCGTTCGCATTTCAGAAAGACGAGGTTAAACCAGATTTATTATGTTTGTCCAAAGCATTAAATAATGGTTTTCTTCCATTGGGCGTGCTTGCATTTTCAAATCAGGCTGCCGAAGTATTCGCTAATGCACAGGAATCATTAGAACATTTTTCTACACAGGGCGGCAACCTATTATCCATAGCGGCTGCAGATGCTGTTTTAGAAATTATGCAGGAATATTCTAGTTTTGAAGTAAAACGAAAAGGTGAGCTGCTGGCTGCCGAATTGAGAAACCAGTTAGATTCTCTTGGTGTGAAAGTAAGAGGAACTGGATTAATGATAGCTATTGATTTCAATGGAAAAGGTAATAATGAAAAACTAATGGACATATTGGAAAAATTAAAGAGACTTGGAATATTAGCATATGCGTTTAATAATCCAGGTCATAATCTGGGAATCAGCATATTACCACCATTTACAATTGAGGAAGAAATGTTTCATAACATATCACAGAAGTTTGCAAGGGTCTTTAAGCGGTTTCTTTGAAAGGAGAATATGATATGAATGTTAAGCATTTGTATATCGTAGAAGAACAGAAGGAAAATAGCGGACAAAAGCAAAAATTTCTGGTCAAGAATAATAATACTGGGAAATTTGTTAGATTAGGAGGCCGTGAAATAAGGTTTCTGCTGACGCTTTTAGGAGAGGAGGAAAATGTTGATACACTCAATATTGAAAATACAGAGCAGTTGAATGAGGAAGAAAAAACATTTATCCAGAAAAAGTTTGAAGAGTGGTGTTTTCTATCAGATACGAAACCAAAAACAAGCAGATTTCAGGACCTTTCCAAAATTAAGATTGTAGATTTTAAGGTAGATAAGGTTATGAAGAGCATTTATCCAGCATATGTGAAGATGTTTTCTAAATCTGGATTTGTTTCTTTTATTGCTCTATTTGTTATAAATGTATTGATTATTCTAGGAACTTTGTGGAAACTAGGAGCTATGGAACAGGTAGAAACTACAGTGAAATTTACTATTCCAGACATAATTGTATATGTAATTCTTCTACTTTTAAGTACAGCATTTCATGAAATGGCTCATGGGGTGGTATGCAAGAAATATGGTGGAAACGTAAGTAAAATGGGGATTGTACTGTTTTATTTATTCCCGGCTTTTTACTGCGATGTAACTAATATTTACTTGATTTCAGATAGAAAAAAGCGGGCAAAAGTTTCTCTGGCAGGTGTCTATATAAATATATATATTGGACTGTTTTTATTATTAGCTGCACAGATAATCAGCTTATTTGGAATAGTTTCCATATCATTGATAGCGTTTTCTATAACAAGTATTTTTGTTGCATTTTATAATTTAATACCATTTGTTAAATTGGATGGTTATTGGTTCGTCAGTTCCATTACTGGTATGACAAATTTATTAGATAAAAGCTTTATTGCAGCATACATTACTTTTTCTAAGAGAAGGAGTATTAGAGAACTTCAAATATCAAGAAGGAAGAGAGTGCTTCTTACGTTGTTTTTTATTTGTAGTGTGCTATTCAAGCCAGTGTTCTGGGGATATAATATTGCAAATTTAGTGAATATCATACATATAGATATTTTTTTTAAGATTATGATTATTGGAGTATTAGCATTAGTTGTAATAATGGATCTTGCTGGTATGTTTACGCATTGTCAAAAACTTAAGAAAAGGGAGTATCAAAATAATTTATAAGTAATAGTGTGAAGGAAGGTAAGTTATGGAGATTAAATTAGAAGGACTGAAAAAGTACTATGGTAGTTTTTGTGCAGTAAATGGTGTAAGCTTTTGTTTTTCAAGTGGAAAGCTAATGGCTTTAGTAGGAAGAAATGGCTCAGGAAAAACTACAACGATTCGTACATTACTAAGGCTTTTGAAAAAGGATGGCGGAAAGATATTAGTTAATGGAAAAGAAGCAAAGTTAGACCTTAAAAATGTGGGATATCTGGCAGAGGAAAGAGGTATGTTTCTAAAGGAAACAGTTCTGGATCAGCTGGTCTTTTTTGCGGCATTAAAAGGTGTTGAAAAGAAACAGGCTCTAAAGGGCATTGATTACTGGCTGGAAAAACTTGAAATTTCCCAATATAAGAAATCCTATCTGGAAAGCCTGTCAAAAGGAAATCAACAGAAAGTACAGATGGTTGCATGTTTAGTACATAATCCAGATGTTATTATCTTTGATGAGCCATTCAGTGGGTTGGACCCTGTAAATATGAAACTTGTTATGTCACTACTTAGACAATTTAAGGAAGATGGAAAATGTGTACTTGTATCGAGTCACCAGCTTGCACTTATTGAAGAGGTCTGTGATGAGGTAACGATTATAAACAAGTCCAATATTATGTATACCGGAACCATTGATGAACTGAAGGCAAAACATGCCAAAAAATATGTAACACTGACTCTGAATAAGGAGATTTCCATGCCAAAAGAATTAAATGCGATTAAAAAGAGAGAGTTAAGTTATATTGTAAACTTAGATAGCAGAGAAGCCGAGGATTTAAATCTGTTTTTGAGAAAGGTAATAAATTATAATCTACCAATTTCGTCGATTGAGCGTGGTCAGGAAACATTGCAGGACATCTTTTTGGGGATTGTAGGAGAAGAAGATACAGAGTCTCAGTCTCAGGAAGAATCATAAACTCAGTGATAAAGGAGGGATAAAAGTATGAGTGAATTCGGAGTTGTATTTAAATATTATTTGAAAAAAGAGGTTAAAAGCAAAACCTATATTATTGTGACAGCCATTATGATGATTGCAAGTTTCTTGTCGTTTTTCATAGTAAGTGAAATGGGTGATAAAACTGACAAGAAAGCAGTATATGTTATAGATAAAACAGATTATATATCGGGAATATTGAAAAGTTCTGATTTAGCAGATAGTGCCCTGGCTAATATTAGTTTAAATTACAGTAAGGCAGATAGTAATTTATCTGAAAGCAAAATGAAACAGAGTGCGAAAGAAGATAAAAAATCTTACGTTATTTTAGAAGAGAAAGATAGTTTAATTCATATAAAAGCCATTGATGCTGGAAATGTAAGTTCAACGGATTTCGAAAGTTTAAAGTCGGTAATTACACAGGTGGTACAGGATTATAATATAACAGAGTTAGATATTTCTGCTGATGTTGTAAATAAGGTTAGTCCTAATATTAGTATGGAAATAATTGATCCAAGTACAAAAACAGATAATTTTATGATTACCTATATTTTATATATGGTTATGGTTATTGTAATTGTTATGTACTCCGTTTCTGCAGCTACAGAAATTGGATATTTAAAGACCAATAAAGTAATGGAAATTCTTACAACATCTATAAAACCCATTCCATTATATATTGGAACAACAGCAGCCATTGGACTAAGTGGTTTAATTCAACTGGTATTAGTGCTCATAGCAGGAACGATTTCTTATAATCTGAATAATTTAACGATACTTGAAAGTATGGGTATCCATATTACAAGTGCATGTAAATTGGGACTTGTATTTTATATTATTCTCTTTATTTTAGGTTTCGTATTATATTCACTGCTTAATACAAGCAGCGCTTCCATTGTAAATCATAATGATGACTTGACCATGGCTCTACTTCCAATTGAGTTTATTGCAATGGTTCAGTTCTTCATTTGTATTGGTACATTAGAAGGAGATGGAATTGTATCCGTAATCTGTTCCTACCTGCCATTTACGTCACCATCGGTTATGTTCGTCCGTTATATGATGGGGTACGTACATGCATGTAATGTTGTAATAGCAATTGTTCTATTAGTAATAGCAGATATTATTGTAACGATTGTAGGTGCTAAGTTGTTTACACGTGGAGTTGTACATTATGGTACAATGAAGGAATTTGGAAAAAAAGCTAAAGATAGATAGGGGTAATAAGTATGGTAATAGACTTTACAGGAAAAAGCGTATTAATTACAGGAGCTGGCGGATATGTTGGACATGCATTATGTAAATCATATTGTGAGTCAGGTGTAGAAAATATAATTCTCCTAGATCACCCGGATAATACAGATAGGGTTATTGAGTTAGCGGACGAATGCAGTAAAACTGGTGTTGGAGTGAAATACTATTTTGCATCTTATGAAGATATTAGTACGATTGAAGCAGCAGTTGAGAAAATGAATAAGGATGGAGTAAAAGTCGACATTCTTGTAAATAATGCTGGATTAAACGTTATGGATTCGGTAAGTGATATTAACGAAGAAATTTGGGATTATGTATTTGATGTAAATATTAAGGGTGCCTTTTTCCTGACAAAGTTGATTGCCGAACAGTCATTAGTAGCTAGAAAAGGAAATATTGTGTTTGTTGCATCCCAGCATGCAGTTGTAGGAAATGTGAAAAGAGCATCTTACTGTGCAAGTAAAAGTGCAATTTTAGGACTGGTAAATGCATTGACAGCTGAGTGGGCACCATACGGAATACGAGTAAATTGTGTTTCACCAACATTTATTATTAATGCAACAAATTATGATTACCTTATGAGTCCTGAAAATAAAAGAAAGTATTTAAACAAGATACCACTTAAGCACTATGCAAAGCCAGAGGACATAGCCAATGCAATTACGTTTTTATCCAGCCAACAGGCAGATAGTATAACCGGACATAATCTGATTGTAGATGGCGGATATACAAGGGTTTAATTACATATTTCGCAAAGGAGAAGTGAGAGAATGCAGAGCGTTATTTATATTGTGAAATCGAATAGTGGCAATGATGATTTGGCAAGAAGCAGCTATATTCCACCATTAGGGGTAATGTCTATAGCAAATGTATTAAGGGCTCATGGCTATAATGTTGAAGTCATTGATTTTAGTGTCAGAAAAGTTGATACAAATGAATTATGTGAAATGATTGAGTGTCTTAATCCACTTTATATTGCATTCTCAGTGTATACTGAAAATGTTGATTCCTTCATGACCATGGCAAAATTTTTTAAGCATAAATATAGAAATATCCCAATTCTCTTTGGGGGACCTCATGCGACCGTAGATACAAAATACTGTCTAAAGAAGAGATATGTTGACTTTATTATGGTTGGTGACGGTGAGCAGTCGAGTCTGGAACTGGTGGAAGCAGTAAGGACAAAACAGAAGCTGATCCGTTATGAAGATATAAGTGGACTTATATATCTAGATATAGATAAAACCTTTAAATATGGAAAGGAAGCAAAGCATATAAAGGATCTGGATCTGGCACCAATTATAAACAGGGATTTTATACCTCAGTCTTATGAGGCACCTATGCCAACGCTGTTCTCCAGCCGTGGATGTCCGGGAAGATGTATATATTGTGCCGCCGTTACTATGTCCGGCGGAAAATACAGAGTACGTGATATAGAAAATGTATTTTTGGAAAGCTTGTTTCTTTTAGACAAATCAGGAAGGACAAAACAAATATTTTACATTGATGATACCTTTACAGTTGTATACCGAAGAGTAAAACGTTTTATAGAACTTTGCGATGCATGTAGTTTAAAGTTTGCCTGGAGATGTGAATCCAGGGTAGATGCTATGATACGGTCATTAGATTTACTGGAAGGATTACAACGGAGCGGATGTAAAAGAATTCAATATGGAATAGAAAGTGGAAATCAGGAAGTATTACAGAAAATACAAAAGCAGCTGAATCTGAAGGATGCAGAAGTCGTAATAGGAAAGACAATAGAATCAGGAATCAGGGTTGCAACATCTTTTATGTTTGGACATTATTGTGATACAGAGGAAACGATGGAAGATACATTATCTTTTATGGAAATGCTAAAGAAAAAGTATACGAACAATATTGATATCGCATTTGGTCTTAATACACCATTTCCAGGAACGTATCAATATGAACATATGGGCGAACTTGGTATGGAACTATGTGTTGATTCTTACGCTCAGCTTGATATGCTTGGAGCAGTCGTGAAGACGAAGAATTTTGATTTGGATTTGCAAAGAGTATTTTATGCAAAGGCAACAAAGCTGTTAGTTTAAAGTCAGGAGTGTATGGAATATGGATAATATATTGATAAAGAGTGTATTAGGAACCATGTATAGTGGCGAGAAAGTCTGTCAGGATGAAGAAAGTGAATGGCTTGGAGTGAAACCAAGCCAGAAATCGGACATTAGAGTATTTATGAATAAAAAGTATATTGATACGATTTATCATATTGATGGAACTATAGAAAAGTTAGACTGTAAAATGAATAAAGAGCAGGTATATGCGGAAAATGATTTGTTATATGAAGATGGAGTTGTTTTAATTCGAGTAAAAGGCGGCTTAACTTATAGAGGAAAAACAGTTGATAAAATTATGGATTTTCCACAGAAAGGATACTGGATTTCGCCAACAACGATAGATGAGTTATTATTTTACATACCAAATAAAGAGGTAGAGGAGATGTTTTATGAAATATGAAAATAACGTTTTTCTGCATGCCATACTACGGTCACATTAATCCGAACCTTGAGCTTATAAAACTATTAGCGGAAAGGAAAGTGGAAGTATTAGTTTTTGCTGCCTCTAAGTTTAGAAAACTAATTGAAAGAGAACATGTTCAGTTAGAAGAATATCCGGATGAAATTATGCATTTTTTAACTTCAGCGGCATCTAATTTTCAAGAGGATAGTAATGCGGCTGCACATTATTATGCTTATCTTACAGACAATGTTATAATTAATGATAGAAATCTAGTTATAAATGAGCTCTCTATGAGATTTTGCGAATTATACTATGAAAAAATACAAGAATTTTCTCCAGATATTATATTTTGCGATTCTCAAGCCAATTTTGTAGGCCATATATTGGATAAATTGAAGAAACCTGTTATCCGGTTGAATTGTTCTACTTATATGCCTGCTTATTCAAAGAGTAGTGATTTTCAAAGATTTTATGATGAAATTATACGAAGTGTATGTGAATTTCAAGTTACCTATGACCAGGTCCTTGCCATAAATAGAAAAGGACAGTCTAGAACAAGAAGAAATAAGAAACGAAATGATCTCAGTTATCCAATATATCATTTTGCATATATTTCGCCTCTGTTACAAAGGGAAAAAGAGCTGCTGATAGAAGATGTAAACTATATGGGGATGAGTGTCACGAAAAAGTTGGATTGTGAGAAAAAGAACTGTCTTTATATATCCCGTGGAACCATTTCGGATGAATATAATTATAGTTTACTGTATGATACTCTATCTTGTATGAAGGAAATTAAGATGGAAAAAAGAGTCAGTGCAGGTGGCAATGAGAGAATAATAGAAAAATTAGGACATCAGGCGGAAACGATCTATTTACAGTTTGCAGATCAACTGAAAGAACTCAGTGAAGCAAAAATATTTGTAACTCATGGCGGTATTACCGGTGTAAAAGAAGCCTTATTCTGCGGAACGCCTATGATTGTAATTCCAGCTAATTTTCCAGATTATCAGACAGGGCTGGCATTAGAAGAAAATGGTGCTGGAATACTTATCAGGAAACGTCCAATCAGCAAAGAACAGATGGAGCATGCTGTAAAAGAAATTTTGGAACATTACGAGAAATATAGTCTGGGAGTTGAAAAGATGGCTTCTGAGATGATGGTATGCTGGAAAAAAAGTGGTGCAGAATCAATTATAGAACAATGCTATAAGATAATAGATACAAAAATCTAATGAGTGATGTGTGGTGAGTATATGATAAGTATAATATTAGCGGCCGGAAAAGGAACAAGAGTAGGCAGTTTAAAAGGGGAACAAAGTAAATGCATGCTTCTTGTGAATGGAAAAAGTCTGTTGCAGCGAAAAGTGGAGCAGATATCCAGTATTCCACAGATGCAGAGAATTATTATTGTTGTGGATGAAAAGGAACATGAAATACAGAGAATAATAGGGAATGAGTATGAAGACATTGTAATAGAATATGTCGTACAAAAACACATTTCTGAAGGTGTGATGGATGCGGTTTATAGTGCCCTTGAGGAAAAACATTTGTATCAGGAAGATATTCTGATTGCATTAGGAGACGAATATTTTCAATCATTTGATTTAAAAGGATTAGCGGAACGTTATCAAGAGAAAAGAACAATATATGATGTTATTATTCCTACACAAGAATTGGATAAAATAAAGAAGAATTATAGTGTGACATTTGATGATGCCATGAATATTGTATCTGCAGATGAGAAACCTGAGCAGTGTGTGAATCATTACATTGGAACCGGTTTTGTGTTAGCACCTGGAACATATCTGCAGGAATTGAAGAAAGAATATTATGTAGAAAATTATGACAATGGTGAACTTGTCGATATTATAAATTATGCTTCTCATTTTGGGTATTGTGTACAGCCCTATATTTTAGAAACAGAATATTACAATTTGAATACCAAAGAGGAATTATATGCTTTATGTAGAAATGCGGTATCATATGATGAAAGCTGTTTTGTAATTGAGCATTTTAAAAAATATGTGGGAATGTATGAGAATCGGATAGCCCTTCAGCTTGGTATGGAAAAAATATCATTTCGCGAATTAGATATTGAATCTGATAAGATAGCGTATAATATAAATAATATGCTGGGAAGCAAGGATAATTGCATTGGTGTTTTATGCGGAAGAACAATTGAGCATATAATAGCTGTACTTGGTATTTTAAAGTCCGGTAATTATTTTCTTCCTTTAGATGAACATTTACCAGATGAACGACTTTCTTATATGGTTCATAAGGCTCAGGTACCATTTGTAATTGGGCAGAAAAAATATGCAGAAAAAATGGAAAAAGAGGTAAAAATTCTAGATTTTAGTCAGGCAGCAGAATCGGATGTTCCAAAGAATTTTTCATGTAATCAGGATTATAAGAAAACAGATAAGGCATATGTTATATTTACTTCAGGGTCAACAGGAAAGCCTAAGGGAGTAATTATATCACAGAGTTCGTTATATAATCTTGTTATGGGGATGAAGACCGAAGTATTGGATAAGCTGGACAGGTTATGTCTGCAAATTGGTGTTATGGCATCTTTTGCATTTGACTTATCAGTTCAACAGGTGTTTCCATCTTTAATGCTTGGCCATACATTACATATAATACCTCACGAGTTTAAATTTGAACCAGAAAAACTAATTGATTGTCTAAATGAACTTGATGTTTGTGATGGAACACCACTGATTATGGATATGTTGAATCGTTATTTAGACGAACATCCACAGAAAAAGCTGACTCTAAGACATTATCTTTTAGCCGGAGATACATTAAGAAAACATATTATCCATAACTTTTTTCAGCATTGTCCGGATATTAGAGTTACTAATTCATATGGACCAACAGAATGTACGGTAGAAACAACATTATTTCATATGACCCGTTATGATGAAGAAAAATATGAAAGTATACCAATTGGATATCCGATTGGTAATACCAGGGTATATGTGTTAAGTGATCAGGGAACCCTGCTGGGTACAGAGAAAGAAGGAGAAATCTGGATAGCAGGGGAAGGTGTAGCCCTAGGTTATATGAATGATCCTGAATTGACGGAGTCTGTATTCTGCAAAGATATTTTGTGTGACAGCGGGAAAATGTATAAGACAGGTGATATTGGATATTATTCAAAGGAAGGTGCTCTCTGTTACATAGGAAGAAAAGATACTCAGATAAAATTTAAGGGGTATCGAATTGAACTTGATGAAATTGAAAAGGCAATGGAAAAGCTGAAACATATTCAAATATGTAAAGTTATTTTAGAGAAAAATACAAATGAAGAAAAATTTGCAGAAGATAAGCTGATTGCGTACTTTACAAAAGAAGATAAAGAAGAAGTCACACTTTTTTCTATTATAAATGCTTTGAAACAAAAACTACCGGAATATATGATTCCACAGGTTTTTGTTCCAGTAGAGCGTTTTGAAATTACTAATAACGGAAAATTAAATAAAGAAGCACTTCCGGATTATAAAACACATGCATTAGGTAGGATAAGTGCATTAAATGTTGAAAGGAATACAGAAAACAGCGAAGAGTTAGAAAAAATGTTTTCTGTAATTGAGAAGATAACAGGTTATAGGATAAATGGGAATGAATCGCTGATGGAACTGGGGATTGATTCTATACGATTATTCAAATTAATTGATAAGTTACAGAAAGTTTTTAAAGTTAAATATCAAATTAGAAGATTTAATCTAGCTATGACCGTAAAAGAAATGTTCCAGAGCGTTATGGAGCAGAAAACGGCAGACAGCCAGAATAAGATGGATACCAGCGGGAATGTTTCAAATCGTAGGAAGAGGAGAAATGAAGCAGAGAGGCTTCTGCCATTGCAGCAGTATCTTGCAGATATTGAGTTTTCTGGTGAATTAATGAGTAAGTACAAATGTGTAAATCAGATGATTTATTTTATACCATTATGCAAAATGATAGATATGGGAAAGCTGAATGCAGCATATCGGAATATACAGATGAACAATGACTGTTTTTCCATGGCTTTTGGAAAACGAGGAAAATACGTTAGGGTTGGAATCGAAAGCAGAGAACCAAAAGATATTATTTATTCACAACAGACAATTGATTTGGATAAAAAGATGCTTTCGATTGACCTTGATGAAGAGTTAGTAGGATCTGTGGTGAATTTATTTGATGAGATTGGACTACAAAATAATATACTTTATGAATTAGTATGCTGCAAAGGAAAGCAGAATCCAGTTCTAGTGTTGTCAGTTCACCATAATATATTTGATTATTTATCGCTGATATATTTTTTAGATAGTTTAGAAGCATATTATTATAGCAATACACAGGTAGAAAAAACGGAACGAGATGAAGAATATTCTTACTATTCTTATATTAAGAAGTACAACCAGAATTCAGATAGTAGAACGCAGACACATATATACTGGGATTATATTAGCCGGACAGTAAAGCCTGCAAGTATAGGACAAATTCATGATGGACTTCAGAAACTTTGTAAGCAAAAAAATTATGACTCTGATAGAGAGAAGAATATTGTAATAAAAAAGATTCCATTTTCATCGAATGAGCAGCATAAGATGGTAGGATACCGTCTGCCGGATGCACTGTATTTTTCGTTGAAGGAGTTTTGCAGAAGATATCAATTAACAGAATACGGAGTTCTTCTGGCAACATTTAATCGAATTATGCAGAACTGTCTGGAGGAAAAAAATCCTGCTGTTCTATATTATGTTTCAGGGCGTACTAATTGTAATAAGCTGGATATAATGGGATTCTTCTCATTTATGTTATGTTTTCCAGGCATAGAGGAAAGTGAAATCATGGATTTTATTACCTATGTAAAAGCGGTGGAGAAAATGCTGCAGAAAGTGATGAGTAAGGATATAGAATTTAGTATTTCTAATGACTATATTTCAAGTGGTGTAGTATTTGATTATCAGAAATTATACCATAGCACAATAAATCATGAGCCTTTATGGTCATCCATTTTACCTTTTGAAACCGTAGGATTTTCAAATCCATTTGCATTCCGAATCTTTGATTATGGAAGCTATGCAGAGATTTCTATTCATTTTCAGGAAATTAATCTGGATAGTAAATATTTCAAACAGCTGGTAATGGAATTTGCAGATAAGTTATCTTTAAACTGTAAAAGTAAAGATAATTCTTAGCACGAGAAAAATTATTCAAGTAAAAGGAGGAGTTATAATGACAAAATCATTATCCAAGGATTATGCATTATTAAATATTGCGAAGGGGATTGATTTGAATTCATTTATCGCAGTAAAAAATTTATTAGGAACAATTGCAGCAGGAATTTATGAATTAGAACAAAATAAAATTATTGAATTAAACAAAATTAATGCAGAGGGATTGGCAGCAATGCTTTCTTCAGACTTCAGTATGATAGTTAAAAAGGAGCTTCCAAGTGATTTAGGGTACTTAAAAACTTTATATAATGTAATTGAAAAATCAGAAAAGAAGACCACATATGATGTAATAAGAATGCTTTGCTTTGATGTAAAAACACAGTATTCTAATCAGCACGTTGCAGATATAATTGGTTCCTTAGTAAGTGATAATCAGTTGAAGGAAAATGAGAAAAAAGGTTTACTTGGAAAAAAGAAGATTGTCTATGAAGCAGATTTAGATTCTATGAAGCAGTCAACAGCAAGTATGTTAGAAGCTTTAAAGAATGATACAATTGATGAGCATGATACTTTGTTATTATATCTCCTCATGAAGACTGATTTATTAGGAGATTATTATAACTCAAAAGAGAAAGCATTTATTAAGGAAAAGCTTGAACAAATGAAAGAAACCGATAATGCAATAAAGGATGTATTGAAGATTATAGATGATATACTAGTTATATTATTTGCACTTGTTGCTGTATTTGGTTAAAGAGAAGAAAGATAAAGCATAGGCTTTTATGTAGAAGAAAAATCTGGAACATCTAAAAACGCATTTTCTATTCTAGAATAGGAAGTGCGTTTTTGTTAAAATGTTTTTATAGTAAAATGCGAAGGAGTGGAGTGGTTTTAATGATACGTCATATCGTTATGTTTCGTTTTACGGACAAAGTAACGAAAGAAAACAGACAGGAAATATTAAATAAATTGGAAGAATCCTTGCACCGAATGAATGGAGAGATACCAGGACTTAAGGTGATGGAACTGAAAGAAAATAAAGCAGATTCACCTTATGATATTGTTATGTATAGTGAGTTTGAATCGAAAGAGGCGGAGATGGAATATCAGCATCATCCATTACATATAGCACACCGGGATATGGCAGCACCTTATGTTTGTGACAGGAATATAGTTGAGATATAAAAGAGGTGCATCGTTTGACTCTTTGCTTAGTTGCAGTCCCTAGTGTTATTTTGATAAGAAATGTAGTCTTCAATAAGGACTGCAGATGTGCGAATTGTCAAACGATGCATCACCTATTACTGATGATTTGGTGTAGAACGATTAGCAAATAGCTCTAACAGTAAATAAAAATTAATCAAACATTGGAATATTTGTAAAAGGTCCCATGTGCTCGAAGGAATAATTATTTGCGTTCAGCCAGCCGGTTTTGCCGGATTTTGTTTTAAATTTTACAAAAAGACTTTTGTTCGTACAGTAAGTGGATACAGGATAAACCTTAGCACCCTTCTTTAGTGTCATGGAAGTATTAGCTTTTGTAGATGGTTTCTTTAAGAAAGAAACGCTTTTATTTAAGGTATAGGAACCATCGGTAGTAAATACTTTATGGATTGGATAGGTATTCGTATTTATTCGTGATACTTTTTCGTTAGAAAGACGGTAAGGAATAGAGTCGTAATGATTTCCGATCAGGCAGTCAGTGAAAAATGCACGGTCGTAGCAGATGTAGAACTTTCCTTTTCCATCCGTCTGAGTAATGTATCCATTGCCAAATTCAGCATATTGATTAAGTTTTTTATATTTTGGTATGTAGAGTGCTTTAATTTTCCCAGAAGAATAACGGTATAAACCAGAATAACAGATATCTTCGGAAAAGGCATAGGCATAAACCCAGATATCCAGATAACCATCGTTTTTATCAATGTCCAGTATCTGCATTTTTGGAGAATAGAAATCCAGTTTATCCAACTTAATGCTCCGGTTTAGTTTACCGTTAACTTTGATTTTGTACACATCATTACTGAGGGAAAAAGATATTTTTTCTGTTTCACCAGACTGATCAAGGTTAAAGGAATAGGTTTTTCCTTCTTTTAGATTGTAAATTTTATTGGATGCAGCCTGTACATGCGTGATGGAAGGAATCAGCTGAAAAGCTAGTGCTAGAGTGAGTAGAGAAACAAAAGCACGCTTTTTAAAATTTTTAAAAAAAGACATAATATTACCTCCTGTGAATTATTTTTAGGATTTTATTATAACATATTATATGTGGAAGAAGATAGTGTAATGAAGATATCTTTGATATGAAATTTTATCAGTTAAAGGTATAAAAATTATGTGGCACCTACCCTTGCTATGTTTGATAAATCAGATTATACTGTTTATAACAGAAATTAAATGGTGGTAAGTCATGAAAAAACAACAGATAGAAGAATTTTTACAAAGCCTGGGATTGGATGTGTTTGGATTTATCCCCTGCCGGGAGTTTCAAGAGTTAAAGGAATTTTATAAAGAACGGCAGAAGAAGAACCTACAAAATGAGTTTGAAGAGTCAGATGTGGAAAAACGAATTCGTCCGGCACATTATATGGATGATGCGAAGACGATTCTTTCTATTGCATTTCCTTATTATCATGAAGGAGAAAATGTGGATAATGGATTTTCCATATATACAAAGAGGATGGATTATCATCGGGTAGTGCATCAATATTTGGCTCAAATCTGTGAATTTATAAAATCTCTTGGTGGAAAAGCAGAAGGTTTTGTAGACAGCAATACTCTGCCGGAACGTTACCTTGCTTATTTGGCTGGGGTTGGATTTCTTGGCAGAAATAATATGCTGATTACAAAGAAATATGGTTCCTACGTTTTTTTGGGGGAAATTCTGATGGATTTGGAACTTCCGTGTGAGGACAGGCATTCTTTTGAAGAAATCAAAGAACATAAAGAATGTGGAAAATGTGAAAAATGCTTGAAAGAGTGTCCGACGAAATCCATTAACAAAGGCTTTATTAATCCGAATATCTGTCTGTCTTACCTGACTCAGAAAAAAGAGGTCAGCCAGAAAGAGATTTCACTGTTAAAGGGAAATGTATTCGGATGTGATTTCTGTCAGTTGAAATGCCCATACAATGAACAGGCAGAAACGGGAATACTTAAGGAGTTTCAGACGCTGTCTTATATGGATGGGGATTTAGAAACATTTGCAGGGATGGATAATAAATTTTTTAAGGAGAAGGTAAGCAGTACGTCCTGTGGCTGGCGTGGAAAGAATGTAATCCGCCGGAATGCTATGATTGGCATGCAGTATCGGGATAAGGAATGTGATTTAAGTCCGTTTCATGGAGAATCTCCTTATATAAATCATTATATTGATTTGCTGATGGGGAAAGAGTAGTAATAAAATTTGTTGTAAAACAGAAAAGAGGAAAAGAATGAGCAGAGTGTTAGAACGTTTTTTAAAGTATATTTCCATTGATACCGAGTCAGAAGAAGATGTGGAGCAGTTTCCAAGTACAAAAAAGCAGTTTGACCTGGCACGTTTGTTAGTCGAGGAATTGAAAGAAATTGGGATAAGCGAGGTAAGTCTGGATGAAGAGTATGGCTATGTATATGCAGGTATTCCTGCAACTAAAGAGGGATGTAAAACAATAGCATTTATTTCTCACATGGATACGGCACCGGCTATGTCCGGCAAAAATGTAAAGCCTCGTATTGTGAAAAATTATAATGGTGGAGATATTGTATTAAATGAATCTTTACAGGTTATTTTATCGCCAGAACAATTCCCAGAGCTTTTACAAGCCAAAGGAAAAGATGTCATTGTGACTGATGGAACCACCCTTCTTGGGGCAGACGATAAATCGGGCGTTGCGGAAATTATGACGATGGCAGAGTATATGGTATCACATCCTGAGATTCCTCATGGAACTATTAAAATTGCATTCACTCCAGATGAAGAAGTTGGAAGAGGTGTGGATTTCTTTGATGTAAAGAGACTGGGTGCGGATTTTGCTTATACGGTTGATGGTGGAGGAATCGGTGAATTGGAATACGAAAATTTCAATGCTGCATCAGGAAAGATTGAAATTCACGGAAATAATATTCACCCAGGTTCTGCGAAAAATAAAATGCTCAATGCTCTTCATGTAGGAATGGAATTCCACAGTATGCTTCCGAAGTTTGAAGATCCAGCAAACACAGAAGGTTATGAAGGATTTTATCATCTGGATTCTTTTAATGGTGGTGTAGAAAAGGCCATGATGGATTATATTATTCGTGACCATGATAGAGGACAGTTTGAAAAGAAAAAAGAACGTTTTGAAAAGATTGTTGACTATTTAAATGAAAAATATGGAGAAGGAACGGTTACAGCAGTTGTCAAAGATTCTTATTATAATATGAAATCTATGGTGGAACCACATATGCATCTGATTGAAAATGCAAAGAAAGCAATGGAAGAATGTGGAGTAGAACCAATTGTTGTTCCGATTCGTGGAGGTACAGATGGTGCCAGATTATCCTATATGGGACTACCTTGTCCAAATCTTTGTACTGGCGGCCATAATTTCCATGGAAAGTTTGAATATATTGCAGTTCAAGATATGGAACAGGTTGTTGAAATACTAATAAAAATCATTCAGGTGTACAGCAGATAGTACAAAAAAGATGAGGGGAATGGTAGAATGAGATTTAAGGAGTATAAGACTATCATTTTTGATATTGATAATACGTTAATTTCTTATGAAAAAACGGAGCAGAATGCATTTGAGAAAACAATGGATGAGTTTGGAATTCCATATGATGAAGATTTGCTTCATCAGTTTCAGATAGTCTGTAATCAGGAATGGAACCGGCTTGATATGGAAAACAGCTGTTCTTCATACATTCAGGAAAATTATCATCCGTTATATTATCAGTTTGTGAAAAATCGATTTATGGCTTGGAAAAAGTACATAAACACAGATGTAGAGGCAGATGCATTGAGTGAACATTTTCTGCATTATTTCTGTACGGAGGAATCCTTTATAGGGAATATAAAAGAGGTTCTTAGAATGTTAAGCAAAGATACCGAACTTCTGATAGGAAGCAATGGTCTTACTTGTATTCAGAAACCCAGAATTTCAGAAATAGAATCATATTTTCAGAAAGTTTATATTTCTGAGGATGTCAAATGGATTAAGCCAGACGGCCGTTTTTTTGAGTATATTTTAAAAGACAGAGGAATTACCGATCCGAAGTCGGTTCTTATGGTTGGAGATTCTTTACAGAATGATATTCTGGGAGCAAGTTTGGCAGGAATAGATACGTGCTGGGTAAATCCGAAACATAAGGAAAATACACTGGGAGTGATTCCGAGATTTGAAGTGGAGAGAGCAGAGGAGATAGGAGAGTAAAAAAGCCTGTAATTTTTTTACTCTTATAGTTAAAAAAGCCGCATCATTTCACGAGTTTTGCATTTACAGTCCTTCCCCAAACAAATAACGGTTTATCCAAAACCACTACTAGAGAGTTGTAACTAAGCATAGAGTGAAAAAGATGCGGTACTTTTTATAATAGATTTGTCAATCCATTTACATTGGCATGTTCATCCTCATCCATTGGAATGATGATGCATTTCTTTCCATTGATGACCTGTGATTTAATCTGCTCTACTTTTTCCGGTTTGACACGAAGGAAAACATCATAGGATGGTTGGATACCTGGAGTAGAATCCTGTGTATTCGTATTTACTGCATTTTCATTGTCCATAGAGGATTCTGTCATTTCTATTGTATCCAAACGTTCATCTAATGTGTTTTCATAAAGAGAAGGTTCCTGAAGGGTTTTCGTTGTTTCTTCTAATTTTTCCTGTAACTGAATGACCTGTTTTGCAAGAGCTTTTTCTTTCTTACGCTGTTCGTTCTGTTTTAGAATTTTAGAGTCAATTAAATGCTCCACAGCCGGAGGCGTTTCACCGAAATTTTTTTCGTAGGCAGACTGGATTTTTTCTGTAATATCTTCGGAAAGTCCTGTCTCAGTCAGGATTTCCTGTACGGATTCATTGGTCAGGATAATTGGTTCTTCAGCAGATTCAGAAAGAGTTTCCTGCTCGTCCACGATTTGAGTCAGGCTGTCTTGGATATCCATAAGGACATTGGAACTGGCTTCATCATCGCCTACGGCACTGTTGATAATAGACTGAAATGTGTTTTTCTGCTGGGTAGCAGTTGGTTTTCCAGGGCATCCAAGACCGTCTTCCGCAAGTTCAATATGTGGTTCTTTTGCATCTTTTGTATAGAACATCACAGAATGAATATCGGTGCTTCGATCTGTAAAAGCAGGGAATGTAAATCCTGTATCTGGTGCATTTACAACCCAATCACGGATACGAGGTCCGATACGGTTTTCATCTGCAAGATAACCAAGTCCCGGCTTGGAAAGAGTTACTGGGCAGATGGTACACATCAGATATTCGTAGACTTCTTCGGACTCATCTAGTTTCTGGTTGTCGCTTGTCTTTTTTATAACATCGTAAGCATCATGATATACGAGAATCAGGAAGTTTCCTGCATAATCATAGCTGTCAATAATAAGATGGTAGAACGTTTCCAGCAGTTCTGGATTTTTTAATCTGCTTTCCCGTAAACCCATAAGAAGCTGCTGTTTTCCACCGGGCTGTTCTTCCTCTAATGGAAATTCCAGTTCCAGAAGATTATTGCCAACCGTACCAGAGAGAGTTTTATTGGCAATCTCTAAGTATTTATGCATTTCATCATCTTCTAGATTCAGAAATGTTTCATCAAAGGTCAGCACAATTTCCTTTTCACCATTTACATAACATCCGCACATTTTTGTAAATGTACATTGACTTTTTTTAAATCTTCTTTTTAATTCTAATACGTCTTTCTTCGTCATAAGTTACCTCCATTCACTTTCATAATCTCTCGGAATCTCTAAGCCAATAAATTCAAGGCTTTCAGATTCCTTTTCTATTAAAATCCCCCACTTTTTT